>NZ_JBEZFV010000013.1:0-168316 GCF_040649655.1 Micromonospora sp. NPDC048905 | reverse complement strand
GGGTGGGGTGGGGGGTGGGGTGGGGGTGGGGTGGGGGTGGGCCGTCAGTCGCAGGCCGTGCCGTCGCCGTCGCGGTCCAGGTCGTAGATGTCGTCGCCGATCACCCTGATGGGTCCACTGACGTAGGCAGGGCCGTTGCCGCTGCCGCCCGCGCAGTCGACGTCGCTGGCGATCGGGACACAGCCGCTGTAGTTCGGGTCGCAGGTCGAGGACTGCGGCTTCTTGGTGCCGACGGCGACGACCTGGGTCACCGGCTGCTTCGTCACCGTGGACTTGACCAGTTTTTTCGACGTCCGCACCCCGTTCGTGGTGGTCACCTCGTACGTCAGGGTTCGCACTCCGTTGACGCCCTTGGTCCGGACGACGCGCTTGCCCTCGGCCAGGGACGCGTCCTTGACGGTCGTCTCGCCGTACCGGACGGTGGCTTGCTCCGTCTCGGTCCTCACCCGCACGACCGGCGCGGGCGCGGCATCCGGCGGGGCCGGCACCGGGGACTCGGTGGCGCCGAGCGTGGCGACCGGTGTGGCGACCGGTGTGGCGACGGGCGTGGCGACGGGCGTGGCGACCGTTGTGGCAATCGGCGCGGCAGCCGGCGCGGAAGCCTCGTCGGTCGGCTCGGCGGGCGCCGCCACGATGGGCTGCTGCGCCTGCTCGGCGGCCGTGCCGGTCTTGGTCGGCTCCGGTTCGCCGGCCAACGCGCCGATGATGGCGGTACCGGTACAGCAGAGCAGCAGGATCGACAGGGTCACCGAGCCGAGGATCACGGCGGTCCGACGGGCGGGACTGGCCCGACGGAACCAGTTCGGGCGGCCGCCCGGGCCGGACTGCGGTGCGTACGGCGGGCCGGGGACCGGCGGTGGTTGCATCGTCACGGCGATGAGTGTCGTCGCAAACACCGTCCGCAAGATCCTCCGTCGTGCTCGTCACCTGCGCCGTTCGCGTCACGCCGATGATCCGTGGGCACGTCTTCGGACGACGGGACGACACCTGCGGCAACCCTCAGGCCGACTGATCAGGGCCGATCGTGCGGCTGGATTTGCCTACAAAAGCCGCGAATCCTAACGAGTACGCCCTCGCGTGCTCACTCGTCGACGCAGGACAGGTGATGTGTCGAGATGCCGTCAGCAGGCGGGCTCAACGCGCTGCCCCCGTCGCGCCGACATCCGACGCGGGCCGACGAGCCTGCCGACCCCGCAGCGACGTGAGCCCGGTCAGCAGGAGCGCTATCGCGAACATCGCGGTGCCGATGACGTTCACCTGTGGTGGGATGCCCCGCTGGGCGGCGCCCCAGACGTACATCGGGAACGTGACGGTGGTGCCGGCGTTGAAGTTCGTGACGATGAAGTCGTCGAAGCTCAGCGAAAAAGCCAGCAGCGCGGCGGCCACGATGCCGGGCAGCACCAACGGCAGGGTGATCCTCCGGAAGGTCTGCCACTCGTTGGCGTAGAGATCCATGGCGGCCTCCTCCAACCGCCGGTCCATCCCGGCCAACCGCGCCCGCACGGTGACCACCACGAACGACACACAGAACGTCACGTGCGCGACCACGATGGTCCAGAAGCCCTGCGGCACCCCGGCGGACACGAAGAGCGCCAACAGCGACGTACCCATCACCAGCTCCGGGGTGGCCATCGACAGGAAGATCAGCACGTTGATGCCGGACCGGCCGCGGAGGCGGTGCCGGACCAGCGCGAACGCCAGCAGGGTGCCCAGCACGGTGGCGACCACGGTGGCGAGGAAACCGATCTGCACGCTGCGGACCACCGCGTCACACATGTCCGACGTGGCGCAGGGCCGCCGCCAGTTGTCCAGGGTGAACTCGTTGAAGTCGTACGACAGCCGACTCGACGGGCGGTTGAACGACAGACCGGCCACCACCAGGATCGGCAGCGACAGATAGCCGACCACCAGCAGCGCCACGATCAGCACCCAGCGGTCGACCAGCCAGCGCCAGAACCTCATCAGAGCCGCCTCTCGAAGCCGGCCCGACGCAGGTAGCCGACGACCACCGCGAGGATCGCGGCCATCAGCAGGAACGACAGCGCGGCGCCCTGCGGGTAGTCCAACCGGACCAGGAACGCCGAGTCGACGACGTTGCCGATCATGTACTCGTTGGGGGTGCCGAGCAGCTCGGCGTTGATGTAGTCGCCGCTGGCCGGGATGAAGAACAGCAGCGTGCCGGCGACCAGGCCGGGCCGGGACAGCGGCAGGGTCACCCGACGGAACGCCTGCGCACCGCTCGCGTACAGGTCGCTGGCCGCCTCCAGCAACCGGTGGTCGAGCCGCTCCAGGCTCGCGTACAGCGGCAGCACCAAGAACGGCAGGAAGTTGTACGTCAGGCCGAGCACCACCGCCAACGGCGTGGCCAGCAGCCGTCCCTGCGGTGCCAGCAGGTGCACGTCGCGCAGCAGACCGACGAGCACGCCGTTGTCCGACAGGATGGTCTTCCAGGCCAGTGTCCGGACCAGGAAGCTGGTGAACATCGGCGCGACCACGCACACCAGCAGCAGGTTCCTCCACCGCCCGGCCTTCTGCGCGATCGCGTACGCCAGCGGGTAGCCCAGCAACAGCGCCAGCACCAGGGCCAGCCCGGCGTAGCCGAACGAGCGCAGGAACTGCGGCCAGTACGCCTGCACCACGTCCGGGTAGTTGCCGAACGCCCAGGCCATCGCGTACCCGGTGGAGAGCGAGCCGCCGGGGTCGTAGAGGCTCGCGGCACCGAGTTGCAGCAGCGGCACACCGAAGAAGACGAGCAGCCAGGCCACCCCGGGCAACACCAGGAGGTACGGCAGGACGCGGCGCCGCCCGGACCGGACCGCCGGCGGCCCCTGCCCCGCTCCGGTCGGCGCCGGACGGGTCACGAGGGCGCGCCCACCGGCTCGTCGCGCACCGGCGACGTCCGGTCGGTGTCCCCGGCGGCACGGGGCAGCAGGAACGCGTGCCGCGGATCCCAGTACGCCACGGCCGTGCTGCCGACCGCCACCGGCGTCGAGGTCCCGCTGTTGGCCGTGAAGACCGACAACTCGGCGCCCCAGCCGGTCCGCAGCAGATACTGCGTGCTGACTCCCACATAGGACGCGTCGGTGACCACGCCGGTGACGTGCTGATGCCCAGCGGGCACCTGGTCGGCGGAGCCGACCAGAATCAGCTTCTCCGGGCGTACCCCCAGGTGGACCGGACCGTGGTCGGATCGGGACCGGCCGGTGGGCACCGAGAAGCGGCTGCCGTGCGCCGTCACCGTGACGTCGTCGCCGCTGACGCCGGTGGCGTCGCCGGCGAGCAGGTTGGACTGGCCGAGGAAGTTCGCCACGAACGCGGTGGCGGGAAGCTCGTAGAGGTCGGCCGGCGTGCCCTGTTGCGCGATCCGTCCGTCGTGCATCACCGCGACGGTGTCGGCCATGGTCAGGGCCTCCTCCTGGTCGTGGGTGACGTGCACGAAGGTGATGCCCACCTCGGTCTGGATCCGCTTCAGCTCGATCTGCATCTGCCGGCGCAGCTTCAGATCCAGGGCACCCAGCGGCTCGTCGAGCAGGAGGACCTGCGGCCGGTTGACGAGCGCCCGGGCCAGCGCGACCCGTTGCTGCTGGCCGCCGGAGAGCTGGGCCGGCCGGCGGTTGCCGTAGCCGTCGAGCTGCACCAGCGACAGCATCCGCAGAACCTCGCCGTCGACCGAGCGGATGCCGCGTCGACGCAGCCCGAAGGCCACGTTCTCGAAGACGGTGAGGTGCGGAAACAGCGCGTAGCTCTGGAAGACGGTGTTGATCGGCCGCCGGTACGGTCGCAGCCGGGTGACGTCCCGGTCACCGAGCAGCACCTGGCCGCTCGTCGGTTCCTCCAGCCCGGCGATCATCCGCAGCGTGGTGGTCTTGCCGCAGCCGGACGGGCCGAGCAGGGCGAAGAACGAGCCCGGTCCGATGGACAGGCTGAGGTCGTCGACCGCGGTGGAGGCACCGAACCGCTTGGTGAGGTTGGCCAGGCGCAGGTGGTCGGCGGGTGTCTCGCGTGCCATCCCGTCACGCCCCGATGACCTGCTGGAACTTACCCTCGTACTCCTTCTCCTGCTTCTCGTCCAGGGCCATGAACATCGTGGACTTCGACAGCAGAGCCTCGTCCGGGAAGATCAGCGGGTTGGTCGCCAGCTCGGGGTCGATCTTCTCCATCTCGGCCTGAGCGCCCTTGACGGGGCAGATGTAGTTGACGTACGCGGCGAGCCTCGCGGCGACGGCCGGCTCGTAGTAGTAGTTGATGAGCTGCTCGGCGTTCGCCTTGTGGGTGGCCCTGTTGGGCACCATCATGTTGTCGCTGTAGAGCATCACCCCGGAGTCGGGCGCGACGAACCGCACCCTCTCGTCGGCGGTGGAGAGCTGGATGACGTCCCCGGACCAGCCGATGCAGGCGGCGATGTCGCCCTTGGCGAGATCGGGTGCGTAGTCGTTGCCGGTGAAGCGGCGGATCTGCCCCGAGTCGACGGCCTTCTTGAGTTTGTGGAGCGCGTCGTCGAACTGGGCGGTGGTGAAGTTCGACGGGTCGTGCCCACCCGCGCCGAGCAGCAGGCCCATCGTGTCGCGCATCTCGCTGAGCGCGGTCACCCGGCCCTTGAGGTCGGGGCGGGTCAGCAGCTCGTCGACCGTACGCAGCTCCTTGGCGACCTTGCCGTTGTACGCCAAGCCGGCGAGGCCGGACTGCCACGGGATGGAGAGCTGGTTGTCGGTGTCGAAGGAGCGGTTGAGCAGCGGCGGGAGCAGGTTGGCCCGGACGTTCGGAATGTTCGCCGGGTCGAGTTTCTGGATCCAGCCGAGCCGGCTCATCCGGGCCGCCATCCAGTCGCTCAGCACGATGATGTCCCGGTCGGTGCTCTGGCAGGCGGCGAGCTGCTGCCGCACCTTGCCGAAGAACTCGTTGTTGTCGTTGATGTCCTCGGTGTACGTGACCTGGATACCGGTCTTCCGGACGAACTCGTCCAGGCTGGGTCGCTTGGACTCGTCCTCCTCATCCACGTCCAGGTACTGCGGCCAGTTGGAGAACGCGAGCTTCCGCTCGGTGCCGGAGAGGTCCTCGCTGACGCAGCCAGCCTCGGTCTGTTGGGCACCCTTGGTGCCGCAGCCGGCAAGGCCGCCACCCGCGGCGACCAGGGCGGCCGAGCCGAGTGCGCCGGTGAGCAGTCCACGCCGGGAGAGGGGCCGGAGGGGGACACGCATCAGTTTTCCTCAGGGGTCGGTGCCGTGGACGACTGACACGATGACAAACCGGCACCACCGGCGGAGCATCGGGGCCGACGCGTCACCACCCGTGGACGTGTCGACCACGCTCAGCGTGATTTACGCGATATTGCGGATGGCGGGGTGTCTGCGCGCCGGGACACCGCGCTTTCCCCAACCCGAGTGGATCAGCGGCCGGACCGACGGCTCAGCTCGATCGGACGAGGTTGACGAAGGACGTCCAGGCGGCCGGCGCGAAGGCCAGGGTGCCACCGTCACGGTCCTTGCTGTCGCGTACCAGCACCCGGCCGGGCAGGTTGTCGGCTACCTCGACGCAGTCGCCGCCGTTGTTGCTGCTGCGGGTAGCGGTGCGCCAACGGGCGTCGGTCATGTCCATGTCGTGGCCACTTCCCTGATCAGCTCGATCGACAGGCGTTGGGGTAACGCCTCACCGGTGACGCTCTCCCACCTGCGTCCCAGGCTAGCGACGTCGACGGGATCGGTCACGACCTGACCGCGGAGCTGGTTGTCGAGATACGCCAATTCCGTCCCGTCGGGCAGGCGGCCCAGCACGAAGGGACCGGCCAGACCGGTGTGCCACGGGCTCTCCGCCGGGATGACCCGCACCTGCACGTGCTCCCACTCCGCGACCGCCGCCAGGTGGGCCAGCTGCCCGGACATCACGGCGCGCTCACCGACCAGCCGGCGCAGCACCACCTCGTCGATCACCGTCACGAGCTGCGGTGGGGCGTCGCGACCGAGGACCGACTGCCGTTCGAGGCGGCCCGCGACGATCAGATCCACCTCGGACGGTGCGAGCAGCCCACCGGTACCCAGCACCGCGCGGGCGTACCCCTCGGTCTGCAGCAGGCCCGGCACGAGCAGCGGCTGGTAGGAACGGATCGAGACGGCGTCCTGTTCGAGCTCTGCCCACGGCCGGAACCACGGCAGGCCACGGCGGCGGAACGGCTCCGGCCAGAGGTCGGCCGCGTCCCGACGGAGCACCCGGGCGACCGCGATCCGGGTACGCGGGTGCGGGATGTGTCCCGCGGCGAGCCACCGCCCGGCCGTCTTGGGGTGGATGCGAACCTTCTCCGCAAGCGATTCGACCGTCTCGCCCGCCTCGGCCATCGCCACCCGCAACGCCTCGTTCGCCACTCGGACCCTCCCGCCCACGAGGGGTACACCGCGACCTGGAACGGTGCACGCTGCGGCGCATGTTAACCACGCTGCGTGGCGGTGTCTGCGGCCTAACGGCGTGTGGCGGTGAGACGTATTGATACGCCCCCCAAACGCCCCCAGGTGCCCCACCAACGTCCCCGACCCACCCGCGCCACGCTGGTTGATCAAGAGGTTTCGGTCATCGACCGGCGCGTTCTTGACGCAAACCTCTTGATCAACACCGAAGAGGGCCGCGGGGCCGGGTGGGGGTTAGTGGTTGGGGGGGATTACTCGGAGGTGGCCTCGGCGGCCGGTTTGGTGGGGGTGCTCGGGGCGGTTCTGGTCGGGCTCCGGGGGGCGGGGGGCCGGGCGGGCGGCTTCGCGGACCGCCTCGGCGAGCGCCACCAGGTCGTCGGTGGTGGGCGGCGGCGGCTCGAACGCGCCCTCGTGCCGGACCACGTCCCAGCCACGCGGTGCCGTCAGGCTGCGGGCGTGCGGCTCACACAGGTCGTACGTGTGCGGCTCGGCGAACGCCGCCAGCGGCCCCACCACCGCTGTCGACTCGTTGTAGACATAGGTCAATGTGGCGACCGCTTGCCGGGGGCAGCCGTTACGGGAGCAGCGCCGTGGTGACCTCACGTGCGGCAGGGTATCTCCATTACCGGGTCCGGCGCATCGCTTCGCGTTGCGACACGCCCGTCACGGTGATCACAGTTCGCCGTTCTGGGCGCGCCGCGCCACGGGAGCGGCGGTGCCGCTGGCCAGCCCGGCGCGGGCGCTACCCTTTGCCTCATGACGAGCCCGGAACACCGCCGCCCCGGCCCCGGCCGGCGTGTGCACCGTGACCGGCACGGTCGTGGCCTGCGCGGGCGGTTGGTGCCGGCCACCGTGCCACTGGCACGGACCAAGGCCGAGGTCTTCGACGACCTGGTCCTGGACACCGTGGAGACGCTGGAGCGTCGGTTCGCCAAGGAGCTGGCCGGGGTCGAGTTCGCGGTCGAGGACGTCCCGCCGGACCTGAACGTGTACGACTCCGATGTGCTGGAGGATGGCGAGGTCCCGCTGGCCCGGCTGCTGCCCGGCCGGCCGGGCCGACAGGAGGTGCCGCCGCGGATCGTGCTGTACCGGCGGCCCCTGGAGTTCCGGGCGATGGATCGCGAGGACCTCGCCGACCTCGTGCATGACGTGATCATCGAACAGGTGGCGAACCTGCTCGGGGTCGACCCCGACGAGCTGACCTGAGCCACCCCTCAGTCGCTGATCGCGCAGCCGCACCGGCGGCACACGCAGCCCCAGAACGCGCAAGAGTCGGGCGGCCCCCACCGCCTCGACCTCGCACCGCTCAGGCGGCCCGCCGCTTCAACTTGCGCCGCTCCCGCTCGGAGAGCCCACCCCAGATGCCGAACCGCTCGTCGTGACCGAGAGCGTATTCGAGGCATTCGGTCTTGACCTCACACCGCGAGCAGATCCGCTTCGCCTCGCGGGTTGAGCCGCCCTTCTCGGGGAAGAACGCTTCGGGGTCGGTCTGCGAGCACAGTGCCCGCTCCTGCCACTCCGGCGCGTTTCCGAGCAGGTCGGCCACCTCAAGCTGGCCGTCCATCAAATGCCTCCTTGTCGCGCACCGGCGTCATCGCCGCTGCAACCCCCCACGCGAAAGGCGTGCTTGTCCGTCCGGTCCCGTTTTGTTGCGTTCCGTGCGAACAACCCCATTCAAATTACACGCGTGTAATGCGTGCGCCGTCAAGCCAAACTTGATAATGGAGTCGCCCTCCCGACACCCCCGGACGGCCACTCGGACCGTCCAGCCTCGCAACCTGCCCTATCGATTCAGACCCCGGCCGAGTAACGCCCTCTCCGGCGAGTTGCCCGACTTTTCTCCCGTGGCGCTCCCCCGACGGGGCGCCAGCGGGGCAGTGCCAGACGTCCGCACCCTCAAAGCTGATCTTGGTGGGGGACAGGTTAACGCGGCGCGGCGCAGACCGCCCGTCGAGCTGGGAACAGCACGTACGCCCCGCCCACAATGTGGACGGGGCGCGGCGCGAGACCGGTGCGAAAACGTCAGCTGGCGACCCCGAAACCGCTGGTAGGCCACACGAATTCGGCGATGCCTCCACCGTGGACAGAAACTGACCCGGCGGGCGTACTCTCGTCCCACCAGACGGTATAAATCCCGCCGGGCAGATCCGGATAGACCGCACTGTGGAACGAGCCGTCCTGCACCCGGCGCTCCCGCACGGCAGAGTGGACCCGCCGATCGTCGTCCCGGCTGATCTCGATCTCCCGGCCGTGCAGATCGCGGCCCGTGTAGACGATCAGAGCACCGGTGTCGCCACCCAGATCGAGGACGACGCTCCCCGTCTCCGACGGCCCGTACGCGTGCTCGTGCATCCCCTCCCCCCGCCGGTCAGGACGCCGCCGGCGGGTTGTTGAACCCGTCGTACGGCGTACCCAGGTAGGGGAAGTTTGCGAGGAACGGCGCGGTCACGTCGGCGGCGCTCAACCCCGGGGTGACCGCGGCGGCCGCCGCGTCCGGTTGAAACGTCTTGTCCACGAGCGGGACGGTGACCCCGGCGATCGCCCGCAGCGCGATGCTGACCACGTCGTCGCCGACCCGCCGCCCGTTCGGGTATCCGGCCAGGTCACCACCGAGCACCCCGAACCGGTCCGGCTGCCGGGTCGGCGGGATCGCGGTGTTCAGCCGCAGCATGTCGGCCTGCACGTCGCCGGTGGCGTTCGTGAAACCGTCGATCAGCCCGGCCGGTACGCCGGTGAGCAGGATCGCCACCAGGTCCGCACGGGCCTTCTTCGCCTTGGTGAGCCGGTCCAGATTCGGGAACACGTCCGGGTAGAGCGCCGGCAGCAGAGCGGCCAGCTCCGGCTGCTCGACGAACCGCGCGAACCGCTTGTCCTCCGACGGTGGCAGCGAGTTCCACAGGTCCTTCTTGGACATCGGCACGATGACCTCGTTGAACAACGGATTGCCCAGCCGGGAGACCTGGGTGAACGGCCCGGTGGCGGTGTCCGCACCGCCCCGGTCACCGAGCACCCGCACCTGCCGACGCGACGCCGACGTCCACACCCCGATCACCGACGCCGCGTCACCCGCGCCGTAGCGGTTGGCGCGGCGACGCACCTGCTTCAGTGGCACCTGCACGGCGATGCTGTGCACGTTCATCCGGTCGGTGGCGTTGACCGGCTCCCCCTCGGCCTTGAAGATCTTCTTCCCGGCGACGTGCAGCTGCTGGAACGGCCGCAACGTGCCGAGGTCGAAGATCGCCCCCAGGTCGACGAAGAAGCCGTCCGCGCGCTGCCCGGCGAAGACCCGCTCGCCGGTGGAGAGCGAGTAGGTGGCCTGCCGCACAAGCTCGGCGTACTTCGGGGTGGACAGCGGGCCGACGTTGCACGGCGGGCAGGGCAGCTTGTGCGCCAACCGGTGCTCCCGGCCGTCGGTCACCCGGGTCAGGCTGTAGAACTGCCGCCGGTTCCAGTTCTTGCTGTCCAGCGACTCGATGGTGCCGGTGTTGTAGAGAAAGCTGTTCGGATTGGTGATCTCGGTGGTGAATTCGAACCGGTAGGTGACATCCGGACGGCCGTCGCCGTCGTTGTCGATATGGATCTCGTAGCGCACGTCGTCACCGAACTCGAAGAAGTTCGGGCCCCCCGAGGGCAGCTGCAACGGAACGTAGTTGGCGATCAGCGTCACCGTGTCGGGCTTGTCGGGGCTGACGAACGCGTACAGGTCGGAGCTGTCGGCGACCGGATCCTTGGCTATCTCCGGGGCCTCGCGGTGGGAAGACATGGCGGACCAACCTCACTGGGCGGGGACAGGATGGCAGTGCGGAGTGCCGGGTCAGCGCCGGGCGGCGCGCCGCAGCCGGTCCGCCAGGCCGCGGTCACGTACCTCGATCCGCGTCTCACCGACGAAGACGTCCATCGTTCCGGAGGCGGCGTCGCGCAGGTGCACGACGATCGGCTCGTCGGCACGTCCAGCCGCGCCGGGGGCGTTCTGCGCGGCCGACAGGCCGGGCACGGTGAGCGCGGCGGCACCGAGGGTGGCGGTGGCCGCGGCGGTCAACGTCTGCCGGCGGGTCAGTCGCGGCCACTGCCGCTTCCGCTGATCACTGGTCATGGGCAACCTTTCCGGCGGCGGCGCGGTACGCGCCCGCGGGGACGGACGGGTCCGACGCCGTCCATCGACGCCGCCGGGCCCCTGAGGGGGACACCGGCGGCGGTCCTGGCCGCGACCGCCACCGGCATCGCGTGGTACGGCCGGCAGCGGGGAAAGGTTCGACGTCAGGGTCGGGCGTGACCGTACGCAGTCGACCGCTTGCGCGCCGGCCGACCGGCTGCCGTCGCAATGGCCCGCAACTGCTCCTCGGTACGCGCCGACCCGTTGTCGGAGCCGGCCATCCGGGAGATCGTCTCCTCCATCAGCGTGCCGCCGAGGTCGTTGCATCCACCCTGGAGCATCGCGACGGTGCCCTCGTCACCGAGCTTCACCCAGGAGCACTGGATGTTGTCGATCCGCCCGTGCAGCAGCAACCGGGACATGGCGTGCACCACCCGGTTCTCCCGCCAGGTCGGCCCTGGTCGGGCGATTCCCGCCAGATAGATCGGAGCATTGGTGTGCACGAACGGCAGGGCCACGAACTCGGTGAACCCGCCGGTACGGTCCTGCACGCCGGCCAGCACCCGGAAGTGCGCCAGCCACTGCCCGGGGTGGTCGACGTGGCCGTACATCATGGTGGAGCTGGACCGGATGCCCAGCTCGTGGGCGGTGCTGACCACGTCGACCCAGGCGGCGGCCGGGAGTTTTCCCTTGGTCAACACCCAGCGCACGTCGTCGTCGAGGATCTCCGCGGCGGTGCCGGGGATGGTGTCCAGCCCGGCCTCGCGCAGCTGCGTCAACCAGTCGCGCACCGGCACGCCCGCCTTCGCGGCGGCGGTGACGATCTCCATGGGCGAGAAGGCGTGCACGTGCATGTCCGGCACGCGGGCCTTGATCGCGCGCACGATGTCGGCGTACCCGGTGACCGGCATCTTCGGGTCGATGCCACCCTGGAGGCACACCTCGCTGGCCCCGGCCGCCCACGCCTGCTCGGCCCGATCGGCGACCTGGTCGACGGAGAGCCGGTACGCGTCGGCGTCCCGCTCACGCTGGGCGAAGGCACAGAACCGGCAGCCCACGTAGCAGACGTTGCTGAAGTTGATGTTGCGGTTGACCACGTAGGTGACGTCGTCGCCGACGGCGTCGCGCCGGACGTCGTCGGCGAGCCGGCACAACGCGTCGAGCGCCGGCCCGTCCGCCCCGAACAGCGCCAGCGCGGCGTCGGTGTGCCGGGGGTCGAGCAGCGCCGCCGGGTCGTCGGCGGCGAGCGTGAGCCCGGCCGCCAGGTCACGGTCCGCGCCGCTCCCGGCCGCCACCGGGGGTACGCCCGCACGCCGCGCCGTCGCCTCCGGGGTGACCTTGCCGGCGACCTCGGACCAGTCGCCGTAGACGCTGTCGAAGTCGCCGCGCCGGTCCTCGGTGCGGCCGGTGGTGTCGATGGTGGCGTGCAGGTCGACCCGCCCGCCGAACACCTCCTCCGGCTCCTGCCAGGGGTGGCCCTGCGGCAGGGCCGACTCCACCGCCATGCCGGTCGCCGGATCGGCGAGCGCGTCGACGTGCGGCAGCAGTCGCGGGTCGAGCCACGGGTCACCGGCGCGCACGTACTCCGGGTAGATCGTCAGCCGCTCCCGCAGCGTGAACCCGGCCAGCTCGGTGTGCCGGGCCAACTCCTCGATCTGCGGCCACGGGCGTTCCGGGTTGACGTGGTCGGGGGTGAGCGGCGAGACACCGCCCCAGTCGTCGATGCCGGCGCGCAGCAGCAGGTCGTACTCACCGGCGATGAGGTTCGGCGGGGCCTGGATCCGGGCCTTCGGGCCGAGCAGCAGCCGGGCCACCGCCACCGTGGCGGCCAGGTCGTGCAGCTCCGCGTCGGGCATGCCGCGCATCGCCGTGTCCGGCTTGGCGCGGAAATTCTGCACGATCACCTCCTGGAGGTGGCCGTACTCCCGGTGGGTGCGGCGGATCGCGAAGAGCGCGTCGACCCGCTCGGCCGGGGTCTCCCCGATGCCGATGAGGATGCCGGTGGTGAACGGCACTCCGACCCGGCCGGCGTCGTCGAGCACGCGGAGCCGAACCGCCGGCTCCTTGTCCGGTGAGCCGTAGTGCGGGCCGCCCGGCTCGGACCAGAGCCGGGTCGCGGTGGTCTCCAGCATCATGCCCATGCTCGGGGCGACCGGCTTGAGCCGTTGCAGCTCCGACCAGGACAGCACCCCGGGGTTGAGGTGCGGCAGCAGGCCCGTCTCCTCCAACACGGCCACCGCGCAGGCCCGCAGGTAGTCAAGTGTGGAGTCGTAGCCGCGCTCGTCGAGCCAGCTCCGGGCCGCCGGCCAGCGCTCCTCCGGCCGGTCACCGAGCGTGAAGAGGGCCTCCTTGCACCCCTGCTCGGCACCGGCCCGCGCGATGGCGAGCACCTCGTCGCGGTCCAGGAACGGCGCCGGCAGCCGGTGCGGCACGGTGGCGAACGTGCAGTAGTGACAGCGGTCCCGGCACAGCCGGGTCAACGGGATGAAGACCTTCTTCGAGTACGTGACCACGCCCGGCCGCCCCGCGTCACGCAACCCGGCGTCGCGGATCCCACCGGCCACCCGGAGCAACTCGTCGAGGGCGTCCCCCCGGGCCGACAGCAGGGCGGTCGCCTCGTCGACGTCAAGCGCCCGCCCGGTCGCGGCCCGGCCCAGGGCACGCCGCACGCTAGCGTCACTCGGACCGGATTGGGTGCGATCAACCATCCGCTCAGCCTATGCGCAGCGCTCGCCGGCCCGGCCAGTCCCGGCCCGCACCGTGGGAAAGGGCACGGCGGCACCACCCCCGCCCGGTGCTCAGAGAGCCGTTGCCGGAGCAGACTCAGCGCGGCTGGTCCGGATGCTCACCGGGCTTGATCTGCTGGGTACGGTCGGCGTCCGGATCGACCGGGCGGACAACCGCCTGGGTCGGGTCGGCGGACGCCGGTTCGACGGACTGCCGCGGAATGGCCTGGGTCGGGTCGGCCGACGGCGGCTCGACGGGCTGACGCGGAATGGCCTGCGTCGGATCGGCGGACGGCGGCTGCCCGAACGGCGGCTGCCCGAACGGCGACGCGGGCGGCGCGGACTGCGGGGCAGGGTGGGCCGGCGGGGCCGACTGCGGGTACGGCGGGGCCGACTGCGGGTGCGGCGGGGCGGACTGCGGGTGCTGCGGGGCCTGGAACGGCGGGGACGGCTGGGCGTACTGGCCGCCGTACTGATCCGCCGGGTAACCGCCGGGCTGGCCGGGAGCGGGCCACCCGCCCTGCGGCTGACCACCGGGCTGCCCCGGAGTCGGCCAGCCGGCCTGCTGCTGCGGCCAGCCTGGCTGCGGCTGGCCGTAGACACCGGGCTGCGGCTTGGGCCGCGGCACGTAGTAGTGGGCGCGCCAGATGGTGTAGACGACCCAGGCGGCGACCGCGAAGATCGCCATCCAGGCGATCTGGGTGAGCACACCGAGGAGCGCGTCGAGCACCCTGGTGTCGGCCAGCCGGCCCACCGTCGAGATCAGCATGGTCAGCGTGCCGATCACCGTACTGGCCGCGTACTCACCGAGGGCCACCTGCGTGATCAGCTTGGCCTTCGGCGCCACCGGCGAGATGTGCGTGGCCAGCAGCACGGCCAGCAGCGGGAGGCCCACCGCCACCAGCCCGACGAACGTGCCGAAGGCGTCGCCCGCACGTTCGGTGAAGGAGCCGCCCGGGGTGATCAACCGGAGCAGGCCCACGAAGAGGAGCACGGCGTTGGCGCCGAGCAACGCGAGCGCGGCGAGTTCGCGTAGCGGCTTGGTCAGCTGACGGGCCTGCGCCGCGTCGGCGGACGCGGGCTCGGCGGGGCTGGTCACTAGCTCCCCCTCGGGGCAGGAACGGACAGGGCGCACGTGAGCCTAGTCTCGAGGGCCACCGGCAGATCGAAGGCACCACGTGCGCGAGGATGGTCGTCATGCACATCGTGGTTCTGGCCGGCGGCATCGGCGGCGCCCGGTTCCTGCTCGGCGTCCGGGCGTACGCCCGCGACGTCGGCGCGGAGGTGACCGCCGTGGTCAATGTCGGCGACGACCTGTGGCTGCACGGGTTGAAGATCTGCCCCGACCTGGACAGCGTCATGTACACCCTCGGCGGTGGCGCGGACCCGGAGCGGGGCTGGGGTCGGGTCGGCGAGAGTTGGACGGTCAAGGGCGAGCTGGCCGCGTACGGGGCACAGCCGGACTGGTTCGGTCTCGGCGACAAGGACATCGCCACCCACCTGGTGCGCACCACCATGCTCAACGGCGGTTACCCGTTGAGCGCGGTCACCGAGGCGCTGTCCACCCGTTGGCAGCCGGGCGTGCGTCTACTGCCGGCGACCGACGACCGCCTGGAGACCCACGCTGTCGTGAGCGGGAGGAGTGAGCCTGCGAGCCCCGCACTCGCGAACAGCGCCAGCACCGTGGAGGACGAGCAGGGGCAGCGGGCGATCCACTTCCAGGAGTGGTGGGTACGACACCGGGCCGACATCCGTACCCATCGCTTCGTCTTCGTCGGTGCGGAGACGGCGAAGCCGGCACCCGGGGTGCTGGACGCGATCGGGTCGGCCGACCTGGTGTTGGTCGCCCCCAGCAACCCGGTGGTGAGTATCGCGCCGGTGCTGGCCGTACCGGGGCTGCGGGAGGCGGTGGCGGACGGCCCGGCGCCGGTGGTGGGTGTCTCGCCGATCATCGGCGGTGCTCCGGTGCGGGGGATGGCCGACCGCTGTCTCGCCGTGCTGGGTGCCGAGTGCAGCGCCGCCGGGGTGGGCCGCCTCTACGGGGGCCGGTCGGACGGCGGCCTGCTGGACGGCTGGTTGGTGGCCGACGAGGACGCCGGCACGGTGGTGCCGGGGGTGACGGTCCGCGCGATGCCGCTGCGGATGACCGACGAGGCGGCGACGGTGGCCATGGTCCGCGCCGCGGTGGAGTTGACGTGAGGCTGGAGATCCTGCCGGTGCTCGGCATCGGCCATGTGACCGAGGGTGACGACCTGGCGGCGATGATCGCCACCGCTGCGCCGTGGCTGCGCAACGGGGACGTGCTCGTGGTGACCAGCAAGATCGTCTCGAAGTCGGAGGGGCGGCTGGTCGACGTCCCGGCGGACGGTCCCGAGCGGCTGGCCGCACGGGACGAGATCCTGGCCGCTGAGACCGCCCGGGTGGTCGCCAGCCGGGGGCCGACCCGGATCGTGCAGACCCTGCACGGTTTCGTGATGGCCTCCGCCGGGATCGACGCGTCGAACGTGGACAAGACCCAGCTGGTGCTGCTGCCGGTCGACCCGGACGCGTCGGCACGGGCGCTCCGCGACGCGCTGCGGGAGCGCTACGACCTGGACGTGGCGGTGATCATCAGCGACACGATGGGCCGACCGTGGCGCAACGGGCTCACCGACGTGGCACTGGGTGTGGCCGGAATGCCGGCGATCCGCGACCACCGGGGCGAGGTGGATCCGTACGGCAACGAGCTTCAGTTGACCCAGATGGCCGTGGTGGACGAGCTGGCCGGGGCCGGCGAGCTGATCAAGGGCAAGTGCGACCAGGTCCCCGTCGCGGTCGTTCGGGGCTACCTCGCCGCCACCACCCCGGACGACGCCGGTGGCGCGCGGGCGCTGATCCGCGACGCGGCACAGGATCTCTTCGCGCTCGGCACCGCCGAAGCGCGTGCTGCCGGACTCACCGACGCCGCCACCCTGGCCGATGGTCCCGGTCCGACGCCGGCCGACCTGAGCGCGGTACGACGGGCGATCGACGCGGTCGCCGGGGTGATTGCCCCCGGCACGGTCTTCACGCTCGTCGACGAGGCCGAGGTACGCGCCGGGCTGGTCGCCGAGATGCCCGGCTGGCCGGACGGGGCCGACCTGCTGCTCGGCTCGGCCCCGACACCCGTCGACCCGATCGGCCTGGTTCGCTTCGGTGCCGACCTGCACCGACTGCGCGTCGCCCTGGCTGCCCAGGGCGTCGGGTCGACCCTGTTGCCACCGCCGCCCGGCAGCCCGGCGAGCGCCGCGCTCGCGCTCTGAGCGACGGCCGGGTCGCCCGTCCAGGTTGCCCGGCGCGCGGCGCTCGCGTTCTGAGCGACGGCCGGGTCGCCCGCCCGAGCGGCCCGGCGCGCTCGCGCTCTGAACGACGGCCGGGTCACCCGCCCGAGCGGCCCGGCGCGCTCGCGTTCTGAACGACGGCCGGGTCGCCCCAGCGGCCCGGCGCGCTCGCGCTCTGAGCGACGGCCGGGTCGCCCGCCCGAGCGGCCCGGCGCGCTCGCGCGGTGGCGGGTCAGGCGTCGAGCATGGCCCGGCCGAGCGGGGTCAACGTGTGCAGCACGCTGTTGCGGTCCCGGTGGCTGACCAGCAGGCCGGCGTTGCGCAGCACCGTGGCGTGTTGGCTCGCCGCCGCCGGTGAGATGTTGAGCCGGCGGGCGACCTCGCCGGTGGTGCAGCCCTCGTCGCTGGCCTGCAACACGGCCGCCCTGGTGCGGCCGAGTAGCGCGGCGAGTGACTCGCGGGCGGCGGCGGACCGGACCGCCCCGCTGCCGTCGGCCGACGCCAACCCGCCCAACCGGTCCACCCGGTAGACGAGCACCGGCGGCAGGGCCGGATCGAGCAGGGCGACAGGCGTGTCCGCACAGAAGAACGACGGCACCAGCAGCAGCCCTCGACCGTCCAGGTGCAGCTCCCGGCTGTGTGGGTAGTTGCGGACCTCAAGCACCCCACCGTCCCAGCGCATGGCCGGCCGGAGGCTGTTGAGCAGGCCCTCGATACCGCCGTCGAGCAGCGCCCTGGCCCGGTGCGCCCGGTCCGCCGCGACCGCCGCCTGGATGCGGGTCCAGTACGGGTTGATCGCCAACGACCGGTACTGGACCATCGAGTCGGCGAGGTGGTGCAGCACCGCCACCTCGCCCCGGGCCAGCGCGGCGGCCGAGGGCGGCAGCTGGTTCTCGGTGGCGAGCACGCTCAGGTCCCGTTGCAGCATCCCGGTCGGGGTGCTGCGGAGCGCTTCCAGCCCGGCCTCGAAGCCGTCCACGCTGGCGTACGGGGTGAGGAAGTCCGGGAAGTAGCCGCGCGGCGGGCTCAACGCGAAGAGCAACCGGAGTTGCTCGGAGGCGGCGTCGTGACGCAGGCCTCGGGAGACGGTGCGCCGCCAGTGTGCCGTCAACGGGTCGCGGTTGCGGCTCTGCAACGCGTGCAGGCTGAGGACCAGCTCCCAGACCGGGTCCGCCGCCGGCGCCACCCGAGTCCGGAGGATGTCCTCCCCGGAAAAGTGGATCTTCAGCATGGAGCGCTCCAGTGTCGCCAGCAGGGGGATGCCGGGTGACCGTTTGACTCTACCCGGACGGCACTAATCTCCATCTTTAAGCCTGGGCTGAAAAACCTCGACGTCGCCGGAGCGGTTCGCCATGCTTCCAGTGCCCGAACACCGTGCCGGTGCGTCCTCGATGCGCCGGCCCCCGGGGCACCGGGTCTGGGGAGGCCCCGGTGATCGGGCGGCACCACGAGGGTCTGCGGCCCTTGCTCCGCAGAGGTGCCGTCCGGTCACCAAGCCTCGCCACATCACGCGCTCGGCTCAACCAACCCAGAGCGCGACCCGGTGATCCTCGTCCGTGACGTAGAACGGTCGCCCGTCCACCTCGGCCAGCCCTTCCACGTGGTGGAACGGCGCCAGGTCCCGCACCGGCTCCCCGACCAGCCGGGACGCGTCGGCCGACCCAGCGGGCGGGAGGCGGAAGCGGACGTGCCGAGACGTGACGTCACCGCCGCCCGGATGGTCGTCGAGCAGCACCGACCCCTTACCCAGCGCGTCGATCGAGCCGATCACCGCCGCGTACCCGCCGTCCGGCGTCGGGGTGATCGCGCGGAACCCGGTCAGCTTCCCCGGCGGGGTGACCCCGGTCAACGCGTACGCGCGCAACGCCCCCGGCCACGCCGGCTCCGCCCCGAACATGGCCGGCACACCGGCGATCTCCACCAGGATCGGCTCACCGGCGTCGGTGACCGGGAACCGCAGCCCGAGCAGGACCGTCCCGGCCGGGGTGAAGGCGGCCGCCTCCACGTTCAACGGCAGGTCGCCCGGGGCCAGCCGGCTCACCCAGCGCTTCTCCCGCGCGGTCCCCCGCGCCAGCGTCTCCACGATGAACCGCGCCCGCACCCGCTCCCCGGGCGGCAACAGGGTCAACGGCGACCCGGCGAGAGCGTTGTTCACCGCCCGGTGCAGCCGGAACGAGTTGCGCACCACGTGCACCGGCACCAGCCCGGTCGCCGCGTCGTCCTCCCGGAAGCGGGCCACGAAGGCGCGTCGGGGCCGCAGCGGGCCAGCCTTCGAGCCGAAGTGGGAGCCGAAGACGTACACCCAGCCGTCGTGGTGGGCGAGCGCCTCGCCATCCTCGGTCCGCCCGTTCTCCGGACCCGCGTCGGCGAGCACGTGCCGGGCCGTCCACCCGCCGTCCTCGCGTTCCAGCAGCAACGCCAGGCAGCGCTCGACCGGCCCCTCGTCCAGCACGGTCCAGAAGCCCCGCCGGGCGCCGTACGCGCGCAGCAGCGCCGTCGACCGCACCGGCAGCAGATCGCTTGCCTCGTTGCCGGCTACCACGAATTCGACGAGTCGCAGGGTCATCGCGCCAGCGTACGGAGCGCCCGCTCGTACAGTGTCGGGGTGCCCGACACCCCGATCACCGCCCATCCGACCGACCCCGAGGCGTACGCGGCGCTGCACGCCGACGCCACCGCGCTGCTCGAAGACTGGCAGCCCACCAGCCCGGGGGCGGCCACCGCGAGGGACCGCACCCTCACGTTGCTCGACGCCGGCCCGATCGCGATGAGTCGGCCGCACCGACCCGGGCACGTCACCGCGAGCGCGCTGGTGCTGGACGCCACCGGCTCGCGGGTACTGCTCTGCCTGCACGTCAAGTTCGGGCGTTGGGTGCAGCTCGGCGGGCACTGCGAGCCGACCGACCAGACCCTGGTCGCCGCCGCGCTCCGCGAGGCCACCGAGGAGTCCGGCATCGCCGACCTGCGCATCGACCCGGTGCCGATCGACGTCGACGTGCACGAGGTGCCCTGCCAGGGCGGCTCACGCCACTACGACGTCCGATTCGCCGTGGTCGCGCCTCCCGGCGCGGTCGAGCAGGTCAGCGACGAGGCCGAGCAGTTGGGCTGGTTTCCGCCGGCCCAGCTGCCCGAGCCGCTGGCCGGCGGGACCGTACAACTGCTCGCACCGGGCCTGGCGGCCCTCAGACGTAGCCCTCTTCGCCGCGCGCCTTGAGCTCGTCGACCAGGGCCTTGACGCCCTGGGCCTGATCGCGCGGGCAGACCAGCACCGCGTCCGGGGTGTCCACCACGATCAGGTCGCGCAGCCCGAGGACAGCCACCAACCGACCGGACTGCGGCACCACCACCAGGTTGGTGCTGTCCCGCAGGAGCACCCCGGGCTTGGCGTCGGTGCCGAGCACCACGTTGCCCGCCTCGTCGGCCGGCAGCACCTCACCCAGGGTGTGGAAGTCGCCGACGTCGTTCCAACCGAAGTCGCCCGGCACGGTCGCGACCCGACCCGCGGTCGCCGCGCCCTCCATCACCGCGTAGTCCACGGAGATCTTCGGCAGAGTCGGCCAGATCGCGCCGAGCACCTCGTCCTGCTCGGGGGTGCCCCAGGCGGCGGCGATCGCGGCCACGCCAGCGTGCAACGCCGGCTGCTGGCGGGCCAACTCGGCGAGGAAGACATCCACCCGCCACACGAACATGCTCGCGTTCCACAGGTGCCGGCCGGAACGGACGTACGCCTCGGCGACCTCCGCGCCCGGCTTCTCCTTGAACTCGGTCACCGGCCGCCACGGAGCGCCGTCGGTCTCCTCGCCGGTCTCCAGGTAGCCGTAGCCGGTCTCTGGACGGGTCGGGGTGATCCCGACCGTCATCAGCATCCCCTGCTCGGCCCCCCGGACCGCCTCCTGGACCGTGCGCACCCAGCTCCCCGGGTCGCCGATCAGGTGGTCGGCCGCGAAGCTGCCCATCACCGCGTCCGGGTCGCGCACCGCGATCACCGCGGCGGCCAGCGCGATCGCCGCGCAGGAATCCCGAGGGGAGGGCTCGACCAGGATATTCTCCTCCGGCAGACCGGTCAGCTGCCGAGCCACCGCCGCGACGTGCGCGGCACCGGTGACCACCAGGGTCCGATCCGGTGTGGTCAGCGGCGCGAGCCGCTCCACGGTCGCCTGGAGCAGCGAGGAACTGGTGCCGGTCAGCGGGTGGAGGAACTTGGGGTGGCCGGCGCGGGACAACGGCCACAGTCTCGTGCCGCTGCCACCTGCCGGAATTACCGCATAAAGCATCCGCACATCATGCCCGACGTACCTACTGGCAGTGGCACGGGTCACCACCAGGCACCCGAGCTCAGGAGCGGGCGCGACTCCAGGCGGCGATGTGCACCTCGGCGCTGGACTCCCAGGTGAATTCCTTGGCCCGGTCGAAACCCGCCTTCGCCAGGGACAGCCGACGCTGCTCGTCGTCGAGCAGCGCGGCCAGGTCGGTGCCGATCTGCTCCGCATCCTCCGAGGTGTACGCGACCGCGTCACCGCCCACCTCGGGCAGCGAGAGCCGGGGCGTGGTCAGCACCGGGGCGGCGCACGCCATGGCCTCCAGGATCGGCAGCCCGAACCCCTCGCCGTAGGACGGATAGGCGGCGACCAGTGCGCCACCGAGGAAGCCGGGCAGGTCGGCGTAGCGCAGGTAGCCGGGGCGCAGCAGGCGCAGGTGCGACGGGACCTCGGCCACCGCCCGGTCGATGTCGTCGTCGTGCCCCTGCCCACCGGCGATCACCAGGGCCGGCGGCTCGGCCCGGTCGGACACCGCGCGGGCCCAACCACGGATCAGGTTGGGCACGTTCTTCCGCGGCTCCTTGGCACCGAGGAAGGCGACATAGCTGCTGTTGCCCAGCCCCAGCCGGGCGCGGACGCGGGCCTTCTCCTCCTCGGTGGGGGCGTGGAAGGCCTGCTGGTCGACACCGTGGTAGGCCACGTCGATCCGCGTCGGATCGGCGTCGAGCAGCCGGATCAGCTCGTCCCGGGTGGCCTTGCTGGGCACGATCACCCGGTTGGCGCGGCGCAGCGACGTCTTGATGGCGCTGCGGAAGAACGTGCGGCGGGACTTGTCGTAGTGCTCCGGCTCGGTGAAGAACGTCGCGTCGTGCACGGTGACGGTGACCGGGCACCCGGCCCGCAGCGGGCAGGTGTAGAAGGGCGAATGCAGCACGTCGGCGCTCACCTGCTGGGCGAGCAGCGGCAGGCCGGTCTGCTCCCACGCGAGCCGGGCCGGGCGGTGCGCCACCGCGGCCGGAGCTGGGATGATCTCCGCGCCGGGCAGCATCCGGGTGTAACGCTCCAGGTCGGTGCGGAGGCTGACCACGGCCAGATCCACCCCCGACCCGCACACCTTGCCGAGGGCACCGAGCAGACCGTCGACGTATCGACCGACGCCACCACGGTCGGTGGGGACACTCGTGGCGTCGATGAGCACGCGGGGCGGGCGACCGGCGGTCACGGGGCGACTCCTTGCACTGGCGGGTCTGTGGGGAACAACACTCCGGGGGTCAAGCCTACGCCGGAGCGCGGGGCCGACGCTGACTGCGACCCGACGGTTTGCCGAGTTGTCATCGTCTTCGAGTACGGCCCACAGGGGCGTATCGTTCGCGCCGATGGCCGACAACATTGCCCGGGTGTTCGCCGACGCGATCGCGACCGACCCGACCCGACCGCTCCTCACCTGGTACGACGATGCCAGCGGTGACCGCACCGAACTATCCGGCGCCACCCTGGCGAACTGGGTGGCGAAGACCGCCAACCTGCTCGTCGACGAGGTCGGCCTCGCACCGGGCACTCCGGGCGGGGTGCTGTTGCCGCCCCACTGGCAGACCGCGGCGGTGCTGCTGGGCTGCTGGTCGGCCAAGCTGAGCGTCGTCGACACACCGGGCGACGTCGACGTGCTCTTCGCCGCCGCCGACCGGCTCGACGAGGCGCAGTCCTGGTCGGCCGACGAGCGGTACGCCCTCGGGCTGGCTCCACTGGCCGCCCCGCTCCGGCAGGTGCCGCCCGGGTTCGCCGACTACGTGGTCGAGGTACGCCGGCACGGCGACCACTTCCGCCCGCAGCCGGGGCCGGGCCCCACCGACGAGCACCTGCTGGCCCGCGCCGAGGCCCGCGCCACCGAGCTGGGCATCGAGGCCGGTGCCCGGGTCCTCGTCGACGCCGCCCGTTACCCGGACCCGGTGGACTGGCTGCTGGCCCCGCTGACCCGGGCCGCCACCGTGGTCCTCTGCGCCAACCAGGACCCCACCCGCCTGGCAGGCCGCCAGACCACGGAAAAGGTCACCCAAACCCTCCAGTAACCCCGCCGCCCACTGCCCACCCCACCCCACCCCACCCCGCCCCACCCCACCCCGCCCCGCCCCGCCCCGCCCCGTCGATCATGGAGTTGTGGTGGGCAACTGCTGCACCTATGCCCCTTTTGCGAGGCACCACAACTCCTTGATCGACGCGGGCGGGGGGTGGGCTGCGGGGTTGGCGGGGGGTGGGCTGCGGGGTTGGCGGGAGGGCGGGCTGTTAGGGGGTGGGGGTGCGGGACCGGGCCAGGGCGGCGAAGGCGTTCAGGGACTCGGGGTTGGCCAGGGCGCCCTTGGCCGCCGCCTGGTCTACCGGGGTGCCGGTCAGGATCTTCTTGACCGGGACCTCCAGCTTCTTCGCGGACAGGGTGCGGGGCACCGCGCGTACCTGGTGGATCTCGTCGGGCACGTGCCGGGGCGACAGGGCGGTGCGCAGCTCGCGGCAGATCTTCTTCCGCAGGTCGTCGTCCAGGCTCAGACCCTCGGCCAGCACCACGAAGAGCAGCAGCTCACCGGCGCCACCCTCGTCGTCCTCCAGGTGCACGACGACCGAGTCGAGCACCTCGTCGAGCCCTTCGACCACGGAGTAGAACTCGGCGGTGCCCAACCGCACCCCGCCCCGGTTGAGGGTGGCGTCGGAGCGGCCGGTGATCACGCAACCTCCCCGCTCGTTGATGGTGATCCAGTCCCCGTGCCGCCAGACGCCCGGGTAGACGTCGAAGTACGCCTCGGAGTAACGGACACCGTCCGGGTCGTTCCAGAAACCCACGGGCATGCTCGGCATCGGCTCGGTGATCACCAGCTCGCCCAGCTCGCCGAGCACCGGGGTGCCGTCGGCCGAGCGTGCCTCCACCTTCGCGCCCAACGCCCGGCAGGCGATCTCGCCCGCGTACACCGGCAGCAGTGGCACCCCGCCCACGAAGCCGGTGCACACGTCGGTGCCGCCGGAGAGCGACTGGAGCTGCACCCGGTCGCTCACCGTCTCGTACACCCAGTGGAAGCCCTCGGCCGGCAGCGGCGCACCGGTCGAGCCGACGCCGCGCAGCGCCGACAGGTCGGCGACCTCGCGGGGCACCAGCTGAGCCTTGCGGCAGGCCAGCAGGAAGGGCGCGGAAATGCCGAAGTACGTGGTGCCGGTCTCCGCCGCCAGCCGCCACAGCCCACCGAGGTCAGGCTCAGCCGGCCGGCCGGGCTCCGCCCGGACCGCCGGATTGCCGTCGAAGAGCACGATCGTCGCGCCCACCGCCGGGCCGGAGACCAGGAAGTTCCACATCATCCAGCCGGTGGTGGTGAACCAGAAGAACCGGTCGGCCGGACCCAGGTCGTGGTGCAGGGCGAGCATCTTCAGGTGCTCCAGCAGGATGCCGCCGTGACCGTGCACGATCGGCTTGGGCAGCCCGGTGGTGCCCGAGGAGTAGAGCACGTACAGCGGGTGGTCGAACGGCACCGGCGTGAACGTCAACGGCTCGTCGGTCGGCGCGGCCAGTTCCTCCCAGCCCAGCGCATCCTCGGGCGCGGAGCCCGTGGGGTCGAGGTAGCCGATGGAGACGGTGTGCCGCAGCGACGGCAGGGCGGCCCGGATCGCGGCGACCTCCGCGCGCCGGTCCACCGCCTTGTCGCCGTACCGGTAGCCGTCCACGGCGACCAGCACTGTCGGCTCGATCTGCTGCCAGCGGTCGGTGACGCTGCGGGTCCCGAACTCCGGCGCGCAGGACGAGAAGATCGCGCCCAGGCTGGCGGTGGCCAGCAGGAGGACGTACGTCTCAGGAATGTTCGGGGCGTACGCCGCCACCCGGTCACCGGCGGTGACGCCGAGCCGGCGCAGACCGGCCGACACCCGGCGGACCTGCTCGCGCAACTCCCCGGCGGTCAGCGTGACAGGTGCGCGGGTCTGCCCGTGCGCGATCACCACCGGGTCGTCGTCGGCGCGACCCGGCATCCGCAGCACGTTCTCCGCGTAGTTGAGCGTGGCACCGGGGAACCAACGGGCACCGGGCATTCCCCGCTCGGCCAGGGTGGCGGTCGGCGGGGTGTGCGCGATCACCTCGAAGTGGTCCCAGATCGAGCGCCAGAACCCGTCCAGGTCGGTGGTGGACCAGCGCCACAGCGCGTCGTAGTCGGTGAAGTCCAACCCGCGGTGCTCCCGCAGCCAGCGCAGGTAGCCACCGATCCGGGACCGCTCCAGTACGTCCGCCGGCGGCGTCCACAGCATCTCACCCACTGCCCCACCCTCCCCTGGCCTCGCACGACACTGTGCCTGGGCCGTGGCGCCATCTTGCCCTACCTCGAAGCGCCATTCTGCGCACCGGGTCCGGCAACCGATGCGTGCCCACCCCACACTCCAACCCGGCGCCCCATGTGGGTCAGCCGGCGCGGTGGGCCTGGATGGCACGGCGCCGGGCGAGGCGGTGCGCGCGACGGATCTCGGCCTCCTTGTACCGGCGCTCGTCCTCCGCCGTCTCCGGCAACACCGGACGGACCGTCCGGGGGGCCCCGCCCACGTCGACGCCGACGAAGACCAGGTACGCGGTGGCGACCCGGACCGGCGCGTCCTCGGCCGAGTCCCACCGCTCGGCGACCACCCGCACGCCCACCTCCATCGAGGTCTGGCCGGTCCAGTTCACCTGCGCGTGTGCGTGCACGAGGTCACCGACCCGGACCGCCTCGGAGAAGACGATCTCGTCGATCGCCGCGGTCACGGCCGTTCCGCCGCTGTGCCGGGCAGCGGCGGCACCCGCCACGTCGTCGACGAACTTCATCAGAACCCCGCCGTGCACGGTGCCGTAGAGGTTCACGTCCACGGCAGTCATAATCTTGCTCAGCGTGACGCGCGAGTACGACGTCGGCTTGCCGACCGGTGCGGCGGAGAGGTGCTCAGTCATGCCGAAAACGGTACGGTGCGCGGATGCGACATCTCTGGAGCTTCCTCGCCGGGCTGGTGGTGGCGCCCATCACCTGGGTGCTCGTCACACTGGGGCAGGACGGGTCGAGCCGGACGGTCGACCGCTGGGTGGAGACCGGCACGTTCAACACCGCCAACCTGATCGAGCCAGCCGTGTACCTCGGTGTCGGCGGCGTCCTGCTGGGCCTGCTGGCCACGCTGCGCTTCTCGCCGCTCGGTCCGCTGGTGGCCGGATTGCTGCTGGTCACCCCGTACATCGGGATGTTCGTGGCGCCCTTCGCGGTACGGGACGCGATCCCGTACGAGTGGAAGGTGGCCGGCGATCCGTTGCCGCTGCGGCTGCCCGTGGAGAACGGCACACTCTTCCTGATCGGCCTGCTGCTGCTGATGGCGACCTTCAGCGTGCAGCGTTGGCGGCAGTGGCCGCGCCCCGCCACCGAGCCGGCCGTGGCGCCGGTGTCCGCGCCGGGCGCCGGCCCCCGCGACGACGACTTCACGCTCACCGACTGGCCGTCCCACACCACCCCGGAGCGCGACACCGCCCCGCTCACTCTGGGTTACCCGGCCGAGTCGACACCGACCGAGCCGTTGCCGCGCCGGGTGGGTGGCGAGTCGCCCTGGTCCGCCCCGCCGCGCGGCCAGCCGCGCCCGGAGGACAACACCACGGAGATTCGCTGATCGTCGGGCGGGCCGGGCAACCGGCCCGCCCGATTTCTAGTGCACGGCGACCGCCAGGTCCGGGTCGACGGTGCCGAGGTCGGCGCGGGGCACGACGAGGAGCATGACGATCAGCGCGGCGGCCATGCCGCCCGCGATGACGATCGCCATCGGTACGCTCCCGGCGCCGAACAGGCCCGCCAGCGGCGCCGAGAGGGCGCCGACACCGAACTGCACGGCACCGAGTAGCGCGGCGGCGGTACCGGCGGCCGCACTGTGCCGGCTCATGGCCAGCGCCGGAGCGTTCGGCAGGGCCAGGCCCGCCGCGGCCAGGACCAGCCACAGCGACGCGAGCAAAGTGCCCAGGCCACCGAAGCCGGTGGCCGCGAACATGACGAGCAGGAGGCCGGCCGCTGTTCCCGCGATGAGCGCGCTGACCAGGATCTGCTGCGGGGTGTAGCGGCGCAGCAGCCGGACGTTGAACTGGGTGGCCGCGATCAGGCCGACGGCACCGGCCCCGAAGGCCAGGCCGAACTGCTGCTCGTCGAGGCCGTACTCCCGTTGGAGCACGAACGACGACCCCGCGACGTACGCGAACAGGGCCGCCATCGCCAGCCCGGCGACCAGCACCAACCCGACGAACGCCCGGTCGTTGAGCAGCCCCCGGTAGTCGCGCAGGGTGGCAACGATCCCTCCGTGCCGCCGACGCGCCACCGGGAGGGTCTCCGGGAGCCGCCGCGCCGCCACGACGATCAGCAACGCGCCCAACACCGCCAGCGCCGCGAAGACGCCCCGCCAGTCGGTCCAGCTCAGCAGGCCGCTGCCCAGGGTCGGCGCGAGGATGGGGGCCAGGCCCATGACGAGCATCAGCCGGGAGAAGATCCGGGCGAACGACGCGCCACTGAACAGGTCGCGGACGACGGCGGTCGCGACCACGGTGGCGGCCGCGACGCCCAGCCCCTGCAGGACACGCAGCGCGCCGAGCACGGCGATGGTGGGCGCGAAGACGCACAGCACGGAGGCCACGATGTGCGCGGCCAGCCCGGCCAGCAGCGGCACCCGCCGTCCGACCACATCGGAGAGCGGCCCGATCAGCAACTGGCCCAGCGCCAGGCCGACAAGCGTGCCGGTCAGCGTCAACTGCACGGCGGTCTCGGTGGTCTGCAACCCGGCCGTGATGGCGGGCAGCGCGGGCAGGTACATGTCGATGGTCAACGGCCCGATGGCGATCAACGCACCGAGCACGAGGACGAGTTGCGCTCGCTGACGGTTGGTCATCAGGTCACCGGGCAGCACCTCCCCGGTCGTGGGCGGGGGTGCCGTGCGAGTGCCCGGTTCGGTCTGGTCCACCAACTGCTTCATCATCTCGGTCTCTCTGCGGAAGCTTCTACGTCGTTACGGCGTCAGCGCGTCCGCAACTGCCGGGCGTGTGTCGGCAACGCCCGCAGCCCGTACGACGTTCCCGCTGTGGGGGGCATCACGCCGCGTCGGCCCGATCCGAGTACGGAAGAAATGTGACCGGGGTCACCGTCGGGCCAGAACCGAAGTGGAGGGTCGCATCGTCTTGCCTGTCGTGAGACGAAGTCTGGACGGACTCGACGAGGGTGAGTTGCTTCGCCGCGTCGCCCGCGGCGACCGGCGTGCCTTCGACGCACTGTACCGGCGTACCGCCCCGTGGCTGACCACGCGGCTCCGTCGGCGGTGCGCCGACGAGGACGTGGTGGCCGAGGTGTTGCAGGAGACGTACCTGGCGGTGTGGCGGTCGGCCGGCAGCCAGGCGCAGTCCGCGGGCTCCGGCAGCGCGGTGGGCTGGTTGTGGACGATCGCCGCGCACCGGCTTGTCGACGCGTTCCGCCACCGGGCCCGGCGGGAGCGGATTCCGTCGGTGCAGACCTACGACGCCGTGGCTCCGGCGGCCGAGGAGGAGGCGCTCGCTGGTGGGTTGGACGCCAACCTGGAACAGGCCCTGCAGGCACTGCCGGCGGAGCTGCGTCAGGTGCTGCGCGCGATGGTCCTCGACGGGTTGACCGTGCGGGAGACCTCGCTGCTGCTCGGCATGCCGGAAGGAACCGTGAAGACCCGCGCGCGGCGGGCCCGGATCGCGCTGCGGGAGGCGCTGTCATGACCACTCATCCCACCAAGACGATGATCTCCGAGTACGGCTCGGGTGGTCACGGCGTCGACGACACGACCAGCTGGGCGGTCGAGGCGCACCTGGAGTCCTGCGCCGCCTGCCGGGCGGTCCTGGCCGACGCGGTCGACCCCGCCACCCGTGACCTGCTGGACCGGGTGGCCGACGGCATCGCCACCGGAATCGCCACCGGCCCTGCTCCGGTGCGCCGGCGGCGACTGCGGCGGACCGGGGTCGCCGGGCGGATCCTGCCGTGGCTGGCCGCCGCCGCCGGCCTGATGCTGGCCGCGGTGCTCTTCGAGACGACCTTCGACAACCTGCCGTCGCTGGTGCTGCTCATCGCGCCGATGGCACCGCTGCTACCGGTGGCCGCGCTCTGGAGCCGGCGACTCGATCCGGCCTGGGAGCTGATGGCGACCATGCCGCGTACCGGGTTGGCGCTGCTGCTGCGCCGCACGTTGGCGGTCCTGGTGGCGGTCATCCCGGTGCTGGCCGTGGCGGGCTGGGGCACCGGGCACTCCCCGGGTCTCTGGCTGCTGCCGGCGCTGGGCTTCACCGCCGGGGCGCTGGCGCTGGGCGGACTGGTGGGGGTGGACCGCGCCGCCGCCGTACTGGCCCTCACCTGGTCCGCGGGTGTCGTGACGCCGAGTCTGGCCGGCGGGCGGCTCCCGGCCGTCCTCGCGGACAGCAGCTCGCCCTGGTGGGCCGCCAGCACCGTGGCGCTGGTGGCCGTGGTGCTCGTCCGGGCCCGGCGACGTCCGCTCGGAGGACCTCCCCACACGTCGTGACCAGCTGACAACACGAACCACAGACCGAATGGAGACGTCATGATGCGTATCGTCAGCGCGGCGGAGACCAGGCCGTCCACCCATCCATGGGCGGTGCGAACCGAGGAGTTGCAGGTCCGAGCCGGACGACACCTGGCGGTCAACGGGCTGGACCTGGCGTTGGGCACCGGCGTGCACGGGTTGCTCGGCCCCAACGGCGCCGGCAAGACGACGTTGATGCGAGCGCTCGCCACGGTGGTGAAGCCCGCCGGTGGCCGGTTGAGCCTGCTCGGCGAGGACATCACCGCCAAGGCGGACCTCCGTCGGGTCCGGCGTGGCCTGGGCTACCTGCCGCAGCACTTCGGCTTCTACCCGCGCTTCACCGTCCGGGAGTTCGTCGAATACATGGCCTGGCTCAAGGAGATGCCGAAGACGGTCATCCCGGGCGCGGTGCAACGGGCCGTCGAACGGGTCGGCCTCGCCGACCGCGCCGACTCCCGGATGAAGACGCTCTCCGGCGGGATGCTGCGCCGCGCCGGCATCGCCCAGGCGATCGTCAACGATCCGGAGGTGCTGCTGCTCGACGAGCCGACGGTCGGCCTGGACCCGGAGCAGCGCCTAGACTTCCGCGAGCTGTTGCGCGAGATCGGTCTGGACAGCTGCGTGCTCGTCTCCACCCACCTGGTCGAGGACGTCGCGGTGGCCTGCACCGACGTGGTGCTGGTCCACGAGGGTCGCCTGGTGTGGCAGGGCACCACCGGGCAACTGGCCCAGCAGGGCGGCGCGGACGATGCGGGCGACAGCGCCACCGAACGTGGCTACTCGGCGCTGCTGCGCTCCCACCGTGGGCAGGTGCCGGCATGACCGGGCGCATCCTGCGCATCGAGCTACGCCGGTCGGCGGCGCTGGGCGTCGCGCTGCTGTTGCTGGTGACTGGCGTGCCGTTGCTGCTCACGTCCACCCAGTTCTTCGCCGGCCGGTGGATGCAACTGGCGGTCATCGCCCGGTCGATACTCGTGGTGCTGCTGCCGCTGGCGCTCGCCGGTGGGGCGTGGCTGGGTCGACGCGACGCCCGGCACCGGGTCGGCGAGTTGTTCACCAGCACCGCTCGACCCCGGTGGCACCGCACCACGGTGACCGCCAGCGCGCTCGCGATCACGGTGGTGGCCGCGTACATCCTGGTGTGTCTCGTCGCGGCCGGCTGGGTGGTGCCGACGGCGCACTACTTCCCGGGCGCCACCATCGTCGTCGCCGCCGTCGGTGTTCCGGCCCTGATCGCCGCCGGCTGGCTCGGCATGGCCGCCGGTCGGGCCGTACCCCGGGTGATCACCGCACCCGTCGTCGCGGTGGCCGGGTTCGCCCTGCTCGGGCTCGTCCCCGAACTCGTGGCGCAGCCCGACCCCGACCTGGCGGCCTTCCGGCCCGAACCATCGGCGCTGCTGCTCATCCCGGTCATCAACGAACTCGACGGCTTCCAGACGATCATGCCGCGGGTCAGCGCGCTCCAGACGCTGTGGCTGGTGGCGCTCGCCGCCACCGGACTGCTGCTGCTGGGCACGGTCCGCCGCCGAGCCACCGCGCTGGCCGTCCTCCCGGCGGTGCTCGGCGCCGCGGTGGCCGTACCGCTCCTGCCCATCGGCGGCACACGCGGGGCGGCGGTCGTCGACCCGGCCGCCATCGAGCTGGTCTGTGACAACGCCGGCCCGCAGGTCTGCGTGACGCGGGTACACGCCGAGCTGCTGCCCGACGTCGTCGGCCCGGCCCGCCAGGCTCTCGCCATGATGGCGGCCAAGCTGCCCAACGCACCCGTCCGGGCGGTGCAGACCCAGCAGGTCACCTACTGGGCGCGGCTGGACCCGCGAGCGGCACCGGCACCGCACTCCGCCGACACGATCGTCTTCGACACCCCCTCGTTCGACCGCCTCGGCCGCGCCGACCTGTCCGGCGACTACTTCCTGCCGTCCCTGCTCGAGGCCGCCTGGCAGCAGGAGTGCGCCGAACAGTCGATTCAGGGCGACGAGTACCGGGCCCGGATCGTCGCCGCCGCCTGGCTGACCGGCCGACCACCGGCCCCGACCGGATGGGACCCCACGGAGGTGGAGCGGCTGGTGGGCGCGTACCAGGCGCTGGTGAGTCTCCCGGAGGCCGAGCAGCGGCGTCGGATGGCGGCGGCACGCGAGGCGGCACTGGCCTGCCAGGGCGACGGCCTCGTGGCGGTCCTGCCCGAGGGCCAGCCGTGAGGTGGCTTCAGCTCCACCTACGCTCCCGCCGGGTCCCCCTCGCGCTGACCACCGCGACCGCGCTCATCACGGTGGCGTGGGCCCTGTCGCTGGCCTACACCGACTCGACGACCATCAACACCCGCACGGCCAGCCTCGTCATCATGCTGGCGGTGGTCGCGGCCGGCACCACCCTCGGCGGCGCCGACGACGCCCTCGACCGCACCGCGGCGGTCAACTGGCCGCTGCGACGCGCCGGGCACCTGCTGCTCGCCGTCGCCACGATCACCGCCCTGCTGGCCCTCAGCACGGTCACCGACGCGCACTACGAACCGTTCAGCCTGATGCTGCGCAACACCGCCGGGCTCCTCGGGCTCACCGCCCTCGGTGCCGCCCTGTTCGGTGCCGCCCTGTCGTGGATCTGCCCGCTGACCTGGACCCTCATCGCGGTCCTGCCGCTGCTGGGTCCCAGCAGGGACCTGCGGGTACAGGTCGCCGGATGGCTGATCCAACCCGCCGGCACCACCGCCGCCACCGTCTGCGCCGCCACCCTGGCGGTGGTCGGTCTGCTCGCGTACGCGCTGCGTGGCGGACCGCTGCGGCCCGCCGTGGAGATGTCCCTCGACAGGTGACGGGCCGCCTCGCCGGGTCGATCGCGAGCGGGCGGCGGGTGGGGACCGACGCCGGTCCCCACCCGCCGCCCCAGCTCACCGCAGGCCGAAGGCCCGGGTGATGCGCTGCTCCACGCTGTTGCCCCGAGCGTCCCGGGCCGTGGCGCGCAGGGTGACGAAACCTGCCGTACGCGGGGCGTCGATCCGCGTACGCCAACCGTCACCCTTGTGCTGGAGCTTGGCGTGCTGCCACGTCGCGCCGTCGTCGTAGGACACCTCCAGCGTCACCGTCCGGATGGCGGACGCCTCGGTCGCCGTCGGCAGGTGCAGTGCGGTGACGGTGAGGTCGGCGTTGCGCTTCGCCCTGCCGTCGACATCGGTGTCGACGGCGTAGTCGAGCTGGATCAGGGACGGTTCCCACGCCAGGACGCCAGGTTTGATCCGGGCGGAGGTGAAGCCCCATTCCGTCCTGGTGGCGGTGGAGTACGGGCCGGCCCAGCCGTCCCGCCTGTTGTCCGACACGAGTCGGTACGGCAGCGGCTCCGGGCTGAGGACGCTGCTGCTCATCATCGGGTGGAAACGATCGGCCTCGCCGACGAGCGTGTCGCCCTGGTAGAGCCGCAGGCTGTTGTCGACGGCCATGTTGCCGGAGGTGCTGCCCTCGTGCGCGGTGCCCGAGTCGCCCCAGCCGGGGATCAGTGCGGAGATCGCGTCACCGTCCCCCCGGAAGACGGTGTTGGTGGTCAGCAGCCGAGGCCGTTGCACCGGGCCGAACCACCGCTCCTGCTGGACCGAACCGGCCCGATAGGTGGTGGGCGCCGTCTGCTGGGACTGCTCGTCCGGCACCGCGACGTTCGTGGTCCACCGCGTCCCGGCGCTGACCCAGTCGGTGCGGTCGCCGCGCGCCGCGACCTCGTGGTAGTCGAGGCCGCTCATCGATCCCGACGCGGTGAGGCCGTTGCGCGTCTCCACCGCCCGGCCGGGACGCCAGTTGCGCAGGGACATGTCGACCCGGGCCAGTTCACGCTTGGTGACCCGCTGGGCGAGGTCCGCCGGGATGGCACCGACGTAGTCGCGGATCAGGTCGTAGACGTACTCGGTGGTCGGGTGGGAGGTGACGTCGAGCCGGACCCGCTTCTCGCGCGTGATCCGGGTGATCAACTGCTCACCCTCGTCCCGGGTGAGGGTGGCCACGGTGACCGGCGGCGGGTCCTGGGGCACCCACACCGAACCCGGCCACGCCGCGAGGCGCCCGGCGCCGTCGTTCACCACGAGCAGGAGACGAGCGCCGGCGGCCGCCGCCGCCGCGGCCTGCCTCTCCACGGGTACGGCGTCGTTGTGGCGTACCACGGCGGCCTTGCCCCGGGCGTTCAGCGTGGCATAGCCGCTGCTGTCCCCGTCGCCGGCGAACACCGCGTCGAGGTGCTGATCGCCGCGGGGCAGCGGCGTCGCGGCCCGCTGCGCCCGAAGGTCGTCGTAGTCACGGCCGTCGGCCGTCACCGTCACCGCGGGCTGCACCGTGCGCCACTGGGTGCTGAAGCTGAACGTGCCAGTCGTGACCCTACGGTCGCTGGGCAGCACCCAGACGCTGTCGTGCGCGGGATCCAGGAACCAGCCGTCGGTCCAGACGTTGCCGCCGAATCCGCGGGACACCTCGATGCGGGCGCCGTCCAGGGTCGACTCCTGCGGCGTGGTCACCGAGACCCGGCGGGCCTTGGTGGCGTCGAACGCGACGGTGCGGTCCTGGTCGAGGGTGATCTCCGGTACCGGCAGCACGGCGAGCCCGCGCGAGTTCGGCCCGTTCGCGCCCTCGACCTCGGTCCTGAGCCACGCCGCGTACGTGCCGGCGGGAAGCCGCAGCTCCAGGGTGCCACTGGCGTCGATCTGCTGCTGGAGGACGGTGTTGTCCTGCCCGAGCAGGAGGAGGTCTCCGCCTGTCGGTCTGCCACCCCGGTCCTTGGCCGTGAAGGTGAGGCGGTGGCGTACGCCCTCCCGGCCGATGGCGAGCGCGGTGCGGGTGCGGACCGCGCCGGAGGCATCGGTGGCGGTGAGGAAGCCCGCGAGGGGGTTGTCGGCCGGTACGCGGTCGAAGTCCGTGGCCACGGTCACCGAGGTGACGCCGCGCGCCGGGACGGTGACCTGCCGGGACGACAGGGTGAAGAGGTTATTCGGGGCACCGTCGACGGTCGCGGCGAGGTCGAGGGTGACAGCGTTGTCACTGAGGTTGCGATAACTGACCTCCCGTTCGACCGTGCCCTCGGGGGCGGTCGGCCACTCGGGGTACCCGAAGTCGGCGCTGGTGCTGGCGACGACGGACGCGCCCGTGGTCGCGGCGATGTCCAGTCGACCGTTGCCGCCCTGGTACGGGTTGAGGCCGGCGAGCGGCTTCGCGGTGCTGACCAGAGCTTCCTTGAGCTGCTTCCCGCTGAAGTCGGGATGTTGGGCGGCCAGCAGCGCGGCGGCGCCGGCGACGTGCGGGGTGGCCATCGAGGTGCCGTCGCCGAGGCGGTACCAGCCTTCGCCGGCGGAGGCCTGCGAGCGGGCGGCCAGGACGCCTACACCGGGCGCGGTGAGGTCGGGCTTGAGGGCCCGGTCGCCGATCCGCGGACCCTGGCTGGAGAAGTCGGCGAGGGTGTCGTTGCCGTCGACGGCGCCGACGGTCAGCGCGGCGTCCGCACTGCCGGGGCTGCCGATCGTGTACTGACTGGGACCGGTGTTTCCGGCCGCGACGACGAACAGCGCGCCGGTCTCTTCGCTCAGCTCGTTGAGCGCCACACTCATCGGGTCGGTGCCGTCGGTGGGGTCGGCCCCGAGGCTCATGTTGACGATCTTGGCGTGCTGCTCGCGGACGGCCCACTCCATGCCGCTGATGATCCAGGAGTCCTGGCCGGAGTTGTTGTCGCCGAGGACCTTGCCGACGTGCAGCCGTACGCCCGGGGCGACGCCCTTCTCCGTGCCGCCCGAGGCCGCGCCGGTGCCGGCGATCGTGGAGGCGACGTGCGTACCGTGGCCGAAGACGTCCCTGACCGTCTCGCCGGGAACGAAGGACTCGGTGGCGGCGATCTGGCCGGCGAAGTCCGGGTGGCTGACGTCGATGCCGGTGTCCAGGACGGCGACGTCGACGCCCTTGCCGGTGTTCCCGGACGCCCAGACCTGCGGGGCACCGACCTGCGCGGTGCTGTCGGCGAGGTCGGCCTCGACCTTGCCGTCCAGCCAGATCTTCGCGATGCCGCCACGGAGAGCGGGCCGCCCGCCGGTGGAACGGGCGGTCGCCTCCCCGCCGCCGGTGATCGACGACCAGAAGGTCTCCGATCGGTCGACGTTCAGGGCGGCGCCCTGGATGCTGTCCAGCCGACGAACGTCGCGGGCGCCCGCGGGCGCCGAGGCGCTACGGGAACGGGCGGCGGCAGCGGTGTAGGTGACGATCAGCGGAAGGTGGTCGCGCCGCGCGTCGTCGTAGCCGTCCGCCAGCAACTCCGAGAGATTGAACAGTTGCTTGTCGAGCAGCCCGGCGCCCACGTACGCCAGCACGCCGTGCGGGTAGACGTAGGTGTCCCCTCCCACCCGGGACGAGGTGAACCCGGTCAGCCGTCCCTCGGCGTCTCGCACCTGTGGGCTGAGACTTCCGTCGGCCGACCGGGTGGCGGTGACCTTCTCCCCGGTGATCAGGGTGACGGTGGGGGTGGTCGCGGGAGCCGGGGGTGCGGCAGACGCGTGGGCGGATGGGGCCGAGGGGGCAGCGGGGCCGGGTGCGGCCAGGGCGGGCGACGGGGCGAGCACCGCGAGCGCGGTGCACAGCGCTATCGGCAGTCGTCCGCGCAGACGTGGAGGTAGCAATACGATTCCTCAAGTTGATCAACACAGGAAAGGCAGATGCTAATCTCCCGGCCGCTTGTTTCCGCTGTGGATCTTGGATGTTTCGCGACGGGTGGGCACCGGCGGTCGAACCCGCCCCGAGCACCACATCGATAGGATGCCGTCAATGAGATTTCTCCACTGGATTCCGGCAACCCCAGACGATGCCGTGCCACTGGCGGCTCTCTTTCGACGGGCCGAGGCGCACGCCCCCGTCGGCCTCGATCAACGCGCCGAGGACGCCGGCAGACGGCTGGCGAGCCTCGGTCCGGACCTCGCTCGGCACACCCTCGTCGGCGTCGCTGACGACGGGGCCGTCGCCGCGTACGCGGAAGCGGCTGACATGGGGGCTCGCACGGCAACGTAAACCCGGGCGGCCACCCCGGCTGTCTGCCTCATCGAAGGCGTCGCGGCACGCGTCGCGCAACGCCTCCTCGCGATGACCGCCGCGATCCGGCACAACATGGCCACCGGCCCACCCGTAACCAAGTCCTTGATCGCCTACGGGCGGCACGCAGCCGTCAGGCAGTGGCCCGGCCAGGCATCGGTCCGACCCGTCAGCCCCGGAAACGACGCAGGCGGTAGCAGCGCCGGGCGGAGCGGCAGTTACAGGCGGGGTGACCGGTGAGTCGCGCGACCGTCCGCGATGGCCGGTCCGGACCCCGGACCGGCGCCGAGGGTGCCGGATCACTCCGGCGTCCTCCGACTCAACCTCGGGACGGGCGGACGGCGTTGATACGGGTAGGACGCAGAAGGGGGCAGGATGAGTGGAGCGGACAGGTACGCCGGGTTCCGCGAGTTCGCCCTAACGCGCGGACCGGCCCTCTCGCGGACAGCCTACCTACTCGTCGGCGATCACCAGGAGGCGCAGGACCTGCTTCAGGAGGCGCTGGCGAAGACGGCCCGGCACTGGCGTCGGGTGCAGGCCGGCGGCCACCCGGAAGCCTACGTCCGCACGGTGATGCTCAATCAGCTTCGCTCCTGGCGCCGCCGGCGGCGACCCACCGAGGTGACCTCCGAGCGGGTTCCCGACGCGGCGTCCGGCGACGACCTCGCCAGCGACACCGCCGTGCGGGTCACGGTGGCATGCGCACTCGCTACCCTGCCCGCGCGCCAGCGGGCGGCGCTGTACCTGCGCTTCTACGAAGATCTGTCGGAAGTGGAGACCGACCGTCTACTCGGGTGCAGCGTCGGCACTGTGAAGCGGCACGTCCACGACGCCCTGGTCCGCCTGCGACAGCACATCCCCTCGACTCCGCCCACCGCGTTCGAAGGCGTCCAGCCGTCGGAGGTTGACCATGTCTGACGCGTTCCGTCGTGTTTACCAAGATCTGGCCGAGCACGGCCGCAACTACGCCGATCCCGACCGGGCGATCGCCGTCGCTCGGCGCCGCCGGATGAACCTCACGGTCGGGGTGTCTGCCTGCGCCGGGGTCCTTGCGGTGGTGACGGCGGCGGGGGTCGTCATGCAACCGTTCGGAGAGGTCGGACCGACCACGCCGGGGTCGACAGCCTCCGGCAGGCCGACCGGCCTCGCACCGCCGGCGGTCGATCCGCTCGCCCCGGCGCCAGCACTGCCGTCCACGGGCGTCGGCCACGCCACTCTCGTCTACGCCACGTGCGCGGCCGGTTGCGCACCACGGCTCCTGCTCCCGGACGGCCAGCAGTTCACGCTTCCGGTGGCCAGCCCGATCGGCATGGCCCTGTCCCCCGACGGACGGTGGTTGGGGTATCCCGACGCAAGCCGGTACCTGGTACGCGACCTGAAGGGCGGGCAAGTCCTGTCGATCGAGCCGAAGTCCACGGGTGGTCGGGTCACCGGACGGGCCTGGGCGCCGGACTCGGGCTGGCTCCTCCTCGACGAATCCGCGTCGGCAGAAGGCGGAGAGTTCGTCCTCGTCCGTCTGAGCTCCGGCACGCAGCGACGGATCCCGGGGTCACCAACCGAGGTGATCGGGGTGATGCGGGGAGGCGAACCGCTGTCCATCCCACGCCGGCGGGATCAGACGCGCCTGACCACGCTGACCGTCACCGCCGGCCTGGCGGGCACATCGCCCCCGGTCACGGTCGAGGTCGGGGACCGGATCGGACCCGACGAAACGATCGACCGGTCCGGCATGTTGTATCCGAGCCGCGACGACAGCCGGCTACGGGTCGTCGTCACGACGATGGACGGTGATCGTCCTACTCGGGTGCTCGATCTCGACCGGAGCGGTCGGGTCCACTCCGAGCAGCAGGTACCGATGGACTCCGGCCGCTGGTACGTCATCGGCTCGGACGGCGAGCGGATCTTTCTCGGCCGGCAGGTCAATCTGAGCTCGGACGGCCCTCGGACGATCGTGCTGTCGATGGACGGCCTCAACCTGCGTGAGGTGGCCACCCTCCCGCAGGACGCCATCGTGGTGATGCCCGGCGGACGCACCGGCTGACCCGACCTGAGCTGCGGTACCGCACCTGCGCGGCAGCCCCGGAGGGGGACATGTTGCGGGTTGGCGACCCTCTTAGGGGAGAATGACACAACGGCGGCAGCGGGCCTCGTACGTGTAGGTCCCGTCGTCCGGCAGCGCGGTTGACGGCGCGAGTTCTCGGATCATCGGCTTGCCGTCCTCGAGTACCTGCGTGTGTGTCGCGTCGAGAGACCGACAGACGTCGCACACCGCACGCCGATACAGCACCTTCGCTGGCGCCAGTTCGAACAGCGCCTTCACCGGAGCGAACAGGCATCCCCGGTGATCCAGATCGATGCCGGCGACGACGACCTGAATTCCCGAACGGACCGCAGCACCCAGCACGGCGATGTCATCGACGGTAAACATGTGGATCTCGTCGACGCCAATGACTTCGACCTCAGCGTCGGCGGCGCCTCCAAGTGAGCTGACCTTGACCGTCTGCAAACTGCCCCCGGAACGTGAGGTCACCGCAATGTCCCGGCTGTGTCGAGTTGACTGGTAGATCCGGTGCGGGATGCCGGCGTGCCGGAGCGGAGACAGCAGGCTGATCATTTCCAGCGACTTGCCGCCCTTGACCGGGCCGAGGATAACCGTCAGGTCCATGGGCCCAACCCTGCCATCAACCACCCCGCTTACGGTCGGCACCCACTCGCCCCGAGACCGCTCTTACACCGCGAGGGACAGCCCGGGTCGCGCCGCCGTCCAGGACCTACCCGGAACGGCAGGCTCGGATCATCGAGCGATCCGCGCGCGGTTCACCGCACTGGCGCGAGCAGCCGGCCGCCCTTCAGGGCCGCCTCGGTGCCGGTCCAGCGTGCCTGAAACAGCCGGTCGTGCGAGACCACCACCACCGCGCCGGAATAGTTGGCAAGTGCCTGCTCCAGCTCCTCGACCAGCATCAGCGACAGGTGGTTCGTGGGCTCGTCGAGCAGCAGCACGTCGGCCTCGACGGCCAGCAGGCGGGCCAGAGCCAGCCGGCGCCGCTGCCCGACGGACAGCGCGCCGACCGGTTTGTCGAAGTCACCGGCGCGGAACAGGCCCAGCGATTCCAGCCGCTCGGCGTGCTCCTGGCGGGTGCCGACGCGGCCGGACGCAAACGCCGACAGCAGGCTGTGCGATGGGGCACCGACCGCGCTCTCCTGCGGCAGGTACCCCCGACGCCCCCGGCGCCGCACCGTCCCTTCGTCCGGGGTCAGCACACCGGCCAGCACATCGAGCAGGGTCGACTTGCCGGCCCCGTTCGGCCCGGTGACCAGCAGCCGCTCACCGGCGGTGACGGTCAGCTCCGGCACCCACAGCCGGCCGGCGACCCGGACGCCGCACGCTGTGAGGACGGTGCCCTCCCGAACTGCCGCGTCGAGCGGCGCGTGCAAGCGCAGCGGGTCCGGCGGTCGGGGCACCGGTTCGGCGTGCAGTCGGTGGAGGCGTTCGGCGGCGCTGCGTACCCGGGTGGAGATCGACGCTTGGACTCGGCGGCCGTCACCGTTGTACTTGCACTTGTTGTGGTCCCTGATGGCGCGGCCGGGCGCCACCCGGTACGCCGTCGTCGTGCCCCAGTCGGTCCAGTGTGCGATCTCGGCGGTCCACTCCGCGTGGGCCTGCTCCCACCGCTGCCGCGCCGCCCGCTTCTCGGCGAGGTATCCGGCGTAACCGTTGCCGTAGCGCACCACCGTGCCCCGGTCCCCGTCGACCTCCAGGATCGTGGTGGCCACCCGCTGCAGCAGCAGCCGGTCGTGGGTCACCACCACGAGCGTGCCCCGGTGCCGGCGCAGCCGGTCCTCCAGCCAGGCCAGCGCCGTCCCGTCGAGGTTGTTGGTGGGCTCGTCGAGCAGCAGCAGTTCGGGGTCGGCCGACAGCACCCCGGCCAGCGCGAGCCGCGCCCGTTGCCCACCGGAGAGCGTGCCGAGTGCCCGGTCCGGCGTCAGCTCGCCGATCCCGAGGGCGGACATCGCCGCCCGCACCTGCGCATCGGCCCGATATCCGCCGCGCAGTTCATAAGCGGTGACCATTTCTCCGTACGCGTGGAGTAGCCCAGCCTCGCCCGCGCTGAGCTCCTGCTCCGCCTGAGTGATCCGGCGCTGGAGGTCGCGCAGGTCCGCGAGCGCCGCGTCGGTCGCGTCGGCGACTGTGGCAGTGTCCGGCAGGTCGAGGACCTGGCCGAGGTATCCGATCCCGCCGTCGGCGGTGACCACTATCTCGCCCTCGTCCGGTGGCTCTTGCCCGGCGAGCAGCCGCAGGAGGGTGGACTTCCCAGCGCCGTTCTCGCCTACCACGGCGGCCCGTTCGCCGTCACGGACGGTGCCGGACACCGCGTTCAGCACCCGGCCGTGGGCATACGCCTTACTCACCGCGTGCAGTGTGAGTTGGGTGGACATGGCACTCCTCTCCGGCGATCAGGCCCGGACGCGGCCGTCGAGCAGGGTCAGTTCGGGGCCCTGCCAGCCGCGGCGCAGCCAGCGGTCGTGGGAGGCGACGACGACGCCGCCCGGCGCGCTGCGCAGCGCCTCTTCCAGCTCCTCCACCAGGCGCAGCGACAGATGGTTGGTGGGTTCGTCGAGCAGCAGAACGTCCGGCGGCCGGGCCATCAGCATTGCCAGGGCGACCCGGCGGCGCTGGCCGGTTGAGAGTTGCCCGACCGGCCGTTCCACGTCACCGCCGACCAGCAGGCCGAGCCGGGACAGCGGCACCGCGGGGTCGTCGCCGGCCGCCTCGGCGTAATACGAGTGGGCAGTCCGCTGCGGGTCGGGGAACTCGACGTCCTGCTCGAGCAGCGCGACGCGCAGCCCCTCCGACCGGTACGCGGCGCCAGCGTCCGGCTCCAGGTCACCGGCGAGCACCCGCAGCAGCGTCGACTTGCCAGCCCCGTTGGGCCCGGTGATCAGCAGACGCTCGCCGGTCGCGACGGTCAGGTCGTCGATCTTGAGCCGGCCGTCGACGCGTACCCCGCGCAGCGAAACACTGCCCTCGTGCGGGCCGAGCTCGGTCACCGCGGCGGTGAGGCTGAGCTGGGCCGGGGGCCGCTTGGCCTGGTCGGCGGTGAGTTCGTCCAGACGCTGCTGGGCGTTGCGCACCCGCCGGGAGATCTGTTTCTGGACTCGGCTGCCGTGCCGGTCGTACCCAATCTTGTTGTTGTCCTTGATGGAGCGTGCGTGGTTGACGTCGGGCGCGGTGGTGGCCACGGCCTGTCGCAGCTCCTTCAATTCTTTCTGCTCGGCCGCGTACTGCTGCTCCCAACGCGCCCGCTCGCGGCGTTTGACCTCGAGGTAGTCGGAGTAGGTGCCGCCGTAGCGGGTGACACCTCCCCGGGACGGGTCGAGGTCGACGATGTCGGTGCAGGTCCCGTCGAGGAATGCCCGATCGTGCGAGGCCACCACTACCGCGCCCGGAAGTTCGGCCAGCCGCTGCTCCAGGAAGCTGACCGCTTCCTCGTCGAGGTGGTTGGTCGGCTCGTCCAGCAGCAGCGCCCGCGGCTGCCGGATCAACAGCGCTGCCAGGCCGAGGCGCGTGCGCTGCCCACCGGAGAGCGAGCCGAGCGGACGGGTCATGTCCGTAACGGATAGACCGAGGCCGTCGAGCACCAGCTTCGCCCGGTGGTCGGCGTCCCAGAGGCCGTGGTCCTCAGCCCAGCCGAGTAGATCCCCGTACTCGGTGAGGGCAGCCTCGTCGTCGGGCCGCTCGGCCAGGATCTCACCGAGATCGTCGAGCCGGTCGCGGACTCGGTGGAACTCCTGGAGCGCGTCGTCGACGACGGCGCCGAGCGGGGCATCAGCCGGGAACGGAAACTCCTGACGAAGAAACTCGGTATCGGCCGCGCGCTGCACCTCACCGCCGTCCGGCTCCTCCTCGCCGGCGAGCAACCGCAGCAGGGTGGACTTGCCGACCCCGTTCTCACCGACCAGGCCCAGCCGCTGGCCGGGCCCCGCGGAGAGCGAGACACCGTCGAGAACGATGCGATCGCCGTAGACCTTCACCAGGTCTTGGGCATGCAGAACAGACACGTTTGACACGCGGACACCAATCGCCGAATCAAGTGGGGATCGACTGCCCGCCGGGGCTCGACAACCACGAGAAGGTGGCGTGCCACGGCAGCGGGCTGGGTGCGTGTCAGTAGATCACCCGGCCATACTCACACGAACCAGGCAACCCGACAACCTGTTTGCCGGGCCGCCGAGACGGTTCCACAGCGTCCGCGACCCACGACGGCATGCCGATGCGGCGCACCGTCACCAGCTGCACGAGTTGCCTGTGCTGCTACAACTTCGCCGCTCGGCGCAAGGGCCACCTGCCCGGCGGGCACCGCTCTCGACATCCGGCGCAGCCGAAAAATCCGCAGAGCAACCGGACGGATACGAGATGTGACCGAGTCGAATGACTCGGTCACATCCGCTCTGAGCTGCAAAACAGCCGCAATCAGCCCTTCAGCAGCTCCCGTGCCATGACGATCCGCTGCACCTGGTTCGTTCCTTCGTAGATCTGGGTGATCTTGGCGTCGCGCATCATCCGCTCGAGCGGGTAGTCCCGCGTGTAGCCGTAACCGCCGAGCAACTGCACCGCGTCCGTGGTGATCTCCATGGCGGCGTCCGAGGCGAAGCACTTGGCCGCCGCGCCGAAGTAGGTCAGATCGGCGTCGCCACGCTCGGACTTGCCGGCAGCCGCGTAGGTGAGCTGCCGGGCAGCCTCCAGCTTCATGCCCATGTCGGCGAGCATGAACTGGATGCCCTGGAACTCAGCGATCGCCTTGCCGAACTGACGGCGCTCAGCCACGTACCCCTTGGCGTAGTCGAGCGCGCCCTGCGCGATCCCGACGGCCTGCGCGGCGATGGTGACCCGGGTGTGGTCCAGGGTCTTCATCGCGGTGGCGAAGCCGGTGCCCTCCGCGCCGATCATCCGGTCGGCGGGGATCCGCACGTTGTCGAGGTAGACCTCGCGGGTGGGCGAGCCCTTGATGCCGAGCTTCTTCTCCGGTGCGCCGAAGCTCACACCGGCGTCGGACTTCTCCACGACGAAGGCCGAGATGCCCCGGGATCGGGCGGCCGGGTCGGTGACGGCGAAGACGGTGTAGTACTCGGAGACACCCGCATTGGTGATCCACCGCTTCACGCCGTTGAGCACCCAGTGATCCCCGTCACGCACTGCCCGGGTCGTCATCGACGCGGCGTCGCTGCCCGCCTCCGGCTCGGAGAGGCAGTACGAGAACATCGCGTCCCCGGCCGCGACCGGCGTCAGGTAACGGCGCTTGAGGTCCTCGGAACCGGACAACAACAGCGGCATGGTGCCGAGTTTGTTCACCGCCGGGATCAGCGAGGAGGACGCGCAGGCGCGGGCCACCTCCTCGATCACGATGGCGGTGGCCAGCGCGTCCGCGCCCGCGCCGCCGTACTCCTCGGGGATGTGCGGGGCGTGGAAGTCGGCTGCCCGCAGTGCTTCGTAGGACGCCTTGGGGAACTCCCCGGTCTCGTCGGCCTCGGCGGCGTGCGGGGCCACCTTCGCCGTGCAGACCTCTCGGACCGCGTCCCGGATCGCCTGGTGCTCCTCGGGCAACCGGTAGACGTCGAACGACTCGCCTGCGGCCATGTTGGGTCCCTTCCCTTCACCGCTATCATGCGCAGTCTGTGGCGACTCCTGACCGCCGACCGCGCAGACTGAAGACTAGCTACTGCAGTTCAGGTGATGTTACCGGCGCGTAGGTATGGGCATGAGGGTGCACCCAGGCCGCTGGGCAATGATGGAGGACAACAGTGAGCCACCCCTCCGGTGCCCCGCCAGGCGCCGCAGCAGAATGCGACGCGACGACGCGCCGCCAGTGCGAGCGGAGAAGACAGGCGTGACGATCCCCTACCCCACCATCCAGCCGACCCCCGCCATCGCCGCGGTGACACCGCCCTCAGGCGCGCCTCGACCGCGGGTGACGTTCCTGGGAACCGGCTACCTAGGTGCGACGTACGCCATCTGTTACGCCGAACTGGGCTACGACGTGCTCGGATTCGACGTCGACGCGGACAAGATCGCGATGCTGAACGCTGGTCAGGTGCCGATCCACGAGCCCGGCCTGGATGAGCTGCTGCGGCGTAACCTCGCCGCCGGCCGCCTCCGGTTCAGCACCGACATCGCCGAGACCGCCGACTTCGGTGACGTGCACTTCATCTGCGTCGGCACCCCGCAGCGGGCCGACGGCATGGGCGCCGACCTGTCGTACGTCGAGGCGTCGGTCACCAGCCTCGCGCAGCACCTCACCCGCAAGGCGCTGATCGTCGGCAAGTCCACCGTGCCGGTCGGCACCGCCGAGTGGGTGGAGCAGCTGGTCGGCAAGCACACCCCCGGAGACCTGGGCGTCGAGGTGGCGTGGAGCCCCGAGTTCCTCCAGGAGGGCTTCGCCGTCGACGACGTCCTGCGCCCCAACCGGATCGTGGTCGGCGTGAAGAGCGAGTGGGCCAACGGCATGCTCTACGCCGCGCACAAGGGCGTGTTCGACCTGGCCGCCACCGAGGACCGCGAGGTGCCCCTGGTGGTCACCGACTTCGCCACCGCCGAGCTGGTCAAGGTCGCCGCGAACGCCTTCCTGGCCACCAAGATCTCCTTCATCAACGCGATGGCCGAGGTCTGCGAGGCCTCCGGTGGCGACGTCACCCAACTCGCCCGCGCGATCGGCTACGACCCCCGGATCGGCAACCGGTTCCTCCAGGCCGGCCTCGGCTTCGGCGGCGCCTGCCTGCCCAAGGACATCCGGGCCTTCCAGGCCCGGGCCCAGGAGTTGGGCGCCGGCGAGGCGTTGCGCTTCCTGCACGAGGTCGACCTGATCAACCTGCGCCGTCGTACCCGGGTGCTGCAACTCGCCTCGGATCTGCTCGGCCGCCGCTCCGGTCCGGCCGGCCCGGACTTCTCCGGCACCCGGATCGCCGTGCTCGGTGCGACCTTCAAGCCCAACACCGACGACGTCCGCGACGCTCCGGCGCTCGCCGTCGCCGCGTTGTTGCACAAGGCCGGCGCCGAGGTGCACGTGTACGACCCGCAGGGCAGCGAGAACGCCCGCCGCGCAGTGCCCGAGCTGATCTACGAGAGCGGCATCAACGAGGCGGTCACCGGCGCGGACCTGGTCTGCGTCCTCACCGAGTGGGCCGACTTCCGCAACGCCGACCCGGTCGTCCTCGGCGAGTTGGTCAACGGTCGCAAGGTGGTCGACGGTCGTAACTGCCTCGACTCGGCCCTCTGGACCCAGGCCGGCTGGGAGTACCGGGGCATGGGCCGCCCCTGATCGGACCACCCCACCGGCCGGCCATCGAACGTATCGGTGGCCGGCCGGTGTCGTTGTTTGCCCCGGACCCGCCGACAAGAGTCGAAATCCGGGCCAGCTTTGGGCATGCTGCGACAGTGGGAGTCCACAGTGCGGGTGGAGGGGTGTCGTGGCGAACTTTCAATGCTCCTCGTGCGGCCGGGAGATCAAACCGGCCGTCCACTGCCCACACTGCGGGGCTGACCAGCCGCAGTGGGTCGAGCACCTGGCGGACATCGAGCGTTCGATCGCGGAGATGAAGCGGCGCGACGCCGCCATCGCCAGCGAGCAGCGGCAGATCGCCGCGAAGATGCAGGCCGCGCTCTTCCAGCGGGACATCCTCGCCCACGCCGGTGAGGAGCGGCTCAAGCAGGCCACCCGGCCGCGCCGCGTGCTCCGCCGCCGCCCCGGCCGGCGCCCATCGGCCGCCGGTGCCTCGGTGCCGCCCCGGGTCCCCCGGCAGGGCACCCCGTCCGCCCCCGAGGACCCGCCGCCGCCTCCACCGAGGCCGAGCTGGCTGGACGCGGACGACCCGGCGCACCCACCGGAAGCCTCGTCGCGCGAAGTACAGAACATCCCCCTCGGGCTGGGCGCGTTGCTGCTCGCGGTGGCCGCGGTGGTCTTCGCCGCCGTCGCCACCAGCTCGATGGACGCGCTGGCCCGGCTCGGCATCCTGCTCCTGGCCACGGTGCTGATGCTGCTCGCCCCACCGGTGCTGGCCCGGCGTGGGCTCACCTCCACCGCCGAGACCATCGCCGCGGTCGGCCTGCTGCTGTTGCCGCTCGCCGGCAACGCCCTCTGGGCCGTGGACCGGATCGGCGCGGGCGGCGCCTCCGGCACCGTCTTCGCCGGGGTGCTCTTCGCGGTCACCGCGGGAGTCGCCTTCGGGTACGCCGGCTGGACCGGTCTGCGCGCACCCCGCTTCGCCACCGTGCTCGCCGCGCAGCCGGTGCTGCCGCTGTTGGCGTACGACCAGATCACCGGCCCGGGTGGCTGGGCGCTGGTGCTGGCCCTGGTCGCCCTCGTCGACCTCTGGCTGGCCCGCTCCGGCGTGGCCCTGGAACGCCCCGTCCGGCAGGATCTGCCACCGTCGGACACCACGTCCGCGCCCCGCGAACGCGGCGCCGAGACCCGGCCGGAGGGCGACGCGGAGGAGGCCGCCGAGCTGATCGACGCCAGCGCGGGTTCGACCGACACCCGGCCGAGCCGCCCGGTCCCCGGGCTGGGCGAGCTGACCTGGGTGCTGCACGCGGTGGCGGTCGCGGTCGCCCTGGCGTACGCGGTCACCGCCCTGCTCCGGGCACAGACCGTGCCGACCGCGACCGGCGCCGGGGTGGTGCTGCTGCTGGCCGCCACGATCGGGCTGGCCGGCGCGCTGGTGCTGCGTCGCGCGCCGCTGCCCGACGTCGCGGCGGGCATCGTCACGCTGGCCGTGATCGGCGCGCTGAGCCGCATCGCCTCGGTGGCCTTCCCGGGCCGGGCGCTGCTGCTGATCGCCGCGGTCATCACGGTGACCGGGCTGGCCGTACGCGCGGTCCCCGAGGCGGCCCGACGCGGCCCGCAGCTCGCCTCGGCGGTGGCGCTGACCGTCAGCGGGCTGGTGGTCGCCGGTGGCGCGCTACGCGCCGGGTTGGCGCCGGTCCGGGCGGCACTGCCCGCCTGGGATGCCGACCTCGACCGGTTTCCGGCCGCGCTGGCCGCTGCGGTCGGGCCGACCACCTGGCAGCTCGCGGGTGCCGCCTTCCTGCTCACCATCGCGGCGGTGCTGGCCCTGCCGGCGGAGATCCGCCGGGAGTTCGCGGTCGCCGGCGCGGCGCTGACCGCGCTCGCCGTACCGGCCTCGCTCGGTCTCGGTTGGGCCGCGGCACCCTGGCCGATGGTGATCACCGCGATCGGCATCGGGGTCATCGGGCTCTCCGCCCGCACCGACCGAGCGGCGGCGGCGCACGCCATCGGAGCGGCCGTGGTGGGCCTGCTCGGCGCCGGTGCCAGCCTGTCGCGCCCCGCGCTCACCGCAGCGGTCCTGCTCACCCTGTTCACGGCCGGCACGCTTGTCGCGCTGGCACCCCGGATCCGGATCGCCTCGGCCGCCTCCGACACGGTCACCGCCTGGGCCGCCGGAGGGGCTGCGTTCGCGCTGCCCGGGGCGGTGGCCGCGTTCGTGGCCGCCACCGTGCCCACCGACCCGACCCCCACCCCGGCCAGCCTCCGCGAGGTGACCGTCCCGGTGCTGGCAGCCAGCTTCCTGGCGGTCTGCGTGACCCTCGGCTACGCCGCCGTCGTGCAGGTCTCCCAGCGCCGCATCCCCGCACCGCTGTCGGTCGGCACCGGGCTGGGCGCGTTGCTGGTCACCGCCGCCGCGTTCGGAGCGCCCGGCGCGACCGTCGCCGACGCCTGGGTGGGCGCACTGCTGCTGGTCGCCGCGGTGCTGCTGTTCCTGGCCCCCTCCATCGACGCCGGCCGTCGCGCCGACCTCACCCTCGACGGCTCGGACCTGGCCGCCGCGGCGGTCACCACCGCCCTGATCGCCACGCTGGTACGGATCGGGGCGGTACTCGCCCCGGGCGGGCAGTTGGCGATGGCCGCCGCACTGGTCCTGGTGGTCGCCGTGGGAGCACGCACCATGCCGGAGGAGTGGCGACGCGGACCAATCCTCGGCCTCGCCGCCGGCGGTCTCCTCATCGGCGTACTCGCCGGCTGGTCGGCGATTCGCGGTGGGGTCGGTGTGCTGGCCACCCCCGGCCCGATCTGGCAGGGCGACCTGAGCGGCTGGCCGGCCGCGCCCGTTGGCGGGGCCACCTGGCAGGCACCTGTCGCGTTGGCGCTGCTGGCCCTCGCCGCCGGCATCCTGCTCCCGCCGCCCTGGCGGTGGGACGTGTCCGGCGCGGCCGTGGTACTCGCCACGATCGGCGCGCCGGCCGCGTTCGATCTGGCCTGGTGGTCGCCGGTCCTGGTCGGCGCAACTGTCGCCACCGTCTACGGGATGGCAGCGGCGGCCAGCGAGGAGGCGCGCGCCGGGCTGTCCCGGGCGACCGTGGCCGGAGTGGTCGCGCTGCACGCCGCCGGAGCCGGCCTGGTCCAGCCCTGGACGACCGCACTGGCCCTGGGCAGCATCGCGCTGATCGGCGTGGTGGTGGCGACGGTGGCACGCGTCCTGGCCGGCCCACAGGTGGCCGACATCGACACCGAGGGGATGCCGCCGCACCTGGTGCAGATCGGTGGCGCGGCGATCGGTGCGGCCGTGCTGGCCCTCCCCGGCGCGGTGGCGGCACTGGCCGCCGAATTCGAGAACTCGGCGCAGGTGGTGCTGACCGCCGCGCTGGCCGCGTCCAGCCTCGGCCTCGCCGCCGTGGCCGCGGTCCGCCGTCAGGTGCCGCAATATCTGCCCTGGGTCAGCGTCGCGGTGGTCGGCGGGGCCAGCATCAGCGCCCTCGCCGCCATCCCCACCGGCCTTCCCGCGGGCGTCTACGCGGCTGCCGCCGCGCTGCTCGGTGTGCTGGCCGAGCTGATCCGAGCGGCCACCGTGCCGCCCACCGGCTCCGCCCAGCCGGTTCGGCGCTGGGCGGTACGGCTCGACGGCGCGCTCCGGCGACTGCCGGACGACCCGGAACGACGCCGGTGGCGGGTCAACCCGGCCGCGGGTGCACTGGCCGCGGCGGCCCTGCCGACCGCCCTGGCCCTCGCCTCGATCGCACCGGCGCTGGTCACCGCGCTGGTCGAGCCCCACCGCACCCTGACCCGGATCTGGCAGGGTCCGCTGCCGGAGCTGCTCACCCCGCCGCCGGACGTGGTCAACCCGACGCACGTGTTGACGGCGCTGCTGCTCACCGCGACCGCCGCGCTGGCCGCCACCGGGTTCAGCGGCGGGCGGCGGTCCCGGGCCGTGCCGGTGGTGCTGCCCGGGGCAGCCGTCACCCTGCTGATCGCACCCATCGCGTTGGGTCGGGGCTGGCCCGCCAGCACGGTCGCCGCGCTCTCCGTCTTCACCATCGCGATGCTCGGTCTCGCGCTGACCCCACCGCCGCCGCTGGCCGAGCGGGCCCGCTCGCTGCGGCTGGCCCGGGTGCTGGTGTTCGTCATCGGTCTGGCCGGCGGCAGCGCCGGACTCGCCGGCAGTCTGGCCGATCGGCAGTTGACCCTGTTCACCCTCGGCAGCGCTGTCGCGGTGGGGGCGGTGGGGGCGGTGTTCGGCACCACCCAGCGGGCGCGCATCCTCGGTTGGCTCTTCGCCTCACTCATGGCGCAGCTCTTCGTCCTCACCGCCGGCCTGGTCGCCGGGCTGGCCGCGGTCTGGTCCGCGTTCGGGGTGCTCGCGGTCGGGGCGGTCCTGCAGGTGCTCGCCGCGACCCTGCCCCGGCTGCGCCGTCCCGAGGCGCAGCGGGAGGCGTCCACCGTGGAGTGGACCGGTTACGCCGCCGCGCTCATCGCGTTGGCCCTCGCCTTCGACTCGCCCCGACACATCGCCGCCCTGCTGGCCGCCTGGGGTGCGGTCCTCGGCGTGGCGGCGACCCGGCCCGGCCGCCGGCCGGTGGAACGTCGGATCCTGTTCTGGGCCGTGGTGATCTGCGAGATCACCGCGTGGTGGATCCTGATGCGGGTCGCCGACGTGGCGCTGCCCGAGGCGTACACGCTGCCGTTCGCCGCGCTGGCCCTGCTCGTCGGGGTCCTGGAGCTGCGCCACCGACCGGACCTGAGCAGTTGGGTGGCGTACGGACCGGCGCTGGTCGCCGCCTTCGTGCCGACGCTGGCCATCGTGCTGGCCACCGAGTCCAGCACGGTACGGCAGATGCTGCTGCTGCTCGGTGCGGTCGCAGTGTTGATCTTCGGCTCGTCCAGCCGGCAGCAGGCACCGGTGATCGTCGGCGCGTCGGTCACCGCGATCGCCGCGATCCACGCGCTGGTGAGCCTCGGCCCGTGGCTGGCGCTCATCCCGGTGGGCATCCTGCTACTCGTGCTCGGCGCGAGCAACGAGCGCCGCCGCCGCGCCCAGGAACGCCTCCAGACCGCCCTGCGCGGCATGAGATGAATCGGAGGGTCACGGCGGCGTGGGTGCGTGGGGGCGGTGAGTGGGCCGGGTTCGTGGGGGCGGTGAGTGGGCCGGGTGCGTGGGGCCTCGCGGGGGTACGGCTAGCGCAGGGTTGCCTGGAGGGCGGCTTCCTTGTCGGCCACCAGCTTCTCCAGGTTCTGCTGGTAGGTCGTCATGCTGGCGCGCAGGGTTTCGTCGTGGGCGCCGAGGATCCGTACGGCGAGCAGGCCCGCGTTGCGGGCGTTGCCGATCGACACGGTGGCGACCGGGATCCCGGCCGGCATCTGCACGATGGACAGCAGCGAGTCCATGCCGTCGAGGTGCTTCAGCGGCACCGGCACACCGATCACCGGCAGCGGCGTCACCGAGGCGACCATGCCCGGCAGGGCGGCGGCACCGCCAGCCCCGGCGATGATCACCTTGAGGCCCCGGTCGGCGGCGTCCCGGCCGTACTCGATCATCGCCACCGGAGTGCGGTGCGCCGAGATGACCCGCACCTCGTACGCCACGCCGAAGTCGTCCAACACCTCGGCGGCGGCGCGCATGGTCGGCCAGTCCGAGTCGCTACCCATGATCAAGCCGACCGTGCTCACCGAGGTCTCCTTCTCGACCGAGGGGCTCACTCGTGCCCCTCGCGCAACCAGCGGGCGGCCCGCGCGGCCCGCGCCCGTACGTCGTCCAGGTCGTCGCCGAGCACCGTGACGTGCCCGACCTTGCGGCCCGGTCGCACCTGCTTGCCGTAGAGGTGCACCTTGGCGCCGGGCTCGGCGGCGAAGAGGTGGTGCAGCCGCTCGTCGATCGAGATGCCGCCCGGCTCTCCACCGAGCACGTTCGCCATCACCACCACCGGCGCGGTCAGCGAGGTGTCACCCATCGGGTAGTCCAGCACCGCCCGCAGGTGCTGCTCGAACTGCGAGGTCCGGGAACCCTCGATGGTCCAGTGCCCGGAGTTGTGCGGGCGCATCGCCAGCTCGTTGACCACGATCGCGGGCCGGCCGGCGTCGTCGCGCACCTCGAACAGCTCCACGGCCAGCAGGCCGATCACCCCGAGCGCGGTGGCCAGGTCGATGGCGAGTTGCTGGGCGGAGACCGCCAGCTCCTCGTCCAGGCCGGGCGCCGGGGCCAGCACCTCCACGTTGATGCCGTCCCGCTGCACCGTCTCCACCACCGGGTACGCGGCCACCTGACCGAACGGCGACCGGGCGACCTGCACGGCCAGCTCCCGACGCAACGGCACCCGCTCCTCGACGATCAGCCGGGTGCCGCCGGCGAGCAGCGTCGCGGCCAGCTCGCTGGCCTGGGTGGCGTCGTCGACCATCCACACGCCCCGGCCGTCGTAGCCACCGCGCGCCGCCTTCAGCACCACCGGCCAGCCGACCTGCTCGCCGAAACCGACGAGGTCGGCGGGCGCACCGACCGGCCGCCACGCCGGGTTGGGCGCACCCAGCTCGGTCAGGCGTTCCCGCATGACCTGCTTGTCCTGGGCGTGCAGCAGCGCGTCCGCCGGCGGATAGAGGGTCACCCCTTCCGCCGTCAGCGTGCGGATGTGTTCGGAGGGCACGTGCTCGTGGTCGAAGGTGACCACATCACAGCCCTTGGCGAAGGTGCGCAGGGCGGCCAGGTCGGTGTGGTCGCCGTACTGGACGTCGGCGGCGACCAACGCCGCGCCGTCGTCGGGGGCGGTCGCGAGCACACGCAGTGACTGGCCGAGGGCGATCGCGGCCTGGTGGGTCATCCGGGCCAACTGGCCGCCACCCACCATGCCGACAACAGGCAGACCGGTACGGGAATCCATAGCGCGGCCAGCCTATCCGGGGCCTCGGCACGCCCACCCGGTGGGCCGGCGACCCGCCCCGGAAGCGCCGCGGCGGCCGCCCGTCGTGCGGCGTGGGCAACTACGGTGCGCTCAGCCGAGCTCGGCGACCAGCTCCTCGGCGGAGGTGACCGGCCGTTGGCAGACGAACCCCCGGCAGACGTACGCGGCGGACCGCCCGTCGACAAGCGGACGGTCCGCGAGCAGCGGCACCCCGGGCTGGTCCGGTTGCCCGGCGACGACCACCGCCCCGGGCGGGGCGTGCCGGTGGGCCGCGGCCACCAGGGGGTCACCCGCCGGGTCGTCCGTCACCACGGCGATCTCGAACGGCCCGGAGAGCAGCGCCTCACCGACCATTGCCGCGTACCCGGTGAACCGGGGGTGCTGCCCGACGATCGGCGCGACAGTGGCGAGCGCCGCCTCGGCGGCCTCCCGGTAGCGCGGCTCCCCGCTCAGTGCCGAGTACGCGACCAGCCCGGCGACCAACGCCGACCGTCCGGACGGGGTGGCGTTGTCGGTCGGGTCAGCGGGCCGGGCGACCAGCCGCTCGGCGTCGTCGGCGGTGTCGTAGAAGGCGCCACCGGGCGCGGCGAAGCGCGCCAGCGCGGTGTCCAGCAGCTCGCCGGCCAGCGTGAGCCAGCGCCCCTCGCCGGTGAGCTGGTGCAGCGCGCAGAAGGCCTCCGCCACACAGCCGTAGTCCTCCAGGACGCCGGCCGGCTCGCCGACCTTGCCGTCCCGGGAGACCCGGCGCAGGCGGCCGTCCACCAGGTGCACGGTGGCCAGGTGTTCGGCGGCGTCGCGCATCGCGCCGTCGGCGACGATCGTCACGCCGTCCATCAGGTTGGCGTCCTCGTCCTTCGGGGACGCGTACAACGCGGCCACCTGGAGGAACTCGACGACGGCGGTGATCGCCAGGCCGTTCCAGGCGGCCACCACCTTGTCGTCGCGGGCCGGCTGCGGGCGGGTGTCCCGGGCGCTGAGGAGCCGCCCGACCACCTGCTGCCAGCGGGACCGCACCTCGGGTGCGGCGTCGTCGACGTCCCGGGCGAGCCTGAGCACGCTCATGCCGTGCTCAAAGGTGCCCTCGTCGGTCACCGTGAACAGGTCGGCGGCGAACCGGCCGTCCTCCTCGCCCAGCGCCTCGACGAGCTGCGCGGGTGTCCAGGCGTAGGTGAGCCCCTCGACGCCCTCGGTGTCGGCGTCCAGCGCGGACAGGAAGCCCTCCCCCGGCCGGTGCAGCTCGTCGGCGAGGAAGCGGGCGGTGTCCCGGGCCACCCGGCGGGCCAGCGGGTCACCGGTGAGCCGCCACAGCTGGGTGTAGACCCGCAGCAGCAGCGCGTTGTCGTAGAGCATCTTCTCGAAGTGCGGCACCGTCCAGTGCGCGTCCACCGAGTAGCGGGCGAAGCCGCCGGCGAGCTGGTCGTAGATGCCACCACGGGCCATCGCCTCGGCGGTGTGCCGGGTCATCTCCAGGCTGCGCGGGTCGCCCGTGCGCTGGTGGTGGCGCAGCAGGAACAGCAGGTTCATGTGCGGTGGGAACTTCGGGGCGCCGCCGAAACCGCCGTTCGTCGCGTCGTACTCGCTGGCCAGCCTGCCGGCCGCGGCGTCGAGCAGCGGCGCGTCCAGCGGGGCGGTGGGGCCACCCACGGCCTGTGCGCCACCGATGGCCTCGACCACCGCGGCGCCCTGGCGCACCACCGCCTCGCGCTGCTCCCGCCAGGCGGTGCTGACCGACTGGAGCAACTGCATGAAGTTCGTCCGCGGGAAGTAGGTGCCGCAGAAGAACGGGGTGCCGTCCGGGGCGGCGAAGACGGTCATCGGCCAGCCGCCCTGGCCGGTCATCGCCTGGGTCGCGGTCATGTAGACCGCGTCCACGTCCGGGCGCTCCTCACGATCCACCTTGATCGACACGAAGTTGTCGTTCAACAGGGCCGCCACCTGCTCGTTCTCGAACGACTCGTGCGCCATCACATGACACCAGTGACACGCCGCGTAGCCCACCGAGATGAGCACCGGAACGTCGCGCCGTCTCGCCTCGGCGAACGCCTCGTCCGACCAGGGCCACCAGTCGACCGGGTTGTCGGCGTGCTGGAGCAGGTACGGGGAGGTGGCGTCGACGAGTCGGTTCACCCGACGACCATAACCAGCCGCGGCGCGGACCGCGCGGGCTCCACCCGAGCCGGTCAGGAGGCGCCGTCGGCGCGCAGCCGGAACACGTTCGACTCCGCCGAGTCGCGCAGCGACCCGAGCACCGCGCCGATCTTGTCGGCCGGCATCGGCTTGAAGAAGTGGTAACCCTGCGCCGAGGTGCAGCCCAGCTCGGCCAGGGCCAGCCGCTGCTCGGCGGTCTCCACCCCTTCGGCGACCACGCGCAGCCCCAACTCGTGGGCGAGCCCCACAGTCGTCCGTACGATCGCGGCGGCCTCCGGCGAGTCCGTCATCCGGATCACGAACGAGCGGTCCACCTTCAGCTCGTCCACCGCGATCCGGGTGAGGAAGGTCAGCGACGAGAAGCCGGTGCCGAAATCGTCGACGGCGAGTTGCACGCCCATCGACCGGAGCGTGGCCAGCACCTCGTCGATGATTTCCAGTTCACTCATCACCACCGTCTCGGTGATCTCCAGGACCAGCCGGTGCGGTGGCACCTGATGTCGGCGCAACACCTCGGCGATCTCCGCCGGCAACCGGGGATCGAGCAGGCTGCGCGCCGACAGGTTGACCGAGATCGGGACGTCGAGCCCCTCCCGGGCCCAACTCGCGGCCACGCCGAGAGCCTTGTCGAGCACGTAGCGGGTGAAGGTGCCGAGCTGCTCGCTGTTTTCCACCGGCCGGATGAAGTCGGCCGGACCCAGCCATCCGCGCCGGGGATGCTGCCAGCGGATCAGCGCCTCCACCCCGGTGGGCGCACCGGTGGCCAGGTCGACAGCCGGTTGCAACGCCAGCACCAACTGGTCGTCGACCTTCAGCGCCTCGCGTAGCTCGGCCAGCAGGGCAAGCTGGTCGGTGCTTGCCGCGTCGCGGGTGCCGTCGTACGCGGCGACGTTGCCGCCGCCCTCCTTGGCCTGGTACATGGCGATGTCGGCCCGGCGCAGCAGCTCGGTCAGGTCGGCGGTGCCGGCGTCGGCCACCACCACCCCGACGGAAACCTCGATCGACATCCGGACGCCGGCCACCTCGGTCGGCGCGGCCAGTCGTTCGGCGATCTCGCGGGCCTGCCGCAGTGCGTGAGCCATCGGGGCGGCCCGGTCCCCGAGCACCGGCACCGCGGTGAGCAGCAGAGCGAACTCGTCGCCGCCGAGGCGGCCGAGCAGGTCACCGGGGCGGGCCAGCGCACTGAGCCGGTTCGCGGTCAGTCGCAGCAACTGGTCGCCGGCGGCGTGACCGAGGGTGTCGTTGACTTCCTTGAACTGGTTGATGTCCAGCAGCAGCAGCGCCACCGGGTGATCGTGTGCGAGTTGTCGCAGCGACTGATCGCCCTTGTCGAGCATCGCCGCCCGGTTCGCCAGCCCGGTGAGCGGGTCGTGCACCGCCTCGTACGACGAACGGGCGGTGACCAGCCGCAGCTCCCGGTGGGTCGCGGCGTCGTGCAGCGCGGCGGCGAGCGCGTCACCGAACGCGGCCACCGCATCGCGTTCCCGGGCGTTGGGCGGAGCAGATCGCGGGAACCGGACCCGCAGCCGACCCACCGGCGCGGCACCCACCGACAGTGCCCGACTCAGCTCGTGTTCGTCCGGCTCGGACTGGTCTGGCGGGTCCGTCTCCCGGTCGACGAACTGGCCGGTGGCGTCTCCCCGGTACCGGTGCCACCGGCCGTCGGTCCGAGCGACGTCGATGTCCACGAGTTCGGCGTTGAACAGCGTCAGCGCGCCGGTGACCGCCGCACTGGCCACACCTCGTTCGTCGAGCTGGTTGAGGGCCGCGGTGGCTTCGGCGAACGCTCGCCAGGTGCGGTGCTCCTGATCGGAGCGCAGCCGGTAGCGGTAGGTCTGTTGCAGGAGCCAGAGCAGCGGTGGGAGCAGCAGCAACCACCGTGGGTCGAGCTCCATCAGGGCGACGACGACGAGGCCGACCGCGACGTTGCCGACGAACATCAGGAGTTTGCCGCGCAGCGCGGCGAGCAGTGGCGGCCCGATCGGCAGCCCGTGCCGCAGGCCGAGCGTCACCCCACCCAGCCAGGCGGTCACCAGGAGGTAGGTCACCGACCCGGCGATCACGGCCGACGCCAGCATCGGGGTGGGCGGGGCGAGCAACGGCCGCCCGAGCGCGGTGGCCACGGAGGCGGCCAGTGCCGTCGCGGCGGCCAGCGACGCGGCGATCCGGAGGACATCGAGGGCCGGACGGCGGTCGTTGTGCAGGGAGAGAATCGTCCAGGCCAGGCCGGTGCCGAGCAGCGTGGCGGACGGCAGCCAGCCGGCCGGCGTCAGATGAAGGCAGACGATCAACGCCGCCTCGCCCCAGGTGATGCTGACCATGCCCGCCGACGACCGGAAGCGCAGCCGGGCGAGCTGGGCGAGCGCGAGGACGGCGACCGCGATGCCGAATCGGGCCGGCCCGCCGAGGGGATCGTCGGCCGGCAACCGGGCGGGAAGGGTCAACCCCACCGCGGAGGCGGCCAGGGCTGTCAGGGTGACGGCGGCGGTGAGCACGAGCAGACGGCCCGGTGTGCCCCGCACCCCGAGCCGGTCAGACGAGCGGCCGGCCGGACCGGAGGTCATCGACCTCCCCCGTCAGTCGACCGACCGACGGTACGGCGGGCGGCCGGTGCTGTGCGTGTCATCGGCGCCCCCTCCCGCACACGGCTCGGAGACTTTTGGTCCCCCGGCGGAAGGCTAAGCCAAACCGGGTGGCCGCAACAGGGGGCGACCACCCGGTTCGGCGTGATTCACGCGCTGGCTACCCGTTCCGGTGCTGCTGGTGCCCATTGGGACCGGTGGCGGATGAATCACGCCCGGTGGTCCCGTCTGTCGGATCGACGACTGAAGCGTCGACCCTGGTCGGGTCGGACGGCGTCGCCTGCTGCGGGAACCGGTCCGGCAGGCGGCGCAGCCGGGCGTTCATGTTGCGGATCAGCAGGATGGTCGCGGCGGCCAGCAGCAGGATGAGGAACAGGCCCATCGGCCCGGCCAGACCACCCGTGCGGGTGTCTCCGAAGTTGTTCTCCGCGAGCACCTGGGCAGCGGTCAGCATGGCGTTCCTCCGATGTGCGGTTGGTAACCAGGGTAGCTCTGCCCGGAATCAGCGCGCGTGCGCCGTCTCCCGCACCCCCGCGAAGAGATCGGACTCGGGCAGCGGGCTGTCGACCATTGATCGGGCCAGCTCGAAGTCCTCGGTCGGCCAGGCGCGGCGCTGCAACTCCATCGGCACGTGGAACCAGAAGCCGTCCGGGTCGACCTGGGTGGCGTGGGCGCGCAGCGCGTCGTCGCGGACGGGGAAGAACTCGGAGCACTCCACCCGCGTGGTGATCCGTGGACCCTTGTCGGGCCGGTCCTCCCAGCGCTTGATCCACTCCTCGTAGGGCGACTCCTTGCCCGCGGCCAGCATGCCCTCGTGCAACGCCATGATCTTGGCCTTGGAGAAGCCGATGTCGTAGTAGAGCTTCAACGGCTGCCAGGGCGCGCCCAGTTCCGGGTAGCGCTCCGGGTCGCCGGCGGCCTCGAACGCGGCCACGCTCACCTTGTGGCACATGATGTGGTCCGGGTGCGGGTAGCCACCCTCCTCGTCGTACGTGGTCACCACGTGCGGACGGAACTCGCGCATCAGCCGCACCAGTGGGCCGGCGGCCACCTCGACGTCCTGCAGGGCGAAACAGCCCTCGGGCAGCGGCGGCAGCGGGTCACCCTCGGGCAGCCCGGAGTCGACGAAGCCGAGCCAGGCCTGCTCGACGCCGAGGATCGCCCGGGCGGCGTCCATCTCGGCGCGGCGGATCTCGCCGATGTTGGCCCAGACGTCGGGACGGTCGAGCTTGGGGTTGAGCACGCTGCCGCGCTCCCCACCGGTGCACGTCACGACCAGGACGTCCACGCCCTCGGCGACGTACTTGGCCATGGTCGCCGCACCCTTGCTCGACTCGTCGTCGGGGTGCGCGTGCACGGCCATGAGTCGCAGCTGCTCTGCCAACTTCGGCACTCCTCGTCTGTGCCGGCCGGTGGACCCGACCGGGCTCGACCGGCTGACCTGCCGGGATCGTTGCTCACCGCACCCTGTCGCCGGCCAGCACCGCAGGGCATGACCTGCCATTCCTGCCGCTGGACCGGGTGGGAGGATGGACCTTGTCATTCTTGCCGATGCTGCCGACAACAACGCCAGGAGATACCCGCCGGTGACCGAGACGCACGCCACAATTTCACCCGGCGCTCCGGTTTTCCCCGCCGGACGCTACGGCCGTCGCCGCGCACCTGGCGGCGAACGCCGACGCAGCCTGCTCGCCGCGCTGGTGCTGCTGGCGCTCGTGGCGACGCTGACCGTGATCTCGGTGCGGCTCTACCGCCAGTACGGCGACCCGGTCTACGACGCCCAGGTCATCACTTACACCGACATCACAGACACCCAGGTGCTTGTCGACTTTCGGGTGACCGTGCCGGCGGGCGGCTCAGCGGTCTGCGTACTGCGCGCCCGGGACCGCGCGGGGGCCGAGGTGGCCCGTGACCAGATCACCGTCACCGCCCGGCCTGGCGACCGGCACGTCACGACCCAGCACCGCCTGACCACCACCGCGCGGCCGTTCATCGGCGAGGTTCTGCGCTGCCGACCCCCGTCCTGAGCTGCCACAACAGCCTCAGCGACCGGCCTCGGAGGGTGCCTACCCGGGGTGTCGGAACCGGACACCGGCGGTAATGGCCGACACGCTGTGTCGTACCGCACTGGTAACTTGGTAGTTCACCTGTCAGCCAGCCACGCACATCTGAGGAGAACGCCTGTGTCCACTGGCAACGAGGCGCCCGCCACCTGGCTGTCCCAGGACGCGCACGACCGCCTCCAGGCCGAGCTCGACGAGCACATCGCCAACCGCCCGGCGATCGCCGCCGAGATCAACGCTCGGCGCGAGGAGGGCGACCTGCGGGAGAACGGCGGCTACCACGCCGCCCGCGAGGAGCAGGGCAAGGCCGAGGGACGCATTCGCTACCTCCAGGAGTTGCTGCGTACCGCGAAGGTCGGCGAGGCGCCGTCCGCGGACGCGGTGTCGCCCGGCATGGTCGTGACGATCTACTTCGACGACGACGCCGACGACACCGAGACCTTCCTGCTCGGCTCGCGCGAGATCGCGGCCACCACCGACCTGACCGTCTACAGCCCCGAGTCCGCGCTCGGCAAGGCGATCCTGGGCGGTCGGCCCGGGCAGACCTGCACCTACACGGCACCCAGTGGCGCCGACATCAAGGTGACAGTGGTCAGCTTCGAGCCCTTCTCCGGCTGACGTCGCCGGCTGCACCGCAGGCCCAGACGCACCGCCCCGAGGCGTGACACCCACCGGTGTCACGCCTCGGCGGCGAAGACCACCTGGTAGCCGCTGGCCCGCAGCGCGCTGATCAGCGTGTCCGAGTGCTCCACGCCCCGGGTCTCCACCGACAGCGCCACCTCCACCTCGCCGAGACTGAGGTGCGGGTTGGCGCGCTGGTGCTCCACGTCCACCACGTTGGCCCGGTGCTCGGCGATCTGACTGAGCAGCGACGCCAGTTGTCCCGGCCGGTCCGAGCAGCGCACGGTCACCCGCAGGTAGCGGCCCGCGGCGGCCAGACCGTGCTCGATCACCCGGAGCATCAGCAGCGGGTCGATGTTGCCGCCGGAGAGCACCGCGACCACCGGCGTCTCCACCTCGACCACGCCGGCCAGCAACGCGGCGACGCCGACCGCCCCGGCCGGCTCGACGACCTGCTTACCGCGCTCCAGCAACATCAACAGCGCCCGGGAGATGTCCTCCTCGGAAACCGTGACGATCTCGTCGACGAGCTTGCGCACATGGTTGAAGGTGATCTCACCGGGCCGACCGACCGCGATGCCGTCGGCGATGGTGAAGAACGCCGGCAGCCGGACCGGCTCCCCGGCCACCAGCGAGGGAGGAAACGCCGCCGCGCCGGCCGCCTGGACGCCGATGATCCGGACGTCCGGTCGCAACGCCTTCACGGCGACCGCCATGCCCGAGATGAGACCGCCGCCGCCGACCCCGGTGATGATCGTCTTCACGTCCGGGCACTGTTCGAGGATCTCCAGCGCGACCGTGCCCTGACCGGCGATCACGTCCGGGTGGTCGAACGGGTGGATCAGCACCGCTCCGGTGCGCTCGGCGTAGGTGTGCGCGGCGACAAGTGACTCGTCGACGGTGTTGCCGGCGAACTCGACCTGCGCGCCGTACCCCTTGGTCGCGGCCACCTTCGGCAGCGGCGCGTTGACCGGCATGAAGACGGTGGCACGCGTGCCGACCAGGCCCGCGGCGAGAGCCACGCCCTGCGCGTGGTTGCCCGCGCTCGCCGCGACCACGCCGCGCTCCCGCTCCGCCGCCGACAACCGGGAGATCCGCACGTACGCGCCGCGCACCTTGTACGAGCCGGCGCGCTGCACGTTCTCGCACTTGAGCCAGGTCGGCCCGCCCAGCGCCGCGCTGAGCGGACGGGAGGGCTCCAGCGGGGTGGTCCGGATGACACCGGCGAGCAGTTCCCGTGCAGCCCGCACGTCGTCGAGACCGACCAGTTCCGTCATGCCCCGATCGTGCCACCCGCCTCCGGAGCCCTCTGCGGCGACACCGCTTCCGGCAAAGGCCCCGCTCCCGTTCGACGGCTGATCCACTCGACATCACCGAAACCGCGGTATCAACCTCGTGTGACAGCGCGGTTTCAGCAATCCCGTGTCGATCATGCCCGGGACGAGGCCTCCGGACCCACGGGCGGAGCCACCGGACCTGCGGGCGGAGCCACCGGACCCGCAGGCGGAGCCACCGGCCAGGCCTGAACCGCTGGCCAGCCGGGGGCGGCCGGCCATGCGGGCTGCGCGCGGGCGATGCGGGCCTCCTGTGCGGCGGAAATCCGCTGGATCAGCAGGTAGAACGTCACGGCGGCGAGCACACAGGCCACCGCCGGCACCGCGTTGCGAAGGAACGAGTCCCGGTAGTAGTCGGCGTACGCCTGATAGTCGCCGGCGGTGGCGGGGGTCTCCGGCAGGGCGTCGTAGGCTCGGCTGTCGAGGCGACTGGCCAACCTCTCGCCGACGCTGAACACCAGCCAGGAACTCCACCAGACGATCACCAGGGGCGGGGTGACCCGCCGCCAGAGGCTGTCCCGCGCGACGTTGCCCACCACGCGGGCCGGCACCACGAAGTTCGCGAACGGCACCAGCCAACCGGCGATCGCCCACCCGGCGCCCAGCGTCGGCAGCGCACCCGGGAACGCGTCGGTGTTCTTCCGCGCCCGCCACGTCCAGATGATCACCAGCACGGCGGCGGTAAGGTACGCCACCACCATGGGCAGCGCCGCCAGCACGCCGACGACCGCCGCACCGAGCAGCAGATCCGGGTCGTTGTCGGCCTGTGCCCGCCGGGACATCGCCCACCCGAGCAGCGGGGAGAGTGCCACCAGGAGGTAGAGCACCGCAGTCGCGCCGACCGCGATGCGCGCGGCCAGCCCGATGCCGCGTACGGAGTAGGTCGGCAGCCCCGGAGTGACGGCGGGTTGGCCGAGCGGCGTGTGGCAACGCTGACACTCGTGGAACGCGGAGGACGCGGTGTCCCCGCAGGTCTGGCAACGCATGGCTGTCTCCCGCTCAGAGCGACGGTGCGCGCACACCGTAGACGATCAGGCGGCAGCCGGCGACCCTGTTCCGACCCGGGGGTAACCGGGAGCGTGACGAGTCCACGGCGCGGCCATCTCGAACTGGCCGGCCACCCCGAGCAGCAGCAGTTCCGAGCCGGGCGGACCGACGAGCTGCACGGCGACCGGCAGACCGTCCGGGCGGCGGCCGACCGGCACCACGATCGCCGGCAGACCGGCGATGTTCCACGGTGCGGCGTACGGGGCGTACCGGATGTTGGCCGTCATGTTCGCCCGCCAGGACCGGTCGGACCAGCGGGCCGCCTCCGGTGGCGCGCTGGCCAGCGCCGGGGTGAGCAGCAGGTCGACCGAGTGGTCGGTGAAGAAGTCGACCGACCGTTGCCGCCACGCGGCCCGGTCGGCCTCCCGCACGTAGCCGCGACGCTGCGCCCACTCGCCCAGCGCGACATGCCGTCGGGTACGTCGTTGCAGGCCACGGCGGTCCAACCCGGCGGCCCGCACGTCGGTGGCGGCGGCGGCGAACCAGGTGGCGATGCCCTGCAGGCCCAGCGCGGTGGGGTAGACCGGATCGGCCGGCACCGTGTCGTGCCCGGCGGCGGCGAGGAGCCGACCGGCGGCGGCGACCGCGTCCCGGTTGGGCGCGTCCGGTGCGACACCCCGCACCGGGGAGCGCAGCGAGACACCCACCCGCAGCCGCTGCGGCGGAACCAGCTTCTCGGGACGCCGGCCGGCGAGCACCGAGAAGCCCACCGCCGCGTCGGCGACCGTGCTGGTCAGCATGCCGTGCTCGGTGAGGCCGAACCAGTCGTCCGTGCCGAGCTGGCAGGGGACCACGCCCCGACCCGGCTTGAGCCCGACCAGCCCGCAACAGGCCGCCGGGATCCGGATCGAGCCGAGGCCGTCGTTGCCGTGCGCGATCGGCACCAGCCCGGCGGCCACCGCGGCGGCCGCGCCGCCGGAGGAACCACCGGGGGTACGCGTGCTGTCCCACGGGTTGCGGGTCACCGCGCTGTCGTCGTCGGTGAGCGCCCACAGCCCCAGCTCCGGCATCCGGGTCACACCGAGGATCACCGCACCGGCGCCGCGCAGCCGACGTACCACCTCGTGGTCGGCCTCCGCCACGTCGCTGCGGGCGGCGGCCGAACCGTTCCAGGTGGGCAGACCGGCGACCGGAGTGTTCTCCTTGACCGCCACGGGCACCCCGGCCAGTGGCAGGTTGGCCAGGTCCTCCTGCTCGTCGACCTTCTCCGCCTCGGTGATCGCCTCGCCACCGCGAACGGCGCGGAACGCGGCCAGCTCACGGTCGGCTCGGGAGATGTATTCGAGGTGGTCGGCGACGACCTGGGTCGCCGAGACGTCACCTCGGCGTACGCCCCGGGCGATCTGCTTGGCGGTCGCCCCGACCCAGGTCGCCATGATGTCCTGCACGGCCATCCTCCCCCAGCGGTCAGCCCAGCGCCTGCTCCAGATCGGCGAGTAGGTCGTCGACCGTCTCGATGCCGACAGACAGTCGCACGAGATCGCCGGGAACTTCAAGCGGCGAGCCGGCAGCACTTGCGTGTGTCATCCGACCCGGGTGCTCGATCAGGGATTCCACGCCGCCCAGCGACTCGGCGAGCACGAAGAGCTTGGCGCGGTTGCAGATGTCCACCGCGTGCTCCTCACCACCGGCGGCACGGAACGAGATCATGCCGCCGAACCGGCGCATCTGCTTGGCCGCGACCTCGTGACCGGGGTGCGAGGGCAGCCCCGGATAGAGCACCTCGGCGACCTTGGCGTGCCCGTCGAGGTACGCGGCGAGCCGCTCGGCGTTGTCGCAGTGCCGGTCCATGCGTACCCCGAGGGTCTTGATGCCGCGCAGGGTGAGCCAGGCGTCGAAGGGGCCGTTGATCGCGCCCATCGCGTTCTGGTGGTAGCGCAACTCCTCGCCGAGCGCGGTGTCCGCGACGACAAGCGCGCCGCCGACCACGTCGGAGTGCCCGCCGATGTACTTGGTGGTGGAGTGCACCACCACGTCCGCGCCGAGCGCGAGCGGCTGTTGCAGGTACGGCGAGGCGAAGGTGTTGTCCACCACGAGCAGCGCGCCCGCGTCGTGTGCCACGGCGGCCAGGGCGGCGATGTCGGCGATGCTCAGCAGTGGGTTGGTCGGCGTCTCCAGCCAGACGATCTTCGTGCGGCCGGGCCGCACCGCCGCCCGGATCGCCGCCGGGTCGGAGACCTTCGCCGGGGTGAACTCCAGGCCCCAGCGCTGGGCGACCCGGGCGAACAGCCGGTACGTGCCGCCGTAGGCGTCGTCCGGGATCACCACGTGGTCGCCCGGCTGGCAGACGGCCCGCAGCAGGGCGTCCTCGGCCGCCAGACCGCTGGCGAAGGTGAGCCCCACCGGCCCGCCCTCCAGCGCGGCCAGGCACTCCTGGAGCGCGTCCCGGGTCGGGTTGCCCGAGCGGCTGTACTCGTAGCCGAGCCGGGGCGCGCCCACGGCGTCCTGGGCGTACGTGCTGGTCTGGTAGATCGGTGGAATCACCGCGCCGGTCCGCGCCTCGGGGTCCTGACCGGCGTGGATCGCGAGCGTGTCGAAGCCGTGGTTCATTCTGGTGAGGCTAGTGCCCCGCCGGAGTTGACTGGAACGGAACCCGCGCTCCCGGGCGCGGGGCCGGACCGTCTGGCCCGGCCCCGCGTACGCCGACCATCCGTCGGCGGGCCGGTCAGCCGGCCGGAACGGGCAGGACGTGCAGGGTGACCGGGTGGTCCCCGGTCCAGTCGTAGGAGACCGCGTAGACCCGGGCTCCGTTGGGCGCCCAGGCCAGCGCTCCCGGGCTGAGGTCGTCGTTCAGCTCGAAGTGGGCCAGCTCGGTGCCGTCGACCCGGAAGACGAACACGTCCGGGTCGTAGGAGGCGTCCGCTCCGCCGGCGATCCTGGTGCCGTCGCGGGACACCTCGACCGCATTCGGGTACGCACCGGTGGGATAGGTCACGGACGGGGTGCTGATGTCGGCGAACGGGAACGCCTGCACCACGTACGGGGCGCCGGACGCGGTGAAGACGGTGGTGCCGGTGGGGTCGAGCGCGACGTCCTGCAGGTTGCTGCCGACCGCCATGAAGTCGTTCTCCCTGGGCGCGCTCAGTGCTCCCCCGGTGCCGATCGTGTACGCGTACACCGACGCGGGGCTCAACCCGGGCTGCCCGGCCAGGAGCACCGAACGATTCTGGCTGGCGGCGGTCAGCAGCGGGGCGTCGTAGAAGTCCTGACCGGTGGCCACCCCGGTGGTCACCACTGCCGGTTGCCGGCCCAGATCGATCCGGCCGATGTTGCCGCCCCACTGGTCACAGCCGTAACCGAACCACAGGTACCGCCCGGTCAACGCGAGCGACGACGGGCACTCCCCCGCGCCGGTGTCGTACCGGGCCGACTCGGCAAGCGTTCCGGTGTTGAAGGCGGCGATGGCGTTGGCGCTGGGCAGCGCCACGTAGAGCGTCTGCCGGTCGGCGCTGAGCAGCAGGTCGCTGGGGCCGGGAAGCCCCGACAGGGTGCCGATCACCGTGCCCGTCGCGCTGGTCACCACGACCTCGGTCGAGGAGTAGCCGCCGCTGACGAAGACCCGGTCACCGGCCGACACCACGTCGGCCACGCCCGGCAGTGACAGCGGGGTGGCCGTCTGCGCGGGAGCTGCCTGGGCGGGAGTCGAGATCGTGGCGGTCAGCAGGCCGACGGTCAGGGCGGCCAGCGCCAGGGTCGGACCTCTTCTGATCTGCAAGGTGCGTCCTTTCGGAGTCTCGACGAGCGAGACCGCGACGGCCCGGGGTCCTGAGGTCGCAACGGAATCGGATCGTCGTCGTGAGGGCGCAGTCCAAGCGGCAGCCCGCCTCGGCCGATCGGCCGGGCGTCGCTGCCGCGACAGCACGTCACCCCCGTGTGCTTATCCAGACCGGTCAATGATTATCACAGTCGATGCGCGCGTGGGGGGCACCGTGATCCGTCGGCTCGTCGGCATAGCCTGAGCGGATGAGTGGGTGCGTGTTCTGCGGGATCGTGGCGGGTGAGGTGCCGGCGTTCCGGGTCGCCGACACCCCGGACGGGGTGGCGTTCCTGGACACCCGGCCGGTGTTCAAGGGACACGTGCTGGTGGTGCCCCGAGTCCACCTGGTGACCCTGGCCGAGTTGCCGGCGGACCTGCTGCCCGGCTACTTCGCGCTGGTGCAGCGCCTGGCGGTGGCCGTGGAGACCAGTCTGGGCGCCGGCGGGACGTTCGTGGCGATGAACAACAAGGTGTCCCAGTCCGTCCCGCACCTGCACACCCACGTGGTCCCGCGCACCAAGGGCGACGGGCTGCGGGGCTTCTTCTGGCCGCGCACCCGCTACGAGGACGACGCCGAGGCCGAGGCCTACGCGGACCGCGTCGCCGCCGCACTCCCGGACGGGGCCTGACTCACACCGGCGCGGGTAAGGAAGGTGGACCCACCGGTGTTACACGCTGGGAGAGGTACGAGAGGAGATCCCCACGTGTTTTTGCGCCGTATGAACGCTGAGATGGTTTCGCCCGACCAGGCCCTGCCGGGCCGTCCGATCGCCATGCCGGTCGCCGACCGCCACGAGGTGCTGGGCACCCCGCTGAAGGGCCCGTTCCCGGAGGGCCTGCAGGTCGCGGTCTTCGGCATGGGCTGTTTCTGGGGAGCCGAGCGGCTGTTCTGGACGCTGCCGGGCGTCTACACCACCTCCGCCGGCTACGCGGGTGGCATCACCAAGAACCCGACGTACGAGGAGACGTGTTCCGGCCGGACCGGGCACGCCGAGGTCGTTCAGGTGGTGTACGACCCCAGCAAGATCAACTATGAGGACCTGCTGAAGGTCTTCTGGGAGAACCACGACCCGACCCAGGGCATGCGCCAGGGCAACGACGTGGGCACCCAGTACCGCTCGGCGATCTACACGACCACCGACGAGCAGCGGGCCGTCGCGGAGTCGTCCCGGGACGCGTTCCAGCCGATCGTGAACCGGGCCGGCAAGGGTGAGATCACCACCGAGATCGCCCCGCTCGGCGACTATTTCTTCGCCGAGGACTACCACCAGCAGTACCTCGCGCCGACCAAGAACCCGAACGGGTACTGCAACCACGGCCCGAACGGCCTGAGCTGCCCGGTCGGCGTGGCCCGAGTCGGCGGCTGAACCGAGGCGTTAGGCTGAATCGAACATAGGGAGGGCACGATGAGCGGCGACAGCGCTAGCCGTCCGTACGGTTACGCCAAACCGGTCGTCGTGCCCGAATCCCTTGATCAGCTTTGCGGGCCGACATCCGGCACAGTCCAGCTACCACGCCACTTGAAGTGGTCCGGCAACCCTCGTTACGACCTAACGCAGCCCGGGCGCATCGGCGACCTGTACCGGACGGTCCTCAATGAGGCTGCGAGTCCGGCCGACCTCCACACCTACGTCAGCCGCGACTCCCTGATCCAGCTCTGGCCGTCAATGTGGTTACCCCAGGCCGTTCGCCGAGCCTGGGAAGAACGCTTCCCTCAACTCCGCAGCGCCCCTCCCCGCGCAGCCTGAACGATGCTGCCCAGTCATCTAAAGATCACCAGGCTCTCGGTGCGGCCGGCCGGTTTGGCTTCGCCCTGGCCGGTGGATACGCGGTGAGCGCTCACGGGATGGGAAGTCGGCTCAGCGGCGACGTGGATCTCTTCACTGATCGGAATGACACGTTTGCCCGCCTGCTCGTCTACGGCAATGATCCAGGCGGGGAGCCGGACAAGCTGGAGATGTCGGCGGACTGGCGAGCGCACGCTCCGGTCATGTCCCCCGTCGGCCCTGTTCTCCATCCCGACGACGCCGTCGCGAACAAGATGTGTGCGCTCTTCGGCCGCGCCGAGGCTCGAGACTTCCTCGACGTGGACGCCGCGCTGCTGAGCGGCCAATACACGAGGGAACGCCTACTCGAGCTGGCTGCGGCTGCGGATCCCGGCTTCGACCCGCGTGCCTTCGCGGACGCACTGGGCGCGTTGACCCAGATCACGGACGAGGATTTCGACTGCTACGGCCTACCGGCCGCCGAGCTACCCGCCGTCCGCGACCGGTTCGCGCACTGGCGACGCGAGCTCACCGACACTCCGTAGGCGCAGCGGCTGAGACCGCGTCTGCCTGTTCACATGCAATGCCCGGCCGCCGATGAGGTGGCCGGGCATTCCCGTTCGACCCTGTGATCGAAATCCGTTGCAGACCCCGCCGAGGACTCGATAACGTGGCCGTACACGTGAAAGGAGGTGGTCCAGACTTGTATAGCAATCGGACTCGTGAGGTGGCTGTCAGCTAGCCGCTGTCCTCGACAGTGATCGGTCCGCCGCAAGGCGGGCACCAGCACCATCGTCGAGACCGTGTGGCAGCGGTGCGGCGAATCCACGACAGCCACCCGACCCCCGGGGTGCCGGCCAAGTCCAGCCGGCCCGCGCACCTGCGCGGAGCGCCCCGGGGGTCGCTCCATCTCCGGGGAGCGGCGATGTCCATGCGCGAGCTGGTGATCCTCGGAACGGCCAGCCAGGCGCCGACCCGTCAGCGCAACCACAACGGGTACGTGTTGCGCTGGGACGACGAGGTGATCCTCTTCGACCCGGGTGAGGGCAGCCAGCGTCAGCTCCTGCACACCACGGTCACGGCCACCGACCTGACCCGGATCTGCGTCACCCACTTCCACGGCGACCACTGCCTCGGCCTGCCCGGCACCATCCAGCGGCTCTCCCTGGACCGGGTGCCGCACCCGGTCGCCGTGCACTTCCCGGCGGGCGGCGCCGAGTACTTCGCCCGGCTGCGGCACGCCACCTCCTTCTACGAGACCGCCGAGTTGCAGGTCACCCCGATCGAGGAGGACGGGCAGCGGATCGCGCTGCGCTGCGGCACGCTGGAGGCACGCCGGCTGCGGCACCCCATCGAGACGTACGGCTATCGCCTGGTCGAGCCGGACGGCCACCGGATGCTGCCGGAGCAACTGGCCGCGTACGGCATCAGAGGGCCGGCTGTCGGCGAGCTGATCCGCGTCGGGCACCTGGACCTCGACGGGCGTCGCGTCACCCGCGACGAGGTGAGCGTGCCCCGGCCGGGCCAGCGGTTCGCGTTCGTGATGGACACCGGCCTCTGCGACGGGGTGTACGCCCTCGCCGAGCACGCCGACCTGCTGGTCATCGAGTCGACCTTCCTGGAGTCGGAGGCCGCGCTCGCCGCCGAGGTCGGCCACCTGACCGCGGCGCAGGCCGCCCGGGTGGCCACCGAGTCCGGGGTACGCCGGCTCGTGCTCACCCATTTCTCCCAGCGCTACTCGGACCCGCGCCGGTTCCACGACGAGGCCCGCGCGCACTTCGACGGTGACCTGATCATCGCCGAGGACCTGACCACGGTGCAGCTCCCACCCCGCCGGGTAGCCTCGACCGGATGATCGTCACGCTCCGCCCCGCGACCGCTCGCGACCTGATGGCGGTGGGCGCCCTCCACCAGCGCTCCCGGGTCGCCGCGTACTCGGCCTTCCTGCCGGCCGAGGCGTTGGTCGACCCGACGCCGGAGGCGATGGGGCGGTACTGGGCGGAGCGGTGGCAGTGGGAGCGGGACAACCACCGGATGACCGTGGCCGAGCGGGCCGGGACGCTTGTCGGGTTCAGCTACCTGGGCCCGGACGACGAGGACGACCCGGCCACCGGGTTGCTCAACGCGATCCATCTCGACCCGGCCGAGCAGGGCCGGGGCAGCGGCCGCCTGCTCATGGTGGACGCCCTGGACGCCATGCGGGCGCAGGGCTGGCGACGCGCGGTGCTCTGGGTGCTGGCCCAGAACGCGCGCGCCCGCGCCTTCTACGAGCGCGGTGGCTGGACCCCCACGGGCGACGAACGGGATGAAGCAATCGGATCAGCACAAACCCGCCAACTCCGCTACACCCGCCCCCTCTAAGCACCACCCCCAACCCCTAACCCCAACCCCGACCCCGACCCCGACCCCGACCCCGTCGATCTTGGAGTTGTGGTGGGGACTTTGGGCATGGGTGCCCGAATTGCGCACCACCACAACTCCTTGATCGACCAGGCATGGTGGGTGGGTGGGTGGGTGGGGCAGGGTTGGGGTTGGGGTTGGGTTAGTGGGCGCCCAGGTGGGCCAGGAGGTCCTGGCGGGTCAGGACTCCCTTGGGCTTGCCGTCGACCAGGACCAGGGCGGCGTCGGACTTCTCCAGCAGGCCCACCGCCTCGCTCACCGGCTGACCGCCACCGATCATCGGCAGCGGGTCGCCCATGTGCCGCTCGATGGTGTCGTGCAGGTGGGCCTGGCCGGTGAAGAGCGCGTCGAGCAGGTCCCGCTCGGCGATCGAGCCGGCCACCTCACCGGTCACCACCGGCGGCTCGGCCTTGAGGACCGGCAGCTGCGAGACGCCGTACTCGCGCATGTAGTCGATGGCGTCGCGGACCGTCTCGGTCGGGTGCACGTGCACCAGCTCGGGCAGCCCGCCCGGCTTGCTGGCCAGCGCGTCGGCAACGGTCGGCTCGGCACCGGAGTTGTCGAGGAAGCCGTACCGGGCCATCCACGAGTCGTTGAAGATCTTGGAAAGGTAGCCCCGGCCGCCGTCCGGCAGCAGCACCACCACCACGTCGTCCGGGCCGGCCTTGCGGGCGACCTCCAGCGCGGCGACCACGGCCATACCGCAGGAGCCGCCGACCAGCAGCCCCTCCTCGCGGGCCAACCGCCGGGTCATCTCGAAGGAGGCCTTGTCGGAGACCTCGACGATCTCGTCGGCGACACCCTGGTCGTACGTCTCCGGCCAGAAGTCCTCGCCGACGCCCTCCACCAGGTAGGGCCGGCCGGTGCCGCCGGAGTAGACCGAACCCTCCGGGTCGGCCCCGATGATGCGCACCCGACCCTCGGAGGCCTCCTTGAGGTAGCGCCCGATGCCGGAGATGGTGCCGCCGGTGCCGACGCCGGTCACGAAGTGGGTCAGCCCACCCTCGGTCTGCTTCCACAGCTCCGGGCCGGTGGTCTCGTAGTGCGAGCGCGGGTTGGCCGGGTTGCTGTACTGGTTGGGCTTCCAGGCGCCAGGAATCTCCCGGGTCAACCGGTCGGAGACGTTGTAGTACGAGCGCGGATCCTCCGGGGCGACGGCGGTCGGGCAGACCACCACCTCGGCGCCGTACGCCCGGAGCACGTCCTGCTTGTCCTGGCTGACCTTGTCCGGGCAGACGAAGACGCACTTGTAGCCCTTGAGCTGGGCCACCAGGGCCAGCCCGACGCCGGTGTTGCCGCTGGTCGGCTCGACGATGGTGCCGCCGGGCTTGAGCAGGCCGGCGGCCTCGGCGTCCTCCACCATCCGCAGCGCGATCCGGTCCTTGACCGAGCCGCCCGGGTTGACGTACTCCACCTTGGCCAGCACGGTGGCCTGGATGCCCTCGGTGACGTTACGCAGACGTACCAGCGGGGTGTTGCCGATCATGTCGACGACGTTGTCGTAGTACTGCACGGTGTGCCCTTCGTTGCGGCGCCGGCAACGGCGGCCGGGCAGACGTTTCCTCGTCGCCCAGCGTACGTGCCGTCAGGGCACCAGCCCCCCGGGGATGACCGAGCTGCGGCGGGCCTCCCACTCCAGGAAGCGATCGGTCTCGGCGAGCACGCTGCCCGCCAACCACGTGATCATGACAGCGTCGTCGGCGAGCCCGAAGATCGCCAGCGGGATCTCCGGGAGCAGGTCGATCGGCGAGACGATGTACGCCGTCGCCGCCGTCATCAGGGCCAGCCGAAGGCCGCCGTCGTACTCTCCCTTGGTGGTGGCCCGGATCATCCGGGGCAACGCAGCCAACCGCGTGCCCAGCGACGGCCCCCCGCGTGCCCCGGCCGTCAGTGCCCGTGCCAGGGCCGCGAAGGCCGCGCTGCGCTTCAGTGTCTTCCCCATCGTCGCGCTCCTCTCCGCCGGATCAGCGTGGCGGGTCGGCGCAACTCGGCCGGCCTCTGCCGTACCGATACCCCGCCGCGTCGGTTTCCAGGCACTCGGGAGCCGTCACGACGACAGCGGCGTGTCGGACCGGCGCGATAATGTCGTGGTATGGGGGTGGCTGATTCCGTCGTACCCGGTGAGCGCTGGCGGCAGACCCGGCGGTTCGCCCGCCTGGCGGCGATCGGGACGGGCGCCACCGCGGCGGCCGCGGTGGCGACCGGCGGGGTGCTGCTCGGCCAGGCCCGGCAGGCCCGACGCACCATCCCGATGGCCGAGGCACCGCCGCCGCGCTGCGACGGGATCTACGGCGCGAAGTTCCCCGGCCCAGCCCTCACCATGGTCGTGCTCGGTGACTCGTCGGCCGCCGGCTACGGGGTGCACCGCCGTCGGGAGACGCCGGGCGCGCTGCTCGCCACCGGCCTGTCCCGTCGACTGCACCGGCCGGTTCAACTGCACCGCTTCGCTGTGGTCGGTGCCATCTCGTCGGCACTCCGCCACCAGGTGGAGGCGGCGCTGGAGTGCCGACCCGACATCGCGGTGATCCTCATCGGCGGCAACGACATCACCAACCGGACCCCGCGTGGGCTGGCGGTGCGCTACCTCGTCGAGGCGGTGCACACGCTGCGCGACAACGGCTGCGAGGCGGTCGTCGGCACCTGCCCCGACCTGGGGGCGATCCGTCCGATCCAGCCTCCGCTGCGGTGGCTGGCGCACCGGTGGAGCCGCCAACTCGCCGCAGCCCAGACGGTCGCGGTGGTGGAGGCGGGCGGGTGGACGGTCTCCCTCGGTGATCTCCTCGGCCCCCGGTTCGCGGCGGAGCCGACCCGGATGTTCGCGTGGGACCGGTTCCATCCCTCCGCCGAGGGGTACGCGATGTGCGCCGCCGCTCTCCTGCCGACGATGCTGTCCGCGCTCGGCGCGGGGCAGGACCGCCGGGCCACACCGACGTGGGGAGAGGGCGTACGGTCGCTGCCGGAGGCCGCGCAGGAGGCGGCCCGGCACGCCGGCACCGAGGTCAGTGGCACCCAGGTCCGGGGCCGCGACCGAGGGCCGGCCGGCCGGTGGGCGCAGTTGCGCCGCCGGGCGTTCTTCGGTGTCGTCGCGGTGCCGCAACACGGATCCGCCCCCGACGCCTCGACAGTGGAGGGACTGGCATGAACGAGCGCAGCGACCGGGGCGTGACCGCCGGCCTCGCCGGCCGGCTGGGTCGGGCAGCGGCGTTCTCGCTGCTCGCCGGCACCGTGGGCGGCGCAGCCGTCCTGGCTGGCGAGGCGTTCGTCGCCCGGCACCGGCGCTACGCCCAACCGGAGCTGGGGCTGGCCCTGCGGGCCACGATCGGCCGGGCGGGCGCTCCGCCGCTGCGGCTGGTGCTGCTCGGCGACTCGTCGGCGCTCGGCGTGGGCGTCGACCGTCTCGACGACACCATCGGCGGGCAGTTGGCCAACCTGCTCGCCGAGGGTCCGGCCGGCCGACGCGTACACCTGTCCAGCGTCGGCGTCTCGGGCTCCCGCTCGACGGACCTCGCCACCCAGGTGGCCCGGGCCCTGCTCGGTGAACGGCCCGACGTGGCGCTGATCCTGATCGGCGCGAACGACGCCACCGGGCTGCGCCGTCCCTCCGACGCGGCGGCCTATCTCGCCGCCGCTGTGCACCGGCTGCGGGAGGCGCGGGTCGAGGTGGTGGTGGGCACCTGCCCCGATCTCGGCGCGGTGCGTGCCATCGCGCCGCCGCTGCGCCAGGTGGTCGGCTGGTCGGGCCGTCGGATGGCCCGCGCGCAGACCGCCGCCGTGCTGGACGCGGGCGGCTCGGTGGTCGACCTCGCCACCGAGACCGGGCCGGTGTTCCGGGCCGACGCGGGGACGCTCTGCCACGACGGCTTCCACCCGTCCGCCGACGGCTACCGGGTGTGGGCGCACGCGCTGCTGCCCGCCATCGTCGCCGCGGCGACGGTCGCGACCCGGCGCTAGATCGTCTCCGGCCAGGGTGACATTTCCCGCCGCGTCGGCTTCTTCCGCGCCATGTTACTGGCGGGTTAACGTTGGCTCATGCCGATTGAGTCGTCCCGCGACGCCGTCATCGTCGCCACCGCCCGCTCTCCCATCGGCCGGGCGCACAAGGGGTCCCTGCGCGACGTCCGCTCCGACGACCTCGCCGCGACAATCGTCCAGGCGGCCCTGGACAAGATCCCCCAACTCGACCCGACCACGATCGACGACCTCTACCTCGGGTGCGGCCTGCCCGGGGGCGAGCAGGGCTTCAACATGGCCCGGGTGGTGTCCACGCTGCTCGGTCTGGACACCGTGCCCGGCGCCACGCTGACCCGCTACTGCGCCTCGTCGTTGCAGACCACCCGGATGGCGATGCACGCGATCCGGGCCGGCGAGGGCGACGTGTTCGTCTCCGCCGGTGTGGAGATGGTTTCCCGCTATGCCCGGGGCAGCTCCGACGGGCTGCCGCCGGAGGCGCAGGCCCTGGTCGGCGGCGGCTGGGAGAACCCGCGCTTCGCGGCGGCCGGCGAGCGCTCGAAGCAGCGCGCGCAGGGTGGCGCCGAGGTGTGGACCGACCCGCGCGAGGCCGGTGAGCTGCCCGACATCTACCTGACCATGGGGCAGACCGCGGAGAACCTGGCCCAGGTTCACGACGTGACCCGCGCCGACATGGACGAGTTCGGCGTACGCAGCCAGAACCTCGCCGAGAAGGCCATCGCCGACGGTTTCTGGGCCCGGGAGATCACCCCGGTCACCACGCCGGACGGCACCGTGGTGAGCACCGACGACGGTCCCCGGGCCGGCGTCACCCTGGACGCGGTCGCCGGCCTGAAGCCGGTGTTCCGTCCGGACGGTCGGATCACCGCCGGCAACTGCTGCCCGCTCAACGACGGCGCGGCCGCCGTGGTGGTGATGAGCGCCCAGCGGGCCGAGGAGCTGGGGCTGACCCCGTTGGCCCGGATCGTCTCCACCGGGGTGACCGCCCTGTCACCGGAGATCATGGGCCTCGGGCCGGTCGAGGCGTCCCGGCAGGCGCTGCGCCGCGCGGGCATGACCATCGACGACGTCGACCTCGTCGAGATCAACGAGGCGTTCGCGGCGCAGGTCATCCCCTCCTACCGCGAGCTGGGCGTCCCGGAGGAGAAGCTGAACGTGATGGGCGGGGCGATCGCGGTCGGTCACCCGTTCGGCATGACCGGCGCCCGGATCACCGGCACCCTGCTCAACGCCCTGGAGTGGCACGACAAGACCATCGGTCTGGAGACCATGTGTGTGGGCGGCGGCCAGGGCATGGCCATGGTGCTCGAACGGCTGAGCTGAGCTGAGGCAGCCTGCCCCCGCGCCTCACGGAGTGGGCCTCAGAGCGCGCTGCGGGTCGCCGTCACCTCGGCGGCGGCCCGCGCCAACACCTCGTCGCCGGCTCCGGTGGCCCGCAGGTCGGCCGTCACCACCCGCAACTGGTCGGGCAGCGCCAGGTCGTTGTCGAGCCGGGGCACGCTCCGGCGCGGTTCGCCCTCGGCGTCGGCGGCCAGGTTGGCGAGCTCCTGCACCAACCGGTGCACCAGGTCGGCGCGGGGCACGTTGCCGGTCGTCGCGACGGCCGCCCAGCGCGGCTGCTGCCAGTGCCCGACCTGACCGACCAGCAACCGTACGGCCTGTTCCAACTCCGCTGCGCTCATCGCCGCCGAGTCTACGGCCGACCCGCGCGCCCGTCAGCGACGCAGGTAGCTGAGCAGCCGCAGCAGCTGCCAGTAGAGGAAGACCAGACCGGTGAGCAGGCCGAACGCGCTCAGCCACGCGTACCGGCGGGGGCGGCCGTCGCGCACCGAGCGCTCGACGAGGTCGAAGTCCAGGATGAAACTGAACGCCCCGGCGATGATGGCCACCACCGAGAAGGCGTACGGCAGCCAGCCCACCTGACCACTGACGCTGTAGACCGCCAGACCCGGCCGGCCGGAGATCAGGTACGACACCAGGTTGACCACGCTGAGCACGGCGATCCCGAGCAACGTCCCGATCACCAGGCGGGCCAGCCGGGGCGTCGCCCGGATCACCCGGGCCCGGTAGAGCGCCGCCATGCCGAGGAAGACGCCGAACGTGCCGGCCACCGCCTGCACCACGATGCCCGGGTAGACCTGCTCGAAGGTGCGACTCGCCACCCCGAGCAGCAGGCCCTGGAGCACGGCGTAGCCGACGATCGGCACCGGGTTGGTGATGCCCCGCAACGAGATGACCAGGACCAGCGCGATCGAGGCGAGCGCGCTGCCGGCCAGCGCGGCGCCGAGCCAGGCCGCGTCCGGGATCACCGCCCAGGACACCGCCGCCGCCACACCGGTGACCAGCAGCAACCCGACGGTACGGGTCACCACGTCGTCGACAGTCATCGGCTCGACGTCGCGGGCGCCGAGCACCCGGGCTTCGACCCGGCCGGTCTCGTCCAGCCGGTTGAGTACCGGGTTGTTGCTGCGCACCGCCGCCTCCTTCGCCCGCGTACCCCCAGGGCATGTGGCCCTCGCAGTCACTCTGCCCCGGGCGGACCGGCGGCGGCGGGGAAACGGCGCTGACGACGGCGCCCGCCCCCGCCGAAGCGGAAGCGGGCGCCGGTCGGCAGTGCGGACGAGGTCAGTCGTCGCCCTGGAAGTAGCTCAGCAGGCGCAGGATCTCGATGTAGAGCCAGACCAGGCTGACCAGGATGCCGAACGCGGCCACCCAGGAGTAGCGCTGCGGCAGGCCCATCCGGACGCCGTCCTCGATCTCCTTGAAGCTGAGCACGAAGCTCAGCGAGGCGACCACGATGCAGACCAGGCTGAAGCCGATGGCCAGCGGGCTGCCGTCGCGCAGGCCGGTGTTGACGCCGAACAGCGCCAGCACCAGGTTGATCATCATGACGGCGAAGAGGCCGACCATCGCCGCGATCATGCCCTTGACGAATGCCGGGGTGGCCCGGATGACCTTCGCCCGGTAGAGCATCGCCATCAGGAAGAAGATGCCGAAGCTGGCCACCGCCGCCTGGAGCACGATGCCGTCGTAGAGCGTCTCGAAGGCCTTGCTGACCATGCCGACGAAGACGCCCTCGACGACCGCGTACGCGATGACGAGCGCCGGGTTGGCCATCCGGGAGAACGAAATGATCAAGCCGAGGACCAGGCCGACGACCGCCGCGCCGATCCAGGCGGTGCCGACGAGCGCGTCGGGCACGAGCACCCAGGCGGCCGCGGCGGTGATGCCGAGGATGCCGAGCAGAGCGACGGTCTTGACGACGACATCGTCGACCGTCATCGGCGCCACGGTGGGCGGCGCGGCCGGGTAACCGGCCTGGGACGGGTACTGCTGGGGAATGCCGGGCTGTCCGTACGGCCCGGCCGGGGCGTACCCGGCGGAGCGCTCCCGCTCGGCCGCCTGGCCGAGCCGGGCGAGCACCGGGTTCGAGGTCTTCACTGTCTGGCCTCCCTCAGGGGGTCGTTTGCACGTGAACGTGCCCTTCAAGAGTAGACGGCACGGCCAAGTCCTGGTGATCACGAATGAGAATGTGTCGAGCTGGTGGGTGCCCGGGGCGGGGGTCGAACCCGCACGCCTTGCGGCAGCCGCTTTTAAGGCGGCCGTGTCTGCCTTTCCACCACCCGGGCGGGTGGCACCGGCGCGTCGACACGCGAGGTGCAGTGTCACCGTAACCGGTTAGCGGCGACCTGACGTACCCAGCAGGGCTGGCCACATTAGGGTCGGTGCCGTGAGCAGCGCAGCCCCCACGGCCCCTGAGCAGGCCTTCCGCCTCGACCGTCAGGGCGACCGCCGGCCTCGGGCGGCTCGCCTGCTGGCCGCCGTCCACCGACACCGGGCGGATCTGCTCGTCGCTCTGACCTGGGTGGCGCTCGCCGGGTGGCTCACCCACGGGCTGTGGCCCGATCCGGCCGGCCGCACCCTGGCGCTCAACCCGGAGGACCAGACCCTCTACGAATGGTTCCTGGCGGTGGACGCCCGCGCGCTGCTCGGGGACTTCGACCTGCTCACCGACCGGCTCAACGCGCCCGACGGCGTCAACCTGATGGCCAACACCACGGTGATCGCGCTCGGCATCGTCGTCGCGCCGGTCACCCTGCTGCTGGGCGCACCTGTCAGCTTCGCGCTCCTCGCCGCCGCCAACCTCGCCGGCACCGCTGTCGCCTGGTACCTGCTGCTGCACCGGATGCTGCGCGCCCGCCGGCTCGCCGCCGCGCTCGGCGGTGGCCTGTGCGGCTTCGGTCCCGGCATGGTCTCGCAGACCAACAGCCACCTGCACATGACCGCCCAGTGGCTGGTGCCGGTGATCGTCTGGCTGGTGGTCCGGCTACTGCGGGCGGCCGACCCGGGGCCGGTGCCCCCCGACGAGACCGGACGGACCCGACCCGGCGGCCCGGATCGCCGACGGATGGTCACCTCGGCGGCCGGGCTGGCCGGCGCGGTCAGCGCGCAGGTGTTCATCGGTGAGGAGGTGCTCTTCCTCGCCGCCGCCACGCTGCTGGTGATGGCGATCAGCTACGCCGTGGCGGACCGGGACCTGGCCCGGCGGGTGCTGCCCGGCTTCGCCGGTGGGCTGGCCATCGCCGCCGGGCTCTCCCTGCTGGTGCTCGGTTACCCGCTGTGGTTCCAGTTCGCCGGCCCACAGGGGGTCGCCGACGGCATGTTCACCCCGGCCTACTTCTCCGCCGACCTGAGCAGCTGGTGGGCGGTCTCCCCGCTCTCGGTGGCCGGCAGCGCCGAGGCGGCCCGGCTGACCACCGGTCCGGCCGAGTACAACACCTTCCTGGGCTGGCCCCTCCTGCTGGTCACCGTGGCCTGCGCGAGCTGGGCCGGGCGGCATCGCCGGTTGGTCTTCGCGTGCGTCGTGGCGGGCCTGGTGATGGGTGCGCTCTCGCTCGGCCCCGAGGTGGTGCTCGGTGGCACCAGGACCGCGATTCCCGGCCCGTACGCCCTGATCGGCGGGCTGCCGGTAGTGGACGGCGCGCTGCCGATGCGGTTCGCGTTGGCGTTGCTGCCGATCGTCGCGACGCTGCTCGTGCTGGCGGTGGACCGGGCTCTGCGCGGCACCGGTCGGGCCCGACGGCTGGTGCCACTGGCCGTCGGCGCGGCACTGCTGCCGATCTTCCCCACTCCCCTGCCGACGATCGAACGGCCCGCCGTGCCGGAGTTCGTCACCGGCGGCCACTGGCGGCAGTGCGTGCCACCCGGTGGGGTGTTGGTGCCGGTGCCGCTGCCCACGCCCAAGGAACCCGGGCCGATGCGCTGGGCCACGGCCGCCAACGCCGCCTTCAGCCTGCCCGAGGGGTTCTTCATCGGCCCGTACGGGCGGCGCGGCACCGCGGCGATGGGCACCTTCAAGCAGCCCACGTCCGCTCTGTTGGCGGACGTCGCCCGACGCGGTGACCAACCGGCCATCGGCGAGGAGCAGCGCCGGCAGGCCACCGTGGACGCGGACTTCTGGGGCGCCTCGTGCGTGGCGCTGGCCGACGACGCCCCCCACGCGGAGAGCCTGCGAAACACCCTCGAGCAGCTCTACGGCCCCGCGACCCGGATGGCCGACGCCTGGATCTGGCGGGTCTGACCCCGCCGTCGCACAGAGAAAGGCCCCTCCCCACCGCAACCGGCAGGAAGGGGCCTTACTCGTGCGTGTTCGGGTCAGACGCGGGGGGCACCGACCGGCTGGGACGCCTCGACGAACTCCTCGCGCGGGTCGTGCAACTGCCCCAGGGCGACCACCTCACGCTTGAGGAAGAACGCCAACGACCAGTCCACCACGACCCGGACCTTGCGGTTGAACGACGGGATCCGGCTCATGTGGTACGTCCGGTGCATGACCCAGGCCGGCCAGCCGGTCATCTTGATGCCGTACACCTGGGCGACGCCCTTGTGCAGACCGAGGCTCGCGACGCTGCCGACGTGCTTGTGCTTGTAGTTGACCGGCTCGCGGCCCCGGACCACGGCCACGATGTTGTCGGCCATCCGGGCGGCCTGACGCACCGCGTGCTGGGCGCTCGGCGAGCAGAAGTTGCCCGGCTCCTTGGTGAGGTCCGGCACGGCGGCGCAGTCACCGGCGCTCCACGCGCCCTCGACCACCTGGTCACCGTCGACCACCTGAAGGGTGGGCAGGCAGGTGATCCGCCGACGGTCGTCGCGCGGGAAATCGGTCGCGTCCAGCATCGGCGACGGCTTCACGCCAGCGGTCCACACGATCGTGTCGGACCGGAAGCTGTCACCGTCGGAGAGCTTGACCACCCCGTCGACGCAGGACTCGAGCCGGGTGTCCAGCCGGATGTCCATGTTGCGCTTCATCAGCTGCTGGACGGTGTACGCACCCATGTCCCGGTCGACCTCGGGCAGCACCCGCTGGGTCGCCTCGACCAGCACCCAGCGAACCTCGTCCTGGTTCAGCTCCGGGTAGTAGCGCAGGGCGTCGCGGGCCATGTCCTCCATCTCGGCGAGCGCCTCGATGCCGGCGTACCCACCGCCGACGAAGGTGAAGGTCAGCGCCGACCGTCGGACGTCCGCATCCGCCGTGGCGGCCGCCACGTCGAGCCGGTCGAGGACATGGTTGCGCAGGTAGATCGCCTCGCCGATGGTCTTGAACCCGATGCCCTGCTCATGCAGACCAGGGATCGGCAGGGTGCGGGAGACCGACCCCGGGGCCACGACCACGTGGTCGTAGGTGATCTCCCGGGCCGGGCCGCTGATCGGCTGCACGGTGGCGACCTTGCGGTCGTGCTCGATCCGCGTGACCGTGCCGGCCACCATCTTGCACCGCTTCAACTCCCGGCGCAGCGGCACCACGGAGTGCCGCGGGGAGATGTTGCCCGCCGCGGCCTCGGGCAGGAACGGCTGATAGGTCATGTGCGGCTGGGGGTCCACCACCATGACCTCAGCCTCACGGGAGCTGAGCTTCTTCGACAGGCGCAGCGCCGCGTACAGACCGACGTGCCCGGCACCCACCACAAGGATCCGCTTCGGATTCACGTTGTCTATCTTTCCCCGGCCGGCTCAGGTAATGCCGCTCGCGGCCCCCATCTGTGACGGAGCACAACCCGTGTGACCTGCGTAACCCTCAGATCGCAGCCGTCACCGCCGTCGCAGCAGCCAGCCCAGCAACGCCGCCGTCCCCACGGCCAGCAGCAGCCCCAGCAGGGTCACCCACTGGTATCCGGCCTCCCCACCCATGCCCGCGGCCTGCAACAACAGCACCCCCAGCACCGCGGTGCCCAGCAGGACGCCACCCGCCCGCAGCAACCACCGGCTGATCAGCGCGGGGTCCACCACCGCGTCATAGGGCAACAGTGCGGCCAGCGCGCAGAGGGTGTGCGCCAGGTAGAGCAGGGCGGCGACGGCGAGCAGCCGCCAGAGGGCGACCGGGCGGCTGTACCCGTCGGTGGCGAGCAGCCAACCGCCGACCGTGACCAACGCCGTGAAGACCGCCCAGACCCGGCGCGGACCGAGCGCGGGCAGCAGCGCGGTCACCGCCAGAAAGAGGAGCGGTCGGCCGGAAAGCACCTCGGAGGGGAAGGCCAGGACGAACCCGGCAAACACGATGACGAAGATCCCGGCCCGCACCAGCAGCGGGGTGACACTGATGCGGGCCACCGCGTTCTGGGCGGCCCGAACCCGCCCGGTCACCGCGTCGATCATCTGCCACCAACCCTCGGAGCCGTCGCCAAACGGGCCACGTCCCGCAACACCTGGTCCAGACTGCCGGCACCGGCCCAGCGCACCACAGGTACGCCGTGCTCCCGGAGCTGCCCGATCATGACCTCCCGGTCCAGGCGCCACAGCCGGTACGCCACCTCGGCCCAGCCCAGGTCCTTCGGTGACGCCAGGTCGGTCGGCAGTGTGTCGACGGCCACCACGAACCGCCCGGCGCGGGCCAGCCGGGCGAGCATCTGCGCCGACCGTTCGTCCAGCAGCGGAGTCAACACCACCACGAGCGCGTCCGAGGAGAGCAGTTGCGGGCCGAAGACCTGGTCGTACGGCTCGTGCGAGGACGGATGGACGTGCACGTCGAGCAGCCACTCGAGAACGGTCAGGTACTGCCGACGCCCGGCGGCCGGACGTAGTCGGCGAGCGCCCGGCCCGTACTCCAGCAGGGAGACCCGGTCGCCGCGGTGCAGGTAGTGCTCGGCGATCGCGGCCGTGGCCCGGACCGTGGTGTCCAGCACCGAGGCGGCACCGCTCACCCCGCCGGACCGGCCAGCCTCGGCGAGCACGTCGAGCAGCACCACCACCTCCGCGTCGCGGTCGGAGAGCGTGGCTGCCACGTGCAGCTGCCGGGCGCGCAACGACACCCGCCAGTCGATGCGACGCAGCCGGTCCCCCGGGGCGAAGATCCGTACGCCGGCCAGCTCGCCGCCCTCGCCGGGCCGGCGGGAGTGGTGCGCCCCGACCAGCCCGGCGGCGCGGGGCATGGCCTCGACAGCCTCGAACGGCTCGGTACGCGGGTACACCCGCACCCGGACCGGCTCGGTGAGCACCGCCCGGGAGACCAGCAGGCCGCCCGCCGTGGCGACCCGCGCACCGGCCGGTCCCACCGGATGCCGGCCCCAGCGCACGGCGCGGCCGGCGAGTTCCAGATCCGCCACCGTCCCGGTGGGCACCGCTGTCACGAACGGCCGGTCGGCGATCGAACGGCCCCGGCCGCTGGCCGGAGCCCCACCGTCGGCCGGCGTCGTGGCGGCGGACGGCACGTCGTCGACGGCCCCGTCGCGGGCGAAGCCGGCCCGGGTGATGCGCAACCACGGCGACACGCGGGAACGCACCACCACCAGGTCGTAGTCGACGCTGTCCGGGTTGCCGACGCTCACCGCCGCCGTCACGTCGCCGCCCTCGACCAGCGGCCCGTCCTCATCCTGGCTGATCCACACCTGCGGCAGCGCCGTGGGCCGCCGGCGCAGCGCGTACGCGGTGCCCAGCGCGAACGGGGCGGCCAGCACGATCAGGTCGACCCGTCCCAGCAGCACCCCCGCCACCAGCAGCAGGCCGGCGAGCAGCACCGCCCGGCCGAGCGCCCAGGTGGGTGCCCAGCCAGCAGCCGGTTCCGGCTCGGTGGCCATCGGCGCGGTCGGTCCGGTCATCAGTGCCGAGGCCCGCCCGCGGCGTAGCTGGGCAGCGCGCCACTCGCCGGAGCGGGGGTGGCCTCCAGCACCTCGCCGACCACGAACGCCGGGTCGACCCGGCGCAACCACATCTCCGGGCGCAGGGTGATCCGGTGGGCCAGGGCGGGAGCGGCCACCTCCTTGACGTCCTCCGGCACCACGTAGTCCCGTCCGCCGAACACCGCGCGGACCCGGGCCAGCAGCAGCAGCGCCAACGATCCGCGCGGCGAGGCGCCGACCAGCACCGACGGGTGCTCCCGGGTGGCCGCGGTGAGGGAGACGATGTAACGGCCGATGGAGTCCTCCACCACCACGTCCTCCAGGGCGGCCTGCATGGCCCGCAGCGTGGCGGCGTCGACCACCGGCTTGATGTCCGCCTCCTCACGGCGACGGCTCATCCGGCGGCGGAGCACCTCCCACTCCTCCTCGTGCTGCGGGTAACCGAAGGAGACCCGCAGCAGGAACCTGTCCAACTGGGCCTCGGGCAGCGGGTACGTGCCCTCGTACTCGATGGGGTTGGCGGTGGCCAGCACGTGGAACGGCTCGTCCAGCTTGTAGGTCACCCCCTCCACCGAGACCTGCTTCTCCTGCATCGCCTCCAGCAGCGCGGACTGCGTCTTCGGCGGCGTCCGGTTGATCTCGTCGGCGAGCAGCAGGTTGGTGAAGACCGGCCCGGCCCGGAAGGTGAAGTCGCCGTTGCGCTGGTCATACAGGAACGAGCCGGTGACGTCGGCGGGGAGCAGGTCGGGGGTGAACTGCAACCGGCGGAAGTCCAGGCCCAGCGCCTGGGCGAACGAGCGAGCGGTGAGCGTCTTGCCCAGCCCCGGCAGATCTTCCAGCAGCACGTGGCCACCCGCCAGGATGCCGGCGAGGACCAGCTCCAACGCGTCCCGCTTGCCGACCACGACGGTGCCGACCGCGTCCAGGACCGCCCGAGCCAGGTGGCCGACCTCGGCGGGGGCAATACTCCGGTCCACGTCGTTCATCAGATCTTCTCCAGTTCGGCGACGATCACCGCGAGGTCGCGTGGCGACGGGGTGCGGCGAGGCGGGGTCTCCAGGAACGTCCACAGCCGGTCACCCAGCAGGACGCGGGCGCGGGCCGGGTCCGACTCGCGGGTGACGCCGTGCTTCAGGCGCATCCGCTCGTCGGCCAGTTCACCGATCCGGGGCAGGACCACCCCGGTAAAACGTTCGGGTCGGTTCGAGGACCAGTCCAGCGGCCGTTCCCACTGGTTGATCGCGCCACGAAGCGCGTCCCGGGTGGCCCAGTTGTAGCTGCCGTCCTCCTCACCCGTGCCGGCCCGACGAGCGGGCGGCGGCGGGGGTGGCGGCGCGAGCAGGGCGGTGATCCGGCGGACCCCCAGCACGGCGAGCACCCCGGCGATGAGTACCGGCAGCGAGACCTGGAGGCCGACCGCGCGGAGGCCGACGAGCAACACCGCGACCACCGCGGCGGCCGACAAGAGGGCGCGTACCACCGGGCCGGTCCGGGAGCGGGGTGCCTGCGGGCCTTTCGGCGCCGCCTCCTCGTCGAACGCGAGCAGGTCGTCGATGCTGGTGCTGCTCATGAGGCCACCGCCGTGAGCTCTCCGCGCAGCCGACGAAGTGCGGCGCGGGCCTGGTCGCGGGTGCGTTCGTCGACCGGGCGGGTGGCGTAGCGGGCCTCCCGGTAGACGTGCGCGAACTCGGCCAGCACCTCGGTGCTGACGATCGCCGGAACGCCGGCCGCCGGGTCACCGTGCAACAGCCGGCTGACCAGGTCGGTGGGGGTGTCCCCGGCGAGCCGGGGCACGCCGGCCGCGGCGGCGGCCTCCTCCAGGCGCACCCAGCAGGCGATCACCGCCACCCGGGGGTCGGTGTCCCGGTCGTCGAGCTCCACCAGGCCGGCGTCGAGGGCGGCGACCACCTCCCGGGCGGTGCCCTCGGCGGTACGCCGGGCCCGCTGCGTCGGCAGGGCCCGGTTGGTGCGTTTCAGTGCGCCCCGGATCAGGATCCAGGACAGGTAACCGAGGGCGGCGAGGATGGCCAGCCCGAGCAGAGCCATCGCCACGGTGGCGACCCACTCCGGGATGTGTGCCTGCGTGGCCTCACCGGCGGTACGCGGCTCGACCGGGATGGACCGCGACGGCTCGGCGGTCGGGTACTCGGGCACCCACGGGACGTCCTCCGCGGCTGGCGGGATCCGGCTGGCCCCGATCGACGAGTGCCCGGACGCCAGCGCGGCACCGCCGAGCAGTGCGGCGACCGCGGCGACCGGCCACCACCGGCGAAGCAGACCGAGCGCCGAGCGCGACACCCCCGGCTCGGCGGCCGGCAACGAAGTGGGGGCGCGTGTTCCGTCGGTCATCGCCACCACCCCACGCGCGTCTCAGTCCACCCCGGCCAGCTGCTTAGCCTGGCCGAAGACGTCGTCCAGCATCTTTGGTGTCAGCCGCCCGGTGAAGGTGTTCTGCTGGCTGACGTGGTAGCAGCCGAGCAAGTCCGGAGCGGCCGTGCCGGACCAGTGTGCCCCATGACCGAACCTCGGTCGCGGGCTGGGCGGGCGCTGCCCGTACACCTCGCGAAGCACCGGCCACCACGAGGCCCAGGCGAACGCGCCAAGCGCGACGACGACACGCAGCGTGGGCTGGATCAGCGTGACCTCGCGGTGCAGCCAGGGCGCGCAGTTGTCCCGCTCGGGCGGGGTCGGTTTGTTGTCCGGCGGCGCACAACGGACGGCCGAGAAGATCCGCAGGTCTCGCAGGGCGAGCCCATCGTCGGCGGCGACGCTTGTCGGTTGGTTGGCCAGCCCGGCCCCGTGCAGCGCGGCGAACAGCACGTCACCGGACCGGTCACCGGTGAAGATCCGGCCCGTGCGGTTGCCGCCGTGCGCGGCGGGTGCCAGCCCGAGAATGGCGATCCGGGCGTCCCCGGTGCCGAAGCCCGGCACCGGGCGACCCCAGTACTCCTGGTCGCGGAAGGCAGCCCGGCGGGTGCGGGCGACCTCCTCCCGCCACCGGACCAAGCGGGGGCAGGCGAAACAGTCGCTCACCGCCGCGTCCAGGTCGGCCAGGTCGGTCGCCCGCGCTGCGCGGGCGACCACCTGCTCGGGGGTACGGGACTCAGCCAAGCTTGGCCCGGAAGAGTTCCAGGGTGCGGGCCCAGGCACTGGCGGCGGCGCGCTGGTCGAACGCCTCCGGGCGGTCGTCGTTGAAGAAGGCGTGTGAGGTGCCCGGATAGTCGTAGAGGTGGCAGTCTCCGCCGGCCTCCTCGATGGCCCGGCGGGCGGTCTGCACGCCCTCGGCGGCCGAGGTGCCGTCCTCTTCGGAGCAGTGGACGACCGCGGCCTTGCCGGCATAGTCGGCCCAGTCGGGGCGCATCGACTCCCACGGCAGCACCGGGTAGAAACCGGCGGTCGCGACGATCCGCTCGGAGACGGTGGCCGACCAGAGGGCGAGGCTGCCACCGGCGCAGAAGCCCACGGCACCGACCTTACCGGTGACCTCCGGCCGCCCGGCGAGATAGTCGGCCGCGCCGGCGATGTCCTTCGCCGCCTCGTCCATCCGCATCGCCATCAGCAGTCGCTGCGCCTCGTCCGGCTCACTTGTCGTCTCACCGTGGTAGAAGTCCGGGGCGAGAGCGACGAAGCCGGCTTCGGCGAACCGCTCCGCGACCGACCGGATGTGCGGGACCAGCCCCCACCACTCCTGGATGACGATGACGGCGGGGCTGGCCAAACCACTGGCGGGTATCGCGAGATACCCCTCGCTCGTACCCCCGTTGCTGCGGTAGGTCACCATTTCGCCCATGGGCCGTCCTCCTAGCGGTCAGTCATCGTTGGCTGGTCGCCCAGTGGTTCCAGTGCCGGTAGCCTGCCATGCCGCGCCGCCGCCGGGAAGACGCCGGAACAGTGGCATTCACCTCCTGTTCGCCCGCCGGTGACTCCGGGTACGCCGACGGCGGCGGGGTGGGTTCCCCGCCGCCGTCGATGCCGATCCACCGCTGTGGTCAGGCCTTCTGTGGTCAGGCCTTCTTGGTCAGGCAGAGCACGTAGCCCGTCTTGCCGGGCAGGATGGTGGAGTAGATGTAACCCTGTTCGTCCGGCTTGAAGTACTGCTCGCAGGCCGTGCCGGCTCTGGCCTGGTCCTGGGTCTGGTCGTCGACCCGACCGACCACGTTGTACACCGCCTCGGTGGAGGCGCACCCGACGATCCTGGCGTCGGTCACCTTCTCCTGCTTGGTGCCGGTGACCTCGGGCAACTTGGCGATACAGTCACCGGCCCTGGCGGCAGCCGTCTCGTCCTTGTTGATGACGTTGCCGATCGCCGAGACGACACCGAACTTCAGGCCGGCGACGACGGCGACCGCGAGGATCGCGCCGACGATGCCGAGGACCTTCATCGCACCGAACTTCTTCACCTCCGGCTCGACCGACTCGGGCTCGGCCGACTCCGGGTCTGCCGACTCCGGGTCTGCCGAACGCGGCTCGGCCGAGTCGGGGTCGGTCGACTCCGCGGCGGTGACGCGCGGCTTGGGCACAATCGGTTCGGCCGATTTCGACTCGACCGACTTCGGGTCTGCCGGGCGCGACGCGGCCGACTCCGACCCGGTCGACTCTGACCCGGCCGACTCCGGGTCGGCCACACGCGGCTTGGGCACAACCGCACCGGCCGATTTCGACTCGGCCACACGCGGCTCGACCGACGCCGACTCGGCCGGACGGGACACCGCCGCCTGCGGCTCGGTCGGCTGCGGCGTCTCGACGGCCGGCTCAGCCGGTGCGGCGTCGGACGCGGACTGCGGTGCGACCTGCTCTGGCACGGGGGTTCCTTCCGAGGGGTGGATGAGCAGACGACACCGTAACGATCATTGATTTCCGGTGCCGTCCCGCTCGCCTCGTCCGTTCAGTTATTTCCAGCCTCGCCCGCATGATCCAATTCACACACCGTGACTCAACTCGTGGGGGTGGGACTCGGTGTCTTGGTGGGCTCCGCCGAGGGCTCGCCGGTCGTCGTTCCGCTCGACGGCGTGCTGGTCGGCCCGGCCGGCGGCGTGCTGGTCGGCTCCGCCGTAGGCGTGCTGGTCGGCCCGGCCGGCGGCGTGCTGGTCGCGGGCGGTGTTGTCACGGTGGGATTGGACCCGGCCGGACCGCGGGGGCCGAAGGGCGCCCGGTCCACGCAGTACGGGTACGGCCGCAGTAGCGGATTGCCGTTCTCGCTGACTGGACCACAGTCCGGGTAGCCGAGGCGGATCGGGTTGCCGTCCTGGTCGAAGAGTCGGGCGTTCTCCACCAGCCGGCCCTCACTGTCGTAGACGAAGACGTCCCGGACCTGGCTGTACTGGCTGTCGACCGAGGTCTGGTCGTAGTAGTAGTCGTCGGCGTGCCTACCCTCAGCGTCGACCAGCCCGATGAGCGCGAAGACCACCAGCACCGCGCTGCCCACCTGCACCGCCGATCGTGGCCAGCGGGCCAGCTGGGCGGACCGGCGTCCGAGCCAGATCGAGGCGAGGACGAAGCCGACCAGCATGATCAGGCCAGCCAGCAGCTCGCCACCGAAGCGGGGCAGCAGACCAATGCCGCCACCGCTGCTGACCACGCTGACCAGCATCGCCGCCAGGTAGCCGCGCAGCACCCACCAGCCGGGGCGCAGCAGGCGGAGGAAGTCGCTGGCGTGCGCGTACCCCAGGGGTGGACCGAGCCGGGTGTCGATCGCGCTCAGCCGGCTGCGCAGCCGGACCAGCGCGGCGGTGACCCGGTGGTCGAGATTGCGGCCACCGCCGCCCGGGGCGGCGCCGGCCGCGGCGCGCAGCTCGGCGGCGTACGTCTCGGGCTCGCCCAGCCGCTCGACCAGGGTGCCCTCGGCCTCGGCGGCGACCTCGGTGAGGTGGTCGGCGAGATCCTCGGTCAGCTCGTCGCGTTGTGTGGCCGGCAGGTCGGCCAGAGCGGCCCGGACCCGCGCCACATAGTCGGTGATCTCCTGCTCCGCGACGGTCATGCCGCCATCCCCCGATCGTCGAGCAGACTGTCCATGGTGGTGGCGAACGAGCGCCAGAGCTTGCCGGAGCGGGTCAACTGGTCGCGCCCCGCGGCGTTGAGTGAGTAGTACTTGCGGTGCGGCCCGGACTCGCTCGGCACGACGTAGGTGGTGAGCAGGCCGGCGGCGAAGAGGCGGCGCAGCGTCCCGTAGACCGAGGCGTCACCGACCTCCTCCAGGCCGGCCTCACGCAACCGGCGCAGGATGTCATAACCGTAGCCGTCCTCCTCTCGGAGGACAGCCAGGACGGCCATGTCGAGCACGCCCTTCAGCAACTGTGTGGTGTCCACGCAATGCACACTACTGTGCAATGCGAAGTACCGTCAACGATTACGCCCCGACACGCCGGGCGGACGCGGGCACGGGCACGGGCACGGGCACGAGCGCCCCTTGATCGTGCTCGATCAGGGATGTAGTGGCCTCAGCGTATGGACGATGCCACTATTTCCGTGATCGAGCACGATCTTGGCGTGTGGCGAGTCCGTGGTTGTCCGCAAAACGGGGCATCCACGCTGCCCGGACACCCCGGCTACATGGAGGGCGAGTCGATCAACGCCTAGCGCTCGGTGGTTGGCTGGAGGCTCCAGGCGATGCCGTCGAGAATGTCGTGCTCCGAGGCGACCACCGACGGCATCCCGGCCCGCTCCATGATCACGCGGAGCACCAGCGCTCCCGCACCGATCACGTCGGCCCGGCCCGGGTGCATCACCGGGATCGCCAACCGCTGCGCACGGGTCTGGCCCAGCAGGTCCGCCGTCACCTGGGCGACCGCCTCGTACGACACCCGGGCGTGGTGGATGCGCTCCGGGTCGTACTCCCGCAGGCCCTGCGCGATGGCGACCACGGTGGTGACCGACCCGGCGAGGCCGACCAGGGTGGCCGCCTCGCGGCCGGGCACCACGGCGAGCGCCCGGTCCACCGCGGCCGCGATGTCGGCCTCTGCCGCCCTGACCTGCTCGGACGTCGGCGGGTCGCCGGGCAGGTGCCGCTCGGTCATTCGCACACAGCCGATGTCCACCGAGATCGCCGTGCGCACCCCCGCGGCCCGGTCACCGACCACGAACTCGGTGGAACCACCGCCGATGTCGACGACCAGGAACGGCTCCTTCGCGTCGGTCGGCAGGCCACGCACCGCGCCGGTGAACGACAGCCGGGCCTCCTCGTCGCCGGTGACAACCTCCGGCGCGACGCCGAGGGTGCCCCGCACCATCTCGGTGAAGTCGTCGGCGTTGGCGGCGTCCCGGGATGCCGAGGTGGCGCACATGCGCACCCGCTCCGCGCCCAGCTTCTCGATGTCGACCGCGTACGACGCCAGTGCCACCCGGGTCCGTTCGATCGCCTCCGGCGCCAACCGGCCGGTGCGGTCGACACCCTGGCCGAGTCGGACGATCTCCATCCGCCGGGTCAGGTCGGTCAGCGGCGCCCCGGTGGACTCCTCGGGCAGGTCCGCGACCAGCAGTCGGATCGAGTTGGTCCCGCAGTCGATGGCCGCCACACGCGTCGTCACGGCAGCAACCTTACGGCAGGACGGGCGGCCACCCCGGAGCGTGGCCGGGGTGCCGCCCCTCGGACGAGCCGCTCGACAACTGCGCGCCGAGCGCGGTCAGGTGATGCCGAACCGCCCCACCCTCCCGCTCGCTGGCCACCAGACCGGCCGACCGCAGCGCGGTGGCGTGCTCCGAGGCCGAGGAGAGACTGATCCCGACGGCCCGGGACAGCACGGTGGTGGTCATCCCGCCGTCGACCGCCAGCCGACGCAGCACCAGCGCCCGGGTGGCACCGAGCAGTCGACCGAGGGAATCACCCCCGGCGGTGGCCCCGAGCGCGGGCAGCACCGTCGGATAGACGAGCAGGATCGGGTGACCGGGCTGGACCAGCACCCGGGGGCGGGGTCCGGCCAACGGGGAGGGCAGCAGGATCAGCCCGTGGCCGGTGCCGGGCAGGTCCCCGCTCCACCACGTCCGCACCTCCAGCATTGGCTCCCGCCACCGGATCGCCGGGTGCAACCCCGCGAAGAGGCCGTCCAGGCCATGCTGCGCCAGCCGATGGCTGGCACAGGTCACCTGCTGGCGGTACGCGCCGGTCAGATCGGGCCAGAGCGGTGCCAGGACCGCGTCGAACCAGGTGCGGACGGCCCCGCCGAACAGGCCCAACACCTCCGGGTCAGCATCCGCGAACCGCCGCCGCAGCGGGGTGACAGCCGTCTGCGCGTACGACGCGGTGGCCTCGGCCCGGATCCGCCCTGCCGGAGTGGCCCGGATCGCCTCCAGACCGGCCTCGACCGATTCCAGGCCGGCCCACGGGGTGACGAAGTCCGGCAGGCGTCCCCGGGCGGGGAGCAGGTGCCGCAGCGTCGCGGTGGCGGCCCGCGCGGTGCCCGTGCGCTCGACCGTCGCCGCCTGATCGGCCAGCGCCGGTGCCAACGCCGCAACCGTCGGGTCCCGTAGCCACTGACCGGCCAGCAGTGCGGTGCCGACCGGATGCAGCCGGTCGGCGAACCGCACCCGACAGAGGTCGGCCGGCCCGAGCTGGAGACGAAGCATGAGGGACAGCCTGCCCCCCTTCGCCCAGGGCCGAAAGGGTTGTTCCACCAGCGACGCACCTCCAGAGTGGACGCGGGTCTACGGGGGGTGGCCGACGTGCGGCGAATGATGGCGGTGTTGACGGGGCTCTGCCTCATTGTCCTGGTTGCGGCTTGCGGTGAGCGGGGACGGCCCGCGCCGGCCCCGCCCGCCGCGACCAGCGAATCCCCGGCTGCGGGTGACCACGACCTCACCCTGAACCACAACGGCCAGGAGCGCAGCTACCTGCTGCACGCACCACCTGGGTACGACCCGAGCCGGTCGCCCGCGCTGGTCATCGCGCTGCACTTCTATCCCGGAAGCGCCACCGGCATCCGGGAGCTGGCCGGCCTGGAAGCCAAGGCCGACAAGGACAACGCGCTGGTGGCCTATCCCGACGGGGTGGACGGCGGCTTCAACGCGCTGATCTGCTGCGGCAACGCGGACGACGTCGGTTTCCTCAGCGCCCTCACCGACCACCTGGTGCAGACCTGGCACGCGGACGCGAATCGGGTCTATCTCACCGGTATCTCGAACGGCGGCGACATGAGCTTCCGGGCGGCGGTGGAGAGCACCGGCAAGTTCGCCGCGATCGGGGCGGTCAGCGGCGGGTACAGCGGAAAACTGACCACGGCCGAGACCTACGTGCCGAAGAGCCCGGTCTCCGTGATCACCTTCATCGGCGGCCAGGACCGGTACGCTTCGACGTTCCAGGCCGGCATGAAGACCTGGCAGCAGCGGCTCTCCTGCCGGTCCAGCCCGAAGGCGTCCGGTGTGCCGGGCGTGACGCACACGCTGGCGAGCTGCAAGGACGGCAGCGACGTGAGCGTCTACACCCTGCCCGAGATGGGCCACAGTTGGCCGGGGGCGACGACCGGTTCGCTCGCCGACTCCTCCGCAGGACTCTCGGCCACCGACCTGATGTGGGAGTTCTTCGCCGCGCACCCCCGCAAGGCCTGACCTACAGGCGCAGCAGCATCCGGGTGTTGCCGAGCGTGTTCGGTTTGACCCGCTCCAGGTCGAGGAACTCCGCGACACCCTCGTCGTACGAGCGCAGCAACTGCTCGTACACCGGTTGCGGCACCGGTGCGCCGTCGATCTCCTGGAAGCCGAACGCGCCGAAGAACCGCGTCTCGAAGGTGAGCACGAAGATCCGGGCCACCCCCAACTCGCGGGCCGCGTCGATCAGCTCGCCCACCAGCCGGTGCCCGATCCGTCGGCCCCGACAGACCGGGTCCACCGCGACCGTACGGATCTCGGCCAGGTCCTCCCACATGACGTGCAGCGCACCGCACCCCACCACCGCGCCGTCGGCGGGGCGGACCGCCACCCGGAACTCCTGCACCTGCTCGTAGAGGGTGACCGTCGCCTTGCTCAACAACCGCCGGTCGTTGGTGTAGGTGTCGACCAGCTGCCGGATGCCGCGCACGTCGCCGGTGCGGGCGCGCCGCACCAGGATCTGGCTCTCCGGCGCCGAGGACCCGGCCGGCGCGTTCACTCGGCCGCCGGGACGTCCACGCACGGGCCGGCCGTCCACCAGGGCTCGACCAGCTCCAACGTCTCGTCACCGAACGGGTTCACCCCCGGGCCGGCGCCCAGCGCGTGACCCAGGTGCACGTGCAGGCACTTCACCCGGCCCGGCATGCCACCCGCCGAGACACCGGCGATCTCGGGCACCTCGCCGATCGCCTCTCGGCGGGTGAGGTAGTCCTCGTGGGCGGCCCGGTAGTGGGCAGCCAACTCGGGATCCGTCGTCAGCCGGTCCGCCATGTCCTTCATCAGCCCCGCCGACTCCAGCCGGCTGCACGCCGCGGTGGCCCGGGGACAGGTCAGGTAGTAGAGCGTGGGAAACGGCGTGCCGTCGGCGAGACGGGGAGTCGTCTCCACCACGTCCGGGAGTCCGCACGGGCAACGGTGGGCCACCGCCCGGGTGCCCCGGGGCGTCCGGCCGAGCTGCGCGGCCACCGCGGCCAGGTCCGCCTCGGTGGCCGGCTCACGCTGCGGCAGGGGTACGGAATCCGCCGCCGGCTCCGACGGTGGTACGACAGTCACGGTCTCTCCTGGTGCGTCGATCGGTGGATCACTTGCCCGGCTGCTGGCTGTCCGCCGCCTGCACGCTCGACCAGAGCGTGTCGTACCAGGTCGTTGGCCCCGCCGGGGCGGCCGAACCGGCCGACTTCCCGGCGTCCCGGGCGGCGCCCTCCGGGTCGTTCAGCACCACCATCATCTTCTCGCCGGGGCGGCCCATGAAGAACCGCTCCCGGGCCTTGGTCTCGATGTACGCCTCGTCCTTCCAGTTGGCGGCCTCGGCCTCGAGCTTGGCGATCTCCGCCTCCTGCACCGCCTGCGCGGCCTCCATCCGCTCGATGTCGGCCTGCTGGTCCAGATAGACCCGGACCGGGTAGGTGTAGGCCAGCGCGAGCGCGATCAGGACCGCGAACAGCACGGTGGCCCGACCGGTGAAGCGACGAGGGTGGGGTGCGGTGAGCCGCTTGACGGCGCCACCGGCGGCGGTACGCCGAGCGGCGGCGGGACGATTCGCGGAGCGGACGCCCTCGGCGCCCCGGGCCGCGCCCGGAGCCCGACCAGCGGTGCCGCGCGGCTCGGCGCGGACGCCGGTCTCGCGGACCGATCCCCGGGTGGCCCGGCCGCCACCCGACCGACCGGATTGACCCGGCCGGCGGGCGGGACGCTGACCACCCGGTGTGCGGCGCTGCTGCATCGTCACACCCCTCCCCCGAGGCTTCGCGCGCTCAGGCCGAACGGTAGCGCGGGAACGCGCCGGCGCCCGCGTAGCGCGCCGCGTCGGCCAGCTCCTCCTCGATCCGGAGCAACTGGTTGTACTTCGCGACGCGGTCCGAGCGGGCCGGCGCGCCGGTCTTGATCTGGCCGCAGCCGGTGGCCACCGCCAGGTCGGCGATGGTGGTGTCCTCGGTCTCGCCGGAACGGTGGCTCATCATGCACTTGAAGCCGGCCCGGTGGGCCAGGTCCACGGCGTCCAGGGTCTCGGTCAGCGAGCCGATCTGGTTGACTTTGACCAGGACCGCGTTCGCGGACTTCTCCGCGATGCCGCGGGCGATGCGCTGCGGGTTGGTCACGAACAGGTCGTCACCGACGATCTGCACCCGGTCGCCGATCGAGGCGGTCAGCGTCTGCCAGCCACTCCAGTCGTCCTCCGCCAGCGGATCCTCGATCGACACGATCGGGTAGTCACCGGCCAGCTTGGTGTAGTAGTTGCTCATCTCCTCGGCGGACTTCGCGGCACCCTCGAAGGTGTAGGTGCCGTTGTCGAAGAACTCGGTGGCCGCCACGTCGAGCGCGAACACGATGTCGGTGCCGAGCCGGTAACCGGCCTTCTCGACCGCCTCGGCGATCAGGTCCAGGGCTGCCGCGTTGGTCGGCAGGTTCGGCGCGAACCCACCCTCGTCGCCGAGCCCGGTGGACAGGCCCTTCTTCTTCAGCACCGACTTCAGCGCGTGGTAGACCTCCGCGCCCGAGCGCAGCGCCTCGCGGAAGGTGGGCGCGCCGATCGGCGCGACCATGAACTCCTGGATGTCGACGTTCGAGTCGGCGTGCGCGCCACCGTTGAGGATGTTCATCATCGGCACCGGCAGGAGGTGGGCGTTCGGGCCGCCCAGGTAGCGGAAGAGGCTCAGCTCGGCGCTGCCGGCAGCGGCCTTCGCCACCGCCAGGGAGACCCCGAGGATGGCGTTCGCGCCCAGCTCCGACTTGCTGTCGGTGCCGTCGATGTCGAGCATCTTCTGGTCGATGAGCCGCTGCTCGCTGGCCTCGTACCCGATGATCTGGTCGACGATCTTGTCTTCGACGTTGGAGACCGCCTTCTCCACGCCCTTGCCCTGGTAGCGGTCGGCGTCACCGTCGCGCAGCTCGATCGCCTCGAAGGCGCCGGTGGAGGCGCCGGAGGGCACGGCGGCGCGGGCGACCGTGCCGTCGTCCAGGCCGACCTCGACCTCGACCGTGGGGTTGCCCCGCGAGTCGAGAATCTCCCGGGCGACGATTCCCTCGATGGTTGCCACTAAGTCGCTCCTCGTTGTTGTGATCCGGTCCGTGGGTGGGCCGCGACGGTGCGGCTGAGGCAGGTGTTGAACGCAGCGTATCGGGCGGCGCGAACGGGCACGGCGTCGCCCGCGCACCCGAGTCGCCCCGCGTTGACGGACATTCCCGGATTTCCGGGCGTCAACCGGCAACGGGTTTGCGCTGCGCGGACCAGATCCACCAGGCTGGTCGTCATGCCCGCCGCCTCGACCACCCTCCGCATGCTCGCCGTGTCGGTCATCGCGTCGCTCACGGTCACCGGCTGTCAGACGTTCGAGGACGCCGGAGTCGCCATGGGTCGCTCGGAACTCGTCAACGACCTCGCCGCCCGGCTCGACCGGGCGCTGGAGTTGACCTACTCGGCCGACTACCAACTTCCGGGCGGCCAGCGCGCCGCGATCGTGCAGGCCCAGGATCCGGCCCGGTCCGCGTACACCTACCCGGGCGGGCGACTCACCGTCACCCCGGAGGCCATCACCAGGTGTACGACGACAGGCGCCCGCCCCGAGTGCACGCTTGTCGCCCCGCCCACACCGGGCAGCAAACCGACCGTGACGCTCTTCGGCGAGGCCAACCAGAAGGGCCTCGCCACCCCACCCGTGGTGGTCGGGCTGCTGACCGCCGCCGCGCTCGACCCACAGGCGGTCATCAAGCAGAGCGACACCACGGTCGCCGGGCACCACGCCGCCTGCGTCGAGGTGCAGGGCTCGTCGTCCGGCGACTTCACCGCCTGCGTGACCACGGAGGGCGTACTCGGCAGCTTCACCGGGCCGGTCGACGGCAAGCCGGTGGACCTGGCGCTGAGCCGTTACTCCGCGACCGTCGACACGGGCGCGTTCGACCCGCCTGCCGGCGCCGGTGTCGTGGACCGTCGCCCCAGCGGCTCGTGACCGACCGGACGGGCCTGCCCCCGTCCAGCGCAGCGCCCGACGGGTTCCGGCCGGGAGCCGACCGGAGCCGACCGCCCGCCCCCGGCGACCTGGCCCTGCCGGTGACCGGCGCGAAGCTGCTGACCGCCGCCGACGGCCGACCGCTCCGGGTGGTCGACCTGCCGGCCGACACCGACTGGGTGCCGCTGGGCACCCTGGACGGAACACCCGCGTGGGCCACCGACGTGCCCAGCGCCGACGATCTGCCCGGCCGGGCGCGCGGCTGGGCCTCGCTCGCCGCCGAGGTGCCGGAGCCACACGCCTCGCTCGCCGGCCGGGCACTGGCGGTGGTGACGTGGCGGCGTACCCACCGGTGGTGCGGCGCCTGCCGTGCCGAGCTGACCGACCTGCCCGGCGAGACCGCCCGGCGATGCCCCGCCTGCGGCCTGTACGTGCCGATGCAGCTCTCCGCCGCGGTACTGGTGGCGATCACCCGGCCCGGCCCCGCCGGTCGCGCCGACGAGCTGCTGCTGGTCCGGCACGCGACCGGGCCGACCGGGCTGTGGGCGCTGGTGGCCGGCTTCGTCGAGGCCGGCGAGACACTGGAGGCGGCGGTGCACCGGGAGGTTGGCGAGGAGGTCCGGCTGCCCGTGGACCGCCTGGCCTACTTCGGCAGCCAACCGTGGGCGATCTCCGGGCCTGGTGTGCTGCTCGCCGGGTTCACCGCCCGGGCCGCGGACCCGCACGCCGAGCCGGTGGTCGATGGCCGGGAGCTGACCGAGGCCCGGTGGTTCGGCCTGGATGCGCTGCCGGCGGAGCTGCCGCCCGCGTACTCCATCTCGCGCTGGCTGATCGACGCGACGGTGACCGCCCGGCGGCGCTGACCCACGCGCGCGGCAGGGCGGGCTCAGATCCCCAGCAGGGTGCGCAGGTGGCGCGGGGGCGGGCAGTCGTGGGCGAGCATCGCGTCGTGCCAGTCGCGGACCGACACCCCGTCCGGGCGGGCCGCGGCGATCTCGGCCACCTCGCTGTACCCGACGAAGTAGGTGGAGAGCTGGGTGGAGGTGAGCAGCGCCCGGCGCCACTTGCCGGCCGCCTCGCCCTCCTCCTGAAAGCCGCGTTCGGTCATCAACGCCATCGCCTCGGCCTCGGGGAGGTCCTCGGCGTGCACCAGCTGGTCCAGCAGCGCGTTGATGGTCATCCGGAGCTGCATCTTGAGCTGCTGCAACCGCACCGGGAGGCCGCCGAAGCCGAGCCCCACCATCAGCTCCTCCGCGTACACCGCCCAGCCCTCGATGAACGGCCCGGACTCGGCCAGGGCCCGGACCCGGGTGCCGCCGACGTAGCGGCGGGCGTGGGCGAGCTGGAGGAAGTGCCCCGGCATGGCCTCGTGCACCGTCAGGTTGCGGATCATGTGGTCGTTGTACTCGCGGTAGAACGACTCGACCCGGTGCGGCGGCCAGTCCGAGGGGGTGGGCGCGATGCAGTAGAAGGTGGGCACGGGCGCGGTCTCCAGCGGACCTGGCGAGTCGCAGTAGGCCACCGCCACGCCCCGGGCGAACTCCGGCATCTCCTGGATCACGCACCGGTCGTCGACGAGGGTGACCAGGTCGTGCGCGCGCACGAAGTCGGTGGCCTCGTCCAGCGTGATGCCGGCCAGGTCGACGATCGTCGCGTCGTTCGGGTGCTCGGCGGCCAGCACGTCGAGTGCGCGGCGGACGGCCGCGTCGTCGGCGGGGCCACCGACCAGCTGGACTGCCGCCTCGCGGATCTCGGCGGTGACCCGGTCCAGGTTGGCCCAGGCGCGGCGCTGGATCTCGGCGGCGCTCAACTCGGTGTCGAGGGTGTGCCAGAGGCGGGCCTCCCAGCGGCGTCGGCCCAGTCGCGGGTCACGGCCCGGGGCGGCGTCGTCGGCCAGGCCGACGCGCAGCCAGGCGACGAACTCCTCCAGCGCGGCGATCGCCGCGGTCGCCGCCGGCTCGACCCGGTCGAGGGTGCTCGGCGCCTGGGCGAGCAGTGCCGGCAGCTCGTCGCGGATCAGCGCGGCCGTGCCGGTGAACTGCCCGACCGCCGTCTCGGCGTGGATCCGCGGCATGTCCCGCAGCGTCGCGCGGGCGGTGGCGAGAGCGTCCGGTACGGCGGCGAGCCGGCCGGCCAGTTGGGTCAGCCGCACCTCCGCCGGGGCGTACGGGCGGGCCAGCAGCGGGTGCAGGAGCGCACCGGGGTTGTGGCGCAGCGGATCCCACTCGTGCGACCGGATCTCGGTCAGCTCGAACAGCTCCCGGTCCACGAATGAGCTGAGCAGCGCGTGGTCGACCTGCTCGTCCAGGTCGAGCGAGTCCGGGTCCAGTTCGGACAGCGCGTTGGCCGCGTCGGAGAGCATCGCCCGGTCGGCGGCCAGCGCGTCGACGGACAGGTCCGGCAGCCGGTCGTCGAACCGGTGGTCCCCGGCAGCGGTGGCAACCCCCGGCCGTGACTCCAGCAGTGCCTCGACAACCCGCTCAGCTAGTACCCCAAACGCCTCCACCCGGCCCACCCTACCGACCGGCCCACCCACTGCCACCTGTTACGTCGATCATGAAGTTATTGCCGTCGACCTCGGCGTGTCGTGGCAACAACTTCATGATCAACGCGGGTCTGGGGGTTCGTGGGTGGGGGTTCGGGGGTGGGGGTTTAGGCGGGTGGGCTTTCGGCGGTTCGGATGGCCTCTGCGTAGGCCAGGGTGGCGCGGCGCAGGGCAGCTTCCGGGTCGATGCCCGCCTCGCGGGCCGCCGCTACCGTGGCCAGGAGGCTCGCGCCCAACCTTGCTTCGGCGTCCACCTGGGTGTCTGCCAACGGCGGTGGGACCTCGATGCCCCTGCGGGCGGCGCGCTTCAGGATCTGCGCGGCCAGGGCCAGGGCGGGCTGGCTCAGGGCCACGCCGTCCAGCACCGAGTCGCGTGACTTCTCAGCGCGCTTGATCCGCTCCCAGTTCTCGGTGATGTCCTCCAGAGTGCCCGCCTCGGCACCCGCGAAGACGTGCGGATTGCGCCGGATCATCTTGTCGACCAGGCCACCGGCCACGTCGTCGATGGTCCACCGCTCGTCCTCGGGCAACTCCTCGGCGAGCCGCGCGTGCAGCACCACCTGCAACAGGACGTCACCCAACTCCTCGCGGAGCGCGTCGGTGTCGTCGGCGCTGATCGCGTCGTACGCCTCGTAGCTCTCCTCCAGCAGATAGCCGGCGAGGCTGCGGTGCGTCTGCGCGCGTTTCCACGGATCGCCGCCCGGCGAGGCCAGCCGGTCCATCACGGCCACCGCGTCGAGCAGTCGGGCGCCCGGCGGATCCCACGAGCCGTACATCAGCTCCATCTCGGCCAACCCCGGCTGCCGGGCCAACCGCAGACCCAATTCACGGGCCAGCGCCTCGTCGCCCGCCGGACCGGCCAACCACACCACAGTGCCGTGCGTCGCCACCGCATCCAGCAACGGCTGCGTCGCCGGCCCCTCCACCACTGTGACCTCGGCGCCCGCCTGGCGCACGGCCGTGACCAGCTCGCTCTCCGCGCCGGTCAACACCGGGTGCTGGCGTACGACATCCCAGGCCGCGGAGGTCAGCAGGCCGGCGGGCAACCGGGGTGAGGTGACCAGGAGGACGATCCGTGCCGTCATGCTCAGCTGGCCGTGCCCTGGTCCGGCGCTGGGCCCTCGGCACTCGGGGAGTCGGTCGACGGCACCAGCTCCGGGGTGGAGATGTCGGTGACGGTGCCGTCCTCGTTGATGTACGGCAGCGAGTAGAAGATCACCGACTGGCCGGTACTCACCAACGACGGCACCCCGACCGCCCGGAAGCGCGGGTTGATCGAGACGTCGACCCGGTCGGCCTCCTCGCCCAGTGCGGCGCCGAGGGCGGTGGCGGTGCGGACGAAACCGCCGTCGCCGAACGCCTTGCGGACGTCGGCCACCGACATGCCGGCGTCGATCGCCCCGGTCTTGACCAGGGCGCCGTAGACGGCCATCAGCGAATCGTCGCTCAGATCGGCGGGCGGAAGCTGCTGGTTGAGCACCTGAAGCAGGTCGACCCACTCGCCCCAGAGCTGGGCGTACTCGGTGGTGGCCGGCACCCGCAGGTTCTGCTCCAACTGCTGCGGGGTGACCTCGTCGGGAACCTGGAGGTTCTTGGCAGCTGCCACCCGCTTGCCCAGCTCCAGGCTGACCAGGAGGTTCACCACGTCCTGACGGGTGACCGTGGAACGCAACTGCTCCGGCGACGGCGACGCACCCGCCTGGACCGCCTGCTGCCGGATCGCGTCGCCGTACTTCGTCTGCACGTCGGCGTAGATCGCGTCGACCCGCTCCAACGAATAGGTGGTGTCACCGACGTACGCGGCGACGTCCGGTGCGGACTTACCGCAGGCAGCGAGGGAAAGGACACCCAGGGCCGCGACGCTGGCGGCGGCGATCACACGGCGAGCACGCATGCCCGTCACTCTCTCATGCCCTCGTCCGTGTTGTGACGGCCCCCACCTCACCCCGGCCCCCACCTCAGCTCGCCGCGACGGCGAGCGGGGCGGGGGCACCCAGCACATCGGAGAGCAACTGCGCGCACCACTGGAGCAACGCCTGGTCCCGCAGCGGCTCCCCGCCGACCCGACGGGTACTCGGCCGAGGCACGCTCACCTGGTCGGTGGCCAGCTTGTAGACGGCGTCCGGGTGGTAGCGCTTGAGCCGCATCTGCTTCGAATCCGGCAACGGCAGCGGACCGAACCGCACGTGTTTTCCCTGCATGGACACGTCGGTGAGGCCGTACCGGCGGGCCAGCAGACGGAACCGGGCCACCTCCACCAGGTTCTGTACCGGGGCCGGCGGCTCGCCGTACCGGTCGGTCATCTCGGCGACCACCTCGGTCAACCGCTCCTCGTCGCGTGCCTCGGCGAGCTTGCGGTACATCTCCAGGCGCAGCCGTTCCACGCTCACGTAGTCGTGCGGCAGGTGCGCGTCGATCGGCAGGTCGATCTTGACGTCGGGCTCGTCCTCCGACCGCTCACCCTTGAACGCGGAGACCGCCTCGCCGACCATCCGCACGTACAGGTCGAAGCCGACGCCCTCGATGTGCCCGGACTGCTCGCCGCCGAGCAGGTTGCCGGCACCCCGGATCTCCAGGTCCTTCATCGCCACGTACATGCCGGCGCCCAGCTCGGTGTGCTGCGCGATGGTCGCCAGCCGCTCGTGGGCGTGCTCGGTGAGCGGCTTCTCCGGCGGGTAGAGGAAGTACGCGTACGCCCGCTCCCGGCCCCGGCCGACCCGGCCCCGGATCTGGTGCAGCTGGGCCAGGCCGAGCAGGTCGGCCCGCTCCACGATCAACGTGTTGGCGTTCGGGATGTCGATGCCCGACTCCACGATCGTGGTGCAGACCAGGACGTCGAACTCCTTCTCCCAGAAGCCGACCATGACCTTCTCCAGGGCGTCCTCACCCATCTGGCCGTGCGCCACCGCGACCCGCGCCTCGGGCACCAGCTCCCGCAGCCGCCGCGCCGCCCGGTCGATCGACTCGACCCGGTTGTGCAGGTAGAAGACCTGGCCGTCGCGGAGCAACTCGCGGTGGATGGACGCCGCCACCTGCCGGTCGTCCTGCGCGCCCACGAAGGTGAGCACCGGGTGTCGCTCCTCCGGGGGCGTGGCGATCGTGGACATCTCCCGGATGCCGGTGATCGCCATCTCCAGTGTGCGCGGGATCGGGGTGGCCGACATGCTCAGCACGTCGACCGAGGCCCGCAGCGTCTTCAGGTGTTCCTTGTGCTCGACACCGAAGCGCTGCTCCTCGTCGACGATCACCAGCCCGAGCTGCTTGAACCGGGTGGCGGTCTGCAACAGCCGGTGAGTGCCGATGACGATGTCGACGGTGCCGTCGGCGACCATCTCCAGCGTCCGCTCGGTCTCCTTCGGGGTCTGGAACCTCGACAGCTGCCGGATCTGCACCGGGAACTGGCTCATCCGCTCGGCGAACGTGTTGTAGTGCTGCTGCACCAGCAGCGTCGTCGGCACCAGCACCGCCACCTGCTTGCCGTCCTGCACGGCCTTGAACGCCGCCCGTACCGCGATCTCGGTCTTGCCGTAGCCGACGTCGCCGCAGATCAGCCGGTCCATCGGGACGGTCTGCTCCATGTCCCGCTTGACCTCGTCGATCGCGGCGAGCTGGTCCGGCGTCTCCTGCCAGGGGAAGGCGTCCTCCAGCTCCCGCTGCCACGGCGTGTCCGGGCCGAACGAGTGACCCTTGGACGCCTTGCGGGCGGCGTACAACTGGATGAGCTGCGCGGCGATCTCCCGGACCGCCTTGCGGGCCCGGGCCTTGGACTTCTGCCAGTCCGAGCCGCCCATCTTGTGCAGGGTCGGCTGCTCGCCGCCCACGTAGCGGCTGAGCTGGTCGAGCTGGTCGGTGGGCACGAACAGGCGGTCGCCGGGCTGGCCCCGCTTGCTGGCCGCGTACTCGATCACCAGGTATTCCCGGCTGGCGCCGTTGACGGTGCGCTGCACCAGCTCGACGTACCGGCCGATGCCGTGCTGCTCGTGCACCACGTGGTCGCCGGCCTTCAACTCCAGCGGGTCGATGGTGTTGCGTCGCCGGCTCGGCATCTTGCGCATGTCCCGCGTCGAGGTGCCCCGACCGCCGGTCACGTCATTGCCGGTGAGCAGCACGAAGCGGGACGCCTCGTCGACGAACCCGCTGCTCAGCGCACCACAGGTCACCACCAGCTCGCCGGGGACGGGCGCGGTCGGCACCTCCTCGGTCAACCGGGCGCCCAGGCCGGCGTCGCGCAGCACCTCCACCGCCCGCTGGGCGGGGCCGTGCCCCTCGAAGACCAGCGCGATCGACCATCCCTCGCCGGCCCAGCGCTTGAGGTCCTCGACCACCCGCGAGGTCTCCCCGTGGTAGAGCGGGGCCGGCTGGGCGGCGAGGGTCACCGCGATGGCGTCGTCCGGGGTGACGGCGGCCTGCTCCGGCGCGTCCTCCCAGGGCTGCCGCGTCTCGGCCGCCGTCTCCCCCTCGACCAGACCGAACGGCGACAGCGTCCACCACGGCTGGCCGAGCCTGCCCGCGGCGGCGCGTACCTCGCCGAGGGTGCGGAAGGCGGCAGCGCCGACGTCCACCGGGGCCAGGCCGCCGACCGCGGCGGCGGCCCAACTGGCCTGCAAGAACTCCTCCGAGGTACGCACCAGATCGTGCGCCCTCGTGCGGATCCGCTCCGGATCGCAGAGCAGCACGTGGGTGCCGGCCGGCATGGCGTCCAGCAGCAGCTCCAGCGAGTCGGGGCCGACCAGCACCGGAGCGAGGGACTCCATCCCCTCCACCGGGATGCCCTCGGCCAGCTTGTCCAGGATCTCGGCCAGCTCGGGGTGCTGCTCGGCCAGGGCGGCGGCCCGGTCGCGGACCGCCGGGGTCAGCAGCAGCTCACGGCACGGCGGCGCCCAGAGCAACGGGACCTGCTCGATGGTCCGCTGGTCGGCGACGGCGAAGGTGCGGATCTCCTCCACCTCGTCGCCCCAGAACTCGACCCGCGACGGGTGCTCGTCGGTGGGCGGGAAGACGTCCAGGATGCCGCCGCGCACGGCGAACTCGCCGCGCTTGGTGACCAGGTCGACCCGCGCGTACGCCATGTCGACGAGGCGGTGGGCGACCTCCTCCAGGTCGGCCTCCTCGCCAGCGGCGAGCTGCACCGGCTCCAGGTCGCCGAGCCCCTTGAGCTGCGGTTGGAGCAGCGAACGGACCGGGGCCACGACCACCCGCAGCGGCCCGGTGCCGCCGTGCGCGTCGGTCGACTCGGGGTGCGCGAGGCGGCGCAGCACAGCCAGCCGGCGACCCACGGTGTCCGAGCGTGGGGAGAGCCGCTCGTGCGGCAGCGTCTCCCAGGAGGGGAAGACCACCACCTGATCCGCCGGCAGCAGCCCACCCAACGCGGCAGCCAGGTCGTCGGCCTCGCGGGTGGTGGCGGTCACCGCCAGCACGGGCCGCCCGGCCCCGTCGTTGTCGGCCGCGACCGCCGCGACCGCGAACGGGCGCAGCGCGGCGGGGGCGGTGATGTCGAGGCCGTCGACCTGGGCGGCACCGGAGCGCGCCAGGTCACGCGCCCGGGTCAGCCCGGGGTCGGCCAGGGCTGCGGAGAACAGACCGGTGAGCAAGAGAGACCTTTCCGGGGAGTCGACGCACACGACGGCGGCCCCTCGTCCAGCCGGACGGGGGGGCACCACGCAAGCCTATCCCCGTCCACCGACACACACCCCCTTCCGCCCAGGTCCGCGTCGCGTCGCGCTCGACACCCCACCCGCGGACCCATTCGCCCAGGTCCGCGCCAGGCCCCCGCCGAGCGCGCGCACGCACGCCGCGCCGCGATCCCGCGCCGCCGCCTTCGCGCGGGCATCACCGATCAAGATCGTGCTCGATCCAGGATGTAGTGGTCTCGAAGCCGGCGGATCCCACTCTTTCCTGGATCGAGCACGATCTTGGCCAGCTGGAGAACGGCGGACTTCGGACAACGGCGGACACATACCCCAGCGCGGCACGGCCGGACGTAGATCTTGACCGATCGGCGGCTGCCGTGGTCGGGTTGCGGGTGTGAAACGGCAGTGGCGGGCACAGTTCGACGCGCAGGTGAGCTTCGCCAACGGCGGCGGACTCCGTACCGAGGAGTTCCGGCTGGACATTCCGGGTCCGGAGATCAGCGACGACGACCTGGCGGCGTTGTTCGTCCGGCACCTCGGGCTGCTGATGGTCGCCGAGGTCCGGATCAGCGCGAAGACGATCATCGAAGAGCCGCACAAGGGCGGCCGGGGCGTCGCGGTCGAGGAGTCCGGCTCCGATCGTCGACTCGTCGAGTTGAGCCACGTGATCAGCGACGGGATGATCACCCTGCCGGGCTGGCCGGCCCCGCGGATCAGTGACTGGTTGACCTTCGCGGCGTCCCGGGCGAACTACGCGCCGGGCACCGAGTTCCACGTGGCCCGGATCGACATGATCGCCAACACCGGCACGTACCTGGACACCCCCGCCCACCGCTGGGCCGGCGGTGACGACCTGGCCGGGGTGTCACTGAGCCGCCTCGCCGACCTGCCCGGTGTGGTCGTTCGTGTGCCGGCCGGCACACGGGCAGTGGACCGGCTGATGCTGGCGCCGTACGAGGTGGCGGGGTGTGCGGTGCTGCTGCAGACGGGGTGGGACGTGCACTTCGGCACCGAACGGTACGGCGCGCCGGAGGCGCCGTACCTGACCGGGGACGCCGCCCAGGCGCTGGCCGACGCCGGCGCCGCCCTGGTCGGCATCGACTCGATCAACATCGACGACATGAGTCCGGCGGCCGGCGGCGTACGCCCCGCGCACAGCGCCCTGCTCGCCGCCGGAATCCCGATCGTGGAGCACCTGACCGGCCTGGACGCGCTGCCGCCGAGCGGATTCCGGTTCACGGCGGCCCCACCGAGGGTGGCCGGCATGGGCACCTTCCCGGTCCGCGCCTTCGCCAGCCTCGATCGCTGAACCGCCAGCCGCGACCATCCGCCCCTCAGCCGGACCGAAGGTGACGCAGGACCGCGATGACCCGGCGATGATCGCTCTCGGACGGGGGCAGGCCGAGCTTGCCGAAGATGCTGGTGATGTGTTTCTCCACCGCCCCCACGCTGAGGAACAGCGCTGCGGCGATCGCCGCGTTCGAGCGCCCCTGGGCCATCAGGGCCAGGACGGTCCGTTCCCGCTCGGAGAGGCGGGCCAGGTCCTCGCCACCGCGAGCCGCACCGAGCAGTTGGGTCACCACCTCCGGGTCGAGCACTGTCGCCCCGGCAGCGACCCGGGTGAGCGCGTCGACGAACTCGCCGACCTCGGCCACCCGGTCCTTGAGCAGGTAACCGACGCCCCCGGCACCACCGGCGAGCAGCTGCGCCGCGTACCGGGTCTCCACGTACTGGGAGAAGAGCAGCACCGGCGTGCCGGGATGGGCCGCGCGGACGGCGAGCGCCGCCCGCAGCCCCTCGTCGGTGTACGTGGGTGGCATCCGGATGTCGATCACCGCGATGTCCGGCCGGTGCTCGTCGACGGCGGCCCGTAGCGCCTCCGGATCGGCAACGGCGGCGAGCACCAGGTGTCCCCGGTCGGTGAGCAGGTAGGTGAGCCCGTCACGCAGGATCCCGGAGTCCTCGGCGAGGACCACTCGCAGCCCGGTCATGGCCGTACCGGGAGTTCCACGGTGACCAGCGTCGGCCCGCCGGGTGGGCTGTCTATCCGCATCGTGCCGTCCACGGTACGGGCTCGGTCACGGAGGCCGGCCAGCCCGCCGCCGGGCAGGGCGTGGGCCGTCGACCCGACCCTGGCGCCTCCAGCACCGTCGTCGGAGACCTGCACCCGCAGCAGGCCGCGCTCCTGGCGTACCTCGACTGTCGCCCGCCGGGCGGTGGAGTGTTTGGCGACGTTGGTGAGCAACTCGGCGACGCAGTAGTAGACGATCGTCTCCACGGCCGGCGACGGTCGCGCACGCAACGCGACACGCACCTCCACGGGTACGGCGCCCCGGGCCGCCAGGGTGGCCAGCGCCGCCTCCAGCCCGTTGTCGAGCATCGGCGGGTGAATGCCCCGGGCCAGGTCCCGTAGGTCGGTGATCGCGGTCTTCGCGTCCCGGTGGGCGGTCTCCACGAGTGCCCTGGCTTCCGGCCCGGCGCCGTCGGCGAGCTTCTCCTTGACCATTCCCAACTTCATGGCCAGGGCGACCAGTTGCGCCTGGGTGCCGTCGTGCAGGTCGCGTTCGATGCGGCGCAGCAGCGCGGCGGCGTCGTCGACGGCCAGGGCACGGGTCCGTTCGAGGGTGTCGACCCGGTCGTCGAGGCTGGTCGGGCCGAGCAGGCTGCGGATCAGCAACTCGTCCAGGAACAGCACGCCGCGCAGCAGCCAGGGACCGGCGAGAAGCATCCCGGCGCCAATCCCGGCCAGCAGGAACGATCGGGGCCACGTGTCGAAGAAGAAGTCCCCGAGTTGCAGGGCGGCGCGGTGCGGCCGGCCAAGGCTGTCGGTGTTGACCGGCTGGACGAACGTCCACCAGAGGGGATGGCTGAGCAGGAACACCGGGTAGCAGAGAAAGACCGCGACCACCGCCGCCGCGAGCACGGTCACCGGCAGCTTGACGATCAGATAGGCCATCGCCCGCCACCCGGTGGCATCGCCCAGGCCGGTGCGGACGTACCCCACCGGGCCGGGCCGTCGGCGGACCGGGCGTGGCGCGTCGACCCGCAGCCCGAGCGCCGCGCGGGCGAGAGCGCGGTGCAGCCGGCCCCAGCCGCGAGCGCCGAGGACGCCGGAGGACAGCAGCGGCAGGCCGAGCAGCGTCAGCGAGAACAGGCCGCCGGCCACGACCGTGAGAGCGGCGTACGCGAAGCCGACGACCGCCAGCGGCAGGCCGGCCAGCACGTACCCAACCTGGTGGCGGAGTTGCCGGAGACGTGTCATCTGATCCTCCCGACCTGCCGGACGACGGCACGCCGGCTGCCATCGTCCCGGACGGGGGCCAGCGCCGGGTGCCCCGCCGAGCATGCTCGGCGCGCACGCCACCCGCCCAGCCGGTCAACCCGTCGTGATCTGTCGGGTTAACCCCACCCGACCGGCGGGAGAGCCGCATTCACCCGCGGGCCGTGGGTCGACAGGGTCGACGGGGACAGAAGTCGTCACGTCGATGGGAGCAAGGTCATGATTCGTCAGCTGTGGACCGTGGTGGTGTCGGTCGGCTCGTTGGTTACCGCACTCGCCGTCGCACCGGTGCCGGCCCATGCCGGCCCACCAGGGGCGGAACGTCAGGCGATGGCCGCCGCGCTCGACCAACTGGTCGCCGACGGTTTCCCCGGCGCGGTGGCGTACGGCCGGGTGGACGGCCGACGGTGGCAGGTCGCGGCGGGCGTCGCCGATCGGGCCACCGGGGCGCGGGCCCGGCCGGACGACCGGTTCCGGATCGCCAGCAACACCAAGGCGTTCGTGTCGACGGTGCTGTTGCAGCTGGTGGGTGAGGGTCGGTTGACCCTCGACGATCCGGTCGAGCGGTGGTTGCCGAGGGTCGTGCGGGGTAACGGCAACGACGGTTCGACGATCACCGTCCGGCAGTTGCTCAACCACACGAGCGGCATCTGGGACCCGACCGGCGAACGGAGCTTCTGGGCGCCGTACCTCGACGACCACGACTGGGACCGGGTCATCGCACCCCGCACGGTGATCGCCCTGGCGGTGGCTCACCGGCCGGACTTCGCCCCCGGCGCCTCGTGGGGCTACTCGAACACGAACTACCTGCTGGCCGGTCTGATCATCGAGGCGGTCACCGGCCGGGACGCGGCAAGCGAGGTACGGCGGCGGATCATCGGTCCGCTGGATCTGCGGCACACCTCGTTCCCGATCACCGACCCGGAGATCCACGGCCGGCACCTGCACGGCTACGACCTGGGCGGGCGAGACGTGACCACCTTCAGCCCGTCCTACGACTGGACCGCCGGAGCGATGATCTCGACGGTGGCGGACCTGGCGCGGTTCCACCGGGCGCTGTTCGGCGGGCGACTGCTCGCGCCGGCCCAGCAGCGGGCGTTGGAGACGCTGGTGGCCACGGACGACGGACCGGACGGGTACGGGCTGGGCGTGCAACGCATGACTGTCCCCTGCGCCGAGGGCCCGACGTCGGTGTGGACGACCGACGGCGGCGGGCCGGGCTTCACCAGCCTGGCGGCGACCAGCCTGGACAACTCCCGGCAGTTCGTCCTCGCCGGCAACGTCTACGACATCGACGCCGACGTTCGGGGGCTGCCGCCGGTGCCGGCGAGCGCGGGCGCCCTGGCCGCGCTGCGATCGGTGTTCTGCGCGACCGACTGACACCTGCGGATTCCGGCGCACGCACTCCCGACGGGGTGCGTGCGCCGCGCGCAGGTCCGTCAGTAACGCACCGAGATCCGGCGGTCGACGGCGTCGACCCGGATCGCGCCCCGTACGGTTTTCGCCCGGCGAACAGCGAACCTACCCATACGCTGACAATATGGCTGAAAATCCGCAGGGTCGAGCCCGGGACTGGGCACCACGCAGCATCGGCCTGCTGCTCGGCACCCTCGCGCTGGCCACCGCGTTCATCGCCGCCTACGTCGGCGCGCTGCACCAGCCCACCCCGCGGGACCTGCCGGTCGGCGTCGCCCTCGGCGACCAGCGCGCCCAGGCGACGCTGGACGCCGTCCGGGGTCAGAGCACGATCATCACCCCAATCCGGTACGACGACGCTGGCGCCGCCGAGGACGGCCTGCTCAGCCGCGGGGTGTACGCGGTGCTCAGCACCGGCCCCGACAACGGCCTGCTCCTCACCGTCGCCAGCGCCTCCGGTCCCTCCGCCACCAGTGCGATCCGGGAGGTGCTCACCACCGCCGCCGCCCGCAGCGGCACGCCGCTACAGATCGTCGACCGGGTGCCCGTCACCTCGGCCGACCCGCGCGGGGTGGTGCCCTTCTACCTGAACGTCGGCTTCGTGCTCGGTGGCTACCTCGCCTCGACCGTGCTCGGGATATCCGTCGGCACCACCCCGCGTACGGCACGGCGGGCCGGGTTGCGGATCGCCGCCCTGGCGGTCTACAGCGTGCTGCTCGGCCTCGCCGGCGCGGTCGTGGTCGGGCCGGTGCTGGACATCTGGCACCACGACGTACCGACGATCGCCGCCATCGGCGCGCTTGCCGTCTTCGCCGCCGCGCTGATCGCCAGCGCCATCCAGGGCTGGCTCGGTGTCGCGGGCACCGCGCTTGTCATCCTGCTCCTGGTGGTGCTCGGCAACCCCGGCTCCGGCGGCATCTACGCGCCCGAGTTCCTGCCCGGCCTGCTACGCGGCATGCACCGGTGGAACATCCCCGGGCTCGCGAACGACCTGACCAAGGCCGCGGTCTACTTCGACTGGCGATCGGCCGGCTGGCCGGCGATCGCCCTCACCCTCTGGGCGGTGCTCGGCGCACTCGGCCTGGTCAGCGCGAGCCTGGTGCGGGGCCGCCGGACCGCCACCGCCGGCCCCGGGTCGCCCCGCCCCGCCGCCGGGTCCGCCTCCGACGGCCCCGGATCAGCCCGCGACGGTGGCTGAGATCACGCCCGGAAACACCACCTCGGAGACAGTGGATCACCAGGGGGCCCTCCAGACACCCGGTGCGCGCGGATACCATCCAGTAAGTCGGACAGCGCTGTCCTTCGTATCCACGTGAGGGAGCGCACCGTGACTGACCAGCACGACCACGACGGCCCCGACGCCGCGCTGCGTGCCGACATCCGCCGGCTCGGCACCCTGCTCGGGCAGACGCTGGCCCGCCAGGAGGGTCGGCCGCTGCTCGACCTCGTCGAGGAGATCCGCGCCCAGGTCCGCACCGACGCCCCGGCGGCCGCCCAGCGTCTCGGCGGGCTCGACGTGACCACCGGCACCAAGCTGGCCCGCGCCTTCTCCACCTACTTCCACCTCGCCAACATCACCGAGCAGGTGCACCGCGCGCGGGACCTGCGCCGCCGCCGCGCCGTACAGGGCGGTTGGCTGGACCAGGCCGCCAAGATGATCGCCGAGCGCGGGGTGCCCGCCGAGGAGATCGCCAACGCGGCACGCCGGCTGGCGGTGCGCCCGGTCTTCACCGCCCACCCGACCGAGGCGGCCCGCCGCTCGATCCTGTCCAAGCTGCGGGCCATCGCCGACGAGTTGGACACCGAGACCGCCAACGCGATCCTCTACGGCGCCAGCGACGAGGGTCCCGCCAACCGCCGGCTGGCCGAGCTGCTGGACCTGATGTGGCAGACCGACGAGCTGCGCCTCGACCGGCCGGACCCGACCGACGAGGCCCGCAACGCCATCTACTACCTGCGCGACCTCTACGCCGAGGCCGCCCCGCAGGTGCTCGACGACCTGGCCGACACGCTGCGCACCCTCGGCGTGGAGACCTCACCGACGGCCCGGCCGCTGAGCTTCGGCACCTGGATCGGCGGCGACCGCGACGGCAACCCGTTCGTCACCCCGGCGGTCACCCGCGACGTGCTGACCATCCAGCACGAGCACGGCATCGCCGCCACCGAGAAGGCGATGGACCACCTGATCAACGAGGTGTCCGTCTCCCGCCGGCTGCGCGGGGTGTCGCTCGACCTCTCCGCCAGCCTCGCCGCCGACCTGGACGCGCTGCCCGAGGTGGCGACGCGGTTCCGCCGGGTCAACGCGGAGGAGCCGTACCGGCTCAAGGCGCGCTGCGTGAAGGCGAAGCTCGCCAACACCCGGCAGCGGTTGCGCCAGGGCACCGCGCACGTGCCGGGCCGGGACTACCGGGGCTCCGCCGAGCTGATCGCCGACCTGGATCTGCTGCGCGCCTCGCTGGCCCGCAACTCCGGGCAGCTCACCGCCGTCGGTCGGTTGGCCTCCACGATCCGTACGGTGTCCGCGTTCGGCCTGCACCTCGCCACCATGGACGTCCGGGAGCACGCCGAGGCGCACCACGCGGTGCTCGCCCAGCTCTACGAGGCCGTCGGCGAGGTCTCCGACTACCCGTCGCTGACCCGGCTGGAACGCACCAAGCTGCTGGCCGACGAGCTGACCGGCCGTCGACCGCTGTCCACCCTCGACACTCCGCTCACCAAGCCGACCCGCAAGACGTTCGACGTGTTCAGCACGATCCGGGAGGCCCAGGACCGGTTCGGCACCGAGGTGATCGAGTCGTACATCATCTCGATGACCATGGGCGTCGACGACGTGCTGGCCGCGGTGGTGCTGGCCCGTGAGGCCGGCCTCGTGGACGTGCACAGCGGGCGGGCCCGGGTCGGGTTCGTACCGCTGCTGGAGACCCCGGCCGAGCTGAACGCCGGCGGCGAACTCCTCGACGACCTGCTGTCGCTGCCCGCGTACCGGGCGCTGGTGAGCGCCCGAGGCGACGTGCAGGAGGTCATGCTCGGCTACTCCGACTCCAACAAGGAGGCCGGGATCACCACCAGCCAGTGGTCGATCCACCGGGCGCAGCGCGCGCTGCGCGACGTGGCCGCCCGGCACGGGGTGCACCTGCGGCTGTTCCACGGCCGGGGCGGCACCGTGGGGCGTGGCGGCGGGCCGACGCACGAGGCGATCCTGGCTCAGCCGTACGGCACGCTGGACGGCGCGATCAAGGTGACCGAGCAGGGCGAGGTGATCTCCGACAAGTACACCCTGCCGTCCCTGGCCCGGGAAAACCTGGAGCTCACCCTGGCCGCGGTGCTCCAGGCGACCCTGCTGCACACCGCACCACGGCAGCCGGCCGAGATGTTGGAACGCTGGGACGCCACCATGGACGTGGTGTCCGAGTCGGCGTACCGGTCCTACCGCTCGCTCGTCGAGGACCCGGACCTGCCGGCGTACTTCTGGGCGTCCACCCCCACCGAGTTGCTCGGCGCGCTGAACATCGGCTCCCGGCCGGCGAAGCGCCCGAACACCGGCGCCGGGCTGTCCGGTCTGCGGGCCATTCCGTGGGTGTTCGGCTGGACGCAGACCCGGCAGATCGTGCCGGGCTGGTTCGGCGTGGGCTCCGGGCTGGCCGCCGCCCGCGAGGCCGGGCTGGCGGACGTGCTGGCCGAGATGCACCGCAACTGGCACTTCTTCCGCACGTTCCTGTCGAACGTCGAGATGATGGTGACCAAGACCGATCTGAGCATCGCCCGCCGGTACGTCGAGACCCTGGTCCCGAAGAAGCTGCACCCGATCTTCGAGCAGATCGAGCAGGAGTACGAGCTGACCAAGCGGGAGGTGCTGGCGGTGACCGCCTCGCCCGCCCTGCTGGAAAACTCGCCGGTGCTCCAGCGCACCCTCGCCGTCCGCGACACCTACCTCGAGCCGCTGCACCATCTCCAGGTGGCGCTGCTGCGGCAGTACCGGGAGTCCGGCGCCGCCGGGCGGGCGATCGCCACCGCGCCGGGCGGCCGACGCGCACCGAGCGACGGCACCGCCCTGGAACGGGCACTGCTCACCACTGTGAACGGCATCGCCGCCGGGATGCGCAACACCGGCTGATCAGGCCGAACGCGGAACGGACCCCGGTCGCTGCGACCGGGGTCCGTTTCGTCAGATCCGCCCGACGGTCAGAAGTCTCCACCGCCGAAATCGCCACCGCCGAAGTCCCCGCCACCGAAGTCGCCACCGGCGTAGTCGCCGCCGACGTCCCCACCCTGGTCGCCGCCACCGAAGTCGCCGCCCTGGTCGCCGCCGTCGCCGCCCTGATCGAAACCGTCGCCGAAGCCCTCCTGGTAGCCGGCGTCATAGCCGTAACCGGGGTCGGCGAAGGCCGGCGAGAACAGCGCGTCGGCGATCAGGATGCCGCCGAGCACACCGGCGCCCGCCCCCAGCGCCGTCTTCCACCACGGCGTCGAATACCAGCCGGCCGGCACCGGTCGACCCTGATAACGCCCACCCGGGTAGTAGTAGGGCGTTTCCCGGCCGGGTTGCGGACCGGCCCGGAAGGTCTGCCCCTGCACGTCGACCTCGCGCTCCCTGGTGAGCTGGCCCACGCCACGGGCGGCGGCCAGCGCCGGCACCTCGGGACCCGGGTCGATGCCCAGCGCGGTACGCGCCGCCCGGATGTACGCGAGCCCCTCCAGCGCGGTCTCCCGGGCCAGCGCGAACTGGTTCGGCGTACGCGCCTGCTCCAACTGCGAGCCGGCCGCGTTGTACCGCTCACCGGCGTCGGCCAGCGCCTGACGTACCGCTGGCTCCTCGCCGTGCAGGTTCATCAACTGGCCGCCGAGGCGCTCGTACCACCGCTGCGCCTCCGCGCGGGCGTCGCCGAGCGCGGTCCGTTGGCGAGCCCCAGCCTGGGCGCGGACGAGCGCCGCGGCGCCCAGCGCGCCGACCAGCACGACGACGAGGCAGAGCACAAGTTCCATGCCAACGAACGTACCCCCGCCTCGCACGTCGTACCGGTCTGGCAAGCTCCGGTGATGGACGTCTCGACGCTGCTCGTGGTGGTCGTGTGCCTCGGCGCCGGCGGAGCGGTCGGTTGGCTGGCGGCCCGGTCCCGGTCAGCGGCCGACATCGCCCGCCTCGATGCCACCCTGGCCGCCACCCGGGAGGGCGAGGGCCGGCTGGAGCAGTCCATGCGGGCGCTGGGTTACGAGGCCACCGCGCAGTCCCAGGAGGCGGTGGCCCGAGCGGTCGCGCCGCTGCACGACACCCTGCGTCGCTACGAGCAGCGGGTGGCCGAGCTGGAGCACGACCGGGTCGACGCGTACGCCGAGCTGCGCGAGCAGGTCCGGTCGATGACCGCCGTCTCCGGTGAGCTGCGCACCGAGACCAAGCAACTGGTGGCAGCGCTGCGCGCGCCGCAGGTGCGGGGCCGGTGGGGTGAGCACCAGTTGCGTCGGATCGTCGAGGCGGCCGGGATGTTGGAGCACTGCGACTTCTCCGAGCAGGTCACCGCCGCCACCGACCAGCAGGTCGTCCGACCGGATCTGGTGGTCCGGCTGCACGGCGGCCGATCGGTGGTGGTGGACGCCAAGGCGCCGTTCGACGCGTACCTGACGGCCATGGAGGCCCGTGACGAGCGGGGTCGCGACACCCACCTCGACGCGCACGCCCGGCACCTGCGGGGGCATGTGGACGCGCTGGCTGCCAAGTCGTACTGGTCGGCGTTCGACAACTCACCCGAGTTCGTGGTGCTGTTCGTCCCCGCCGACCCGTTCCTCGACGTCGCGCTCCAGCGTGACCCGACGCTGCTGGAGCACGCCTTCACCCGCAACGTGGTGCTGGCCACGCCGGCGACGCTTGTCGCCCTGCTCCGCACTGTCGCCTACTCGTGGCGGCAGGAGGCGCTGGCCCGCAACGCGCTGGCGGTGCACACCCTCGCCCGCGAGCTGTACGGTCGGCTCTCCACGCTGGGCGACCACGTGGGCAAGCTCGGGTCCTCGCTGGCCGGGGCGGTGACCGCGTACAACCGGGCGGTCGGCTCGTTGGAGGCCCGGGTGCTGGTCAGCGCGCGCAAGCTCGCCGAGTTGGGCGTGTCGGACGACGAGTTGGCCACGCCCGCGCAGGTCGAGTTGACGCCCCGGCAGCCGCAGGCGCCCGAGCTGGTTGATCCGTCCGACGACGAGGTCGCAGCCCGCTAGCCGGGCTGGTCAGGACCGGATGGCGTTCGACACGACGAGCGGGATGCCCTGCTGGCAGGTGGTCATCATGTCGGGCTCGGCCCGACCGGTGACCTCCACCCGCGCGCCCGGGGTCAGCACGTCCCGCGGCCCTCCGAGCAGCAGGTAATCGCCGAGCAGGACGCAGTTGGGCTCCACCCCGCTCTGCACCACCCCGGTCACGGTGGTGGCCCGGACCCCCGGGGGCGTGCTCGGCCCGCCCGGCTTCGGGCTCGACTGCCGGGCGGTCGGTGCGGGGTCGACGATCGACGGCGTGCTGGTCGGGTCGGGGGTGGGCGAGCTGGTCACCGGCTGCGTCCCGGTCGGCATCGGCGGGGGGTTGCCGCGTTCGGCGTCCTGGCCGCCGCAGGCGCTGAGCGCCCCGCAGATGGTCAGCGCGGAGACGACGAGCCGAAAGGTCCTCATGCCAGATCTGACGTACGCCGGGCCGGGTTCGTTCCCGTGCTCAGCCGCGCGCCGCCGCGGCCTTCATGTCCCGCTTGAGTTCCTGCGGGAGCGAGAACACGAGCCGCTCGTTGGCGGTGGTGATCTCCTCCACGTCGGCGAAGCCCCGCGCGGCGAGGTAGGCCAGCACGTCCTGGACCAGGTCGTCCGGGACGCTCGCGCCGGAGGTCAGGCCGACCGTGGTGGCCCCCTCCAACCAGGCGTCGTCGATCTCGTGGGCGAAGTCCACCAGGTGGCCGGCGCGCGCGCCCGCGTCCAGGGCGACCTCGACCAGGCGGATGGAGTTGGAGGAGTTCGTCGAGCCGACCACGATCACCACGTCGCAGTCGGGGGCGATCTCCTTGACCACGTGCTGCCGGTTGGACGTGGCGTAGCAGATGTCGTCGCTGGGCGGCGACTGCAACAGCGGCAGTCGCTGCTTGAGCCGGGCCACGGTCTCCAACGTCTCGTCGACCGAGAGCGTGGTCTGGGAGAGCCAGACGACCTTCTCCGGATCCCGGACGGTGACCTTGTCCGCGCCGTCCGGGCCGTCGACCAGTTGGATGTGGGCGGGGGCCTCGCCGGCGGTGCCGATGACCTCTTCGTGCCCCTCGTGGCCGATGAGCAGAATGTCGTAGTCCTCGGCGGCGAACCGCTTCGCCTCGTGGTGCACCTTGGTGACCAGCGGACAGGTCGCGTCGATCGCCTTCAGCGAGCGCTGCTTGGCCTGCTCGTAGACCTCGGGAGCGACGCCGTGCGCGGAGAAGATGACGGTGGACCCCTCCGGCACCTCCTCGTTCTCCTCCACGAAGATCGCGCCCTGGGCCTCCAGGGTCTGCACGACGTGCTTGTTGTGCACGATCTGCTTGCGCACGTAGATCGGGGCACCGTAGAGCTTCAGTGCCTCCTCGACCGTCTGCACGGCGCGGTCGACACCGGCGCAGTAGCCCCGGGGCTTCGCCAGGAGCACGCGCTTACCGGTCCGGGGAGTCGCCTCAGCCTCAGTCACCCCCCCATCGTACGTGCCGCCGGTCAGCCCTGGTGATCAAGAGGTTTACGTCAGAAACGCGCCCGATGCTGACGCAAACTTCTTGATCACCGCGAGGGTCCGTAGGGTGGGCGGGTGACTGAGGGGGCGCGCAGCAGCGCGGAGGAGCCCTGGCCGGTTCGGGTGGTCAGCCAGAAGGTGGGGGCCTGGATCGCCAAGCTGGGCTGGGTGTGGGTGGACGGGCAGGTGGCGCAGATCAGCCGCCGCCCCGGGGCCAGCACTGTCTTCCTCACCCTGCGTGACCCGTCGGCCGACCTGAGCCTGACCGTCACCACCAACCGGGACGTGCTCGACGCCGGCGCACCGGAGCTGCGCGAGGGCGCCCGGGTCGTGCTGCACGCCAAGCCGGAGTTCTACGCCGCCCGGGGCACGTTGAGCCTGCGCGCCGACGAGATCCGTCAGGTGGGGCTCGGGGAGTTGCTGGCCCGGCTGGAGAAGCTCAAGAAGCTGCTCGCCGCCGAAGGGCTCTTCGACCGCGCCCGCAAGCGCCGGCTGCCGTTCCTGCCCGGCCGGATCGGGCTCATCACGGGTCGGGCGTCCGCGGCGGAGCGGGACGTGCTGACGAACGCCCGGCGACGCTGGCCGGCGGTGGAGTTCCGCACGGTCAACGTGGCCGTGCAGGGTCCCTCCGCGGTGCCGCAGATCGTCGACGCGCTCCGGGTGCTGGACGCCGACCCGAGCATCGACGTGATCATCATCGCCCGCGGCGGCGGCGGCATCGAGGATCTGCTGCCCTTCTCCGACGAGGCGCTCTGCCGTGCCGTGTTCGGCTGCCGTACCCCGGTGGTCAGCGCCATCGGTCACGAGACGGACGCGCCGCTGATCGACTACGTCGCCGACGTCCGCGCCTCCACCCCGACCGACGCGGCCAAGCGGGTCGTCCCCGACCTCACCGAGGAGGTACGCCTCATCGGTCAGGCCCGGCACCGCCTGGAACGGGCGGTGCGCAACCTCGTCGATCGGGAGACCCACCGGCTCGACGGGCTGCGGTCCCGGCCGGTGCTGGCCCGACCGCAGGTGATGGTGGACCAGCGGGCGACCGAGCTGACCGCGTTGCGCCAGCGGGCCGGCCGCTGCCTGGAGCACCGGCTCGTCGCCGCCGACGACGACCTGCGCCACACCCTCGCCCGGCTGCGCGCGCTCTCCCCCGCCGCCACCCTGGACCGGGGGTACGCGATCGTGCAGCGCGCGGACGGCCACGTGGTGCGCGCGGCGGCGGAGGTCGGCAAGGGCGACGCTCTACGGGTACGGCTGGCCGACGGTGAACTGGCCGCCACGGTCGACGGCGCAGTGGCGACGCGGTGACCGGGCGAGCGGTGTGCTGAGATGGGTGCGATGACTGACGACACGAAGGCCGGGCCGGACGAACGGCTCAGTTACGAGCAGGCCCGCGCCGAGCTGGCCTCGGTGGTCGAGCGGCTGGAGGCCGGCGGCACGTCCCTGGAGGAGTCGCTGGCGCTGTGGGAGCGTGGCGAGGCGCTGGCGGTGATCTGCCAACGCTGGCTGGATGGGGCGCGGGCGCGGATCGACGCCGTCCGGCAGGAGCCCGCTTCCTGACCGACCTCCGGTGGGGCGGCCGGAGCCGCCCCACGCGGACGCGTCAGTTGAACAGGTTGTACAGCTCGGCCGGCGCCTCGACGACCTCGGCAGCCGGCGGCTTCTGGGCAGCGGTGGCGGCACCGTAGTCGGAGTACGTCATCTTGACCTCCTGGGCGGCGGTCTGCCCGGCGGCCGGCAGCTGTAGCACCAGCTCGCTGAGCCGGCCCTGCGGGTCGACCTTCGCGGTGAAGGGAACCGTCTTCGCCTGGGTGCCCAGCGCGGCGATCGTGGCGGCGTTCAGCGAGCCCGCCTCGGCGGCCTTGGTGACGTCGATGGTGCCCGCGTACGCGCCGGTGCCGGTGCTGCGGACCTCGGTGATGCCCTGGGTGAGCACCGCGCTACCGGCCGGGTCGACCTTCTCGAAGTCGAATCCGAGGCTGCGGTTGCCCTTGATCCGGGACTGGTCCAGGTGCTGGTACTTGCCGAGGTTGAGCTGCTTGATGGTGGGCAGGCTGTCGGCGGTGGCGCCGCTCAGCTCCAGCTTGACCCAGCTGTCCGGCTTGTAGTGGATCACGTCGAGCTTCATTGCCAGGTCGGACGAGGGTCCGCCGATCGCGACCTTCATCGTCGCGCTCTGGCTCGGCTGGTGCACCTGGCCCTCCGCCGTCGAGCCGGCGCCGGCGAGGGTGAATCGGAAGTTCCCGTTGCTGATCTCCTTGGTGGAGTCGAGCAGGGCCTGCTTGGCGTCGCCCGCCGCCGGGGCACCAGACGGGCTCGCCGTGCCGGAGGCGGTCGCCGTCGGAGTGGCGGTCGATCCGGCGCTGCCGGTCGTACCGCTGCCGCAGGCGGCCAGGGCGGGCGTGAGCAGAGCGGCGGCTACCAGGCCGGCGCCGAGTCGTCGAACAGTCATATGTGTCTCCCAAGAGGGTCACCCGACGACCTGGACGGCGCCGGAAACCGGGCGACGCGGCAGCACCGTCGGCCGCGACGCGCGATCCGGGTCGAGTCAGCGCGCCCGGATCACTCCCTCTCTGTTCCCTGTCGACGGGTCGGACAATCGCCCTTCTGTCCGATCAGTGCAGCGAGCCGGCCAGCTCGCGTAGTTCGTTGTTCCCGGCATCACCGACGACGATCACCGTGCGGGTCGGTTCCAGCAGGACCAACGCCTGCTGGTTGCCCCGGGCCGCGTAGAGCTGCCAGGTCCGCCCGGCCAACTCGGTCGGCCCCTGGGGCTGGCCCTGGTCGGTCAGCTCGGCGGGGAGCAGCCGCTCGGCCGGCACACTGCTCTGCAGGAGTTGGACGCCCCGCCCCTCCGGGGTGAGGTAGCCGATCCGCAGGTTCGCACCGCCGTCGACGGTCTGGTAGCGGGCGCTGACCGTCGACCAGTCGGAGCCGAGCCCCTCCGGCTGGCTCACCGGAAACACGTTCGCCGACCGGGCCTGTTCGATGGCCGGGGCCGGATCGACGGTCGTGGCCTGATCACCACCCAGAAAGCCCCGGTAGAACGCCAGCAGCAGCGCGATCGGGACGAGCAGCACCAGCAACGAGATCGCCATGTCCTTCGGCGACCGCTCGGATTTGGCGGGCGCCGCCCGCTGCGGTGGCGTCGGGTCATCGCCGGCGCTCTCACCACCGGGGGCGACGGGGACGTCGACCGGCGGCTGACCGTCGGGTGGCGTGCGGTCGGCGGGTACGCGGTCGGCTGGCTGTGCGGGCTCCACCCCTCCATCTTCGCAGCCGCCCGACCGGCGGTATCCAGGCCATCACCGCCCCGCGCCAACGCCCGGTCGGCCATCGTGTGAGGATCAGCGACAGAGCCGGCAGCGGGGACCGCCCCGCCGCCGGTCGTCCCCGCACCGTCGCGAGGAGGAGCAGCCGTCATGACCAACACCAGGACGCGGATCCCACAGGATCTCGACCGAAACCTCGCCCTCGACCTGGTCCGGGTCACCGAGGCCGCCGCGATGGCGGCCGGTCGGTGGGTGGGCCGGGGCGACAAGGAGGGTGGCGACGGCGCGGCCGTCGACGCCATGCGCAAGCTGATCAACTCGATTCAGATGCGTGGCGTGGTGGTGATCGGCGAGGGCGAGAAGGACAACGCCCCGATGCTCTTCAACGGCGAACACGTCGGCGACGGCACCGGCCCGGAGGTGGACGTCGCCGTCGACCCGGTCGACGGGACCACGCTGATGAGCAAGGGCATGCCGAACGCCGTCGCGGTGCTCGCCGTCTCCGAGCGGGGCGCGATGTTCGACCCCAGCGCCGTTTTCTACATGGAGAAGCTCGCCGTCGGGCCGGCGTACGCCGACGTGATCGACATCAACGCCGGGGTGGCCGAGAACCTGCGCCGGATCGCCAAGGTCAAGGGCACCGACGTCTCCGAGGTGACGGTCTGTGTGCTGGACCGGAGCCGCCACGACGACCTGGTCACCCAGATCCGCCGGACCGGGGCGGGCATCCGGTTCATTTCCGACGGCGACATCGCGGGCTCCATCGCGGCCGCGCGCGGCGAGTCGGAGGTCGACGTGCTGATGGGCATCGGCGGCACCCCGGAGGGCATCATCTCCGCGTGCGCCCTGAAGTGCATGGGCGGTGCGATGCAGGCCAAGCTCTGGCCCCGCGACGAGCAGGAGCGGGAGAAGGCGCTCGCCGCCGGGCACGACCTGGACCGGGTGCTGGGCACCGATGATCTGGTCACCGGTGACAACTGCTTCTTCGTGGCGACCGGGGTCACCTCCGGAGATCTGCTGCGCGGGGTGCGGTACCGGGCCGGCGGCGCGTACACCCAGTCGATCGTGATGCGGTCGAAGAGTGGCACGATCCGGGTGATCGACTCGTACCACCGGCTGGAGAAGCTGGCGCTCTACTCCGCTGTCGACTTCGACGGTCGTCCGCTGGCCGAGCAGGAGTGACAGCCACCAACACGGAGACACCGCAGATCCTGTCGGCCGCCCGCCGGGTCACCGGCGTCGCGTTGGCGTCCGTCTCCGGGGTCGCGGTGGCGGTGCAGTCCCGGATCAACGGCGAACTGGGGGTACGCCTCGCCGACGGCTTCGCCGCCGCGGTCGTCTCGTTCGGCATCGGCCTGCTGGTGCTCCTGATGCTGGTGCCCGCCACCCCCGGTGGGCGGCGTGGGCTGGCCGCGACGCGGCGTGCCCTGGCGACGGGAACGCTGCGGCCGTGGCAGTGCCTCGGCGGGATGTGCGGGGCTTTCCTCGTGGCCACCCAGGGGCTCACCATCGGCACGCTCGGCGTGGCGGTCTTCACCGTGGCGGTGGTGGCCGGCCAGACCGGCAGCAGCCTCGCCGTGGACCGGGCCGGGATCGGGCCGACCGGCCGGCAGCCGGTCACCCGGCAGCGGCTGGCCGGCGCGGTGCTCACCGTGCTGGCGGTCGGCCTGGCGGTCGGCGACCGACTCGGCGACCCGGGCGCGTTGGCGCTGGCCCTGCTGCCGCTGCTCGCCGGGGTGGGCATCGCCTGGCAGCAGGCCGTCAACGGCCGGGTCCGGGCGGCGGCCGACAGCGCGTTGACCGCCACCCTCGTCAACTTCGCCGTCGGCACCGTCACCCTGCTCGTCGCGTTCGCCATCGACATCGCCGTCCGCGGCTTGCCGAACGGCGACCTGCCGAGCGAGCCGTGGTTCTACCTGGGCGGCCCGATCGGCATCGTGTTCATCGCGATCGCCGCCGCGATCGTGCGCTTCACCGGTGTGCTGCTGCTCGGTCTGGCCACCATCGCCGGCCAGATCGTGGGGGCGGTCCTGCTGGACCTGGTGCTGCCCACGGCGGCCTCCCACCCCGGTGTGAACACCCTGCTCGGGGCAGCGCTGACCATGGTTGCGGTGCTGATCGCCGCGTTGGCGCCACCCGCCCGCCGCTGACCACCCGCCCGCCGGGGGGCAGCCGCATGTCGGAGGTTCACGGCGGCGGCGATTGCGACGGGTACGGCGGATCAGGGACCCTCGGTGGGTACGCAGGGTAGGGCGCAGGCGGATAGGGCACGTGCGGTGGGTAGGGCGGGCGCGGTGGGTACCGGCGCTCGAACCCACGGGCCGGATCCACGAGCCGCGCGATCCGGGTGGCCAGCAGCACGCCCGGCACCGTGGCCAGCAGGGCGAGCGCCACCGCGAACCGGGTCCGCGAGGGGGTGCCGTACAGCCAACCGACGAGCGGCAGCACAGCCAGGAGCGCGGTGAGCAGGAGCCCGGTGAGCGCCCAGCCGATCCAGCGCCGCAGAGCGCCCTGGTAGGAGGCTCGAACGATCATGGCCACCACGGTGAGGACGCCCACCGCCAGCACGAACGGCACGGCCATGAACGCCAGGGTGTCGTCGTCGCGCTCCCAGGCCGCGGTCAACACCATCCCCGCGACCAGCATCGACGCACTGCTGACGACCCCCCACCAGCGCGGACCTCCACCACGGCGGATCACGAGATGACCGGCGAGCGCAGTGACCGCGCAGCCGAGAGTCAGCGCCAGCGTGACGGCGAGCAACAGGTCCAGCTGGCGGTCGCCGGGTCCGCCACCGCCCAGCCGGGGCGGTTCGTCCCACGACGCGCCGAGCTCCTCGAAGAGGAACCCGTCGCGCTGCCACCCACCGTCGGGCAGGCGGCGGAGAAACCCGTCCCGCCCGTTGGCGACGAGCACCTCGTGCCCACCCCCGGCGTGGGGGTAGACGACCAGATCGCGGGAGGCGAAGTGGCGCTGGAAATCGCCCGGGTTCGGCGACCGGCGGGCCAACTCCTCCCGCTGCCCGTCGGGCACCTCCCAGGCCACCCGCCAGGTCGCGCCGGCGTCGTCGCTCTCCTCGACCCGTAGGTGCCCGGTGACGATCCGATAGCAACGCCGGGGCGCGTCCGACGCGCACGCCTGCTGCTGCCCCACCTCCTGGCGGGACAGTCGCCGCTGCTCGTCCTCCGTGGCCGGCCGCCAGGTGGCCGCGCCGTCCTCGCTGACCGCCCACTGCCCGTCCAACGGGCTGGCCGGCCAGTCCGAGTTGCTGTAGCCGCTGCCGACCGAGATCGCCGGGTGGCCGTCGAGCGTCGCGGTGCTCACCGCGTACGGGTAGTAGATCGGGCTGGTGGCGGCTACCGCCAGGACCGCCGGTGGCAGCACCACCAGCAGTCGGACCAGCCGGGCGGTCCGTTGGCGCACCGGTCGGCGGCGCGACCGGTTCCAACTCCACCAGGCCAGGCCGAGCACCGGCAGGGTGAGCAGGTCGGTCCGGTCGGCCCGGACCAGCGACGGCCCGGCCAGCACGGTCCAGGCCGACGAGGCCAACTCGGCGGCGTACCCGCTGGATTTGACGAGCGCGAACCCGGCGCCCACCGCGACCAGACCGGCCAGCGCGGCGGCCCGGGCCGGCATCCGCGGCACCAGGAGGGTCAGCAGCACCGCGACCAGCGGCGGGGCGAGCACCAGACCGGCGAGGTCGCTCAGCTTGCCGGTCAGCAGGCCGGGGTGGGCCGCCTTCAGTACGTGGTCGTTGAGCAGCAGCAGGACCAGGGCGATCACGGTGGCGGGATGGCAGAGCCAGGACAGCGTGGTGGGTGCGCCATCCTGCGGTTTCTCGGAACCCGTCATCCGGACAGGATCCGGTCGACCTGTCTCGATCCGGACTCAGGTCGGTCTGGGTCCGATACCGACCGTCAGCCGGCGTCGGAGGAGTGCCCCGGGAAGAGGTGTGCGCTCGGGTCGATGGCCACGGCCGCGTTGTTGACAGCCGTCGCCGCCTCGCCGAAGCCGGTGGCGATCAGCCGCACCTTGCCCGGGTATTCGGTGATGTCGCCCGCCGCGAAGACCCGGGGCAGGTTGGTGGCCATCGCGCTGTCCACCAGGATGTGCCGGCGGTCCAGACGCAGCCCCCACTCGGCGAGCGGTCCCAGATCGGCGGTGAAGCCCAGCGCGGCGACCACGGTGTCCACCGGCAGTGTCTCGGTGGCACCACCGCGGACGGTCACCTCGGCGGCGGTCACCGCGCCCTCCCCGATCAGCCGGCTGACCTCGGCGTTGACCACCACCCGCACCGGTAGGGACAGCACCCGGGCGACAGTCGAGGCGTGCGCCCGGAACTTTTCCCGGCGGTGCACGAGGGTCACCGAACGGGCCAGTGGTTGCAGCGCCAACGCCCAGTCGAAGGCGGAGTCGCCACCACCGACGATCAGCACGTCCCGGTCGGCGAGCGCGGCCGGCTCGGTGACGAAGTAGACGATCCCGGTGCCGGGAGCGCCGTCGGCGCACGGCAGCGGCCGCGGGCTGAAGCTGCCGAGCCCGCCGGTGACCACCACCGCACCGCAACCGAGCTGCGCACCCCCGGCCAGGCCGAGCACTGGGCGGTCGTCGACGTACGAGAGTTTCTCGGCACGGGTGTCGAGCAGGTATTGCGGTGCGAACGGGGCGGCCTGTGCGACCAGGTTGGCCACCAGGTCCCGGCCCTTGACAGCGGGAAAGCCGGCCACGTCGAGGATCAACTTTTCCGGGTACATGGCGGTGACCTGACCGCCGGGCTCGGGCAGCGCGTCGATCACCGCCACCGACAGACCTCGGAACCCGGCGTAGTACGCGGCGAAGAGACCGGCCGGACCGGCCCCGATCACGGCGACATCGACCTCGCGCATGGCGTACCGTCGCTTTCCGCTTACGGATCAACGCAGGCTGATCTTCGACGGTAGGCGGGTGTCGGTGGTCCGGCAAGCACCCCTCCGGGGCGCGCCGGGGAATTGGTCAGGGCAGGCGGAGGGTGTCACCCGAGTAGTCCGGCCCATCCAACGCTGGGCGTCGACGGCGGAACAGGATCGCCGCCACCACCCCTCCGAGCAGGCCGAACAGGTGACCCTGCCAGGAGATCCGCTCGTCGGTGGGGAGGATGCCGACCAGTTGCCAGCCGTAGAGCAGGCCGACCAGCAGGAAGACCGCGAAGTTCCACCAGCTGCGTTCGACGATGCCCCGGGTGAGCAGGATGCCCAGGTAGCCGAAGATGACGCCGCTGGCACCGACCACCACCGAGTTGGGCGAGCCGGTGAACCAGACGCCGAGCCCGCTGACCAGGATGATGACCAGGGTCGACCAGAGGAAGCGGCGGGCGCCGGCGGCCAGGACGAACGTGCCCAGCAGGATCAGCGGGATGCTGTTGCTGTAGAGGTGGTCGAAGCCGTGGTGCAGGAACGGGGAGAAGAAGACCCCGTCCAACCCTTCGATGCGCTGCGGGATGATGCCGGCGTTGGCGTCCAGGCCGAACGCGAGCCCCTGGTCGACGGCCTCGATGAGGAAGAGGAACGGGACGACCGCGCACATGGCGACGAACGCCCGGCCGAGCGCGGCGTAGAACGCCTCGGTGCCGAACCGGTAGGGGTCGCCGCTTGACGGGTGCAGGGTCACTCCACAACTGCTATCAGCAAAAGCGGCCGACCGCCACTCACGTCCCGTCCGAAGTACGCGCGAAGGCGGGGCGAGTGGAGACCCACCCGCCCCGCCTTCGAGAGCTGTCAGTAGTGGTTGTTGTTCTGGAAGAAGGTCCAGGCGCCGCAGGGCGTCTTGTACCTGCCCTTGATGTAGCCCAAGCCCCACTTGATCTGGGTGGCCGGGTTGGTCCGCCAGTCGGAGGCGACCGAACCCATCTTGCTGCCCGGCAGGGACTGCGGGATGCCGTACGCACCGGACGAGTTGTTGGCGGCCTTGTGGTTCCAGCCGCTCTCCTTGGTCCAGAGCTTCTCCAGGCAGGGGAACTCGGAGATGCCGAAGCCCGAGTCGATCATGAGGGCGCAGCCGATCTTGCGGTTGCCGCTGTACTCCTCGCAGGACGCCGGGATCGGTCCGTCGTACGGCTTGGCGGGCGCGTTGGCGGCCGCGCGTTCGCGCTTGCGGGACGCCGCGGCGGCCTCGGCCCGACGGGCCCGCTCGGCGGCCTCCTTCGCGGCCTGCGCCGCCCGCAGCTTGGCCTGGTACTCGGCGGCCCGCTGCTTGGAGACCTGCACCTGGTGGGCGGCCTGCCGTTCCCGCTGGTACGCGAGGTCGGCCTGGTCGATCTCGCGGCTAACCTGCTCGGTCAGGCCCTGTTGCTGGGTTTCCCGGTCTTCGCCCAGGTAGAAGCCGCCGGCAACGCCCACGGACAGCAGGGCGACAGCAGCCGTACGGGCACCCAACCGGCTCCACAGCCGACTCACGAAGTGGTCCCTTCGTCGGGAGCAAGGACGTGGCGCGGCCGGGCCACAGGTGGGCTGCCAACCGTGCCACGAGCGTCCCGACCGATTGCCGGTCGCGCCGACACACCGACCGCCGCCGATGTCGCCCGCCTCGCGACGAACGATCACCAACGATCCGGGTGGTGCGTGGACGCTCGTGGGACACGATTGCGCACAGTGAGGCCGATGGGAAACCGACCGGCGCCTTTGTGATCTGCGCCACACGTTTAATGCGGACAAAAGCCCACAAAAGCACCCGTCAGATCGGGATGTCCTCCAGGAGATCGGTGACCATCGCGGCGATCGGCGACCGCTCCGAACGGCTGAGGGTGACGTGCGCGAAGAGCGGATGACCCTTGAGCGCCTCGATGACGGCCGTCACGCCGTCGTGCCGACCGACCCGCAGATTGTCCCGCTGGGCCACGTCGTGGGTGAGCACCACCCGGGAGCCCTGCCCGATCCGGGACAGCACCGTCAACAGCACCCCGCGCTCCAGGGACTGCGCCTCGTCCACGATCACGTAGGCGTCGTGCAGGCTGCGACCCCGAATGTGGGTCAGCGGCAGCACCTCCAGGATGCCCCGCGAGGTGACCTCCTCCAGCACGTTCTCGTGCACCACCGCGCCGAGCGTGTCGAAGACCGCCTGCGCCCACGGCGACATCTTCTCCGACTCCGAACCGGGCAGGTAGCCCAGCTCCTGGCCGCCGACGGCGTACAGCGGGCGGAACACGATCACCTTCTTGTGCCGGCGGCGCTCCATCACCGCCTCCAGCCCGGCGCAGAGCGCCAACGCCGACTTGCCGGTGCCCGCCCGGCCGCCCAGCGACACGATCCCGATCGACTCGTCGAGCAACATGTCGAGGGCGATGCGCTGCTCGGCCGAGCGGCCGTGCAACCCGAACGCCTCCCGGTCACCCCGCACCAGCCGGACCGACTTGTCCGGCAGCACCCGGCCGAGCGCGGAGCCCCGCCCCGAGTGCAACACCAGGCCGGTGTGGCAGGGCAGACCGGCCGCCTCGTCGAGGTCGAGCGTCTCGCCGGCGTACAACGACCCGATCTGCTCCTCGGTCAGGTCCATCTCGGACATGCCGGTCCAGGTCGGGTCGCTGGCCTGACCGTGGCGGTACTCGTCGGCCCGCAGGCCCACCGAGGCCGCCTTGACCCGTAGCGGCATGTCCTTGCTGACCAGGGTGACCTCCCGGCCCTCGCCGGCGAGGTTGAGCGCGACGGAGAGGATCCGGGCGTCGTTGCTCTCGGTCCGGAAACCGGGTGGCAGCACGCCGTCGTCGGTGTGGTTGAGCTCCACCCGCAGGGTGCCGCCGACGTCGTTGGCCGGCACCGGTCGGTCGAGTCGACCATGCCGGACCCGCAGGTCGTCGAGCATCCGGAGCGACTGCCGGGCGAACCAGCCCAGCTCCGGATGGTGCCGCTTGCCCTCCAGTTCGGTGATGACCACCAGAGGCAGCACCACCTCGTGCTCCGCGAACCGGTGGAACGCCGCCGGATCGGAGAGCAGCACGGACGTGTCCAGGACAAAGGCCTGGCCGGCTGGTCGCGGCTCCTTCGGGTCGGCCGGCGCGGCGGCCGCCGTGCGGCGGCTCCTGGTGGCACGGCGGTTCGTGGCAGTCGCGGCCGGGGTCTGGTCGGCACCGGCGGTGGTACGGCGAGTCGTCACAGGCCTGCTCCGACGGATGGGCATCCGCCACCCGTGTTCCGGCTCCTCCGGTGCCCGGGGACACGGGGTCGGATGCGGAACCCCATGCGCGAGGTCGCAGATCCGGGCGGACCGGCTGGCTCGGGAGAACCCCGTGCCATGCCTAGACGCTAGCCCCGCCGGACCCTTCCGGCTAGGGGGCCGACGTGGATCTACCTAGACGGGCGTGTGAACACGGCTTCGCGGGGTCCCGCACCACCGGGAAGGCCGGCGGTGGGCGCGGCGGAACCGGCCGGGATGCATGCCCCCTGCGCGCACCCCGGCCGGTCTGGGGTCACCGTCACCGGTCTGACGTGACCCCGACGGTGCGTGTCCGCCGCGGACGACGCACCGCGTCGGTGGTGTCGGTCGGCGGGATCGTGCCCGCCGACCGACCTCAACCGGTACGTCGAACGAGCGTGCCGGTCGGGTGCCGCCCGGTGATCGGGGCGGCCGGCGCACTGAACGACGAGCCGGTGTACGTGGTGCCGGGGCGGGCGACGGTGCTGGCCGAGCGGACGACGCCCGCCGGGGAGACCGACAGGGCGGAGGCGATCGCGGCCTGGGCGTCGCGGCGACGGCGGTTCCAGGCGCCCCGGTCACCGTCGAAGTAGCCCTGCCGGTAGCCGAAGCGGTAGCCGATGCGGTAGCTGAGCTGCCCGTGCAACCGGCCGGCCGCGTAGCTGGTCGCGCCGAGCACCAGGACGAGGAATACCGCGAGAAACGGGCTCATCGGGCGACCCCGGCCCGGCCCGGACGCCCGGTCACTTCTCCTCCGGCTCGATCGTGGTGGGATCCGCGACGAGCAGCCGGTCCAGGTCGTCGGTGCTGACCTCCTCGACCAGCTCGACGCTGATCCGGCAGCCGTCCAGCATGATCTCGGCCACCGAGGAACGGCGGATCTCGCCGCCTGCGTCGTAGACCCGGACGCTCAGCTCCGGGCAGCCGAGGTGGGTACGCCAGGCGTTCCACTCGGCGCGGTCGCCGACACTCAGCGACAGGTAGCGGCAGCCTCGGGCGAGGTAGAGGCGCCAAGGGGCGGTCAGCCCCGCGGCCACCCCCTCGGCGATCAGCCCGAAGGCCTGGGCGCGGGTGGCGAGCTCGGTCACCACACCCCCTCCGAACCGGGGGTGTGACGCATGTGAGCACCAATCGTCTCATGCACGTGACACACCGTAGATTGTCCCATGGGCGTGACAGTATCAGCTTTTCGTCCGCTTACGCTTGCCACTACGGGCATCTATTCTGCCCGCGTGACACCCCTCGACAGTGGCACTGAATCGTTTACCGGAAATCCGAAGCTACCGTCACGTAGGCGTGACAGTGGCGAGCCGGGGCGCGCGCTCGTCACCGGCTGGCCGTACGGTCACGGGGTGACCGAGACGGCCAATGCGCGGAAAATCGCCTTCGCCACCTTCGTCCGCCGCGCCCTGGACGAGGCACGAGCGACCCGAGCCTGGAGTGGCACCGAGGTGTCCCGGCGCACCGGGGTCTCCCGGCAGACCATCAACCGGTGGGTCCGGGGCGACTGGGCCAGCGACCCGGAAGCCGAACGGGTGGTCGCCTTCTGCGAGGGCCTGGGGCTGAACCCGGCGGCCGCCTTCGCCGCACTCGGCTGGGACCGCACCGCGGCCGGCCCCCGCGGTGGCCAGCCCGCCCCTCCGATGGACCCGGACGTGGAGGCCCTGCTCCGCCGCCTGGTCGACCCGAACGTCTCGGACGCGGAGAAGTTCCACATCCGCGAAACCATCAGATATCTCGCATACCGCCCAACGCTGCCGGTCGATGTCCGAAATAGAGGCAATCAAGCAGGGTAGTTCCTCAGATGGCGAAAGAACGCCTGGTCAGGTTCATTCGTTTGCCTCCGGGGCCGGAACGGGCACGCTAGCGTCCGTACTCGTACTGCTTGGGCTCGTCATCGGCGGGGGGACGGGACAAGGCCGAACCCAGCCCTGCGGGACAAAAGGAGGGGTCTGTCCATGACCCTGAAGTGGTTGGCAGTCGTGGTCGCGACGGTGTCGATGACACTGTGGGCGACCGGCAACGCGGTGACCCTCGCGGTCGACGGCGGGCAGCTTCCGCTGCTCGTGAACCTCTTCGTGCTCATCACCGCCGGCACCGCGGTCATCCTGGCCGTCGTCGCCGAGCTGCACGAGCGGATGAACGACCGGATCAGCGCGCTCACCGAGTTCCTGGTGGCACGGCTCAACGAGATCGAGAACCACACCGGCGATCGCAACACCGGGTTTGTGGAGGGCTACCTGTTGAGCCACGGCCAGGACGCGGCGGTGGTGCCGTTCGGCCGACGTGGACGAGGAGCCGCCGAACGCTGATCGCCCACCGCGTAACGGGTCCGCTCGGCCAGGAATGAGCCTTCGTCGCCGGGGTACGCTGACGCGCGTGCCGCCGTTGAATCTGGGCAATCATCAGCCGAGAACCCCGTTGAACGCCGACCAGGCCTGGCGGACCACCGCCAGCCGGGCGGCCGGGACCGTGCTCTTCTTCGACTTCGACGGCACGCTCGCGCCCGTCGACGACGATCCGACCGCGGTACGCCCGGCTCCCAAGGCGTTGGCCGCGATCGAGGCACTCGCCCCGGTCGTGCAGCGGGTCGCGATCGTCTCCGCCCGACCCGTCGAGTTCCTTCGGGATCAGCTCGGCGGGCTCACCGGCGTGGACCTCTACGGCCTCTACGGGCTGGAGCACAGCCATTCCGGCGGGGAGACCGTCACCGAGCCGGCCGCGCTGCCCTGGGTGCCGACCATGACGGAGCTGGCCGACCTCGCGCGGGCTGAGCTGCCACCCGGCACGCTCGTGGAATACAAGCGGCTCTCGGTCGCCCTGCACTGGCGTACCGCCCCGCAGCTCGGCTCGACCGTGCAGCAGTGGGGGCAGGCGCAGGCCGACCGCCTGGGGCTGCGCGTGCAGGCCGGGCGGATGGTGCTGGAGCTCAAACCGCCTGTCGACCGGGACAAGGGCATGGTCATCGGCGAGGCGATCAAGGGTGCAACCGGCGCCTGGTATTTCGGTGACGACGTCTCGGACATCAAGGCCTTCGCCGCGCTGCGCGCCCGCGCCGCCGCCGACCCGGACTTCCTCGGCATCTGCGTGGCCGTGGCCAACCCGGAGACCGGCCACGAGGTGGCAAACGCCGCCGACCTGACGATCGAGTCCCCGGCCGCCCTCGGCGACTTCCTCACCCAGGCACTGACCCACCTGCCCTGACCCGGCCGCGCGGCGACGGACACGTCGCCCGCCGCCGGTTCAGGCGCCGTAGCGGCGTTGCCTGGTCGCGTACGAGCGCAGTGCGCGCAGGAAGTCGATGTGCCGGAAATCCGGCCAGTTGAGCTCGCAGAAGTAGAACTCCGAGTGCGCGGACTGCCAGAGCATGAAGCCGGACAGCCGCTGCTCCCCGCTGGTGCGAATGACCAGGTCAGGATCGGGCTGACCACGGGTGTAGAGGTGCTCGGCGATGTGCTCGACGTCCAGCACCTCGGCCAACTCCTCGATGGTGCCGCCGGAGGCGGCGTGCTCCAACAGCAGCGAACGGACCGCGTCGGTGATCTCCCGCCGACCGCCGTAGCCCACCGCGATGTTGACCTCCGCGCCGCCGGTGCGCTCGCGGGTGCGTTCCTCGGCGCCCTTGAGCGCCGCCGCGGTCTGCGCCGGGAGCAGGTCGAGCGCCCCGACGATGCGCAACCGCCAGGGGTTGCCCTCCTCGGAGAGCTCCACCACCAGGTCTTCAATGATCTTGAGGAGGGGGTCCAGCTCACTGGCCGGTCTGCGCAGGTTGTCGGTGGCCAGCAGGTAGAGGGTCACGTGCCCCACGCCGGCCTGGTCACACCAGCCGAGGACATGCTTGATCTTCGCCGCGCCGACCCGGTGTCCGTCGTTCGGGTCGACGAAGCCCATCTCCCTCGCCCAGCGGCGGTTGCCGTCGCACATCACCCCGACGTGCCGGGGCACCGGCTTACCCGCGAGCTTCGCCGTGAGCCGGCGCTCGTACACGGAGTAGATAAGGTCCCGCAGCGTCATCACCTAGCAGCGTAGCGACCCTTCGCCCAGATCACCGCCTCGGAGCCCCATCCCCGCCGACCAGACCGATGCCGATCATCGCCAGCGTACGGGCGGTGAGGCGTCCGTCACCCAGTCCCAGCTCGACCACGTCGTAGAACACCCGGTCGTCGCGCCGGGCGGCCCGGACCGCCGCGTCCACCACTCGGCCACGGCGCGCCAACCAGGCCGCGACCGAACTGTGCCGCAGGTGGGTGCCGAGGCGGCGACGCAACCCGTGCGCGTACCTGCCGGCTGCCGACTCGGGCGCCTCGGCCGCCGCCGCACCGGCGAGCGCACCGGAGAGCAGCGCGTAGAAGATGCCCTCGCCGGTGAACGGATTGATCAGTGACAGCGCGTCCCCGGCCAGCAACGTGCGGCCACGCCCCGGTGCCGGCCGGTGGGTGGACAGCGGCAGGTGATGGGCGCGCAACGCGGTCACCGTCCCCAGGTCGGTGCCGGGCAGCAGCGCGGCCAGCCGGTCCAGCAGGTAGGCCCTGCTCAGCGACTCACCGCGCAGCACCTCCCCGTACCCGACGTTCGCCCGCCCGTCGCCGATCGGAAAGGACCAGGCGTACGCCGGCCAGCGCGCCTTCGAGGTGACGATGAGCTGCTCGGACGGGCCGGGCAGCGCCGGCGCGTATCCCCGGATGGCAAGCGCCAGGTGCCGGTCGGGATTCTGCGGGTGGCCGAGCGCCCGACGCACCACCGACCCGGCGCCGTCGGCGCCCACCACCACCCGCCCGGACACCTCCCCGTCGAGCACCACCCGGTCGGCGCGCGGCTCGACCCGGCGCACGGTGTGCCGGCGCAACTGCGCGCCGGCCGCCACGGCCGCCGCCACCAGGCGCGCGTCGAAGACCTCCCGGGGCACGGTGTACGCGGGTCGGGGCAGCGCCCGGGCCACGGCACCGCCACCCGGCGAGATCATGCGTAACGCGGGCAGCGGCGCGTAACCCGCCACCGCCTCGGTCACCCCCAACTCGGTCAGCACATCCACCGAGTGCGCGGCGATCCCGTCGCCACACGCCTTGTCCCGGGGGAAGTCGGCCCGGTCCAGCAGCAGCACGCTGGCGCCCGCCCGCCGCGCCGTCAACGCGGCGGCCGCCCCGGCCGGCCCCGCTCCCACCACCACCACGTCGAATTCGTCGCTCACCGCGCGCCTCCCTCCGTTCGGTGGGCGGCCCGCTCCTGCCCCGCCCGCGCCGCCGACATCGACCCCGGTGACCGGCGTCACCCGCCATCCTGCCCGCTGCCCGCTCACCCAGACCGATGCCGCACGGCGCCGCACCCGGACCCGCGCCGTCGATCATGGAGTTGTGGTGGACGACATAACTCGCGTAAAAGGGCAAGTGAGGCACCACAACTCCATGATCGGCGCGGTCCGGCACGGGCTGACGAGGGCCGGGCGTCAGATCCAGCCGTTGGCTCTGGCGTGGTGGGCCGCCTCGATCCGGTTGCGGGTGCCGGTCTTGCCGATGGCCGCCGACAGGTAGTTGCGGACGGTGCTCTCGGACAGGTGCAGTCGGGCGGCGATGTCGGCGACGGTGGCACCGTCCACGGCGGCGGTCAGCACGTCCCGCTCCCGGTCGGTGAGCGGGTTCGGCCCGGCCGACAGCGCCGCCGCCGCGAGCGCCGGATCGATCACCCGCTCGCCGGCCAGTACCCGGCGGACGGCCACCGCGAGTTCCTCCACCGGCCCGTCCTTGACCAGGAAACCCGCCGCGCCGGCTTCCATCGCCTGGCGCAGGTAACCGGGCCGGCCGAACGTGGTGAGGATCAGCACCCGGCACTCGGGCAACTGCTCCCGCAGGATCGCCGCCGTGTCCAGACCACTGCCGTCGGGCATCTCGATGTCCAGCAGTGCCACGTCCGGACGGCTCGTCCGGGCCGCCTCCAACGACTCGGCCACGGTGCGGGCCTCGGCGACCACCTCCATGTCGTCTTCGAGGTTCAACAGCAGGGCCAGCGCGCCGCGCATCATGCCCTGGTCCTCCGCGAGCAACAGCCGGATCATCCGGTCACCGTCGCGATCCGGCTCGTGGGAACCCGAACGGTGAGCAGCAGACCCCCGTCGCGCGCCGGGCCGACCTCCAGGGTGCCGCCCGCCTGCTCCAGCCGCTCGGTCAGACCACGCAGACCGTTGCCGAAGGCCGGCCGGCCACCCACCCCGTCGTCCCGAACGGTCAGCACCGACCCGTCGGCGTCGGCGTCGACCCTGATGTCGCACCGGGACGCCCGGCTGTGTCGCAGCACGTTCGTCACCCCCTCCCGGAGCACCCAGGCGAACACGTCGTCGGTCTCGACATCGAGCTGCCCGTCCGTCCGCACGGTAACCGCGATGCCGACATCCGCCAGGACGGTACGGGCGTTGTCCAGTTCCCGGCCGAAGCTGTGCTCGCGGTAGCCGGTGACCGCCTCCCGCACCTCGGCGAGGGCGGTGCGACCGATCCGCTCGATGTCGGCTGCCTCCACGGTGGCCCGCTCGGGGTCCGTCGGAGCCAGTCTGCGTACCACCTCGGCTTTCACCACGACCAGCGACAACGTGTGGCCGAGCAGGTCGTGCAGGTCCTTGGCGAACCGGAGTCGTTCCCGCTCCACCACCGTGCGGGCCAGCTCCCGCTGGGTGCGGCGCAACTCGTCGACCAGACGGGCCACCCGGGCGAACGCCAGCGTCATGGCACCCGCGAGCAACGTGACCAGCGCGATCTGGACCATGTTGTCGGCCGGCAGGCGTCGGGCTACCCCGATCACCAGCACCGCCACGACGCTGCCACCGACCCAGCCGAAGCCCCAGCCGACCTGGACCAGTCCCACCGCGCCGGCGGAGCACACGTACATCAGCAGGGCCAGCCAGCCCTCCGAGGCACCGGCGTACGCGGCAGCGAGCGTCACCCCGAGCAGCGCGAGCAGTGCCAGCCCGGCACGAAACAGGAGCGGTCGAACGGCCAGTCCGGCCACCGGCACCGCCACCAGGGCGAGATAGAGCAGGGCGAAGAGGGTCAGCCCGGCCGCTGCCACCGGCACCGGGTGGACCTGTCCTCGCACGATCGCGGTGGCCGGCGGCAGCAGCAACCACAGCCACAACGTGTGAGCCAGCACGAGCACGACGCCGCGGCGCCGCCGACCACGGTCGACGGACGCCGTCGTCTCGGCGGCACCAGGCAGGTCGGCGACACCAGGCATGGTGGAAACCGTAGCGGTGGTCAACGGCCCACGGCCGCGCGCCGGTAGGCCCATGCCGCGACTGCCGCGAAGAGCAGCGTCCAGGCCAGGAGCAGGCCCAACCCGGACGGGGTGGGTGCCAGCCCGGCGACCGACCGCCAGCCGAGTTCGGCGTACCGGTACGTCGGTAGTGCGTGCGCCAGGTGCCGCAACGCGGCGGGGAAGTACGTCACCGGCAGCAGCAGGCCACCGAGGACCGACAGGCCGAGGAAGGCCAGGAAGTTGACCACCTGGGCCAACTGCGGGGCGAGCCCGTAGCCGATGGCGAGCCCGAGCAGGGCGAACGGTACCGAGCCGGCCCACAACAGCAGCAGTAACGCGGTCCAGCGGGCAGCATCCAGGTGGACGTCCTGCTGCAACCGCCCGGCGACACCGACCGCGACCACCGACGGCACCCCGGTCAGCGTGCTGACCAGCGCCTTCGTCACGACAGCCTGCCAGGGCGGCAACGGGGTGACGCGGAGTTGGTGCAGCCAGCCGACCGCCCGCTCCTGCGCGACCGACGACCCCACTGAGAGCACGCCCGCGACGGCGCCGTAGCCGGCCAGGCCGACCATCAGCGCGGCGGGCGCGGCCACACCCTCCAGTTGGTCACCGCGTCCGGCGAACCCGGAGAAGATCAGGTACGTGAGCACCGGCCCCAGGACGGAGAACAGCATGAGACGTGGGTCCCGGACCAGCCGACGCAGCTCGAATCGTAGATAGGCGCGCATGTCAGTGCTCCCCTCCGGCGGTGGTGAGAGTGAGGAAGGCGGGCTCCAGTGCGACGGAGACCTCCAGTCCGCGGAAACCGCGGGTGCCCGCCAACGCCATGACCGTGGCGTCGGCGTCGTCGGTGGTGAGCACCACCCGGTCGCCCCGCACCTCCACCGACCGGACACCGGGCAGCAGGTCCAGCCCGGTGACGGACGCACCGGCAACGTCGAAGGCGACGGTACGGCTGCCCGCGAGGGCACGGAGCTGGGCGGGCGGCGCGTCGGCCACCACCCGGCCGGCGGCCAGCACCACGACCCGATCGGCGTACTCGTCCGCCTCGGGTAACTGGTGCGTGCTGAACAGGACGGTGTTGCCCTCGGCGGCGTACCGGCGGAGGGCAGCCCAGAACTCCCGCCGGGCGGCGACGTCCATGCTCGCGGTGGGTTCGTCGAGGACCAGCAGTTCCGGGCCGCCGGCCAACGCGAACGCGAACCGGGCACGCTGTGCCTCCCCACCGGAGAGCCGGTCCAGCCGACGGTTCGCCTGGCCGGTCAGTCCCGCCGTCGTGAGGATCCGATCGGTCGGCGACGGATGCGGATACAGCGCGCGGGCCAACTCGATCACCTCTCGGACGGTGGCGGCGGAGACGACCCCGGCCCCCTGCAGCATCGCGCCGACCCGGCCGGCCCGGACCGCCTCCGCAGGAGACCCGCCGAACAGGGCCACGGTCCCGGCGTCGGCCGGGGCGAGACCGAGCAGGATCGAGATGGCTGTCGTCTTGCCCGCGCCGTTGCGCCCGAGCAGTGCGACGATGCTGCCCCGCGCGACGCTCAGGTCCATGCCGGCAAGGGCTCGCACGGACCCGAACGACCGGGTAAGTCCAGTGAGACGTACGACGATGTCACCCATGCCCAGCACGCTACGAAGGGTTGAAGCCCTTCCGGCAGTGCCACCGGTACCGGGTGCGTGATGACAAATGTCCCGGGGCAGGCCGGGGTCAGGCCGCAACGACGTCGGGGGCGCGGGCGGCGCGGCGGAGGCCGTAGAGCGCCAACCCTGCGGCGGCGACCAGCGGGGCGCCGTCGCGGACCAGGCCGTCCACGCCCAGCAGCCACCAGCACAGCGGCAGATCCACGGCGAGCACGACCAGGGTCACGCCGACCAACAGGCCCCGCGCCCAGTCCTTGCCCCGCATCAGGAACGCGGTGCAGAACAGCACCGCGTAGCTGGCCACGATGCCGGCGCCGAACCAGAGCAGCACGGCCGGTAGTGCGGTCAGCCGCCCGTCCAGGATGGATCCCCCGGCCACCAGGGCCGGCACCAGCATCAGGGGGCTGTAGGTGAACGCCGCCACCCGGCTGGTCAGCAGCCAGGCGCTGGCCTGCGGTCGGCGCGGAGGGGTCTCCCGCCAGGAGACGCCCTCGCGGTCGATGACGAGGCGGGGCCGGTGCCGGACCAGGTGCCCGGCCAACGCCGACGAGCGGTACAGCAGCCAGACCACCGCCACACAGAGCGCGCTGAGCACGGCGAAGCCGAGCAGGCCGGGCAGCGGCGGCACCCCCTGCCGGGGCACGATCAACCGGCCCACGGCGAAGACCGTGGTGACCGCGAGGATCAGCCCGAACGGGCGAGCCACCGTTCGACCCCGGCGCACGTGCCCGATCAGCAGCAGGAAGCCGAACGAGCGCAGCATCGCCCAGCCGGTCCGTACGGCCAGCCCGAAGCCCTGCTCCGGGGCGTACCACCAATTGAGCAGCTCGACCACGACGGTGGCCGCCGCCGTCGTCGCGAGCAGGAAGGTGAGCACCCGGACGGCGGACGGCCGCCGGACCTGGGTCTCGGCGGCCGTCGTCATGGGATCCGTTGTTGCCCGCGAGGGGCGCTCTTCACACCTACCGCTGCGGCTGTGCGGCGTCGAGGCGGGCGCGCAGCGCGTCCAACTCGGCCCAGAGCACGCCCGGCAGCTTGTCACCGAACTTCTCGAACCACTCGGTGATCATCGGGAGCTCGTCGCGCCACTCGTCCGGGTCGACCTTCAGCGCGATCCGGACGTCCTCCGGGGTCATGTCCAGGCCCTCGACGTCCAGCGACTCGGGCGTCGGCACCATGCCCACCGGCGTCTCGACCGCGTCGGCCGTGCCCTCGATCCGCTCGACGACCCACTTGAGCACTCGGGAGTTCTCCCCGAAGCCCGGCCAGAGGAAGGAACCGTCCGGGTCCTTGCGGAACCAGTTGACGTAGTAGATCTTCGGCAGCTTCGCCTCGTCGCCGTCGGTGCCCTTGCCCATCTCGATCCAGTGCCGGAAGTAGTCACCGGCGTGGTAGCCGATGAACGGCAGCATCGCCATCGGATCCCGGCGGACCACGCCGACCGCGCCGGACGCGGCGGCCGTCGTCTCCGACGAGAGCGTGGCACCCATGTAGACGCCGTGCACCCAGTCGCGGGCCTCGGTCACCAACGGGATGGTGTCCTTGCGACGGCCACCGAAGAGGATCGCGTCGATCGGCACGCCGTTGGGGTCGAAGTACTCGTCGGCGAGGATCGGGCACTGGGTGATCGGGGTGCAGAACCGGCTGTTCGCGTGGGAGGACAGGCCCTCGCTCTCCGGCGTCCAGTCGTTGCCCTTCCAGTCGATCAGGTGCGCCGGCGGCTCTCCCATGCCCTCCCACCAGACGTCACCGTCATCGGTGAGGCCCACGTTGGTGAAGACGGAGTTGCCCCGGTCCAGGGTGCGCATGGCGTTGGCGTTGGTCTTCCAGTCGGTGCCGGGCGCGACGCCGAACAGGCCGTACTCCGGGTTGACGGCGTAGAGGCGGCCGTCCGGGCCGAACCGCATCCAGGCGATGTCGTCGCCGATGGTCTCGACCTTCCAACCCGGGATGGTCGGCTCCACCATGGCCAGGTTGGTCTTGCCACAGGCCGAGGGGAACGCGCCGGCGATGTGGTGGACCTTGCCCTCCGGCGAGGTGATCTTGAGGATCAGCATGTGCTCGGCGAGCCAGCCCTCGTCGCGACCCATGACGCTGGCGATCCGCAGCGAGTAGCACTTCTTGCCGAGCAGCGAGTTGCCGCCGTAGCCGGAGCCGTACGACCAGATCTCCCGGCTCTCCGGGAAGTGCGAGATGTACTTGGTCTCGTTGCACGGCCAGGCGACGTCCTGCTGGCCGGGGGCGAGCGGGGCGCCGATCGAGTGCAACGCGTGCACGAAGTCCGCGTCGTCGCCCAACGCCTCGAGGACGCGGGTGCCCATCCGCGTCATGATGCGCATCGAGGCGACCACGTACGGGCTGTCGGTGATCTCGACACCGAACATCGGGGACTCGGCCTCGACCGGACCCATGACGAACGGGATGACGTACATGGTCCGGCCCCGCATCGAGCCGCGGTACAGCTCGGTCATCGTCCGCTTCATCTCCGCCGGCGCCATCCAGTTGTTGGTGGGGCCGGCGTCCGCCTCGTCGACGGAGCAGATGTAGGTGCGTTCCTCGACCCGGGCGACGTCCGTCGGGTCGGTACGCGCGTAGAACGAGTTGGGCTTCTTCTCCGGGTTCAGCCGGATCAGCGTGCCGGCTTCGACCAGCTCGTCGGTGAGGCGGCGCCACTCCTCGTCGGACCCGTCCACCCAGACGACCCGGTCGGGGGTGGTCAGTTCCGCGACCTCACGGACCCAGGCGAGCAGTTTCGGATGGGACGTCGGGGCCTGATCAATACCCCGCACAACAGCCGGAGCAACCATGACACATCTCCTTGTGGTCGACGCTGACCGATCTATGGGATGCACGAGACTCAGCGGCGCGATGCGTCGCCTTCGTGGAAACCTGGGATTGGCCTCAGCGTAAACCGGGCAGCCTTCCGAGTCAGTGGGACTGGTTGTGAAGAACTGCACAAGCTACGGCCACGCTGCGGCATCACGATCTGATACCCGCTTTCCTGCGCAGTTTCACGCAAATCTTGTTGTGCACCCCGGCGGACGCTTGTGGCGGTCGGGCCGTGGACCTGCCCCGCCGACCGGTGCGTGGATTCCCGTTCCGAGGCGCGTCAGTCCTCCGAATTGGTTACGCTGCGTACGACGGTTTCGCACACGGTGATCAGCTGCGCCGGGCGACCACGCCCGCTTGCCATAGCTCCCCCTCGGACTGGCCCGGAGCCGGTAGGCTCGCTCCGTGGCCGCCACGATGACCGGGGAGCAACCGGGTCCCCGGCAGACCCGACCGGGTCTGGTTGGCAAGCTGCTGGACCGATTCGGTCACCTCGTCCGCGAGATGAGCAAGTTCGCCACCGTGGGCGGCGTCGCCTTCCTCGTCGACTTCGCGCTCTTCAACTACCTGACGAGCACGCGCGACGTCGAGCAGCTGACGGCGAAGACGATCTCGACCATCATCGCGGCCTCCGTCGCCTTCGTGGGCAACCGGTTCTGGACCTGGCGGCACCGCCAGCGCAGCAACCCGGCCCGCGAGTACGCGCTGTTCTTCTTCTTCAACGTCGTCGGTCTCGGCATCGCGGTGGCCTGCCTCGCGATCAGCAGGTACGGGCTCGGCAGCGTCTGGCCGGCCGTGTTCCAGACGACCCTGGCCGACAACGTCGCCAGCTACATCGTCGGCACGGGCCTCGGCACGCTGTTCCGATTCTGGTCGTACCGGCGGTTCGTCTTCGTCGAAGCGGGAACCCGGACCGTTCCGCAGGTAAGACCCGACCCCGACCGCAGGGCGTGACCTGCCGCTCACCCCGTTTGGCCGGTGATCGCCGGTCACACCGACTGCCCTAAGGTGTTTCGCATGCGTCTTGTCCGCCTGCTGCCTGAGCGCTGGCAGAAGTTCATCCACGAGGCGCTCAAGTTCGGCATCGTCGGTGGCATCAACACCGTCATCAATTACGCAGTGTTCAATGCCCTTGCACTGACCGTTTTCGTCAATGGTCAGTTGAAGGCGACGGTGATTGCGACGGTCGTCGCCACGATCACGTCGTACCTCATGAATCGGCACTGGACGTACCGGGATCGCCCGAAATCGGCGATGCGCCGGGAGTACGTCCTTTTCTTCCTTTTCAACGGGGCTGGCCTGCTCATCGAGCTGGGCGCCGTGGCGGCGGCCAAGTACGGCCTCGGCGTTCACGGCCTGCTGGCACTGAACGTGGCAAAGACCGCGGGTGTCCTGTTGGCCACGCTGTTCCGGTTCTGGTCGTACCGGACCTTCGTGTTCCAGCCCGTCGCTGTCGCCGACGACGAGGCGAAGCCCGAGCCCACCTGGCACGACATCCCCCGCGACGAGTGGGACACGATGGCCGAGATGGACCCGGTCGCCGAACTGGCCGAATCCGTGTCGGAGCTGGAGGAGGCGGAGTCCGCGCGACGTGCCGACCCACCGGCCGGCGCGCCCACCCAGGGCCGCCCCCGGTTGAGCGTCAGCCCCGCCGCCGACCTGGACGCGGAGCTCGCCGCGGAGTTGCACGTCAGCACCCGCCGCGCGCCCCGCCGGTGACGACACCCGACGCCCGCTCCGGCACCGGGCAACCCGCCGAGCTGTTCTTCGAGGATCTTGTCCCGGGGCTCACCGTCGACCTCGGTGTGGTCACCGTGGATGGCGACGAGATGGTCGCCTTCGCGCGGCGCTTCGACCCGCAGTGGTACCACGTCGACGCCGACCTGGCCGGGGCCAGCCGGCACGGTGGGCTGATCGCCAGCGGCTTCTACACAGTCAGCCTGTTCATGCGCGCGTACGTCGACCACCTGCTGTCCCGGGCCGCCGCGGACGCCTCCCCCGGCCTGGAGGAGCTGCGCTGGCTCGCCCCCGTGCGCGCCGGTGACCGGCTCGCCGTTCGGGTCGACGTGATGGGCGCCCGGCCGTCGAGCGCCCGCCCGGGGCTCGGTACCGTCAGCCTCACCGGCACCATGCTGCGTCTCGGCCCGGACGATCGGCCCGAGCAGGAGGTGCTGCGGACCCGCTTCCGTGGCTGGTTCGCCGTCCGCCCAGGCGACGCCGACGCGCCTGACGCCGGCCCTGACGAAGCCGACGCGCCCGACCCGGCCGAGGCCGACGCGCCCGAGGCCGACCCAGCCGAAGCCGACGCACCCGGCAGCGGACCGTCCGACGCCGGCAAGCCGGTGGGTGGGCCGCCGGACGCGGGCTCGGCCGAGACTGGCCCGGAGGGACCCGCCAACGGCCCACCCCGGGCCGAACCACCCGGCTGACCCGCCCCGACACACTGCGGCGGCGGGCCGCCGAGGCACCCGACCCGGATCAGGTCGTGGTGTCCCGCAGTGGCTTGCCGTCCTGCATGTCGGCGAGCATGTCGCGCATCTCCCCGTCGCCGAGCGAGTGCTTGTCGTGTTGCGCCTCGACCAGCTCGTACAGGGTGGTCTGCACCCTTCCGACACTCGGCACGTCGGCGAGCACCGACTGGCCGCGTTCACCTGCCGACTCGATGGTGAGCGTGCCGCAGCCGAGCAGACGTTCGACGAACCGCTGGTTCATCGCGTGGTCGTTGACCCGGGTGAGCGGAAGGTCGCGCCGGTCGCGGGAGAAGACACCCTGCTGGATCAGCACCCGCTCATTGGTGAACAGGTAGTGGGTGGTACGCCAGACCAGAAACGGCCACAGCCCGAGCCAGAGCACCCCGACCAGGGCGATCACTCCGATCACGGCCAGCGCGACCGAACCGCCACCGCTCTCGGGCAGCAGGAGCACGCCGACCACCACCGCGGCGATGGCCAGCACCAGCACCGCGATCGGCCGGATCAGCGCCTTCCAGTGCGGGTGCAGATGGAGCACGACATGCTCGTCCGCGGTGAGCACGTCTTCAGGAAACGCCACGACAACCTCCATCGCCATTTTTCCGACGCGCAGACGGTAAACCCCCAGGCCCCACCACGACATCCGCCGCGCGGCCCCACCCGCTGTCCATGATCTTGCACGTGTTTCGAAAAGGGGTGGTGGTCAGCGCAGGTGCAGGACGTCTCCGGCGGCCAGGGTTCGGGCGCCCGTCGGCGTGGTGAGCTGAAGTTGGCCGTCCGGGTCCACTCCGGTGGCGGTGCCGATCACGGTCTCGCCGTCGGGGAGCAGGACGCGTACCTCACGGCCGATCGTCGCGCAGGCCGCCAGGTAGGCGTCGCGCAGGCCGCTGGCGACCGCGTCGCCACCCGCCGAGCGCCAGCGGTCGTACCAGTCGGCGACCGAGCGCAGCAGTGCCCGCAACAGGGGGTCCCGGTCGGTCGCCGCCGCACCGGCCAACTGCAACGAGGTGGCCGGTAGCCCGGTCGGATTCACCGGCAGCTCCTCGGCGCGCAGCGTCACGTTCAGCCCGATGCCGAGCACGATGGCCGGCGGTTGGTCCGGCGCCCGTCCGGGCACCGCCTCGGCCAACACGCCCGCGCACTTCGCGTCGTCGATCAGCAGGTCGTTGGGCCACTTCAGGGTGGCGTCCAGCTCCGCCAGCCGGGCCACCGCCTCCACCAGCGCCACGCCGGCCAGCAACGGCAGCCACCCGTACCCGGGGGGTGTCACGGGTAGCCAGTCGCGGTCCGGCACGGCCACGCCGGGCCGCAGCAGCACGCTCGTCGCGATGCCGGCCCGGGGCGGCGACTGCCAGACCCGACCGCGCCGGCCGCGCCCGGCGGTCTGCCGCTCGGCCACCACGACCAGACCCTCGGGTTCGCCGGCCCGGGCCGCCTCGGCCGCGTCGGCGTTCGTGGAGCCGGTCTCGGCGTGCAACTCCAGGCGGGTCCACGGCCCGTTCGGCGAGACCAACGCGCGACGCAGCCGCGCCGCCGACAGCGGCGGACGGTCCAGATCGGTGTACGGGGAGCCCGACATTCCGCCAGCCTACGGCGGTGGCGGCGCCGACACTGAGGGGTACTGCACAGCGGCACCGACCTGAACCATCGTTATATTCCCAGGGTGACTACCGAGACCGGGACCAACATCCACAGCACCGCGGGCAAGCTGGCGGACCTGGAGCGCCGGGTCGACGAGGCGGTGCACGCCGGGTCGGCCCGCGCGGTCGAGAAGCAGCACGCGCGGGGCAAGAAGACCGCCCGCGAGCGGATCGGGATGCTGCTCGACGAGGGCTCCTTCGTCGAACTCGACGAGCTGGCCCGGCACCGGTCCACGGCGTTCGGGCTGGAGCGCAACCGCCCGTACGGCGACGGCGTGGTCACCGGCTACGGCACTGTCGACGGCCGGCAGGTGTGCGTGTTCGCGCAGGACTTCACGGTCTTCGGTGGTTCGCTCGGTGAGGTCTTCGGCGAGAAGATCGTCAAGGTGATGGACCTGGCCATGAAGATCGGCTGCCCGGTGGTCGGCATCAACGACTCCGGCGGCGCCCGCATCCAGGAGGGTGTGGTCTCGCTCGGCCTCTACGGCGAGATCTTCTTCCGCAACGTGCGGGCCTCCGGCGTCATCCCGCAGATCTCCCTGGTGGTGGGACCCTGCGCGGGGGGTGCGGTCTACTCCCCGGCGGTCACCGACTTCACCGTGATGGTCGACCAGACCTCGCACATGTTCATCACCGGCCCGGACGTGATCAAGACGGTGACCGGCGAGGACGTCGGCATGGAGGAGTTGGGCGGCGCCCGCACGCACAACACGCGCAGCGGCAACGCGCACTACCTCGCCACCGACGAGGACGACGCGGTCGACTACGTCAAGGCGCTGCTGTCGTACCTGCCGTCGAACAACCTCGACGAGCCGGTGGTCTTCGACGCGCCCGCCGACCTGGCGATCAGCGACGAGGACCGGGAGCTGGACACGCTGATCCCGGACTCGGCCAACCAGCCGTACGACATGCACACCGTGCTGGAGCACGTCCTCGACGACGGGGAGTTCCTGGAGGTCCAGCCGCTCTACGCGCAGAACATCGTGGTCGGCTACGGCCGGGTGGAGGGCCGCCCGGTGGGCGTCGTCGCCAACCAGCCGATGCACTTCGCCGGCACCCTGGACATCGCCGCCTCGGAGAAGGCCGCCCGGTTCGTGCGCACCTGCGACGCGTTCAACATCCCGGTGCTGACCTTCGTGGACGTGCCCGGCTTCCTGCCCGGCACCGGCCAGGAGTGGGACGGCATCATCCGCCGGGGCGCCAAGCTCATCTACGCGTACGCCGAGGCCACCGTCCCCAAGGTCACCGTGATCACCCGCAAGGCGTACGGCGGGGCGTACGACGTGATGGGCTCCAAGCACCTCGGCGCGGACCTGAACTTCGCCTGGCCCACCGCCCAGATCGCCGTGATGGGGGCGCAGGGCGCGGTGAACATCCTCTACCGCTCCGAGCTGGCCAGCGCCGAGGACCCGGCCGCGATCCGGGCCGAGAAGATCGCCGAGTACGAGGACACCCTGGCCAACCCGTACGTGGCGGCCGAGCGCGGTTACATCGACTCGGTGATCGCACCGCACGAGACGCGCACCCAGATCGTCCGGGCGCTGCGCGTCCTGCGCACCAAGCGGGAGACCCTGCCGCCCAAGAAGCACGGCAACATCCCGCTCTGAGCGGGTGGCCCCTGCTCGCTTGATCCGCGCAACTTCGGGGAAAGTGCTGCCTCCCGGCACCGGGAGGCAGCAACATCCCTGACGTTGCGCGGATCAAGAAGGGTCAGCAGGCCGGGTTGGCCTCGGGGCACAGTCGCCGAGCGGCCGTCCGGCCCAGCGCCTCAAGATCCGCGTCGCCCAGGCCCAGGCCCGGGTCGGGCACCAGCACGGTGACCAGGTCGCCGACCCGGACCACGACGGTCATCCCCACCGGGCTGGAACGCTGGAGTGTCCTTCCCGAGGCCGGGCCACGGGGGGCGAACGGCACATGCCGCACCAGAATCGACTCGTCACCGGCGAAGTTGCTCGCCGCCGTCTCCCAGGCGTGCTTGCTCTCGTTGGGCGTCGTCTCGCCCGCGGCGACGACGTTCTCGACGACATGCCACTCGGGGCAGGCGTCGAGCAGCGCCCTCAGGTGAGTGAAGAGTCGCGCGCTCACCAACGGATCGACCCGGTAGACGTCCTGGCTGAGTTCGACCCTGGTCGGTGCCCTGCCGGCCCCCGTCGGCGACAACAGGGTCTGCGACCGCGAGTAACGGGAGTACGCGGGGACCGCGGGCAGGCCACGACTGTCGCCGCACCTCTGCAGCGTTGGATCCAGTCGGACGACCTCACCGAGGCCGGCGTCGCCGAGCTGCACGGCGCCTTTCACCGGCACCTCGGTGACAGCCAGCAGGGCGTCGAGGGGGATCTCCGCCCGGGCGGGGCTCTGCGTCGCCACAGGCACGGCGGTAGTAGGCGGAGCCGACGTGCGCTCCGTCAGGGCGTATGCCGGGCCGGTCACCGCCGCGAGCACCGCGACCGCCGCGAACGCGGCCGTGCGACGCCTACGCCTGCGGGCCGTCGCCCGGATCTCCTCCGGCTCCGGCCACCTGACGTCACGCAGGTCCCGGTGGACCCGTTCGACGAATGCCAGGTCGTCGTCACGCATCGGTAGCCTCCTCCAGGTCAGAGACGGCGAGCAGGCCGGCGAGCGCGGTGCGCCCCCGGGACAGTCGAGCCTTGACGGTGCCCACCGGGGCCGCGGTCTCCCGCGCCACGTCGGCGACCGGCATGCCGACCAGGTAGTACAGGGCGATGGCGACGCGTTGCTCCTCGGGCAGCCGACGCAGGGCCGCGACCACCTCGACGGTGTCGGTGCCCGGGCCGGGAACGCTCTCGGTGGCACCGTGCCGCAGGTACGCGCGGGCCCGGCTGCGCAGGCTGCGCCAGCGGCTGACCGCGACCCGGCTGGCCACCACCCGCACCCACGCCTCCGGATCGTCGTACCCACGGACCGTCGACCAGCGCTGCCACGCCCGGATGTACGCCTCCTGCACGGCGTCCTGAGCCTCGACCCGGTCCCCGGTCAGGGCGTAGACGAACCCGAGCAGCCGTTGCCGGCTCCCCCGGTAGAACTCGTCGAACTCGTCGACGTCCGGCACCCGTTGCCTCCCCGTGTCGGTCGCAGGGAACACGCGCCGGGCCGGGTCATCGGTTGCCCCGATCAGGAGATCATCTTCTCCAGTTCGGCGAGCGGGAACGCGCCGGCCGCGATCCGCTCCCGCACCGCCCGACGTACGGCCCGCTGCACGGCGACGTTGGCCGGCGTCGGCACGCCATGCAACCGGCCGAGCAGCGCGATCTCACCGTTGAGGTGGTCGACCTCGGTCGAGCCGGTGCCCCGGGCCAGGCTCTGCCAGGTGGAGCCACCGGAGCGGGCCTCGCCGTCGACCGGGCGCTGCTGCACCAGGTCGCCGCGTTCGGCCTTCTCCTCCGGCGGGGACGTGTGCGCGATCCCGGCGGCGGCGAGCGCGGCGACACCCTCGGCGCGTACCCGCTCGGCCAACGCCTCCGGGATGTCCCGACCGAGCAGCGCCTGGAGGCCGTTGCCCAGATTGCTGAGCAGCTTGCCGTACTTCCAGCGCAGCACGTCCTCGCGGACCGGCGCGACGAACCCGGCGGCGCTCAGATCGGCGGCGATCGCCCGGTCGGTGTCGTCGGCGCCCTGGGGGTAGCGCCCAATGTGGAGCATCCCCGGGTGCGGGTAGCCGTTCGCCACCACCACGCCCGGGTCCAGGTGGGTGGCCGGCAGCCAGACGCAGACCGGGTGCACGTCGGCGAAGAGCCGCAGCGCGGCCCGCTCGTTGGCCACCCCGTTCTGCGCGGTCACCAGCGGCAGACGTTCGCCCGCCGTGCCACCGCCGGCCACCGGCGCGTCCACCCAGGCGGCCAGCGCGCCGGCGGTGTCCTGCGACTTCACGGTGAGGATCAGCACGGTGTCCGCCGGCAGCGGCTGGTCCGTGGGCCGGTCCACCGCCGCGAGCCGGGCGGTGACCTCGCCGTCGGGCTGCCGCAGGGTCAACCCGTGCGCCCGGATCGCGTCCAGGTGGGCGCCGCGGGCCACCACTGTCACGTCCCGGTCGGCCTGGGCCAGCCGTACGCCGATGGTCCCGCCGACCGCACCCGCCCCGATGATCACGTATCGCATGGCCTCATTCTGCCCGCCCCCATCCCTCCCGCCGTCGATCATGGAGTTGTGGTGCCTGACTGCGGGGGTATTGCGGCTTTCGCGGCCCACCACAACTCCATGATCGACCCGTGCGGAGGTCGGTTTTAGAGCGCCAGGCCGGCGCTGGTGAGGATGGGGCCGGTCAGCAGCAGGGCGCCGGCGACCAGGGCGGCCAGGTTGACAAGCGCGAAGACCCCCACCCAGAAGAGCGGCGGGAACGGGGTGAGCCCCGCGAGTTGGTCGGCGTCCGAGGCGGGCATCCGCCCCCGCGACCGCAGCCGTTGCAGCTCCACCACCGGTCGCACCCCACCGAGCAGCAGGAACCACACCCCGACGTACGCGAACGCGGCCTGGACCTGCGGCGGGGCGTACCACGAGACGGCGAACACCAGCGCGCCGGTGACCAGCAGCGACACCACTCCGAAGACGTTGCGGATCAGGACGAGCATGGCCAGCAGCAGCGCCACCGCCACCCAGAGCAGCAGGGTGATCCGGTTGCCGCCGAGCAGCCAGGCACCGGCCAGCCCGACCAGCGGCGGGGCGACGTACCCGGCGAGCAGGGTGAGGATCATGCCCGGCCCGGTGGGACGGCCGGCGGAGAGCGTCAACCCCGATGTGTCCGAGTGCAGCCGGATGCCGCGCAGCTTGCGCCCGGTGAGCAGAGCGACGAGCGCGTGCCCGCCCTCGTGCGCGATGGTGATGGCGTTGCGGGCGATCCGCCACGGCAGCCGGGTGGACACCACCACCAGCGCCACGGCCGCGGTGATCAGCACCAGCAGCGGGGGCGGGTCCGGCTGAGCGCCGAACAGCGTGTCCCAGGTCTCGCCCAGCCCGTCGATCGACATCATGGGGCGCGAGCCTACCGGCGGCGTTCCGTGTCACTCCCGGAGCACCGCCTCGTATCCTGGAAAACTGATCGGGTGGCGAGTGAAGCGAGAGGTGAACGCGGGTGAGCGCAGCCCTCCTGGAGCCGCACGTCGGCCTGTGGACCGAGGCCGACTACTTCGCCTTGGGCGAGACGCCTGACCGGATCGAACTGCTCGACGGGAGCCTGATCGTGAGCCCTGTACCGAGCCGACGGCACCAACGGGTGTCGCGCCGGCTGGCGAACAGCATCGAGGCGGCAGCAGAGCCTCGTGGTCTCCTGGTCTATGACGCGATCAACGTCCGGCTCGGTGTCGACCGGGTCGTCGTTCCGGATCTCGTCGTCACCGACGCCGACGACGACGGCACCCAGCTCGACTCGGACCGAGTGTCGCTCGTCGGCGAGGTCGTCCCGCCGGGCAACGCCGCTGCGGACCGGCTGGTCAAGATGCAGCTCTACGCCATCGCGCGAATCCCCTGGTATCTGCTGGTCGAGCAGGACGGCGAGGGTCACTCGCTGCGGCTGCACCGGCTCGACGGTGAGCACTACGTCGAGGACCAGGTGGCCAAGGCCGGCGAGACGCTGACCATCGTCGAGCCGTTCCGCTGGCAGCTCGACCCGGCCGCGCTGGGCTGATCCGTCCGACTCCCGCAACCGGGACGACACACGCCCGTCGATGAAGCTTTTTTCAGTCGCCCTTGTGATCTAGGGCACTTACCTCCAAAGATGGTTGTCGATAGAGCGACGTCCTTGGAGGCATTCATGGCCCGTACCTCGTCATCGCTGCGCCGCGTGCTCGCGGCCAGCCTCACCGTCCTCGCCACCGCGGCGGCGGCCCTGGTCGCGACCGCCGGACCGGCGGCCGCCGCCACCACACCCGGCATCGACGTGTCCCGCTACCAGGGCACCATCAACTGGACAAGCGTCCGCAACGCGGGCATCCAGTTCGCCTTCATCAAGGCGACCGAGGGCACCACCTACAAGGACCCGAACTTCAACGCCAACTACGTCAACTCGTACAACGCCGGGGTGATCCGCGGGGCGTACCACTTCGCCCGGCCCAACATCTCCGCCGGCTCCACCCAGGCCAACTACCTGGCCTCCAACGGCGGCGCCTGGTCGGCGGACAGCCGAACCCTGCCGGCGGCGCTGGACATCGAGGCGAACCCGTACAGCGGCGGCTACTGCTACGGCCTGAGCACGACCGGCATGCGCAACTGGGTACAGGACTTCCTGAACACCTACCGCTCCCGCACCGGCCGGTACGCCGTCATCTACACCACCACGAGCTGGTGGAACCAGTGCACCGGCAGCTGGACCGGCCCGTGGGCGAACCACCCGCTGTGGCTGGCCCGCTGGTCGAGCACGCCCGGCGCTCTGCCGGCCGGGGCACCGGTGTGGAGCTTCTGGCAGTACACCAGCACCGGCGTCGTCTCCGGGATCAGCGGCAACGTGGACCGCAACTACTGGAACGGTGACCGCAGTCGACTGATCGCGCTGGCCAACAACACCTGATCGGGCCGTTGGCGGCAGCGGGATCGACGGTCACCACCTGGTTGACAATCGGTCCGGCTGCCGCCACACACCGGGTACGGGTCAGACCCGCCGTCGGCTCAACGCCGGCACCATCACCGGAGCATCCTCGCGGACCAGCGCGTCCCGCCGGCTGAGCCGCCGGACGCCCACCGCACCAATGGTGATGGCAACGACGCCGAACAGCGCGACGAGTACCGGAAGCCCAATGCTGATCAGCAGCAGTGCCACATCGCCGAGTGCGACGAGCATCCACAGTGCCAGCCGGGGCCGGGCGTTCCTGTATCGGTAACCCATGTCGCACCTCCCTCCGTCGTTGGAGATCAGATACCCCGAACGACGCAAGAACATGCGAGAGAGGTTCGCGCAGGTGCGGAACGCCTGTCAGTTGACCCGATCGGGCTTGAAGCCCTTGACGATCTGGTCGAAGTTGGCGAGGTTGGCCTGCCAGTCCTTCTCCGCGATCTCCCACCGGATGGCGTAACCCCGGTTGGTGGCGGTTACGAAGCCCCGGTTGCGCACATAGATGCGGGTGCCGTCCCGGGTCTCCAGCCACTCCCAGTCGGCGCAGGTCCGGTACCAGTCGCAGGCCTTGATGCTGCCTACCAACTGATAGTTCTTGACCAGGCCCTTGCGGTACGGTTCCTTCTCCTTCCAGTCGGCGACCGCGTCCTTCTCCGGGCTGGAGGTCCATTGGACCAGCATCTTGCCAGGCCCGCCGGACTGGTTGAAAACGGCCGTGTCCGAGCTGGTCTGACGGCCGCTCCAGCCGGGTGGGAGCGGAATGGAGAGGGTCGGCCCCTCGTACAGCTTCCAACCCGCCGGCAGCGCGTTCGGGTCGGTCGACGGCGTGGCCGAGGGCGACGCACTCGGTGCGCCCGTGGTGGGCGGAGGCGCCGCCGGAGCCGAGGACTGCGCCGGCGCCGACGTCGCGGCAGCACCGGTCGTCGGGCCGGCCTGCGGGGTCTCGTTGTCGTCGCCCTTGGTGAGCATCGGCACGATCACCACGAGGCCGATCAGCAGCAGGGCCACAAGCGCCCCGATCAGCACGTTGCGTCGGGTGTTGTTCGGCTTCGTGCCGTCCGACGGCGGGACCGCCGCACGCCCGGCCGGACTCAACGGCGGCATCAGCGACGTCGGCGTCGTCGGCTTGCGCTGCTCCGGGGCCACCGGCGGTCCGTCGACCACAGTCGGTTCGTCGTCGACGTTCGCCGTACCGTCGCCGACGCTCGTCGTACCGTCGCCGGTCGTGTCGGCCGTGGCCGTGACCTTCGCGGTCGGGTCGGCATCGGACGGGCTGTCGATCGTGGCGGTCGGCTCGGCCGGCACCACCGCGGTCGGGTCGGCTGGCACCGGTGCCGTCGGGTCGGAATGCTCGCCGGAGGGAACGACTGTCGTCGGCGTGGCATCGGCGGAGGTGGTCGCGGCAACAGCGGAGGTAGCGGCCGGCGGCGGTGACACCGGCCGGTCGGCACTCTCGGCCGGCCGCGGGGCGGGGACGTGCGGCGGGCGCGGCTCGCGCGGGCCGTTCGGCCCCGGCCGGCGTACGCCATCCAGCAGTGAGATCCCGCGCGCACGCTTGCCACCGGCGCGGCGCAGCAGGCGTTCCGCCACCTCGGCGGTGATCCGCTCGTGCGGATCCTTGCGGAGCAGCCCGTTGAGCACAGCCTTGAGCGGACCGGCGTTCTTCGGCGGCGGAATCGGCTCGGTCGCCAGCGCCGCGAGGGTGCCGATCGCCGACGGGCGGGCGTAGGGCGACTTACCCTCGACCGCCGCGTAGAGCGTCGCGCCCAACGACCACAGGTCGGCCTCCGGACCGGCGGTGCCGTCGCGGGCCCGCTCCGGCGAGATGTACGCGGGTGAGCCGAGCACCATGCCGGTGCGGGTCACGTTCGGGTCACCCGGGATCGTGGCGAGACCGAAATCGGTCAGTACCACGCGGCCGTCCTCGCCCAGCAGCACGTTGCCGGGCTTGACGTCGCGGTGCATGACGCCCGCCTTGTGCGCGGCACTGAGCGCGCCCAGCACGCCGAGGCCGATCTCCACCGTGCGGGCCACCGACACGGGACCGTCTTCGGCGAGAGTGTCCTGCAACGACTTCGACGCCACGTACTCCATGACGATCCACGGATCACCGTCGGTGCGCAGCACGTCGAAGATGCGGACGACGTTCGAGTGGTTGAGCCGGGCGATGGCCCGCGCCTCCCGCAGGGAGCGCTCACGCATCTCCCGGCGCTCCTCGTCGGTGAGACCCGGCGGCGGCACCAATTCCTTGATGGCGACGTCCCGGTGCAACACCTCGTCGCGCGCCTTCCACACCCGGCCCATGCCACCCTGGCCGAGCGGCGTCAGAAGCCGGTATCGGTCAGCGACAAGTTGGGGAAGCGCGTTCGACATCGGTGAGACGGTACCCGGACCCACCGACGCTCACACCGCCGGCACGCCACTGTGCGCTTCCGGTAACTTCGCGCCGCGTACCCTGGCGTCATGTCTGCCGAAGAGCCGCTGTTCCGGGTCGTCCGGGGCGTGCCCACCGCGGAGGAGTTGGCCGCCCTGGTAGGGGCGATCATCGTGCGATCCCGCCCAGCCGCCGCGCCCACGCCGACGACCGCGTCCGCCTGGGCACGCAGCGGTCGGCCCTCCAGCTCCGGTGGGTGGCGCGCCGCCGGCCTGCCTCGCTGAACCGACCCTTCGGACGGGGGCTGCCAGCGGTGCGTGCAGACGTTACCCTCACTCAGGGAGACGGTGCCGTGACAGCGAGGGAGGACCCGTGATCCCCGACGAGGACCGGCCAGCGCCCTGGCTGCGCGGCTACGGTGGCATCGAGGCCGACATCGGCCAGCTCAGAGAGTTCGCCGACCGGCTCGCCGCCGAGGTCGAGAGCAACTACGCGCCGCACCTTCCGTACATCGCGGAAGACATGTCCGCGCGGCTACCCAACCCGTGCGACGCCTTCGTCGAGCTGGTCACGTTCCTGCACGCGCACCACGAGACGCAACAGGCCACCGCCGACATGGTCTACGCCGTCCGCGGCGCCACCGGCCACCTGGCCGCCGCCGCCGATCAGGTCGCCACCCGGTACGCCGACAGCGACGCCTTCACCGCCGCGCGAGTGGTGGACGTACGACAGGCCCTCGCCGACCCGACCAGCATGCTGCCCGGCGGCCCGACACCCATGCTGACCGACCCGACCGGCCCCGACGCCGACACCGAAGGGCCGGTGGTGCTGCCATGATCAAACGGGACTCCGGCCGCACCTCCGGCCTCACCGACTGGCACCTGATGGACGTCAACAGCATGTGGGCCTGCCTCCAGGACCACGAGACCGACAACCACTGGAAGCAGGTCGCCGGCTGGCGCAAGGTCTGCGACCTGGCGCAGACCCACCTCAGCCGCCTCCAGGAATACCGGCGCGGGCTCGCCGAGGCGTGGCCACCCGAAACCAGCGCCGCCTCCAGCACCTACCTCGCCGAACTCGACGAGCTGATCGACAAGGTGCAACGCACCCACAACGCCGCCGCCGCGAACTACACCGCCCTGTCCGCCGCCACCCAGGCCATCGGCACCACCCGCGCCGCACTCCGCAAGATCCACGAGGAGTACGCGACCAAGTCCCAGAAGAAGCAGGCGTACGAGTCGATGGCCGCCGACCCGAAAGCGGTGATGGGCAACCGGGTCACCGAATCGCCCGTCAGTGATGCGGACCTGGAACGGCTCAACGTTCAGGCACGAGCGGCGATGTTCAACCTCAGCGGCGAACTCCAACAAGCCCAAGCAACCCTACAAAAACCACCAGCAGCACCACCACGCCCAAGACGGGACCCCTCAAGCCCTGACGCTTATGACAACGCCGCACCTACAATCCCTCCAATTCTGCCGATGCCCATGGCCGTTGGCGCGCCTCCCCGTTCAACCCGGCCTAGTTCCTCAAATGGCAAGCAATCGGCCCAGGCGGCCCCCGTGATGGGACCGGTACTTGGCGGCACCAACTCCGGAGTCGCGCCGCCTCCGGCGAACGCTGGAGTAGCTGCGGCTGGAATGCCAACTCCAGCGGCCGGCATCGGGCCGCCCGCCGCGCTGCCGCCGGGGTCGATAGCTCATTCCCCGAACCCAGCTTTGGGCAAAACATCTGCAACCACTGGTCGGCCATTCAACGGAAACAACAAGGGTGTCTCGCATACACCGCCTCCAACGGTACGATCAATACCGCCGAATGGCCTTATTGGTGGTGCACCCAACCTCGGATTCAGTCAGCCCGTGGACGGCTCCGCCCCAACAAGAAGAGTAAATCCGATCGGCGGTGTAATCGGAGGCGGTGGCGCCGGGACTACGCCGACCGGAGGGGCGGGCTCGCGCCCGGGCGGAGGTCGGAGCCTAGCCGGAGGACAGCAGTTGCCGCCGATCGGTGGCGCTCCCGGCTTCAATGGCACTACCACCTCCAGTCCGGGCCCTGGCTACTCGTTTGGCCGCCCCAGTAGGAACGGACAGGACGAAGGACGACGCGGCTGGGACGCCGACCATCCTTGGGAGACTGATCAGGGGGTAGACCCTATCGTCCGCCCCCCTGAAGAACACGGCCCACATGACCCTGGCCCTGCTATCGGCTTCGATAGGTAATGAGATTAACCAGACAGGCTTCCAGGTTATCTGCGGTCAGCCTATTGGTAACGCTTTCTACAGCTTTCCCCACGCAGGGGAGGGATCACTATCCACAATACTCCCCTGGTGATATGGAGCGCGTCCGGTCTGACCAATGGCACCTCCAGTATCTCAAAGCCTCCGATGCACAACGCATCTCGCGAGGGGCGGGAGTGATCGTCGCAGTCCCGGATACCGGCGTTCAACCGCACCCCGACCTTCACAGAAACCTCCTTCCAGGAACTGACGTCATCGGTGGCGGCGACGGCCAGAATGACCAGAACAGTCACGGTACAGGCATGGCCGGATTAATTGCCGCACATGGCCAGGGACCTACAATGGGCGCCCTAGGCATAGCCCCAGACGCTCACATATTGCCCATTCGAGATACGCCCGCCGACGGTCAGGGAGAACCCGATAAACTGGCTGCCGGCATCAGCTTTGCCGTCCGCAATGGGGCTGACATTATTAGCATATCTTCAGTGGGCGGTGCGGGGATTCCACTACAACAATCTATTAAGACAGCACTCGCGGCGGATGTAGTAGTGGTGGCCTCCGCCGGCAATCATCCACAGGACGCCGCAGTTGGTTATCCCGCATCCGAAGATGGGGTTATCGCTGTCGGCGGAGTCGATCGAGACGGGAACCGCGCTGCCGTTTCGGTGACTGGGCCGGAGATTGATGTGGTTGCGCCTGCGGTCGATATCTACAGCACGAGCATCGATGGCAAGTACCGCAAAGGCACTGGGACCTCTGACGCCACGGCGATCGTGGCGGGGGCGGCTGCGTTGATCCGGTCCAAGTACCCGTACCTGCCCGCGCGCGAGGTGGCGCACCGGCTCACGGCGACGGCGATCGACAAGGGCGCGCCTGGGCGTGACGACGAGTACGGCTACGGCGTGATCGATCTGGTGGCGGCGCTGACGGCGGACGTACCGCCGCTGGGGTTTGAATCTGTGAACGCGTCGGCTGGCCCGACGACGGCTGCTGCCCAGCCGGGTGACGACGAGGGTGGCGCGACCGCGCGTGGCCTGGTCACGCTTGGGGTGATCTTGGCTGCGGGGGTCGGATGGGCGGCGGTGGCGCGGCGCCGCCGGCGCGGCGATGATCCGCCGCCCAGGATTAGTCGCTGATTGGGCGACAGCGCGGCGATCGACTCGGGTTCCTTGATGTTGCGGTGTCCGGGGCGGTGGGACAGCCCGGTATCAACGAGGGCGAGTCGATCACGCCCGGCGGTGCGTGGGTCGGTGCGTGCGTCCGGTCGCGTGGGTCGGTGCGTGGTGGGAGGCGTTGTGGGGGTGGTTGCCGGTAACGTCGGACGGGTGCCCGAAACTCTGCCGCTCCGCCTTGTGCTCGCCTCGGCGAGCCCTGCCCGTCGCAAGATCCTCCAGGCTGCTGGAATTGAGCCAGATGTGCTGGTCAGCGGGGTGGATGAGTCGCTGGTGGTGACCGATCGGGCTGAGGAGTTGTGCCTGGAGTTGGCGCGGCTCAAGGCGCAGGCGGTGTTGACCCGGCTGAGCCCTGGCGCCGGCCAGCGGACGCTGGTGATCGGCTGCGACTCGGTGCTCGCGTTCGACGGGAAGATCCTCGGCAAGCCTACGGACCCGGCGGACGCCACCGGGCGGTGGCTGCGGATGCGGGGGCGCAGCGGCGTCCTGCACAGTGGGCACTGCCTCATCGACGTTTCCGCCGGGCGGCGCGCGGAGGCGGTCGCCTCGACCACTGTCCACTTCGCGGACATCAGCGACGACGAGATCGCCGCGTACGTGGCGAGTGGCGAGCCGCTGGCGGTGGCCGGCGCGTTCACGATCGACGGGTTGGGCGGGCCGTTCGTGGAGCGGATCGAGGGTGACCCGGGCACTGTGGTCGGGCTGTCGATGCCGCTGCTGCGTCGACTCCTCGCGGAACTCGACCTACGGATCACCGACCTGTGGACGAAGGTCGCGCCCGGGGGCCAGTCGGTCGAGTCGGTCGGTAACGTCCGCTCATGACCACCAAGTCGATCCCGCTGACTGACGAACTGCACTCCTACCTGGTCGCCCACGGCTCCCCGCCGGACGAGATCATTCGGGACCTGGCCGAGGAGACCCGGTCGGTGCTGCCAGAACACGCCACCATGCAGGTGGCGCCCGAGCAGGCCGCCTTTCTGACGTTCCTCACCCGGCTACTCGACGTACGGCAGGCTGTCGAGATTGGCACGTTCACCGGGCTCTCGTCGCTGGCGATCGCCCGCGGGTTGCCCGAGGGTGGGCGGCTGACCTGCTTCGACATCTCCGAGGAGTTCACCGGCATCGCCCGGCGCTACTGGGCTCGGGCCGGCGTGCAGGACCGGATCGAGCTGCGCATCGGCCCGGCCGGGGAGACGTTGCGGGAGTTGCCGCACGAGCGCTACCTGGACTTCGCGTTCATCGACGCCGACAAGACGGGTTACCCGGTCTACTGGGCCGAGTTGGTGCCTCGGATGCGGCCCGGTGGGGTGATCGCGGTCGACAACGTCCTGCGTGGCGGTCGGATCGTCGCGCCGCAGGACGAGGGCGACCGGGCGATGGCCGCCTTCAACGACGAGGTGGTGGCCGACGTGCGGGTGGATCCGGTGATGCTGCCGATCGCGGACGGCCTCACCCTCGCCCGGGTGCGCTGACGGCCAACGCCCGGCCGGCTCTGATCCTCTCGAGTTCCTGGAAGTCGCGGCATCCCACCCGGTAGGACACCCCGACTTCCAGGAAACCGAGTCGATCAAGCCAACCGCCGCCGCCGAGCCGATCACGCCAAGGCCGCCGCCGGGTCGACCAGGCCAGGGCGACCTGGACTCGACCAGCCGAGGCTGGTCGAGTCCAGGTCGGGTCAGCGGACGCTGCGGGCGAACTGGCGGGCGGCCCAGTAGACGCCCAGCGCGGCGAGGACCGCCGTGATGCTCAGGCCCTGCCAGACCTTGTCGCTGCCCAGGTCACCGGCGAACAGCGCCCGGGTGCCGTCGACAGCCCAGGAGAACGGGTTCCAGTTGGCGATGCCCTGCAACCAGCCCGGTGCGAAGGTGAGCGGCAGCAGGATGCCGGAGAGCAGCAGCACCGGCTGCGCCACGGTGTTCATCAGGGGGGCCAGGGCGTCCTCGCTCTTGACCTTGAGAGCGACGCCGTAGGAGACGGCCGAGGTCATGAGGGCGATCAGGGCGAGCATCAGGTACGCCAGCAGCAGGTCCCCGATGAACACCCGCAGGTCGAACAGGAGCGCCAGCAGGGTGATGATGATCGCCTGCACGACGAGCGACACGACGTCGCGCAGCGAGCGACCGAGCAGCAGGGCGAGTCGGCTGATCGGGGTGACCCGGGAGCGTTCGATGACGCCGGCGCGGAGCTCGGCGATCAGGCCGAAGCCCTGGAACAGCCCGCCGAAGATCGCCAGCAGCACCAACAGACCGGGTACGAAGATCTTGTAGGCGGCGGCCTGGGTGGGCGCGTTCAGTGCGGGCTTGAGCAGCGGGGCGAAGAGCAGCAGGTACATGACCGGCTGGAACACGCCGACGAAGACCCAGACCGGGTTGCGCAGCAGGAGTTGAGTCTGGCGTTGGAAGATCAGCCAGGTGTCACGGGCGAATTTCATGAGTGATCTCCGGGTTGTCAGGACTCGCGCAGCGAGCGACCGGTCTTGGTGAGGAAGACGTCGTCCAGGCTGGGTCGGTGCAGCTCGATCGAGCGCAGGTCAAGCCCGGCGTGGTCGAGCCTGCGCAGCACCTGCGGGATGGCGACGGCGCCCTCGTCGACGTAGAGGCGTAGGCCGCCCTCGTCGATGGTCTCCAGCTTGTTGACGTACGGCTCGGCGTCGAGCACCTGGGCTGCCTGCGGGGTGGCGGCCAGGTCGAGACCGACAAGCACCACGTCGCCGGAGATCTCGCGCTTGAGCTCGGCCGGCGTGCCCTCGGCCACGACCTCGCCGTTGTCCATGATCGCGATCCGGTCGCAGAGGGCGTCGGCCTCGTCCAGGTAGTGCGTGGTGATGAAGACGGTCATCCCGTCCCGGCGTAGCCGCCGGATCTCGTCCCACATGTGCGCGCGGCTCTGTGGGTCGAGGCCGGTGGTCGGCTCGTCCAGGAAGACGATCTTCGGCTCGTGGATGATGCCCAGCGCGATCTCGACCCGCCGACGCTGACCACCGGAGTAGGTCTTGCACTTGCGGTCCGCGTACTCGGTGAGCTGGAAGGCCTCCAGCGCGCGGACGGCGCGGCGCTGCGCGTCGGCCTTGCCGATGCCATACATGCGGGCATGCAGGACCAGCTCGTCGCGAGCGGTGGACTCGTCCCAGGTGCTGCCGCCCTGCGGGACGTAGCCGATCCGCCGACGCACCTCGGCCGGGTCCTTGCGCAGGTCGGCCCCGGCGATGGTGGCCTCGCCGCCGTCCGGCTCGATCAGCGTGGCGAGCATCCGCAGCGTGGTGGTCTTGCCGGCGCCGTTGGGGCCGAGGAAGCCGAAGATCTCGCCCTCGGCGACCTCGAGGTTGACGCCGCGCACGGCGTCCACCGTCTTCGTCTCTCGACCCGCGCGGGAGCGGAACGACTTCCGCAGCCCCCTGGTCTCGATCATTTTTGCTCCTGGTCGTTCGGGCCGGCCGCGCCGGCCGTCGGAGTGGGACGACGCCGGACGGCGCACTCCCCCGCTGTGCCACCAGCAGGCTAACGCGATATAACTCTTGTAGTCAACGTTGATTATTACGCCTGCGTCGGAGGCGTCGACTCGGGACGTCCCTTCCACCCCGACCAACCCTCGACGTCCGCCAGCTCAGCAGGCAGGTACGACACTCCGGAGTCGATCCGCTCGGCGATCCGGTCGCACCACCCCATCTCCGCCTCCGCCCGCGCCGCCCACAGCTCGAACATCCAACCCACGTGCACCGGCTTGCGGTTACGCACCCAGTCCGACTCCAGGGAGGCGCGCATCGACTCGACACCGGCGCGCAGCAGATTGGCCCGGTTGCGCAGGGCCGCCGCGGCCTCGTCGCGCGGCAGGGCGGGCAGGAAGGAGAAGGCCACCGCGAAGGGGTCGGACTGCTCGCCGAGGTTCCACCAGAGGTTGCGCAGCAGCGTCTCGAACTCGTCCTCACCCTTCGGGGTCACCTCGTAGGTGGTGCGGGCCGGACGGGATCCCACCTGCTCGGTGGCGACGGCTCGGAGCAGCCCTTCCTCGGTGAGCTTGCGCAACGCGTGGTAGATCGAACCGGGCTGCACGTTCGCCCACTTGTCGGCGCTCCAGCTCAACAGCTCGCGGCGCACGTCGTAGCCGTGCACGGGCTGCATCCACCGCACCAGACCGAGGATCATCATTCGAGTCGCAGACACCCGACAAGCGTAATAGCCAAGTTTGACTATGGTGAGTGCCGCATTCCACACTGAGCGATCGTTAGGGTGACCGGGGCGGCCGATACACTCCCCGTCAGTAACCTGCCGGGGAGGAGCCACGAAGGTGCGCAAGGTACTCATCGCCAACCGCGGCGAGATCGCCGTCCGGGTGATCCGTGCGTGCCGCGACGCCGGCTTGGGCAGCGTCGCCGTGTACGCGGACTCCGACCGCGAGGCCCTGCACACCACCCTGGCGGACGAGGCGTACGCGCTCGGCGGGGACAGCGCGACCGAGACGTACCTGCGCATCGACAAACTGCTCGACGTCGCCGCACGGGCCGGCGCGGACGCCGTACACCCGGGTTATGGCTTTCTCAGTGAGAACGCCGACTTCGCCCAGGCGGTCATCGACGCCGGGCTGACCTGGATCGGCCCCACCCCGCAGGCGATCCGCGACCTCGGTGACAAGGTGACCGCCCGGCACATCGCCCAGCGCGCCGGTGCGCCGCTGGTCCCCGGCACCCCGGACCCGGTGGCCAGCCCGGACGAGGTGATCGCGTTCGCCGCCGACCACGGCCTGCCGGTCGCCATCAAGGCCGCCTTCGGCGGTGGCGGGCGCGGCCTCAAGGTCGCCCGGACGATGGAGGAGATCCCCCAGCTCTTCGAGTCGGCCACCCGGGAGGCGGTCGCGGCGTTCGGCCGGGGCGAGTGCTTCGTCGAGCGCTACCTGGACCAGCCCCGACACGTCGAGGCGCAGGTCCTCGCCGACCAGCACGGCAACGTGATCGTGGTGGGCACCCGGGACTGCTCGCTGCAACGTCGACACCAGAAGCTCGTGGAGGAGGCCCCCGCGCCGTTCCTCACCGACGCCCAGCGGGCACAGATCCACGACAGCGCCAAGGCGATCTGCCGGGAAGCCGGCTACCACGGCGCCGGCACTGTCGAATACCTGGTCGGCCGGGACGGCACCATCTCCTTCCTGGAGGTCAACACCCGGCTCCAGGTCGAGCACCCGGTCACCGAGGAGACCGCCGGCATCGACCTGGTCCGCGAGCAGTTCCGGATCGCCGACGGCGAGAAGCTGCGTACCACCGAGGACCCGACGCCGCGCGGGCACGCCATCGAGTTCCGGATCAACGGCGAGGACCCGGGCCGCAACTTCCTGCCCGCCCCGGGCACCGTCACCGCGCTGCGCCTGCCCAGCGGCCCGGGCGTCCGGGTGGACACCGGCATCTCGGCCGGCGACGTGATCGGCGGCAACTTCGACTCGCTGCTCGCCAAGGTGATCATCGTCGGTGAGACGCGGACCGAGGCGTTGGAACGCGCCCGCCGCGCACTGGACGAGATGATCGTCGACGGGATGGCCACCGCGCTGCCGTTCCACCGGCTGGTGGTGCGGGACGAGGCGTTCACCGCGGAGCCGTTCACCGTGCACACCAGGTGGATCGAGACGGAGTTCCACAACACCGTGCCGCCGTTCACCGCCGCCGCCGGCGCCGCCGAGGCGCCGGCCGAACGCGACACCGTCGTGGTCGAGGTGGGCGGCAAGCGCATCGAGGTCAGCCTCCCCGCCGGCTTCGGCGGGAGTACGACCACCGCGGCACCCGCCTCCCGCAAGCCGACCCGGCGCGGCGGCGGTGCCAAGGCCGGTGCCCCGGTCAGCGGCGACGCGCTCACCTCACCGATGCAGGGCACCATCGTCAAGATCGCGGTGGCCGACGGCGACACCGTGGCCGAGGGCGACCTGGTGGTGGTGCTGGAGGCGATGAAGATGGAGCAGCCGCTGCACGCGCACAAGGCGGGTACGGTCAGCGGCCTCAGCGCCGAGGTCGGCGCCGTGATCACCGCCGGTGCCCCCATCTGCACCATCGCCTGAGCGCCCGACTCCGCACCATCGCCGGAGCGCCCGGCGGGCGGTCAGCGCAGGGCTTCGGCGGCGACCGCTCGGACGGCGGCGGTCAGGGAGTTCAGCACGTCAGACTCCAGCCGCCAATGTTGCCAGTACAGCGGAACGTCGAGGTGTCGGCCCGGCGCGAGGTCGACGCAACGACCGGCGGTCAGGTCGGCCTGGGCGATCTGTTCCGGCACCAGACTCCAGCCCAACCCGAGCCGGATCGTCTCGCTGAACGCCGGCACCGACGGTACGTAGTGCACGGGCGGGTCGAGCGGTCGACCGACCACCGCCCGGATGAACCGGTGCTGCACCCGATCCTTCCGGTCGAAGACCACCAGCGGGGTGCTCGCCAGCGCGGCTGCGGTGAATCCTCCGGCGAAGTGGGAGGCCGCGAATTCCGGGGTGGCCAACGCGCGGTAGCGCATGGCCCCGAGCCGCAGCACCCGGCAGCCCTGCACGGCCTCCCGTTGGGCGGTGACCGCCGCCATCACCGAACCGTCACGGAGCAGCTCGGCGGTGTGGTCCTGATCGTCCTGCCGCAGGTCGAACGAGAGCCCGGCCCGCTGCGGCAACCGGGCCAGCGCGGCGGGAAACCAGGTGGCCAGCGAGTCCGCGTTGACCACCACGGCGACCCGGATCCGGCCACCGCCAGCCAGCGGGCCGCGGGCCTCGGTCAGCGCCTCCCGTTCGAGCAGCGCGAGCTGGCCGGCCAGGCGCAGCAGCGGGCGACCGGCGTCGGTTGCCACGCACGGACGGGCGCGGCGGACCAGCACCTGGCCGACAGTCTCCTCCAGCGCCTTGATCCGTTGGCTCACCGCCGACGGCGTGACGTGCAGCAGCCGGGCCGCCGCGTCGAAGCTGCCCTCTGCCACCACCGCCGCGAGTGTCCGCAGCTGCGCCGAGTCGAGACCGTCCATCAGCTGAGCTTAAGTTACGTCAGAATCTTTAGTTGGACTGGTGGACACCCGCGGTCCTAGCGTCGACGTCGTGCTCACCTCCGCCGTCGCCGGCTTCTCGATCTCCATCGCGCTCATCGTCGCCATCGGCGCCCAGAACGCCTTCGTCCTGCGCCAGGGCCTGCGACGCGAGCACGTCATACCCGTGGTGCTGACCTGCGCCGCGTCGGACGCACTGCTGATCGTGGCCGGAGTGGCCGGGGTCGGTTCGCTGGTGACCGGCCGACCGGGCCTGCTGATGGCGATCCGCTGGGGCGGTGCGGCCTTCCTGCTCTGCTACGCGGGGCTCGCCGCCCGCCGCGCCCTGCGTCAGGGCGCCCTGCTGCCCACCGAGCGGCCCCCAGCCACGTTGGGGGCGACCCTGCTCGCCTGCGCCGCCTTCACCTACCTGAACCCGCACGTCTACCTGGACACCGTGCTGCTCCTGGGCAGCGTGGCCCAACAACACCCGCACCGGTGGGTCTTCGGCGCCGGCGCCGCCCTGGCCAGTGTGGTCTGGTTCACCGCCCTCGGCGTCGGTGCGCAGCGCCTCGCGCCGCTGCTCGCCCGCCCCGCCGCCTGGCGGGTGCTGGATGCGCTCATCGCCGTCGTGATGGCCGGACTCGCCGTGGCACTCCTGCTGGGCTGACCGGTTCGTACCCGGCCGGGCTCGCCGTGGCACTTCCGCCGGGCTGACCGGCCCAGTGGCGAGCACCGACGAGGCCACCGGGACCAGGACCAACGACGATGCGAGTGTTTTCCGCGACCACCGGCGGTGGAATGGACCGCGAGCGGGAATGATTGCCGGGTGCGGTTCCTTCACGGCGCGGCTCCCGCGCACGACCTGACCTATACCGACGTCTTCATGGCGCCGGCCCGCTCCGACCTGGGCTCTCGGCTCGACGTCGACCTCTCCACCGGCGACGGCACCGGCACCACCATCCCGCTCGTGGTGTCGAACATGACCGCGGTCGCCGGCCGGCGGATGGCCGAGACGGTGGCCCGGCGGGGCGCGATCGCGGTGATTCCGCAGGACATCCCGATCGAGGTGGTGGCGAATGTCGTCGCCTGGGTCAAGCAGCGGCACCTGGTCTACGACACGCCCATCACCCTGGGTCCCACGGAGACCGTGGGTGACGCCATCCACCTGCTGCCCAAGCGCTCGCACGCCGCAGTGATCGTCGTCGACGACGCCGGCCGACCGCTGGGCGTGGTCACCGAGGCGGACACCACGGGAGTGGATCGGTTCGCCCAACTCCGCCACGTGATGTCCACCGAGCTGCACACCGTCCCGGCGGACGCCGACCCGCGTACCGGTTTCGAGCTGCTCTCCGCGGGCCGTCGCCGGCTCGCCCCGGTGGTGGACGCCGACGGTCGGCTGGTCGGGGTGCTGACCCGCCAGGGCGCGCTGCGCGCCACCCTCTACACGCCGGCCGTGGACGACCGGGGCCGGCTGCGCATCGCGGCGGCCGTCGGGATCAACGGCGACGTGACAGGTAAGGCCGCCGCGCTGCTGGAGGCGGGGGTGGACACGCTGGTCGTGGACACCGCGCACGGCCACCAGTCGCGGATGATCGCGGCGCTCCAGGCGGTCCGCAAGCTGGACCCGGGGGTGCCGGTCGCGGCCGGCAACGTGGTCACCGCCGAGGGGGTACGCGACCTCGTCGAGGCGGGGGCGGACATCATCAAGGTCGGCGTCGGGCCGGGCGCGATGTGCACCACCCGGATGATGACCGGCGTGGGTCGGCCGCAGTTCTCCGCCGTGCTCGACTGCGCGACCGCGGCCCGGCAACTGGGCCGGCACGTCTGGGCCGACGGCGGCGTACGGCACCCCCGCGACGTGGCGCTCGCGCTGGCCGCCGGCGCGTCGAACGTGATGATCGGCTCGTGGTTCGCCGGCACCTACGAGTCCCCCGGCGACCTCTACACCGAGCCGGACGGTCGGCGGTACAAGGAAAGCTTCGGGATGGCGTCGGCTCGGGCGGTCAGTGCCCGTACCGCCGACGACAGTCCCTACGACCGAGCTCGTAAGGCGGTGTTCGAGGAGGGCATCTCCTCGGCGCGGATGTACCTGGACCCGGTCCGACCCGGCGTCGAGGACCTGATCGACGAGATCATCGCCGGGGTACGCAGCGCCTTCACCTATGCCGGCGCGCGAAACCTGACGCAGTTCCACGAACGGGCGGTCGTCGGCGTCCAGAGCGCCGCCGGCTTCACCGAAGGAATGCCCCTGCCCACGAGCTGGTGACCCCGGCCCCGCCCGCGTCACCATGGAGTTGCGCCGCCTTGTTCGACGGGCGGCAATGGGCGAAACCACCACCATTCCAATGAACGACGCCCGGGCGGGCGTGCCGAGAGCTGCGCGGCGAGCGGGATCGGCCTGCGCCGTGCCGGCGCTGCTCGCGCCGCCCATGAACCGTTTGGCCGCCGGACGCGGATAACAGGTGACCCATCCCGCTCCGCGAAAGGCTTTATATGAAGCACCTGCGGCGAGCAAAAGATGTCGATGTCGGTGCGATGGCGGACGGAGCGATTATCGCCCGGTCCGTGCAGGAACCAGAGATCTTCTCGGTCATCTTCGACCGACACGCGCCGCACATCCATCGTTACCTGGCCCGTCGTCTCGGCGTGCCGGCGGCGGACGACCTGGTTGCCGAGACGTTTCTGGCGGGATTTCGTCGTCGGGATCGATTCGACGTCACCCACTCGAACGCCCGGCCATGGCTGTATGGGATCGCAGCCAACATCGTCAGCCAACACTGGCGCAATGAGGAACGGGAGTACCGGCTACGGCAGGCGTACGTCCCCCCGACGAGCGAGACGGAGCACGCCGACCGGGTCGCCAATGTGGTGACCGCGCAATCGCTACGTCGACTCCTTCTGGATGCGTTGGCCGTGCTCTCCGACGGAGACCGCGACGTGTTGTTGCTGGTCGCGTGGGAGGACCTGACCTACGACGAGGTTGCCGCCGCTCTGACGATTCCGGTCGGCACCGTGCGATCACGACTCAACCGAGCCCGCCGGCTGCTCCGTGAGCGGTTGGGCGGCGAACCGGCCGGCACTATCAAGGAGGCACTGAGCAATGGATGAGATGCGGCTGCTCCAGCAACTCGGTGGCGAGACCGGGCTGCCGACCATCGAGCGGTTGGAGCCGGCCCGTGCCCGGCTGACGACCGAGATGACCGCCCTGGCCTCCGTACCCGTGACGACGATCGTACTTCCGGCGCCTCCTCGCTCGCGGCAGCCCGTTTGGCGGCTCGTGCTCAGCGGGGTGGCGGCGGCCAGCGTGGCTGCGTCGCTGGCTGCCGTACTGGTTCTTGCCCCGGACCGGCTCGGTGGCAGCACGCCGGCCGCCCGGGCCGATGCGGCCCAGGTTCTCCGGAACGCGGCGGCCGCTGCGCTGGAGCTGCCCGACGTCAATCCCCGGCCACATCAGTTTGTCTACTCACGCAGCCAGGAGGGGCCGGAGATCCGGGAGAGTTGGCAGTCGGTGGACGGAGTCCGGGACGGTCTGATCATCGAGACCGCTACCGATGGCCGCACGGAGACCATCCTGCCCGGTTGCCGGAACGGAAGGTCCGCGGTGACCAGGGGCGGCCAGGTGGTGCCGGGCGAGACCGAGCAGTGCACTCCAACGCCCGCCTACCGTGCCGACATGCCCACCGACGCCGCCGCCATGCGGGCCTTCCTGACGAAGAATCGCAGCGGTGAACCGGGTGACGCCAATGCTGCCGGCAAGGACCTCCTCTACTACCTCAGCGAGGGCTACCTACGCCCTCGATCACGTGCGGCGCTCTACGAGGCGGCGGCGGCGACGCCGGGCCTGCGGGCTGTGGAGCACGCCAAGGACGGCGCGGGCCGATCGGGTATCGGGATCACCTGGTCGTCGACGGGCGGCCCGGGACAGATCGTGCTGGTCTTCCATCCCGAGACCTACGCCTTCCTCGGGGTGGGTGGGTCGGCGGGATCGTCAGCCACGCTGGCTCTTGCCGTCGTCGACCGAGTCGGTCAAACACTCTGATCTTGCCCGGACGGGCGGGCGCCTCGGCGCGCCCGCCCGGTGGCTGTCGGAGCCGGTGCCGAGAGCAGAGCGGCGGTCGTTGCTCGGGGCGAGCGAGGGAATCATGCGCGATGACCCCTCGGTGGATGATCATTTTCCGGCAATCGGCTGGTCCGGCTGGAACGGTTCGCGCGCTAGGGCGTGTCTTCAAAGGCTCACAACCATTGGAGTAGCGCGGCGATGGTGACTGTGGCCTGGAACGAGGTCGCGGTCTTGTCGTAGCGGGTCG
>NZ_JBEZFV010000012.1:0-203162 GCF_040649655.1 Micromonospora sp. NPDC048905 | reverse complement strand
TGGGTGCCCAGGACGTTGGTGGTGACGAACGGGGCGGCGCCGGCGATGGAGCGGTCGACGTGTGATTCGGCGGCGAAGTGCACGATCACGTCGTGCTCGGCGACGACCTCGTCGACGATGGTCGGGTCGCAGATGTCGCCCTGGACGAACCGTAGCCGCGGGTCGTCGCGGACGGGGTCGAGGTTGGCCAGGTTGCCCGAGTAGGTCAGTTTGTCGAGCACGGTCACGACCGCCGGCTCGAGTGGCGGCACGCCGTCGGCACTGCCGAGGGGCTTGCCCAGCAGCAGGCGAACGTACTCCGACCCGATGAATCCGGCTCCGCCGGTGACGAGGATCCTCACGGGTCCGAGAGTCTACGCCGGCCGACTGGCGGCGACGGCAGGTGTTTCGGCATTATCGGTTCGGGCCGCCCGGGCGATTGCAGGTGTAGCGGGGTTCGGGTAGAAAGTGCCAGCGAAGTACGACTCGTCGTGCCCGCACGTATTACATCTATGGGGGGCGAGTGAACGGCGTGTCGCTGGTCAAGACTGCTCGGCAATCGCCGAGTCCCGGCACGAAACCATCGCCCGGCCGCCGCGTACTGGGTCTGTTGCGGCAGCTCGTCGCACCCGAGCGTCTCTACATCGGCGCTCTCGGCCTGACCGGGCTGGCGGCGGTCCTGTCGGTGGCCCTGCCGCCGGCGGAGCGCGGTGAGCTGTCCGCGAACATGGTGAGCGCGACGCTCGGTGCGGCCGTCGGTGGCCTGTCCCTGGACACCTTCCTGCTGTCCCGTCCGGGCGGCTGGGTCTTCTCCCGGGGACGCCCCTGGGTCCTCGCCATGTTGGGGGCCTCGGTCCTCCTCTCCGTCGTCGCCGCCGCGGTGCTCACCACGGTGGCCGGACTCGGCAGCTACCTGGTCGGCATGGGGTCCGCGGCAGGTCTGACGATCTTCAACACGGTCTCGTCGATCGCGCTGCGCCAGAAGAGCTTCCTGGTCGTCTACGCGATGCGCGCGGCGAGCGGAGCCGTCCTGGTCGGTGGCTACGTGGCGCTGTACTTCGCCGGCTACCTGGACGGCGGCCTGTGGAGCATGGTGTGGCTGGTCGTCCAGTGGGTCAGCGCGCTGTCCGTGTGCGCCCTGGTGCTGGGGATGCTCCGGCGGATCGGGCCCGCACCACGGCCGGAGGCGACCGCGGTGGACTACCGCGCCGACATGGCCGCCGTCGGCAACCTGCACCTGGGGATCTTCGCCCAGATGATGACGCTGCGGTTCAACCAGATCCTGGTGGCCAGGTTCGTCGGCGCCGGCCCACTCGGCGTGTACGCGCTGGCGGTCGCCGCGCTGGAGTTCGCCCAGGCGGGTGCCGTCGTACGGGCGCAGCGGATCCTGGCCAGCCGGGACGGCGACGGCGGCCCCGACCCCACCCGGGCCGTGGTCACCGCGGCTCTGCCGGTCGCCCTGGCCGCCATCCTCGGGCTCGGTGTGCTGGGCTACCTCCAGCCCGAGTACCGGTACGCCTGGATCCTCGGCCTTGTCCTGCTGCCCGGTTCACTGGCCACCGCGGCCGGCAAGAGCTGGAGCGCCCTGCTGCTGAAGAGGCGGGGCGAGCGGGCGACGACGGTGGTCGCACTGATCACCCTCGGGTTCGCGATTCCCGCATACTTTGCGATCATCCCGTGGGCTGGTGTGGTCGGGGCGGCGATCGCCTCGACGCTCGCCTACGCCGTACACGCCTTCGCCTCCAGAGCAAGCCTGCGACGAGCGCAGTCGCCGAATCATGGGACGGTTTGACATGGATGTCTCGATTGTTGTCCTCGCCTGGGAGGACTTTGAGCGCACGCGCGCCTGCGTCCTGTCGCTGCCGGCGGAGGCGGAGATCGTAGTCGTCGACAACGGCAGCTCGATGCACATTCAGGAGTCGTTGAGCGCGTTCTGCGCCGAGCAGGGTGTCCGGTACGTCCAGTCCGGCTCCAACCTGGGGTACGCGCGGGGGATGAACCTCGGCGTGCGCCACACCAGCCGGGCGAACGTGATCCTCTCCAACAACGACATCATCGTGCACGAGGACGCCGTCAGCCGCCTGCTGACCGCCCTGGAGGACCCGCAGGTGGGCGCGGCCTTCCCGGGCGTGGTCACCCCGTCGGGTGTGTCGCAGACCGAGGGTGGGCGGTTCCTGGGCCTGGGCGTGGGCTTCGCCCACGCCACCGGGCTGAGCATGGTGCTGCCGAACCTGCGGATCGTCGCGCCACCGGAGAAGGCGGACTGGCTGACCGGCCCCTTCGTCGCCATGCGCCGCGACACCTTCGACGCCATCGGCGGCGTCGACGAGACCTCGTTCTTCTACTCCGAGGACATGCGGCTCTGCTGGGCCGTCCGTCAGCAGGGTCTGCGGCTGGCGTATGTGCCGGAGGCCGTGATCATGCACGAGGACGACGCGACCGCGAAGCGGCGCTGGTCCGAGGAGGAGATCTCCGAGCGTCGGACCAGGGAGTTCATCCGGGCGAGCCGGAGCATGGGTGGCACGCGCGGCCGCATCGCCACGACGGCGTACGTGGGCGGGGTGCTGCTGCGCGCCGCGGTGGGTGGAAACCCGGTTCGCCGCGCCATCGCGAAGGGCGCCGTCGAGGGGCTGCGTACCTCGTGAAGGTGTTGTTCGTCTGCACCACGGGTGGTTCCGGGCGGCGGCAGCTCGGTGGCGCCGAGCGCATCCTGACCGAGATCATTCCGGCGCACGCCCGAACGGGCCTGGACGTCATCGCCGCCACGTCGGACGACGAGGTGGGTCACGCGCTGCGCGAGGCCGGGGTGCCGTGGGTCGGGCTCAGCGCGACCAGCCGGATCGACCTCGCGTACGCGCGGGAGATCCGCCGCCTGGTCGACGAGGTACAGCCGGACGTGGTCTGCGCCCACCTGCTGTCCGCCGCCATGCACTCCCGGGCGGCGCTGAGCATGGGACGCCGGCGGATCCCGCTCGTCGTCACCCTGCACAACAGCCTCTGGCAGTACCGGGACACCGCCGGATCGTTCCAGCAGAAGGCGCTCATCCAGTCCAACATCACGCTGGACCTGGCCATGCGTCGGGCCCGTCCACACGCGACGGTGGCGGTGTCCGAGTTCGAGGCCTCCGAGCTACGCGACCGCGGTGGCGTCAAGAACATCCACCTGATCCCGAACCCGCTGCCGGTCACCTGGCCGAGCCCGAAGCCCGCGCACCTGCCGGAGCCGGGTCGACGGCCGGTGGTCGGCTATCTCGGCCGGCTGGAGAAGGAGAAGGGCGCCGATCTCCTGCCCGAGATCGCCTCCCTCCTTCCGGAGGTGGACTTCAAGGTCGCCGGGGCGGGTTCCATGGCGATCGACCCCAGGCCCAACCTCGACCTCGTCGGTCGGGTCACGGCCGCAGACTTCCTTCAGGAGATCGACTGCCTGGTGGTGCCGTCCCGGGTCGAGTCGTTCGGGCTCAGCGCCCTGGAGGCGCTGTCCCTCGGCGTACCTGTGGTGCACACCGGGGCCGGCGGTCTGGCCGAGGTCACCCGCCACGCCACGGGCACCCTGGCGTTCCAGGCGGACCTCGCGCCCGCCGCGCTCGCCGCCGCCATCCGGGACGCCGTCGGCCACCGCGCCATCGACGAGGGTCAGCGGGTGGCCGAGTGGTACGCCCAGGAGTACGCCTTCGATCGGTGTGTCGAGCGGTGGCAGAGCCTGTACAGGTCTCTTCTGTGACCACAACAACCAGGGCCAGCAGCCCCACCCTCTACCGGACCCTGGTGCCCTGGGTGGTGGCGGTCGTCATCGTCCTGGTGGTCCTCCTCTGGGACACCGAGTTCGGCGTCGCCGCCGCCTTCCTCGCCATGGCGGCCCTGATCTTCCGTGCTCACACGTGGCTCGCCATCTGCACGGCCGCCTGGGGCTTTGTCTTCCTCGCCGTCCTCACCATTCCGGGGCCGTACGACTCTCCGGCCGGACGCGCCGCGGTGCCGATCTTGGGGATCTACGCGGCCTGGTTCCTCGCCGCCTGGTATTTCGGTCGTCGACTGGCAGCCAACAAGCGTCGCCCGGAACAGTCGACGGCGACCGAGGACACCGTCGTCATGCCGGCCGTGCGGACGGAGTCCGCGGTCACCGTCGTCATGCCGGCCGTGACGACGCGTCCGCCGATGGACCGAGCGGGCGTCGAGTCGGCTCGAGCCGAACTGCGCTGGCCCGCCGAAAGTCGGCTCCGGCCCTTCGTACTCTTCCTCCTTCTGCTCGCTCTCATCGGTGCGGCGATGAAGTTCCGCGGTGAGGTACCGCCGCTGTTTGCCGACAACCCGGACGCCGCACGCGAGGCGGTACGACTGCGCTCCAACCTCCTCACCGGGCTGTTCTCGGAGTTCTGGGGGATCGGATTGGCGATCTCGCTGCTTCGCGCGCTCACCGGGAAGGCGGAGGGACGGTGGAGCTACGTCGCCTTCGTCGTCATCTTCGCGTTCGGCGCGGCGCTGGGCGCGAGTAAGAACTCCGTTCTGCTGGGGATCGTGCCGCCGCTGGTCGCCGCACTCTCGGTACGCCGATCGGCGACCATCAGCCGGAAGAACCGGCTGCGGGTGTCGCTCGTGGTGCTGGTGATCGGAGCTCTCGCAATGGGTGCGGCAGTCTTCCTCGGCGGCCAACGGACGCTGGCCGGCACCGGGCAGTTCGAGGACCAGTTCCGAGCGCAATACGGCGCCAGCCCGTTGTACGCCAGTGTCGGGTCGCTGGACCTGTCGCTGAGCAGTTCCGTCGAGACCTTCGGTCGGTTGTGGCAGGTGCGCGAGCAGCACCCGCCGACCTGGGGTCGATACACCCTGACCTTCACGGGTTCGTTGGGCGATCGCCTGCTCGGTTCGGCCGACATCTACAAGATCACCGCGGGCCTGAGCAAACCGTTCTACATGAACACCGCGACGTTCGTGGCCATACCTCTGCTCGACTATGGGCCGGTCGGCGCGGTGCTCTTTCTCTCGCTGTTGGGCTTCTGCGTCGGGGTCATCGATCGGCGGCTGACGTACACGTCAAGCCCTGCCCACCAACTGACCCGGGCGTTCGTGATCTATTTCGCGACTTTTGGTGTCTACGAGTTCTATCCCGTGGTGCAACCCTTCTGGCTGGCGCTCGCCCCTGGCCTCGTTGCCCTTTACCTGCTCAGCAAACCGATGAGGTGGATCCCGGAGTGGATGAAGCGCTGACAATCGTCACCGTTCTCTACCGTTCGAGCGACATGTTGACCCAGACGCTGCCTACCTGGGTGCGCAGCGCCGAGGGACTTCCGGTGCGGTTCATCTTCGCCGACAACTGGCCCGAGGACGGCTGCGAGAAGGTCGTTGCCGGTTGGCTCGACGAAGAGCGGTACGAGTACCTCCCCGACTCCTCGAATCCGGGGTTCGCGGCGGGCTGCAACCGCGCGGTCGCGGCCGCGAGGACGAACCACGTGCTGCTGCTCAACCCCGACGTGTGGCTGCCCGACGACGCGCTTGCGCGCATGTGCGCCGCCATCGCCGAGGACCCCGGCACACCGATCGCGGTTGGTCTGGCCATGCACGGTGGGGAGTACATCGGCATCGACGTCAATCCGGTCTCGCTCTTCATCGACAGGACCGCCACCGCGGCGCGGGGACCACTGGGTCCGTCGGGGGGCGCCGCCGTCTTCCCGACCGAACTGTTCCACCAGTTCGGGGGGTTCTACGAGCACCTGTTCGCCTGGGGCGAGGACGCTGACCTGGCTTACCGTCTCTACGCATCGGGATACCGGACCCGCGCGCTCGATCTCGTGCTCCCCCACGCGGGTGGGCACAGCGTCGAGGGCGACAACAAGCTCCAAGGCTTTCGTGCCTTCCTGCTGGCCCGAAACCGACTTCTGGTCGCGGCCCGGGTCTTCACCTGGCCGCTGATGCTCCTCGCCATGCCGGTACTGGCCCTTGCGCACCTCGCGCTCGCCGCCCGACGTGTCCGTCAAGGCCTGCTGTGGCCGTTCCTCCGTGGCGTCGGACGTGGCCTGGCGGAGAGCCCGGCCGCCCGACGGCAGTGGAACGGCAAGCGGTTCGGCTTCGCGTCCCTCTACAGCTACCTGACAGTTCGGAGAGCATGATGGCAGGACACCAGTGGAGTGTCGTGACGGTCACCTACAACTCGGCGGAGACGCTCCGCAGGTGCTGGCGGGGAGCCAAGCCCTACGAGTGGATCGTCGTCGACAATGCCTCCTCCGACGACTCGGTCGCGGTGGCGGAGGAGTTGGGTGCCCGGGTCATTCGCCTGCCGGAGAACGTCGGCTTCTCCAAGGCCAACAACGTCGGCGTGCGCCAGGCGGCGAGCGAATACGTGGTATTCGCCAACCCCGATCTTGAGATCGACCCGGACGGTCTCGACGTGCTCAAGCGGCACCTCGACGTCCACGGCGGTCTGGTAGCTCCTCAGCTGCTCGCGACGGACGGCACTCCCCAGCCCAACGGGCGCGGTTTCCCCTACGCCACCGCCAAACTGGGCAACCGGAAGATCTGGCCGCTGTCCCGGATGCACGCGACCTACCGGGTGGTGGCGAACCCCGGTGAAGCGGTCTACGTCGCCTGGGCCATGGGTGCCGCAATCGCCGCCCGCACCGCCGACTTCATCGCCATGGGCGGATGGAACGAACAGTTCTTCCTCTACTACGAGGACCACGAGCTCGGTCTGCGGGCGTGGCGGCACGACATGCCCGTGGTGCTGCTCGGCGACGTGCGGTGGACCCACCACTGGGCCCGTGCGACGAACTCGTTCCAGTGGTCGCGCGCGCACACTCTGGAACTGCAGAGCGCCAAGACCTTCTTCAGTCTGTTCCCTGAGTTCGTCATCGGGTTGCCGTCGGCCTCCCGGCGCAACCCGCAGGCGGCACGCCTGATCGGTGCCCCGGTGCCCATGCAACGACGCACGGGTGAGTCGCTGCCCACGCCGGGCCGCCAAGCAGGGGGCAGCTGACGGCGCCCTGCTCCACCTCGGCGCCACGACGGGCTCGGTCGACACCGCAATTCGCTCTCATCGACGATGTCGTCGGAATGAAGCATGGTCGTTTCGCACTCTGGATGGGAATTGGCGTGGTTGGACAACTCGTACTCGAGAACGTGAGCCCGTCGGACGCCCCAGCGGCACCGACAACCAGGCGCCGCCCCACCTCCGCGGACTGGGTCGCCATTGCCGTATTGCTGGCCCTCGTCCCGGTGGTCCACGACGTCAAGACGATGCTCACGGCGGGGTACTGGCTCGACGAGGCGTGGGTGGCGCTCTCGGTCCGGCTCCCGCTCGGCGACCTGCCGGTGACGACCGCGTCCACCCCGATCGGGTGGACCCTCCTGCTGCGGCTGGTGCCGGACGCCGACTACCTCCGTGTGGTGCCGCTTGCCTTCCTCTGCCTGGGTGTCGTCGCCGCGTACGGGCTCGGGCGGTTGCTGCGGTGGCCGACTCGGTGGCTCGGAGTTGTCGCAGGCTTCGTCTGTGCCATGGCGGTCCTGCTCCTGCCGGCGCAGCAGATCCGTCACGACCTCAAGCAGTACACCGCTGATGCCGCCGTCACGGTGGTCCTGCTCGCTCTGGGCGCTTGGACCGAGCAGACCTGGTCGCGGAGACGGCTTGGCGTGGTCGCGGCCGTGGCCGCCACAGGCATATTCGTCAGCCACGTCACTGCCATCGCCACCCCCGCCGTGTTCGGCGGGTTGTTGCTGGTCACCGCGCTGCAACGCCAGTGGGCGCGACTCCGGGACGTCGTCGTGGCGGGGCTCGGCGCAATGACTGTCATCGTCGCCGTCTACTTCGGTATCTCCGCGCGGGGCAACAATGACTCGATGCGGGAATTCTGGGTCGGTAGTTTCCCGACCCTGACCGAGTTGCCCGGCTACCTCAGCGGGCACATCGGCGACCTGGTCCCGATGCTCGGCGCGTCCGCTCTGGTCGTCGGCGGGCTGTTCATCGCAGGTGCCGTCACCCTCGCCCGGCAGGGCCGCCCCGCGTCGGCGATCGCGGTGCTTCTGCTGCCGGTGGCGGTGACAACGCTGGGGGTCGGCAAGTTCTATCCGCTACTGGAGCTGCGTACCTCGCACTTCCTGCTCGTCACGACGGCTGCGGTCGCCGGCCTCGGTGTCGCCGGACTGGCCCACGGGGTGGCCGCGCTCATTGCCCGCAGGGTTCCTCGCGTGCCGTCGACGGTCCTGACCGCGGCGATCTGCGCCGTCCTGCTCACGATCTTCGGCATCAACAACGGCCGCTGGTACCGGTTCGACGGCAACGACCCGGGGTTCTACTTCACCGCCATCGGCGCGACGGACATCCGTTCGGCGACCGAATACGTGAACACCCATCGGTCGGCCAACGATGCCATCGTCATGAACGGTCTGGCGTGGTACGGCTTTGCGTACTACTCGCGGTCCGACAAGGTCAAGCTTGTCGCACCAGCCGACAACACCGTCGGCTGGCAGGTCGAAATGCCCACCCGGTCCGACCTCATCGTGATTCCCCACCACGACATCGCACTCATCCATGCCAAGATCGATGAGGCGCTGGCATTGGCAGCGCAGCGCGGCGGCGGGCGCGTATGGCTGATCCGCACCCACGTGATGTGGGAGACGGAGGACTGGCAGAAGGTGTTCACCGACTACCGGGTCGAGCAGGCTACCGGTGGTGTGGAACCGGTCCTGCTGATCAGCAAGAAGTGACCACCCCGGCACCGAAGAGTCACCGCACGCCCGGGCTTGGCTAAAGGCTTCCGGTCAAGCCGAGGTGGAGACCAGCGGCGGTTCGGCAAGGCGGAGATTCGTCCAGAGATCGATGGTGCATCCGGGCGAATCTCCGCCTCCGGGCGGGCCTAACGGATCTTGTAGATGAGGAATGTGGCAGCCGGATAGCGGACTGTCTCGCGAAGTTCCAGACACGGCTCGTCGAGCGCCGTCGCTGTCACCAGGTACCGGACCTGATGCTGCTGGAGGAAGCTGCCGCACGGTTCGGTGGCGACCTCGAAATGGTCGGGCGTCGGCAGGTCGAAGGTCGTCGGTGAGTCGCGGGCGGGGTCCCGGTCGAACACGAACCAGACGTGGGCGTAACGGTTGTAGACCGCGTCCTGCTCGCCCTGCTCGTCTGCGGTCCGCCAGAGATCCAGCTGGGGGTAGGCGTAGACGCCGGACAACGAGCGGGCGCCGCTCATGGAGGCGAAGCTCTGAATGCTTCCCACATCGGTCACCCAGGCGGCGCCGGGGTCTTCGGCATTGATGGTGCGGATCGACTCCGCCAGCGGCGTGCGGGTCAGTGCTGCGGTGCCGCGGTAGAGCGGGTGGATGAACACCGTCATGGCAACGGAGAAGGCCAGCAGGACGGATACGGCCCAGGTGAAACGCTGACGAAGCAGCAGATACACGACCAGCGGAACCGGGATGATCGACAAGAGGAAGCCGCGCGACTGCATGAAGCCGGGAAATGCCCGCTGCACGTGCAGGCTGAGCAGCACCTGAACGAGCAGGACGACGAGGGCGTATCCGACGACGACCTTGAAACCCGGCTTGGCCGATCGCTCGTCCTGCAGCCGCCGGACGACCAGCACCACCCCGATGACACTGAGCAGACCGATGCCGACGAGCAACCGCGTGTGCGGCACCAGGCTGAGGAACAGGATCTTGCCGACAAGGTCGAGATGGGGGACGGACAGCCAGACCAATGCCCCTAGAAGCGTGAGATTGGCGAGCAGCAGTGGCCAGTCGATGGCCCGCTGGGCGCGGTACAACAGGTACAGCAGGATCATGCTGGGCACTACCAGGTACGGGAATACGAGCAGGAAGTTGGAGTTCTCGCTCTGATTGTCCATGACCTGGTAGAGCTCGGCCTTCTCGGCGAACTGCAACCCGAAGCTGGTGTGCCCGGAGAACAGGTGCAGCAGATCGAACCCGCCGCTCTCCACGACGCGCTCACCCGGATAGACCGTGCTCTGCATGGTCTCGATGACGGTCAGCCGGGAGGCGATGAACGCACCGATCACGGCACCCGCAACCGCAAGCGATGCGGCGACGATGCTCAGCTGCCGCAGCAGCAGTCGGCGCTGTAGTACACGGCCCTGCTCGATCAGGTAGCCGATGGCGAACGGCGTCACCGCCAGGACGCAGGCGATCTGGAACGGTGGGTAGAGCACGAGCGCGAAGCAGGTGAGCAGGTAGGCCAGGAGCGCCCCCCAGGCAACTGTGACGAGCAGCCGTTTCGAACGCACCAGAAGAATCAGCACCGTAGCCGCGAACAGGGCGTAGTACATCGACGACAACGTCACGTACTGGTACCACCACTGCACGAACGGACTGAAGAACAGCGCCAGGGAGAGCCCGGCGGCAAACCACCGTTGCCTGGGCATCAGAGCCAGCACGAAGAAATAACAACTCAGGATGAGCAAGTAGCCCATCAGCCACCATTTGAAGGCGAAGGCAAAGTCGAACGGCAGCACCAGAAAAGCCAGGTTGTGCGGCTTGAAGGCGACCGACCACTCCTTGTACGGGACGTCCCTGACCAGGGAGACATCCTCGCCTTCCTCCCCCACGTTCGGGTTGATCAGGGGGTAACCGGCCGCGTCCTGGGCGACGGTCATTTGAGTGTTGACGTTCCACTCGTCTGACCGGATCCCCTGCGGGCTGTTGAACAGGAGGTCCGGGTCCTGCTGCGCGCCGTACAGCGTCTTGTGGACCATTCCCATTGAGGACCCGTTGATTTGCAGAGCCGTCAGCCCCAGCAACGCGACAGTCAACAGAGCCGGGAAGAGCCAGATGCTACGGACGAATCTCCCGCCGGCGCGGGTGGCCCGGCCACGGAGACCAGTGATGTCGTTCATCAGTACCATTCTGTTCAAGGAGTGAGGGCATTGCGCGGTCAGCCGCAGGAAGACGTGCTGCCTCCTCGGCGCAAGACCCCGTAGTCAGCGCGGCGGCGCGCCTGGGCCGTTCGCAACGCCCAGGCCGGCCAGGTAGTAGTTGTGCCAGAGCCTCAGCTGTGGCGACGCCACATGTCGCGCAGAGCGTCCCAGTTGCCCGCGATGCCGGCCATGCAGGGAGTTTCGAGAACCATGACGGCGTTGGAGTCGTCCCGGTCCCACCAGACACCGCAGTATGCCTGGCCCTCGAACAGGAAGCCGTACTCGACGTAGCTACCGGGCACACCTGTCACGCCGCCCGTCGTGCGGGTCGGCTCCCTGACTCCAGGGGCGAACGCGTTGGCAGTGCGGCCGAGTTCTTCACGCTGCGCGCGCCCCGCGATCTTCAGGGCTCCTTCCCGGAACAGCGAGAAGTGCACCTGCAGTGCGCCGTCGGGGCAGAAGACGTGGGCCTCCTCGTTCTCTGCCAGTGCGGGGCCGCCGCGACCGTAGACCACGCAGCCGCTGACGTCGGCCAACCAGAGTTCGCCCATCTGCGCCAGCTCGCCGGTGAACTTCGACTTGTTGATGGAGAGCTGGGTCGCCTGATAGGGCGAGAGGGAGGCGGTTACGGGCGGCGGCTCGTCCGAGTCGCCGCGTCCACCGAGGGCGTACCCCGCGACACCGGCGACGAGGGTGAGCGCCAACCCGCCGACGACGACCCAGATCCAGTTCACGCCTCTCCGGACGACCTGGACCGGTGCGATCCGCCGGCCGGGCGCTGCGAACTGTTGGTCGAAAGGGGCCGGCGCGGCGGACGAGGGCGCCGCCGAGATCGGTTGGGACGACTGTGCGGACCACGGCGCTTGCGAATACAGGGCAACCTGCTGCGTCGGCTCCGCCGGCGCGCCGGTGACGTCGTCACCCGCCAGGTCCCCACTCGGGCCCGCCGACACGGGGATGCCGCTGACCGGAGCGGCTGGACCACTCACCGGCGCAGCGGGGTCTTCGGACCGGTAGTCGAGCTGCAGGAGCCGGAAGAGCTGCCCCGGAACATCAGGCTGCTCGCCCTCGTACGCCACCCATGGGTTCGTCGCGGACAGGTCGGCCTCGGCGTAGTGCTGGTTGCCAGGCGCCTGCATCAACATCCTGACGGCGTGAGCGAAGGCGTCTCGCCAGCGCGGGTCCGCCGCCGCCGGCCCTTCCAGCAGGATGACCGTCCTGGGTCGCCCCCGCTCGTCGACGGCGGCCCATGCCTTTCCCACCAGCGACCCGCCGAGTGCACGGGTGAACCTGTAGGGACTGTCCGGCTGCATGCGCGCTCCTCCGTCGTACCGCCGTGCGGATAGTACAGATCACCACCGACCGGGGGCTGCCCCGTAAACGTGTGCTTGAGGCCACTGTCCGGACGGCAGCGGCGCACTTGCGGCTGTTCTACCGGAAAGAAGCGGCCGGCGCATCCCGCCGGTGGGTGCTGTCGCCCGCCGGAGGCCTGCTGACCTGCGCTACCTCGCCTTGGTCAGGTACTCGCAGGTGAGAGGCACGAACCAGGCTGGATTGATGTCGACGCGGACCTCCGTCGCACCGGCGGCACACTGCTGCTCGGCAACCGCGAGACTCTGCTGCCACGTGGGGCCGTCGAGTCGCACCAGGCCAGTCGTGGACTGCCACTGGTAACCGATGCCGACGAGAATTATCGCTGCGACGCCGACGCGCACGACGGTCAGCAGGTGCCGCAACTGAGGTCGGGGAGCCCGTGCCAGGCTCACGAGCACGGCGGTGAACAGGAACAGACAGGGTGCCGCGCTGTAGCGCTGCATGGGAATGACGACGTTCGGCGCGTCGAGGCGAAGCAGGAAGGACCAGTTCATGTAGAGCTCCGCGGAGATGAACGCTGCGGAGAGGAGCAGGCTCGTGATCACCAGGATCCGCCGGCCCGAGGTCCCGTTGCGCAGGCCATACCCGACGATGGCCAGAACGATGACCGCGGCGAGCGCCGCCGGCCAGGCGTAGAAGTCCGAATAGAACGCGAGCGCATGGGGGTAGAGCTCCGCGGTCCACTCCGGCCCGAAGAACAGCACCAGGGGCCCGCGGGCCGCGGCCGCGGACACTCCCTGCAGCAGGTCGAACGGTTCACCGCCCCGCTCCGAGGTCGACCCCAGCAGCGGCACGATCTGCATCGCCGAGCCGATGATGAAGGCGAACGCCGGAACCCGGTCACGTCGTCGGGGCAGCGCGAGTCGTGCGGCGGCCAACGGAACGAGCAGCATTCCCAACGGGCTCGTCAACGCGGCGAGCAGGAGCGCAACGGCACTGAGCCCGTTCTGCCAGCGGGTGGTCGGCCGCCAGAGGAGTGCCCAGAAGGCGCCGAAGATGACGAACCAGTGCAGGTTGGCAAGGTTGTTCAGGGCCTCGCTGTTTCCCGCCGGGAGCAGGACGACCGCAGCGGCCAACACCGCTCGCAGCCTGCGGGACGGCAGATGACCGGAGGCCGCGGTGAAGACCAGCAACGCGACCGCGGCACGCACCACCGCCGCGGCGATCGCCACCACCGCGGCCCACCAGCCGATCGGCAGGTGGGTGGCCAACTCGGTGGAGAGTCGTGGCAGCACGTGCAGATAGCCGCCGTACGGCTCGACGAGCACCAGCGGGAAGCTCTTGGTCACCGCCCCGTCGAAGAAGATCCGACCGTCCTCCGCCCACATGTGCGTCAGGTGGGTTCGGCCCTGCGGGATCACCAACTGGTAGGTCACCGCGAGCAGGAAGGCCGCGACGTAGCCGAGGACGGTCCTGCGGTCGGTCGCCGGCGGTGTGAGCGTGCGGGGGAAGAGGTTGTCCGCCAACCACCGTTGCCAGGCCAGCCCGCTCAGCCAGCCTCTCGGCGTGGGCCGGTGGGTGGAGTCGACCGCCGAAGGCGATTCCGGGGGTGGTGTGTCGTCGTGGATGGTCGCGATGTGCTGGCCCTGTTCCACGCTTGTCACGACACTACCTCCGCTGATCCCCCGCGCCGGATCGGCAGTATTGCATAGGCCGGACCTACCGATTCGACAGCGCAGACCTTGCCGTTGAAATTTTTCATGCATAAAGTCGCGCCATGAATGACGGCGGTGCGGGGTCGACCGACCACCTGCTCGACCTCTTCCACGGCGTACGACTCACGCCCACCCAGCGCCGCATCGCGCACTGCCTGGTGCAGCACGCCGGAGCGGCGGCCTACCTGTCCGCGGCGGAAGTCGCCGAGATGGCCGGGGTCAGCCAGCCGTCGGTGACCCGGTTTGCGATGGCGCTCGGATACGACGGCTACCCCGCCCTCCGCCGTCGGCTACGGAAGGCGGGCCCCACCGAGGGCACCGAACCGGACGACGCCGGCAACGAGCTACAGCAGGCGGTACGCGCGGAGATGGAGAACCTGGACCGGCTGGCCGTTCAGCTCGCCGACCGGGACCGGATCGCCGAGACCGGGCGGTTGCTCGCCCGGAGCCGCCCACTGCCGGTGCTCGGCCTGCGCGCCGCCGCGCCGCTGGCCGCGTACTTCGCCTACTTCGCGGCGAAGGTGCACCCGGACGTTCGGGTGCTCGACGACGGCGGCAGCCTGCTCACCGACCGCCTGGAGCAGGCGGCCGCGGCCGGGGCGTCGGCGCTGCTCGCCTTCGTCCTGCCCCGCTACCCCAGGGAGACCCTGGACGCGCTCCGCGACGCCCGCGACGCCGGGCTCACCGTGGTGGCGATCACCGACTCACCGGTCAGCCCCGCCACCGAGCACTCCGACGTGGTGCTGCCCGCGGCGGTCGGCGCGCAGCTCGTCTTTGACCTGCACACCGCCCCGATGACCCTGGCCATGGTGTTGTTACAGGCGATCTGCGACGCCGCACCGGCCGACACCCAACGCCGACTGGAGGCGTTCGAGGCCTCCGCGGCCCGCCGTCAGTTGTTCCGCGGATGACCGGAGGAGACCCGAGATGACCCAGCCCGTCCGTGCCGCACGGGGCAACCAGCTCACCGCCCGCGGGTGGCAGCAGGAGGCCGCCCTGCGGATGTTGATGAACAACCTCGACCCGGAGGTCGCCGAGCGCCCCGACGACCTGGTCGTCTACGGCGGCACCGGCAAGGCGGCCCGGGACTGGCCGTCGTACCACGCGTTGGTCCGCACGCTTACCGACCTGCGCGAGGACGAGACGATGCTCGTGCAATCCGGCCGACCGGTGGGCGTGCTGCGTACCCACGAGTGGGCGCCCCGGGTGCTGCTGGCCAACTCCAACCTGGTCGGCGACTGGGCGACCTGGCCGGAGTTTCGCCGGTTGGAGCAGCTCGGCCTGACCATGTACGGGCAGATGACCGCCGGTTCGTGGATCTACATCGGCACCCAGGGCATCCTCCAGGGCACCTACGAGACGTTCGCGGCGGTGGCCGCGAAGAGGTTCGGGGGCGACCTCGCCGGCACGCTGACGCTGACCGCCGGCTGCGGTGGGATGGGCGGCGCGCAGCCACTCGCGGTCACCATGAACGGCGGCGTCTGCCTGATCGTCGACGTGGACCGCACCCGGCTCGACCGGCGGGTGCACGACCGCTACCTGGACGAGGTCGCCGACTCGCTGGACGACGCGGTACGACGGGTGCTCGCCGCGAAGCGGGACCGGCGCGCGCTCTCCGTGGGCGTGGTCGGCAACGCCGCCGAGGTCTTCCCCGAGTTGCTCCGGCGCGGTGTCGGGGTCGACGTCGTGACCGACCAGACCAGCGCCCACGATCCGCTGTCGTACCTGCCGGTGGGGGTGGAGCTGGCCGACGCCCGGGACTACGCGCAGGCGAAGCCGGCCGAGTTCACCGACCGGGCCCGCGCGTCGATGGCGACGCACGTCGAGGCGATGGTCGGCTTCCTGGATGCCGGCGCCGAGGTCTTCGACTACGGCAACTCGATCCGCGGCGAGGCACAGCTCGCCGGATACCAGCGGGCCTTCGACTTCCCCGGTTTCGTGCCCGCGTACATCCGGCCGCTGTTCTCCGAGGGCAGGGGGCCGTTCCGGTGGGCGGCGCTCTCCGGCGATCCGGCCGACATCGCGGCCACCGACCGGGCGATCCTGGAGTTGTTCCCCGAGAACGAGCCGCTGGCCAGGTGGATCAGGCTGGCCGGCGAGCGGGTCGCCTTCCAGGGCCTGCCGGCCCGGATCTGCTGGCTCGGCTATGGCGAGCGGGACCGGGCGGGCGTGCGGTTCAACGAGATGGTCGCCTCGGGCGAACTCTCCGCCCCGGTCGTCATCGGGCGGGACCACCTGGACGCCGGCAGTGTGGCCAGCCCGTACCGGGAGACCGAGGCGATGGCCGACGGCTCCGACGCCATCGCCGACTGGCCGCTGCTCAACGCTCTGGTCAACACGGCCAGCGGGGCCTCCTGGGTGTCCCTCCACCACGGCGGCGGGGTGGGTATCGGCCGGTCGATCCACGCCGGGCAGGTGTGCGTCGCCGACGGCACCGCCCTCGCCGGGCAGAAGATCGAGCGGGTGCTCACCAACGACCCGGCGATGGGCGTGATCCGGCACGTCGACGCCGGCTACGACATCGCCCGCGACGTCGCGGACCGCACCGGCCTCCGCACGCCCATGGCCGAGGGACCCGCGTGAGCGCGAGGAGTGCAGCGCAGCGGAGCCCCGCAGTCGCGAACAACGGGAGTAGAGCGTGAGCGCGGACCTGTCCGGCCGGTTCCGGGCGCTGTGGGACGAGATCGCGCCGGTCGGGCGGGACGCCGACAGCGGCGGCTATCTGCGGTACGCGTTGACCGAGCCGGAGCGGGAGCTGCGCGCCTGGTTCCGAGCCCAGGCCGAGCAGCGCGGAATGCCCGTCACCGAGGACGGCAACGGCAACCTCTTCGCCCACTGGGGTGACCCGCAGGCGTCCGACGCGGTGCTCACCGGCAGCCACTTCGATTCGGTGCCGCACGGCGGGGCGTACGACGGGCCGCTCGGCATCGTCAGCGCGTTCCTCGCCGTGGACGAGCTTCGCGCCGCCGGCGTCACCCCGGATCGGCCGCTGGTGCTGGCCGCGTTCGTGGAGGAGGAGGGTGCGCGCTTCGGCGTACCGTGCCTGGGGTCTCGGCTGCTCACCGGTGCGCTGTCCGCCGACCGCGCGGCCGGCCTGCGCGACGCGGCCGGGGTGAGCTTCGCCGAGGCGCTGGGTGACCGGCCGGCGGGCGCCCGCCCGGAGTTGCTGGGCCGGTTCGGCGCCTACGTGGAGTTGCACGTCGAGCAGGGCCGCGCGCTCGTCGACACGGACGCGCCCGTCGCGGTGGCGAGCGCGATCTGGCCGCACGGCCGGTGGCGCTTCGACGTCGTCGGCGAGGGCAACCACGCGGGTACGACCCGGATGGCCGACCGGCGCGACCCGATGCTCACCTACGCGTTCACGGTGCTGGCGGCCAACAAGGAGGCCCGGCTGCGCGACGCGCACGCCACCGTGGGCCGGGTCGCCGTCGAGCCGAACGCCACGAACGCGATCCCGTCGAAGGTGACCGGGTGGCTGGATGCCCGCGCCGCCGACCCGCAGACGCTGTCCGGGCTGGTCGAGGCGGTGTGGGGCAAGCTCACCGAGCGCGCCCGCCGCGACGGTACGGTGGTGACGGTCACCGAGGAGTCGGCGACGCCGCTCGTCGCGTTCGACGGCGGTCTGGCCGGACGGCTGGCCACGCTGCTGGACGCGCCGGTGCTGCCCACCGGTGCGGGCCACGACGCCGGGGTGCTCGCCGCGCACCTGCCCACCGCGATGTTGTTCGTCCGCAACCCGACCGGGGTGTCGCACTCCCCCGGCGAGGCGGCGACCGACGACGACTGCGCCGCCGGGGTCCGCGCGCTGGCCCGGGTGCTGGAGGAGCTGACATGCCGATGACACCGACCCGCTGGCTCGCCGAGTACGCCTGGTTGCCCGAGCACCCCGAACCCACACCCGACGTGCTGATCGAGGTCGAGGACGGCCGGATCACGGCGGTTACGCCGCTGACCCCCGGCAGCAGGCCGACGGCCGGGGTCGACGTGTACGCCGACGCGGTGCCGCTGCCCGGTCTGACCCTGCCCGGCCTGGCCAACGTGCACTCGCACGCCTTCCACCGGGCGCTACGCGGACGTACCCACGGTGGTCGGGGCGACTTCTGGACCTGGCGGGACCGGATGTACGCCGTCGCGGACCGGCTGGACCCGGACACCTACCTGGCCCTGGCGCGTGCCGTCTACGCCGAGATGGCGCTCGCCGGGATCACCGGCGTGGGCGAGTTCCACTACCTGCACCACCGCCCCGACGGCGGCGCGTACGACGACCCGAACGCGATGGGCGCGGCGCTGGTGGAGGCCGCCGCGCACGCCGGGATCCGGCTCACCCTGCTGGACGCCTGCTACCTGACCTCCAGCGTGGACGGTCAGGCCCTCGCCGGGCCGCAGCGCCGCTTCGGTGACGGCGACGCGACCCGCTGGGCGGAGCGGGCGGCGGCGTTCCAGCCGGCGGACTCGCACGTGCGGGTCGGCGCGGCCGTGCACTCGGTACGGGCGGTTCCGGCGGACCAGCTCCGCACGGTCGCCGACTGGGCCCGGGATCGGCGGGCGCCGCTGCACGTGCACCTCTCCGAGCAGCCCGCCGAGAACGACGAGTGCCGGGCGGTGCACGGGCGTACGCCCACCGCGTTGCTCGCCGCGCACGGTGTTCTCGGGCCGGACACCACCGCCGTGCACGCCACCCACCCGACCAGCGCCGACCTGACCCTGCTCGGCGACAGCCGGACCGGGGTGTGCCTCTGCCCGACCACCGAACGGGACCTCGCCGACGGGATCGGCCCGGCCCGGCGGATGGCCGACGCGGGAATCCGGTTGAGCCTGGGCAGCGACAGCCACGCCGTCATCGACCTGTTCGAGGAGGCCCGCGCGGTGGAGCTGGACGAGCGGCTGCGCACCCGCCGCCGGGGCCACTTCACGCCTGTCGACCTGCTGACGGCGGCCAGCGTCACCGGGCACGCCGCCCTGGGCTGGGCCGACGCCGGCCGGATCGCCGTCGGCGCCCGCGCCGACCTGGTGACGGTACGGCTGGACAGCCCCCGCACCGCCGGCGTGCCACCGGTGGGGGCGTTCTTCGCGGCCACCGCGGGAGACGTGGAGCAGGTGCTGGTGGACGGCCGGGTGGTGGTGGCCGAGGGCCAGCACCTGAGCGTGGACGTGCCGGCCGAGTTGGCCGCCGCCATCGAGGCGGTGACCCCCACATGAGCAGTCTGCTTGTCGACACCATCGGGGAGCTGGTCACCAACGGCCCCGGTACGCGCCCACTCGGCATCCTCCGCGACGCGGCCGTGCTGATCGAGGAGGGCCGGGTGGCCTGGGTGGGGTCGTCCGCGACCGCGCCGGCCGCCGACCGGCGACTCGACGTCGGTGGGGCCGCCGTCCTGCCCGGCTTCGTGGACAGCCACGCCCACCTGGTCTTCGCCGGGGACCGGGCGGACGAGTTCGCCGCCCGGATGGCCGGTCAGCCCTACACCGGCGGCGGCATCCGCACCACGGTCCGCGCGACCCGGGCCGCGACCGATGACGAGTTGCGAGCCACCGTGCGCCGGCTGCGGGGGGAGGCGCTGCGCCAGGGCACCACGACCATGGAGATCAAGAGTGGGTACGGGCTGACCGTCGCCGACGAGGCCCGCTCACTGCGGATCGCCGCCGAGTTCACCGAGGACACCACCTATCTCGGCGCGCACGTGGTCCCCGCCGAGTACGCAGACCGCCCGGACGACTACGTGGGGCTGGTCTGCGGGCCGATGCTGGCCGCCGCCGCGCCGCACGCCAAGTGGATCGACGTGTTCTGCGAGCGGGGTGCCTTCGACGTGGACCACGCCCGGGCCATCCTGGCCTGCGGGCAGGCCGTCGGGCTCGGTGTGCGGGTGCACGCCAACCAGCTCGGCCCCGGACCGGGCGTGCATCTCGGCGTGGAGCTGGGCGCGGCCAGCGTGGACCACTGCACCTACCTGTCCGACGCCGACGTCGACGCGCTCGCGTCCTCCCTGGTCGACTGCATGTGCCACGAGGGCCCGCACAGCACCACCGTCGCGACCCTGCTTCCCGGCGCGGAGTTCTCCACCCGCTCGCCCTACCCGGACGCCCGCCGGCTGCTCGACGCCGGTGTGACAGTGGCGCTGGCGACGGACTGCAACCCCGGCTCGTCGTACACCTCGTCGATGGCGTTCTGCGTGGCCCTCGCGGTCCGCGAGATGCGGATGACCCCGGCGGAGGCGGTCTGGGCCGCCACCGCCGGTGGTGCCCGGGCGCTGCGCCGCGACGACATCGGTGTCCTCACCCCCGGCGCGCGGGCCGACCTCGTGGTCCTGGACGCGCCGTCGTACCTGCACCTGGCCTACCGGCCCGGTGTCCCCCTGATCCGCCAGGTAATTCGCAACGGAGTTCCGCTATGACGAACGTGACCATCCAGCCCACCGGGATCACCGCCGACGACGTGCTCGCGGTGGCCCGCGGCACCGCCACGGTCGTCCTCGCCCCGGCCACCGTCGAGGCCATGGCGACCAGTCGGGCCATCGTGGACGGCATCGAGTCGTCCGGCCGGCCCGTCTACGGGGTCTCCACCGGGTTCGGGGCGCTGGCCAACACCTTCATCGCTCCGGAGCGGCGGGCCGAACTGCAACACGCGCTGATCCGCTCGCACGCCGCCGGGGTGGGCGCCCCCATGCCGCGCGAGGTGGTCCGGGCCATGATGCTGCTGCGGGTCCGGTCCCTCGCGCTGGGCCGCTCCGGGGTCCGGCCGCTGGTCGCCGAGGCACTGGTCGACCTGCTCAACCACGACATCACCCCCTGGGTGCCGGAGCACGGCTCGCTGGGCGCCTCCGGCGACCTGGCGCCGCTGGCGCACTGCGCGCTGGTGCTGCTCGGTGAGGGCTGGGTCCTCGGCCCGGCCGGCGAGCGGCAGGACGCGGCCGACGCGCTGAGCGCCGCCGGGCTCACGCCGATCGAGCTGGCCGCCAAGGAGGGGCTGGCGCTGATCAACGGCACCGACGGCATGCTCGGCATGCTGTTGCTGGCCATCCACGACGCGGCGCACCTGTTCGCCATGGCCGACGTGACGGCCGCGCTGGCCATCGAGGCGATGCTCGGCTCGGAGCGGCCGTTCCTGCCGGAGCTGCACGCGATCCGGCCGCACCCCGGTCAGGCGGCGTCGGCGGCGAACATCCACCGGCTGTTGCAGGACTCCCGGGTGATGGACTCGCACCGCGACGACCTGGCCCATGCCGTGCAGGACGCGTACTCGATGCGTTGCGCCCCGCAGGTCGCCGGCGCGGCCCGCGACACCCTGGACTTCGTCCGTACGGTCGCGGGCCGGGAGTTGGTGTCCGTGGTGGACAACCCGGTGGTGCTGCCGGACGGGCGGGTCGAGTCGACAGGCAACTTCCACGGCGCGCCGCTCGGCTTCGCCGCGGACTTCCTCGCCATCGCCGCCGCCGAGGTGGGCGCGATCGCCGAGCGGCGGGTGGACCGGCTGCTCGACGTCACCCGCTCCCGGGAACTGCCGGCGTTCCTCTCCCCCGACGCCGGGGTCAACTCCGGGCTGATGATCGCCCAGTACACGGCGGCGGGGATCGTCGCCGAGAACCGTCGGCTGGCCGCCCCCGCCTCGGTGGACTCGCTGCCCACCAGCGGGATGCAGGAGGACCACGTGTCGATGGGCTGGGCGGCGGCCAAGAAGCTGCGCACCGTGCTGGACAACCTGACCAGCCTGCTCGCGGTGGAGCTGCTGGCCGGCGTACGCGGTCTGCAACTGCGCGCCCCGCTGGAGCCGTCCCCGGCCGGCCGGGCGGCCGTCGCCGCGCTCGGCCCGGCGGCCGGCGAGCCCGGCCCGGACGTGTTCCTCGCCCCGGTGATGGAGGCGGCCCGAGCGGTCGTCGGCGGGCCGGAGTTGCGCGCCGCCATCGAACGGGAGGTCGGCCCGCTGGGCTGACCTCCGTCGGTCGCTGTCGTCCGCCGCGGGTCAGGCGGCGGGCGGCAGGGTCCGGTCCCACCCTCGCCCGGCCTGTCGGCCGGTACTGCTAGGTTCGCCGCCGTGGACATCGAGGAGCCTGAGCTCACCGAGCAGATCCGGGACGTCGTCCGTCGTCAGGTGGCGCTGGCCGAGTTGCCGGCCGCCGCGATCGTCGCCGGGACGATGGAATATCTTGCCGACGAGGCAGACCCTGCGGAGATCCAGGCCCGAGCCTGGCCGATGGTCACCGAAGAGTTGAGCGCTCACCTCGCCGCCCAGGCCCAGTGGCCAGAGATCACCGACAACGATCGGCTCACCGCGGCCTTCCGGACGCTCTCGGCCGCCGGGGTGGTGGCTCGGGAAAACTTCAGCTGCTGCCAGACCTGCGGCACCGCCGAGATCGGCGGCGAGATTCCGAGGGGGCGCACCGCCCGGGGGTACGCCTTCTACCACCAGCAGGACGCCGAGAACGGCGTCGACGACTCGGGGGTGCACGTCGCGTACGGCCTGTTCGGGCAGCCGACGACGGCCGACCTCGGTGCGGAGGTGGTGGCGGCGCTGCGCGCCGAGGGGTTGAGCGTGCACTGGGACGGCAGCACCGGCACCCGGATCCGGGTCGCGTTGACCTGGCAGCGGCGCCGGGTCGGTCGGTTGGCCGCGCTGCCCGCCACTGTCGACGACGACGTCGACATCGACGTGGAGCTGCTGGACCAGTGGACGGGGGTGTACGCCCCGACCGACGGGCCCTCGTCGGCCGCCCGGCTCGCCGGTCTGCACCTGCCGTGGTTGCCGTCCGGCGTGCGGGTCCGGCTGGCCCGCGAGGGCGCCGCCGTCATCGTCCGGCGGGAGGGGGACGCCCTGGTGGGGACATCCCCGGACCAGGCTGGGCGGGAGCTGACCGTCGGCCGGTTCGACGGCCTGGAGCTGATCGGCCGGTTTACCGATGGGTCGGTGCGGGCGGTCGCCACGCCGGCCCCGCCAGATTTCCTCGAGGCGACCTACCAGTACCGCGACGACGTCCAGAAGGAGGTGCCCCTGGACGCGGCCGAGGCCCGCCTCCTGCTCCGTGCGATGCGACCGCTGAGCAGGGACTTCCTGACCGCCTCCGGCCGTTCCGGCGGCTGCGTGCAGGCCACCTGGGAGCGCGACGGGCTGTGGTTGGAGGAGCTGGACACCGCGCGGGCCACCTCGACCGGCCGGATCGCCACCGTGGCCGAAGCCGAACGACTGCTCACCGTGCTCGCGACGGAGGACCGCGTCGGGATCGACGAGCTGGGCGGCGACCTCGTGACGAAGAGCTGGTGACAGCCGTCGGAGGTCACCGACCGCGCCGGCGCGTCCCGGTGCTGCTCAGGCGGCGGGCGGCAGCACCTTGGCGATCAGCTTCGCCAGCTCGCGCAGTGCCTTGCCGCGGTGGCTGATCGCGTCCTTCTCCGCCGGGGTCAGCTCGGCGTTGGTCCGGTCCTGTCCGTCGCCCAGGAAGATCGGGTCGTAGCCGAATCCGCCGTCACCGCGCGGAGCCCGCAGCACCCGACCGGACTGCCGACCGTCGACGAGGTGCTCCTTGCCGCCGGGCAGCACCAACGCCACCGTGCAGACGAACGAGGCGGCCCGCTGCTCGTCGGGCACGTCGGCGATCTGGTCCAGCACCAGCTGAAGGTTGGCGCGGTCGTCGCCGTGGCGGCCGGACCAGCGGGCGCTGAAGACCCCCGGCATCCCGTTGAGCGCGTCCACCGCGAGCCCGGAATCGTCGGCGATGGTCGGCAGCCCGCTCTGCCGGAACCCCTCCCGCGCCTTGATCAGCGCGTTCTCGCCGAAGGTCAGGCCGGTCTCCGGCAGCTCCTCGTACTGCTCGACGTCGTCCAGCCCGAGCAGGGCGATCCGCTGCGCGCCGAGCGCACCGTCCAGGATGCGCTGGAGTTCCACAAGCTTCTTACGGTTACGGGTGGCGAGCAGGACCTTGTTCACGCTGAAACACCTCTGTTCGCGACTGCGGGGCTCGCAAGCTCACTCCTCGCGCTCACGCGAGTGCCTTCCGCTGGGCTTCGGCCAGATCCGCGCAACCCGCGACGGCCAGGTCGAGCAGGGCGTCGAGCTGGTCACGGGCGAACACGCCCGCCTCGCCGGTGCCCTGTACCTCGACGAAGTCACCCGTGCCGGTGCACACCACGTTCATGTCCACCTCGGCGGCGACGTCCTCCTCGTAGCAGAGGTCCAGCCGTGCCTCGCCGGCGATGATCCCCACGCTGACCGCGGCCACCGAGCGGTGCATCACCTTCTCCGGCTTACCGGCCAACGCCTTGCGGGCGGCGAGCCAGGTCACCGCGTCGTGCAACGCGACGTACGCGCCGGTGATCGCGGCCGTCCGGGTGCCACCGTCGGCCTGGAGCACGTCGCAGTCGAGCACGATCGAGTTCTCGCCGAGCGCCTTCAGGTCGATGCTGGCCCGCAGGCTCCGGCCGACCAGCCGGGAAATCTCGTGGGTACGACCGCCGACCCGGCCCTTGACGCTCTCCCGGTCGGAGCGGGTGTTGGTGGCCCGGGGCAGCATCGCGTACTCGGCGGTCACCCAGCCGAGCCCGGAGCCCTTGCGCCAGCGGGGCACCCCCTCGGTGACGCTCGCCGTGCAGAGCACCCGGGTGCCGCCGAACTCGACGAGCACCGAGCCCTCCGGATGGGTGCTCCAGCCTCGGGTCAGGGTCACCGGTCGGAGTTGATTGGGCCCTCGCCCGTCAGGTCGCGCCATCCCTGCACCCTATGCGGTGCGCTGATCCACCTCAGCCGGGGTGCCCCGAGCAGTGTCCGCGTCGTGCACCTGGAGGAATCCGGCGACCGCCGCCGGCCAGCCGAACTCCTCGGCCCTGGCCCGGGCGACCCGCCGCCGCTCGGCCGTCGGCCGGTCCGCCAGGCGGGTCACCGCCGCGGCCATCGACTCCCCCGAGCCGTACGCGGCCAGGCCGGCAGCTCCGACCACCCCGGGCAGGGCACTTGCCGCGTTGACGACGACCGGGGTGCCACAGGCCAACGCCTCCAGCCCGGCGAGGCCGAAGGTCTCCACGGGGCCGGGCGCCAGCACCACGTCCGCGCTGGCCAACAACGCGGCCACGGCGTGGCGGTCCGGCAGGAAACCGGTGAACGTCACCGGCAGCCCGGCCGCCCGCCGGGCCAGCGCGCCGCGCAGCGGGCCGTCACCAGCCAGCACCAGCACCGCCGGTACGCCCTGCCGCCGCAGCTCGGCGAGAGCCTGCACGGCCAACTCCGGTCGCTTCTCCGGGGACAGCCGGGCGCAGTGCACCAACAACAGCTCGGTGGGGTCGGCGTACCGGGCGCGCAGCCTCGGGTCGGCTCGGTCCGGGTGGAAGGTGTCCAGGTCCACCCCGAGGGGCACCAGGTCCACGTTGCCCGCGCCGATCCGGTCGAACTCCTCGGCCGCCCACCGGGTCGTGCAGACGATCCGGTCGTACGCCCGACTGGTCGCCCGGTTGAGCCGGTCGGCGACCGGCCGGCGCAGCGCGAGAGGCACACCCCACTGGCCGAGCAGCCCGGTCAGCGACTCGTGCGAGACCATCACCGACGGCACACCGTTCGCCCGTGCCCATGCGCCCGTCCAGCGCAGCGACGACCGGTCGGAGACCTCCAACCGGTCGGGTGCCAGGCCGGCGAGCAGCCGGGCCAGCCGACGCCGACCGGCGAGCAGCCGGTAACCGCCGCTGCCCGGCACCTCCGGGCCGGGCAGCGTGATCACCCGTCCCCACGGGTAAGATTCGTCGGCGGCCCGCCGGCCGGGGATCACCAGCACCGGATCGTGACCGGCGGCCCGGTAGCCCTCCCCGAGGTGCCGCAGCGCGGTCCGCAGACCACCGGATCGCGGGGTCACGAAGTTGGCGAGCCGCACGATCCGCAGCCCGCCCACCGTCGAGGTCACGACGCGGCCGGCAGGCCGACGGTCGCGGCCACGGCGCGTACCGCGTGGTAGTGCCCGATCAGCTCGTCGCCGACGGACGCCCAGCTGCGCCGACTGACCGCGACCCGGGCGGCCAGCCCGTAGGCCCGCCGCCGGTCGGCGTCCCCGGCCAGGTCGGCCACCGCGGCGGCCAACGCGTCGCCGTCGTTCGGTGCCACCAGCAGCCCGGTCACGCAGTCGTCGACGAGGTCTACCGGGCCGCCGCTGGCCGGCGCCACGACCGGCACCCCGGAGGCCAGCGCCTCCTGGATGGTCTGGCCGAAGGTCTCGTGCGGTCCGGTGTGCACGAACAGGTCCAGGCTGGCGTAGAGCCGGGCCAGGTCGTCGCCGTGCTGCACGCCCAGGAAGGTCACCCCGGGCAGGTCCCGGGCCAACTGGCGGCGGGCCGGGCCGTCACCGGCCACCACCACCCGCACCCCGGGCAGCCGCGCCGTCGCGGCCAGCAGCTCCACCCGCTTCTCCGGGGCGAGCCGGCCGACGTAGCCGACCAGCAGCTCACCGTTGGGCGCCAGCCGGTCCCGCAGCGCCGCACACCGTTTGGCCGGATCGAAGCGGACCGCGTCCACACCCCGACGCCACAGCCAGATCCGCTGCACACCGTTGGCGATCAGGTCGGCGGCGGCGCGGGTGGACGGGGCGAGGGTGCGGTGCGCCGAGTTGTGGATCTCCCGGATCCGACGCCAGGCCGCCGCCTCACCCCAGCTCACCCGGTACGCCCGCGCGTACGCCGCCACATCGGTCTGGTAGACCGCCACCGTGGGCAGCCGGTAACGGCTGGCCAGCGTGGCGGCCCGCGCCCCGAGGACGAACGGACTGGCCAGGTGCACCACGTCCGGCTCGGCCGACAGCAGCGCACCGGTCAACCGGGTGGTCGTCGGCACGCCCAACCGGAAACCCTGATAGCGGGGCAACGGCACGCTGGGAATGCGCACCACCGGGTACGGCAGCCGGTCGATGTCCCGCCGGCCGGCGCCGGGTGGGGCGGGCGCGATGACAACCGGCTCGTGGCCCCGGTCGAGCAGGTGTTCCGCCGTGCGCACCACGGAGTGCGCGACGCCGTTCACGTCCGGTGGGAACGACTCGGTCACGATGGCGATCCGCATGCCCACACCGTGCGGGTGTCACGGGTGCGCCAGACGACCGCCCGCTGACCGGGCGGCGAACAATGCGGCACAACACCGGTCCCGGCCTCGCGAAGCGGGACTCGGTGGGTCAGACGTCGTAGCTGGCGCCGGGTCGGACCACGTCGATCGGACCGGCGTACGCGCCGGCGGCCGAGTCCAGGGTGTGTGCCTCACTTCCCCAGGCGGGCACCAGGTGGGTCAGCAGGAGCCGGCCCACCGCGGCCTTGGTCGCCGCCTCGCCGGCCTCCCGGCCGGTCAGGTGCAGATCCGGCGGATTGTCCATGCCATCGAGGTAGCTGGCCTCGCAGAGGAAGACGTCGACGTCCTGGGCCAGCCGCAGCAGGGCCGCGCAGGGCGCGGTGTCCGACGAGTAGCACAGTGACCGGCCGTCGTGCTCCAGCCGCACGCCGTACGTCTCGACGGGGTGGTTGACCCGGTCCACGGTGACGGTGAACGGGCCGATCGGGAACGTGCCCGGCTGCAGGGCGTAGAACTGGTAGACGTCCTCCACCGAACCGTCGTCGCCGTACGCGGCGCTGAGCCGGTCCGGTGCGCCGGAGGGGGCGTACACCGGCAGCGGTGGATAGGGGCCGTCCGGTGCGTACCGGCGCACGACGACGTACAGGACGGCGTCGAACATGTGGTCGCAGTGCAGGTGGGTCAGCAGGATCGCGTCCGGGGCGTGCAGCCCCGCGTACCGCTGGAGGCTGGACATCGACCCGGAACCGAAGTCGACAAGGAGACGGAAGCCGTCGGCTTCGACGAGATAGGCCGAGCAGGGCGACTCGGGACCGGGAAAGCTACCGGCGCTGCCAAGGACAGTCAGTCGCATCGAGTTGTCTCGCTGTCACTGTCAGTAGCATCCGTGTGGGCAATCGCCTCAGCCATGATCTCTACCGACGCGTACGTCACGCTGCGCAGCCTACGCTGGGGTACCCGGCGGTAAGAATCATCCGGCGGAAGTTGTCACGAACGTGACACCTGCTCACGGTGCGCCGGACCGCGTACGGGCCGTCGACCCGCGTCGACGGCCCGTACCGGGAAGACCGGTCCGGTCAGGCCCAGAGCTGCCCCTCCAGGGCGTCCTCGGCATCGGCGAGCGTGCCGCCGTACGCGCCGGTGGACAGGTATTTCCAGCCACCGTCGCAGACCACGAAGGCCACGTCGGCCCGTCGACCGTCGCGAACCGCCTCGTGCGCCACCGCGAGCGCGGCATGCAGGATGGCACCCGTGGAGAAGCCGGCGAAGATGCCCTCCACCTCCACGAGTTGGCGGGTACGCAGCACCGCGTCCCGGGTGCCGACCGAGAAGCGCCGGGAGAGCACCGAGGCGTCGTAGAGCTCCGGCACGTACCCCTCGTCGATGTTGCGCAGGCCGTAGACCAGCTCGCCGTAGCGCGGCTCGGCCGCCACGACCTGGATGCCGTCGACCTTTTCCCGCAGGTAGCGCCCGGTGCCCATCAGCGTGCCCGTGGTGCCGAGCCCGGCCACGAAGTGCGTGATGCTGGGCAGGTCGTGCAGCAACTCCGGCCCGGTCGTCTCGTAGTGCGCCCGCGCGTTGGCCTCGTTGCCGTACTGGTAGAGCATCACCCAGTCCGGGTGTTCGGCGGCGATCAGCTTGGCGGTGGCGACCGCCTGGTTGGAACCACCCGCCGCCGGCGAGAAGATGATCTCGGCCCCGTACATCCGGAGCAACTGGACCCGCTCGGTGGAGACGTTCTCCGGCATCACGCAGACCAACCGGTAGCCACGCAACTTGGCCACCATCGCCAACGAGATACCGGTGTTGCCACTCGTCGGTTCGAGGATGGTGTCACCCGGCCGGAGCCGCCCGGCCTCCTCCGCCGCCCGGACCATGAACAGCGCCGCGCGGTCCTTGATGCTGCCGGTGGGGTTCCGGTCCTCCAGCTTGGCCCAGAGCCGCACCGGTGGCGCCCCGTCGGACACCGTCGGGGAGAGCCGGGGCAGGCCGACCAGCGGCGTACCCCCGCACGCGTCGAGCAGGCTGTCGTACCGCGCCATGGCGGCCGACCTCAGCCAGCCGCGACGGCGCCGCGGACCGCCGCCGCGGCGCTGTGCGAGCTGATCGCCGCCGCCGCGGCGCTGTGCGAGCTGATCGCCGCCGCCGCGGCGCTGTGCGAGCTGATCGCCGCGGCCGCGGCGAAGCCGAACGCGCCGCCGGCCACCGCGGGCAGGATGGTGACGCTGTCACCGTCGGAGAGCTTGGCGTCCAGCGCGCCGAGGAAACGGACGTCCTCGTCGTTCACGTAGACGTTGACGAAGCGGTGCAGCGTGCCAGCCTCGGTGATCAGCCGGCCACGCAGGCCGCTGTGCCGGGAATCCAGGTCGGTGAGCAGGTCGGCGATGGTGTCGCCGGTGCCGTCGACGACCTTGGCGCCGCCGGTGTAGCTGCGCAGGATGGTGGGGATGCGAACCTCAATGGCCATGATGTCGAACTCCTCGATCGGGTGTGCCTACGGTGACGGGACGGGACGAGTGCGAACGCTGACGGATCAGCGGCCGGAACACTCGTAGTCGACCGTCGCCGGGCTCTGCCCGAACATGTAGGACTGGACGGCATGCGGGTCGACCCCGGCCTCCACGACCCGGACCGGCTCCTCGGCGATCACGCCGTCGACGATCCGGAACGAGCGGATCTCCTCGGAGTCGGGATCGCGGGTCGAGACGAGCAGGTAGTGCGCGCCCGGCTCACCGGCGAAGGAGACATCCGTCCGCGACGGGTACGCCTCGGTGGCGGTGTGCGAGTGGTAGATGACCACCGGTTCCTCGTCGCGGTCGTCCATCTCGCGCCACACGCGCAGGTGCTCCATCGAGTCGAACTCGTAGAAGGTCATCGACCGCGCGGCGTTGTCCATCGGGATGTGCCGGGTCGGGGTGTCGCTGCCGACGGGACCGGCGACGACGCCGCACGCCTCGTCGGGGTGATCCCGGCGCGCGTGGGCGACGATCGCGTCGATGATCGACCGGTCGATGCTCAGCACGAGGACCAGCCTAACGCCTGACGAGCGCGGGCCGAAGTGGTGCCGGTCACGCCTAGTCGATCAAGGCGTTGAGCAGCGACTCCTGCAAATACCCGAGATAGGCGTAGACCGAGAGCTGGAACACCCGGCTGGATCCCGGGTCCTCGGCGACCGCGTCGTCCAACTCCTCGCCCAGGTCCGTGCCGTCCTTGATCTCCAGGCGGACACCCATTGCGAGCCGGGCGTCGTTCAACGCCCGCAACCACGCCTCGGCCGCCTCGGCGTCGAGTCGTACCTCACCACCGGTGTCGTCGGGCAGCGCGGCCAGGATCGCCCCCGCCTGATCGATCTTCGCGGTCTTCAGGTCGCCCTCGGTGTACCGCCGGAACTCGGCCGTCCCCGGCGCGTCCTGCGGGTAGACCGCCGGGAAGAGCCGACCCACGACCGGGTCGGTGTGGTCGAAGCCATCGGTGAGCAGGCCGACCACCTCGGAGGCGACCTTGCGCAGCACCCGCACCTCGTCGACCGCGAAGGTGGCGACGTAGCGGCCGGCCTGGCGATGGAACATGCTCACGACCGATCCACCGTCGCCCACAGCCCATACGCGTGCAGCTGCGACGCGTCGTGCTCCATCCGCTCCCGGACACCCGTGGAGACCACGGCCCGGCCCTTGTGGTGCACATCCAGCATCAGCTGCTCGGCCCTCTCCCGGCTGTAGCCGAAAAGCTTCTGGAAGACCCAGGTCACGTACGTCATCAGATTGACCGGGTCGTCCCACACGATCGTCACCCATTGCCGGTCAGCCGCCGGCACCTCGTCAGTGTCCGACGTCTCGACCGGTGCAACCTGTGGAGCCGCCATGCCCCCCATCGTGCCACCGGTTTCCCGGAACCGAGGAACCGGAACGCCGGCCCGGCGCGGATCGCCCACCCGGGACACCTCTGATCCGCCCCGGGCGCCCTCGGACCCGTGGTGCGGCGCGGACCCGGACTCGGGGGCGGCCACACCGTCAGGCGAGCAGGATGCCGTGATCGACTGCATCGGAGAGCACCGCGCCCAGCGAGAGGCGGATCACCTCGAACCGTCGGGATATCTCCCGGGACAACCCCAGCTCGACCTCCCGCACCGCGCGCTGGGACCAGGCCCGCGCCGCGTTGTGGTCGTCGCTGCCGGGCGTACGCCACTGCTGCCAGCACCCGCCGGAGAGCGCCACCGCGATCGGCGGGAGCACCTCGTCTCGGCACACCGCCGGATAGTTGGCGAGGGCATCGATCGCCTCCGGACCGGTCAACCCGGCCACCCCGGCTGTGCTGGTGATCAGCAGCACCTTGTCCAGCTCATGGCCGGGCCGGTCGTCCAGGCCGTACTGCACGGCGGTGGTGATCCGCCGCCGTACTCCTTCGACGGGCGGCGCGCCGAGCACCCGGACCGCGGCGTCGGTGACGATGCCGCGCACCGCCTGGTCGCACTGCGCGGTGGCCAACAGCGACAGCGCCGCCATCTCCCGATCCAGGAGGTCCGGTAGGCCCGCGCAGCCGACCCCGAACACGATCTCCTGGACTGCCCGCAGGTGGATGTTCGCCAGTTCCAGTGCGAGATGCTGACGGATCCGCTGCGCGCACGTGCGGGTCTGCCGGTCCAGTTGCTCCGACCAGTCGCCCGGATCGGCGACCACGGCCACCCGGTCGTGTTGCCCCGGCAGTACCGGCGGTTCGACGCTGGCCCGTCGCAACCCCTCCTTCGACGACCAGCCGACCAAGGCCCGTCGCAGGTCGGCGGCGGAGTCGGTGCAGTGGGCGTCGACCGGGAACCACCGCGCGTCGGCGAGCGCCGGTACCGCGGCCAGCAGCGCCGCGCGGTGCGCCGCCACGGTCACCGCGGCCGCGTCCATCTCGGTCGCCTGACCCCCGACCGGCGAGACGGACGCCCCCGCGTCCTCCGTCGTCGCCACGCCGTCGACCGGCGGGGCCCACCCTGCCGCGCCGGGGGTCACCGCGAAGACGACCTCCACCGAGGTCGGGGCGACCTCGGCGAGCAGGTTCAGCTCGGCGGCCGTGAACGCCTGGTCGGCGGCGATCACGAAGAGCAGCGCGCCGGCCCGGCCCACCGCGTCGAGCAGCACCTGCCGGCCGGACACGCCGAGCGTCGCGGTGTCCGGTACGTCGATGAGCGTGAAGTGCCGCAGCACCGGCTCGGGCACACTCAACTCGACCCGCCGGGGTGGACGGGCCAACGCCGGGCCGGCGGCGTTCCGGTCGGCCCCGTACGAGTGGGGCTGGCGGTAACCGGGCACGTACGCCGCCCGGGTGGGCACCTTGGCGTTGCGCACCAGCAGCCAACTGCCCGACGGCACGGTGAGCATGACCGGGTCCAGCCCGAGCAGCGTGGCGAGCACCGCGCGTCGCTCGGCGCCGGCCGGACCGACCGCGACCACGCCGAGCGGCTCCTCCGGGCCAGGGTTGGTCACGCCGACCTGGGAGGGCAGCGGGCCGCAGCTGGGCAGATCGGACGGGCCGACCACGTCATCCGAGGAGTCGACCGAGGGGAGAGGGCCCTGCTTCATCAGGTGGCCTCCCGGGGGCAGGTGGCCGGACGCCCCGGCCAGGTGGGAAATCCGGTCGAAAAACCCGGATGTCGGAAGACTACGGGCGGGCCGGCAACCAGGTGGAACACCTCGGATACTCAGCGGTAATTGTGCGGCTACTCAACTTCGTTGAGTGACGGTGCGGGCGCGGACGGATTCCGGTCGATATGCTGCGCGAATGAGTCGATGGAAGTTCGTCGGCCGGACCGATGAGCTCAACCGCCTGCTGGCGGCGGTGACCGGCGAGGCTGGTCGCGGGCTCTTCTTCAGCGGCAGCGCCGGGATCGGCAAGAGTCGGCTGCTGCGCGAAGGCGTGAGCACGTTGCCCACCGAACGCTTCGCGATCTGGTCCATCGCGGCCAGCGCCACCACCGCCGCACTACCGTTCGGCGGGCTGGTGCAGGTCCTTCCCACCGAGCAGCCCCAGGGCCTCTCCCCCGCCGGCATCCTGCGCTGGGCGCTCAACGTGCTGCAACAGCAGGCTGCTGGTCGACGGATCGTGCTCGCCATCGACGACGCCCACCTGCTCGATCCGCCCTCGGCCGCACTCGTGCACCTGGTCGCGCGCTCGGAGAACGCCACAGTGGTCGGCACCCTGCGCGACGGCGAGCAGATCCCGCTGCCGATCCGCGCACTCTGGACCGACGACCTGGTCGAGCACGTCGAGCTGACCCCGATGCCGCACGCGGAGACCGCCGGCCTGCTGGCGGCGATCCTGGGCGGCCCGGTCGACGCCAACTCCGCCGACCGGCTGGGCCGGCTGTCGGCCGGAAACCCGCTGCTGCTGCGGGAGCTGGTGCACGCCGCCAACGGCAGTTCGGAGTTGAAACAGACCTACGGGATCTGGAAGTGGACCGGCCGACTGGAGCTGGCGCCCAACCTGACCGACCTGATCGACACCCGGGTCGGCAAACTCACCGACGGCGTCCGCGCGGTCGTCGAGCTTGTCGCGTTCGGCGAACCACTCGGCCTGCACCTGCTCAGGCAGGCCGCCGACCAGGTGGACGTGGAGACCGCCGAGGAGCGCGGGCTGATCAGCGTGGTCCAGAACGACCGACGGACGAACGTCCGGCTGGCCCATCCGCTGTACGGCGAGGTGATGCGCCGCCGCTGCCCGGTCAGTCGCACCCGCCGGCTTCAGGCACACCTCGCGGAGCTGCTCGAACAGGTCGGCAAGCGCCGCCGCGACGACCTGCTGCGGGTCGCGGTGTGGCGCCTCGACTCGGGCACCGCACAGGATCCGGCCCTGCTGGTGGACGCGGCGGTCCAGGCGTTCACCCGGTACGACGTGCCGCTGGCGACCCGCCTGGCGCGGGCCGCGTTGCACGCCGGCGGCGGTTCCGACGCGGCGGAGCTGCTGGCCACCATCCTGATGTTCGCCGACCGGCCGGAGGAGGCCATCGAGGTCCTCGACGCGGTGACCCCCGAGCCCGGCGACGAGCGGCGATACTGCCGCTGGCTGACCGTCCGCGGAATGGTCAGCTACTGGGGGCTGAGCCAGCAGTCCACGGTGGAGGAGATCGCGAGCCGCGTCGAGCAGCTCAGCGACTCGGCGGACCGGTCCCGGGTGCACGCCTTCGAGGCGATCATGCGCCTGCACCGGATGGACACGAGCATCGCGGTGCGGCTCAGCCAACAGGTGCTGGACCGGCCGGCGGCAGGCGTCGCCGCCCGCGAGTTGGCCCGCTGCACCATCGCGTACGTCCAGGCCGCGCAGGGCCAGCTGACCCGCAGCGGTACGGCGATCGCCCAGGTGCACTCGGCCGTCGCCAACTGGCGCACCGACATGCCGTACCTGCAACTGGCTCTGGAGTTGGCCCGGGGCACCCGACTCATGCTGACCGGTGACCTGGCCGGGATCGACGCGATAGTGGCCGACGAGTTCGCCGACCTCGCCGATGCCGGCGACTTCCGGCTCGGCACCGGCTACCTGGCCATCCTCCAGGCGTACGCGGCCCGCTTGCGTGGACAGAGCGACGCCGCCACCCGCGCCTCGCTGGGTGCCTGCGCGGTGTTGGCCACCAGCCGGGTCTACGCCGGTCTGGCCCAGGCCGAGCGAGCCCAGTCGGCCGCGCTGCGCGGTGACGCCGTCCAGGCAGCCGCGGCGATGGCCGAGGCAGACCGCACCCACGCGCCGGGCATGGCGGTGCTCTACCCGTGGCTGGAGCAGGCCCGGGGTGCGACGCTCGCCGCGTCGGGTGACCTGCCGGGTGCGGTCAAGCACCTCGCCGACCTGGTGGATCGGCTGCGCTCGGACGGGTTCGCCGGCCACGAGGTGCACGTCCTGCACAATCTCGTCCGGCTGGACCAGGCCGGCATGGCGGTCGGGCCCACCTGCTCCGATGGTGGTCGACGCACGGTGGCGCAGCGCCTGGCCGAGCTCTCCGAGCGGGTCGACGGGGTGCTGCCGCCGTTACTGGCCCGGCACGCCCGCGCGGCGGTCACCGACTCCGCCGACGATCTGCTCGCGGTCGCCGACGACTACGCCGCGCTGGAGCTGACCGTGTACGCCGCCGAGGCCGCCTCCCAGGCCGTGCAGCGGCTGCGCCGGCAGCACTCGACGGCGGCCAACGGCGCCCGGGAACGTCTGGCCGGGTTGCTCGGGCGCTGTGACCTGATCCGCACGCCAGCGCTGCACGCGGGGGCGCCGGTGTTGACCGAGCGGGAGTGGCAGGTCGCCCGCCTCGCCGCGCACGGAGCGTCCAGCAGGGCCATCGCGGAACGGCTCTACCTCTCGGCGCGCACCGTCGAAAACCACCTCCAGCGGATCTACAGCAAGCTCGGCGTGACCGGACGGGCCGAGCTGTGGGCCGCGCTACGGTCGATCCCGGGCCACGACGACGGCGACGCGGACTGAACCTTAGGCTGGGGCGGTGAGCATCAACCGTCCCGCGCTGCTGACCGACCACTACGAGCTGACCATGGTCAGCGCGGCACTGAAGGACGGCACCGCCGACCGCCGGTGCGTCTTCGAGGTGTTCAGCCGCCGGCTGCCCAGCGGCCGCCGCTACGGCGTGGTCGCCGGCACGGCCCGCCTGATCGAACTGATCCGCGACTTCAGGTTCGACCCCACCGAGGTCGACTTCCTGCGACGGACCGGCGTGGTCGACGACGCGGCCGCGGCCTGGCTCACCGACTACCGCTTCACCGGTGACATCGACGGGTACGCCGAGGGTGAGCTGTTCTTTCCCGGTTCGCCGATCCTCACCGTCTCCGGCGGTTTCGCCGAGTGCGTGGTGCTGGAGACGCTGGCACTCTCCGTGCTCAACCACGACAGCGCGGTGGCCGCGGCGGCGGCGCGGATGGTGACCGCGGCGCGGGGTCGAGCGCTTATCGAGATGGGGTCGCGTCGGGCCCACGAGGAGGCGGCGGTGGCCGCGGCGCGGGCCTCGTACCTGGCCGGGTTCCGGTTCACCTCCAACCTCGCCGCCGGTGCGCGCTACGGCATCCCGACGGCGGGCACGGCGGCGCACGCGTTCACCCTCTTGCACGACGACGAGCGGGCGGCGTTCGCCTCGCAGGTCGCCACGCTGGGCAAGGACACGACGCTGCTGGTCGACACGTACGACATCAGCCAGGGCATCCGCAACGCGATAGCGGTGGCCGGGCCGGAACTGCGGGCGGTACGGATCGACTCGGGCGACCTGGCGGTCATCGCCCAGCAGTCCCGGGAGCTGCTCGACTCGCTGGGCGCCACCGAAACTAAGATCATCGTTTCCGGTGACCTCGACGAGTACTCGATCGCCGCGCTCGCCGCCGAACCAGTGGACATGTACGGCGCCGGCACGGCCGTGGTCACCGGCTCCGGGGCGCCGACCGCCGGGCTGGTCTACAAGCTCGTCGAGGTCGAGGGACGCCCGGTGGTGAAGCGCTCCGAGCACAAGGCGACCATCGGTGGCCGGAAGGTTGCGGTCCGCCGGCACAAGCCGACCGGCACCGCCACCGAGGAGATCATCGTGCCGCAGGGCGTACCGGACCGGCAGCCCAACGACCGCATGCTCCAGCACTCGTACGTGGTCGCCGGTGAGCCGGTGTGGCTGCCCACCCTCGACGAGTCGCGGGAGCACCTGCGCGAATGCCTGATCTCCATCCCGTGGGAGGGGCTGAAGCTCTCGGCCGGCGACCCGGCGGTCCCGGTCTCCGTCGTACCCGCCGACTGAGCTCATCGCGCACCGCCGCCGCAGACAGCCCGTGAGGAGAGGAACTCCAATGGCCAACGCTCTGATCATCGTGGACGTGCAGAACGACTTCTGCGAGGGTGGCTCGCTGGCCGTCGAGGGCGGCGCGGGGGTGGCCGCCGGCATCTCCCGGCTGCTCGCCGCCGAGCCGGACCGCTGGTCGCACGTGGTCGCCACCAAGGACTACCACGTCGACCCGGGTGCACACTTCGGCGATCCGCCGGATTTCGTGGAGTCCTGGCCGAGGCACTGCGTGGTCGGCACCAGCGGCTCGGAGTTCCACCCCGAGCTGAACACCGATCGAGTCGAGGCGATCTTCCACAAGGGCGAGCACGCGGCGGCGTACTCCGGGTTCGAGGGGCACGCCGACGACGGCGAGTGCCTGGCCGACTGGCTGCGCCGGCACGACGTGGATCGGGTGGATGTGGTCGGCATCGCCACCGACCACTGCGTCCGGGCGACCGCGTTGGACGCCGCCCGGGAGGGGTTCGCCACCACCGTGTTGCTCGAACTGACCGCCGCCGTCGCTCCGGCGACCACCGACGTGGCACTGCGCGCCATGGACGGCGCCGGGGTCACCCTGCAGGGCCAGCCTGTGATCAGGGCCGCATAAGACCCTAATTGGCTGGCCATCGGGGCGCCGCCGGTCGACGATGTCGCCGGAGGTACGGACCCACGTGAACATGAAGCCTTACCGGCAGGCGCTCGCCCTGCCCGGCCTGCGGTCGCTCCTGGTGGTCGCCGTCCTTGCCCGCATACCGCTCACCGCGACCGGGGTGACGCTGACCTTCCACGTGGTGCTCGACCTCGATCGGGGCTACGGGGCCGCTGGCCTGGTGGGCGCGGCCGTCACCGTGGGTGCGGCGATCGGCGGACCGCTTCTCGGCCGACTGGTGGACCGGCGTGGACTGCGCCCGGTCCTCGTGCTCACCGGCATCACGGAGGCGATCTTCTGGTCCACCGCGCCCGGACTGCCGTACCCCCTGCTGCTGCCGGCCGCCTTCGTGGCCGGCTCCCTGGCCCTGCCCATCTTCTCGGTGGTCCGTCAGTCGATCGCGGCGCTGGTTCCGGAGGACCGACGACGCCCCGCGTACGCACTGGACTCGATGTCGGTGGAACTGTCCTTCATGATCGGCCCGGCGTTGGCGGTGGCCCTGTGCACCGCGATCTCCGCACAGACCACCATGTACCTGGTCGGCGGCGGCATCGTCGCCGCCGGGATCGCCCTGTGGCTGGTCAACCCACCGATGCGCGACGCCGCCGAGGCCACCGCTCCGCAGCGCCGGACGCCTCGCCGGGAGTGGCTGACACCTCGACTGCTCGCCGTGCTGGCGCTCAGCGGCGCCGCGACCCTGGTGCTCGGTGGCACCGACGTGGCGGTGGTCGCCGTCCTGCGGGCCAGCAGCGAGGTCGGCTGGACCGGCGCGGTGCTGGCCATCTGGGCGGTCGCCTCGCTGATCGGTGGCTTCGCCTACGGAGCCGTCCACCGCTCGTTCTCCCCGCTGATCCTGACCGCCGCCCTCGCCCTGTGCACCATCCCGGTCGGGCTGGGCGGAGCGCACTGGTGGCTGCTCTGCCTGGCACTGATTCCGGCCGGCGCGCTCTGCGCGCCGACCATCGCGGCCGGCTCCGACGCGGTCAGCCGCCTGGTTCCAGCCGAGGTACGCGGTGAGGCGATGGGCCTGCACGGCTCCGCGGTCACCGTCGGCATCGCGATCGGCGCGCCACTCGCCGGCGCGGTGATCGACGCCACCTCGCCGCCCTGGGGCTTCGCGGTCACCGGCGCCCTCGGCGCACTGGTCACCCTGGTGGTACTCACGATCGAGCTCCGCCGCCGCCGCACCGCCGACGGGGCCACCCCGCCGCCGGTCGAAGCCGACCTCACCCCCGCCGCCCACTGACGACTGCCGCCCCGACCGCTCTCCCGCCGACGCGGTGAAGGTCGGAGGCGCAGCGACTTCGGCCGGTCAGTCCCGGGCGTGCCGCGCGGCGTCGACCAGTCCGGCGTCCGCCGGGCACCCGGCGCGCATGCGTGGTGCAGAGCGTGATGCCTGTGAGTCATCTTGATGACTCACAGGCATCAGGCGCTTCAGGCACCCAGCCCCAACGCCGTTGCGTTGGCGCTGTGGCCGACGGGTCGACCCGCTGGTGACCAACGGGGCTTGTAGGGCCCGGCCGGGTAAGCAGTTGTCCGGGAAGTTGTTCGGATCTGGACGCGGGCGCGGGGCGCCGGGGGGCGCACATGGCGACGGGCGCCGCTCCCGGTGGTCCGGGGGCGGCGCCCGTCGTACTGCTGGGCTTGAGCGTCAGTGCCGGTCGATGTCGCTCGCGGTGTCTTCGCGGTAGCTGGCGCCGCCGTCCGACTCGCTCGTGAGCGGCTTCGAGCCGCCCTCCGGCGGGCCGGCCAGGGTCTGACCGGCGGCCAGCTCCGGGAACTTCGCGTCGAACGCCGGCCGCTCGGAGCGGATGCGGGGCATCCGGTCGAAGTTGCGCAGCGGCGGCGGGCTGCTGGTCGCCCACTCCAGCGAGTTGCCGTGGCCCCAGGGGTCGTTGACCTCGACCACCGGGCCGGTCTTGTACGACTTCCAGCAGTTGTAGATGAACGGCAGCGTGGAGATACCGGTGACGAACGCGCCGATCGTGGAGATCGTGTTCAGCGTGGTAAAGCCGTCACTGGGCAGGTAGTCGGCGTACCGACGGGGCATGCCCTCGTTGCCGAGCCAGTGCTGCACCAGGAACGTGGTGTGGAAACCGATCATGGTGAGCCAGAAGTGCACCTTGCCCAGGCGCTCGTCGAGCATCCGGCCGAACATCTTCGGGAACCAGAAGTAGATGCCGGCGAAGACCGCGAACACGATGGTGCCGAAGAGTACGTAGTGGAAGTGCGCCACCACGAAGTACGAGTCCGACACGTGGAAGTCGATCGGCGGGCTGGCCAGCAGCACGCCGGTGAGACCACCGAAGAGGAACGTGACCAGGAAGCCGATCGCCCAGAGCATGGGCGTCTCGAAGCTGACCTGACCCCGCCACATGGTGCCGATCCAGTTGAAGAACTTCATACCGGTCGGCACGGCGATCAGGTAGCTCAGGAAGCTGAAGAACGGCAGCAGCACCTGGCCGGTGGCGAACATGTGGTGCGCCCAGACGCTCATGGAGAGCGCGGCGATCGCGACGGTCGCGGCGACCAGACCCTTGTAACCGAAGATCGGCTTGCGGGAGAAGACCGGGATGACCTCGCTGATGATGCCGAAGAACGGCAGCGCGACGATGTAGACCTCGGGGTGCCCGAAGAACCAGAACAGGTGCTGCCAGAGCATCGGCCCACCGGTTGCGGGGTCGTACACGTGGGCGCCGAGGATGCGGTCCGCGGCGAGCGCGAAGAGCGCGGCGGCCAGCAGCGGGAAGACCAGGATCACCAGGAGGCTGGTGACCAGGATGTTCCACGTGAAGATCGGCATCCGGAACATGGTCATGCCGGGCGCACGCAGGGTGAGCACCGTGGTGATCATGTTCACCGCGCCGAGGATGGTGCCCAGACCGGAGATGGCCAGACCCATGATCCACATGTTGGCGCCGACGCCGGGCGAGTGCTCGACGCTGCTCAGCGGCGCGTACGCGAACCAGCCGAAGTCGGCGGCGCCACCCGGGGTGAGGAAACCGGCGGTCGCCATCGTGCCGCCGAACAGGTACAGCCAGTAGGCGAAGCTGTTCAGGCGGGGGAAGGAGACGTCGGGCGCGCCGATCTGGATCGGCACGATGTAGTTCGCGAAGGCGAACACGATCGGCGTCGCGAAGAACAGCAACATGATCGTGCCGTGCATCGTGAAGAGCTGGTTGTACTGCTCCGGCGACAGGAACTGCAGCCCGGGTCGGGCCAGCTCAGCACGCATGATCAGGGCCATCAGGCCACCGATCATGAAGAACGCGAACGCGGTGACCATGTACATGATCCCGATTTGCTTCGCGTCCGTGGTTCGCAGCAGCCGCGCGATGGCCGACCCCTTGACCGGCTCCCGGACCGGCCAGGGCCGGGTCACGACCGGCTTGGGTGCGACGGTGGTCACGAGTGGCCTCCGGTTCTCGGTTGTCCCGCTCGGCACACGCTGTTTATCGGCGGGCCGTCATCCGCAAGGAGGATAGTCCCCGGCAGGTCGCAGCGCCGCGTGGGGTGGCGTGACACGATCTACTACGGGCCTACAGCGGGCCGAGCAGCAGCCGGTAGTGCTCCCCGAAGATCCGGCCGCCGCGCCCGCGCAGCAGCGGGTCGCGCAGCGCCGGCGGCACGTCCCTGGTCCGGTTGCGGTCCCGGGTCCGGTCCCGCACCCACCGGGTACGCGGACGACGACGACTCTCGTACGCCACCAGGGCCGCTTCCACGCTGCCGGCGGCGCGCAACGATTCCGCGAGCACCACCGCGTCCTCGAGTGCCATCGCCGCGCCCTGGGAGAGCGTGGGCGCGGTGGCGTGCGCGGCGTCGCCGACCAGGAGCACCCGTCCCCGGTACCAGCGACCCAACTCCACCTCGTCGGTGATCCCGACGTGCACCTTGTCGAGTGCCGCCAGCACCTCCGGCACCGGGCCGCGGTAGTCGGCGAAGAGCTCGCGCAGCCGGCCCAGCGGGTCGGCGGGCGCCTCCGTGCCGGCCTCGTCGGCGTAGAGGTGCAGCCGCCCGGCGCCCATCGGCACCATCAGGAACCCGGAGCGCTGGCCGAGCAGGGCGGTCCACTCGGTGACGGGTGGGCCGTCGCGCAGCACGGCGCGGTAGACCACCTGACCGACCGGGCGGGGCGGCCCACCGAGCGCGGCCAGCGCGCGGACCGAGGAGCGTGGCCCGTCGGCGCCGATGACCAGGTCGTACTCGGTGGTGGTGCCGTCGGTGAAGGTGACCCCGACCGCACCGGGCAGCAGCTCCAGGGTGCGGACCTCGGCACCGTGCCGGACGGCGCCGCCGGCGCCGCTGAGCAGCACCCGGTGCAGGTCGGCCCGGGGCAGCGCCCGGCATTCGCCGACGCCGGCCCAGAGGGTGTCGAGGTCGACCTCGCAGAGTCGCGCGCCGGTGGCGTCGAAGAACCGCTGCCGGTGGATCACCTGCCCGAGCGGGCGGACCGGGTGGTGCAGATCGAGCCGGTGCAGCGCGCGGGCGGCGTTGCCGGGCAGGTAGAGGCCGGCTTCGGTGGACTCCCCCGGTGGCAGTTTGTCGGTGACGTCGGGCCGGAAGCCCGCGAGGCGCAGTGCCCGAGCCGCGGCCAGGCCGGCGATGCCCGCGCCGACGACGAGGATGCGCAGGGGGGAGCCACCCATGGTGGTGTACGCCTCCGGAGGGGGAGCGGAACGCGTTGGAGGCAACACGCTACTCGGAGCGATCGGCGCACGCCAGGCCCGATCGGCCGTCCGGTTCCACTCGTCGGTGTGCCCGTGCCGCTTGGCTGGTCGCCCTTCGACAGCCGTCCGGTGGGGGCACGGCAATCCGCCCGATTCATCAGTTTGCCGCGTACGGTTGCGCAGTAGTTTCAGGCATGTAAATGTGTCGTTGAGCGTGGGAGCGCTCCCGCACCACCCCACCACACGCGGCGCCCGGCATGCGCCGAGTCAAGGAGCGTCATGAAACGTCAACTTCGGGCCCTGGCCGCCGCCAGCGTGCTGCTCGCCGGCTCGCTGGTAGCGGTGGCCTTCGGCGGCACCGCCTCCGCCGACACCCAGATCTGCGAACAGTACGGCTCGACGGTCATCCAGGGCCGCTACGTGGTGCAGAACAACCGCTGGGGCACCACCGCCCAGCAGTGCATCAACGCCACCAACAACGGCTTCGAGATCACCACCCTGAACGGCAGCAGCCCCACCAACGGGGCGCCCACGGCGTACCCCTCGATCTTCTTCGGTTGTCACTACACCAACTGCTCCCCCGGCACGAACCTGCCGATCCAGGTGAGCCAGATCAGCAGCGCCACCAGCAGCATCTCCTACCGCTACGTCAGCGGGGCGACCTACAACGCGTCGTACGACATCTGGCTGGACCCGTCGCCCAAGCGGGACGGGGTGAACCAGATGGAGATCATGATCTGGCTCAACCGGCAGGGCCCGATCCAGCCCATCGGCTCGGTCGTCGGCACGACGAACCTGGCCGGCCGCACCTGGGAGGTCTGGCGGGGCAGCAACGGCTCCAACAACGTCATCTCCTACGTCGCGTCGTCGGCGATCTCCAGCCTGAACTTCAGCGTGCTGGACTTCATCAACGACACCCGCAACCGGGGCGCGATCACCAACTCCTGGTACCTGACCAGCATCCAGGCCGGCTTCGAGCCCTGGCAGGGTGGCGTCGGCCTCGCGGTGACCTCGTTCTCGGCAAACGTCAACGGTGGCGGCCAGCCGCCGACGACCCCGCCGCCGGGCGGTGGCGCGAGCTGCGCGGTGAAGTACACGGCGAACTCGTGGAACAACGGCTTCACGGCCGACGTGCAGATCAGCAACACCGGGTCCAGCGCGATCAACGGTTGGACGCTCACCTACAACCTGCCCGGCGGGCAGCGGGTCACCAACGCCTGGAACGCCACGGTGAGCCAGAGCGGGTCGACGGTGACCGCCCGCAACGTCGGCCACAACGGGTCGGTCGCACCCGGTGGCACGGCCAGCTTCGGCTACCAGGGCACGCTGAGCGGGTCGTACTCGTCCCCGACCAGCTTCTCGCTCAACGGGGCAACCTGCTCCCGGAGCTGAGTGCTCGCAACAGGCTGCGGGGGCGTGACCGTTCAGGTCACGCCCCCGCAGCGTCTGTCGGTGCCGGACGCTCAGGCGGCCGGCGGGATGGTCCGCGTCCGGGTCAGCTGGCCGAAGCTGGTCGGCGACTCGTCGTACGTGGTGCCGAAACCGCTGCCCGAGACGGTCGTCCACGCGGACGTGCTGATGTGCACGCTGCCGTCCGCACCCGTCCACCGCTCGCGCCGCAGCGGCTCGTCGAGAGCCACCCAGGTGACCTTGAGAGTGGTGGTGCCCGTGCTCTCCCGCCACTCGCCGCAGATCTCGTCCCCGTCGACGAAGTCGCAGTGCTGCTGAGACTCCTGATACGGCACCCTCGCGGTGAGGTTCGCACCCGTCAACGAGAACGAGAAACGGGTGACCGGCACGTCGTACGCGCGGCGGGAGACGCTGTCGCAGCCGCGCACTCCGTCGGTGACGACACACACGCTCTTCTGCCACTCGACGTCGACAACTGTGTCGCCGACCGCCGGCCGGGTCACGTCGACGGACATGCTGCCATCGCCGTCGAATTGGGCGTGCGCGGACCGGTTGACGGTGTCGGCCTGCGCCGGGCCGGCGACCAGCGTGATCGTGGCGGCGGCAGTGATGCCGGCGGCCAGGACTGTGGAAAAGCGGATCACTGTGCTCCCTTGCTGAGGTGGAGCGATGACCTTAAATCAATCCACCGACATCCGGCACCCCGTTTGATCCACCCGGGTTACCTGAAATCGGGGCATCATCGCGCCTGGGACGCCCCGACTTTCAGAAAGTCGAGTCGGTCAAGCGCGGACGGCCGAGATCAAGCGCCGGAAGGCCGCTGTCAGACGCGGGTGAGACGTACCGCGTCGGCGATGACCAGGCCGCTGGTGTTGCTCCACCGGCTCACGCCCACCCGGTTGGCGTCGCCCGCCGGGAGTGCGAACGTGCCGAGGACGCGCCACTGCCCGCCGGTGGCCCGTTGGTCGACCCGCACCGTCTGGTTGCCGGTGCTGGTGGCGACGATGTACGGGGTGGCGCTGTTGTAGCCGGAGTTCGCCGGCCACCAGGCCTCGACCCGGTAGCTGGCGGTGGCCGGCACGTTGAACCGGTACCACGCGACGTCGCTGGCCGCGACCGGGTCCGCGTACCGGTAGTCGGCGCCGTAGCGCTGCCCGGAGTACGACGACACGCCCCAGTTGGCGCTGGCGGTGAACCGGCCGCTGGTGGTGTTGTCCACCGTGGACGACCAGGTCGTGCCGCCGCCGGCCATTCTCGCCGCCACGTCGGCCCGCATCACGTTCAGGTCGATGAACGACGGGTCGATCTTGCCGGTGGTGCTGGTCTCCCGGTGCCCCCGGGCATAGCTGCTGTCCCGGCCCAGGCGGGTGAGCACGGCAGCGGTGGCGGCGAGCGACGCGCTGTACTGCGCGGCGGTCATCTCCTGACTGACGCCGTTGTAGTCGATCTCCCACCCGATCATGAGGGTGTTGCCGTCGCCCGCCGGGATCGGCCCGCTGCCGCCGCTGACTCCGGCGTGGTTGCAGCGGCCGGCCGAGATGACGTGGAAGACACCGTTGTAGTCGACGAGCGCCTGGCAGAGCGGGCCGGGCAGGTCGGACCGGCCGTTGATGCAGATGCCGAGGGCCGGGTGCGGATTGCTGGCGCTGGAGGTCGAGGCGGTGTGGTGCCAGAGCACCCCGATCGGGTCGAAGGAGCCGGGCCGCATCCGGTTGAGCCAGTCCCCCTCGACGACGACCTGGACCCCGGCGGCGCGTAGGACGTCCACCAGCCAGGGGATCGTCGCCATCAGGCGTCCTGGAGCAGGTCGGCGAGGCACTCGGCCTTCGGCGCGGCGCTCGCCGGAGTGGGCCGGGCGACGACGGTCAGCGCGGCGGCCACCAGGGCCGGGATGCCGAGCAGCCCGCGGCGGCGCAGGGGGATGGACGGGGGTCGGAACATGGCGATCCTCCAGCGACGGCGGGTTTCGAACGGATCGACGAACGTGATGACGGGCACGCTATACCGTCACGAACGTCGATGTCGACACCCTTCATCTTCATGTTGCTGACTGAAGGAAATCGCCGCTTCAGACCTCGCCGAGCGCGTCGATGTCGCGCATCTCCTCCGCCGTCACGCTGCGCGGCTACCTGTGCAGCCGCACACCCCGCGGTATAGCAGACGCTATACTTCACGGATGGCTACGGACGAGTGGGAGATCTACCTCGTCAGCGAAGTGCAGGAGTGGATCGACAGCCTCGATCCACTCACCCACGCCCGCGTCGTGCAAGCCATCGACCTGCTCGCCGAAGCTGGTCCAGGGCTCGGCCGGCCGCTGGTCGACACGATCCACGGCTCATCGGTCGCCAACCTCAAAGAGCTGCGCCCCGGCACCGTACGCATACTCTTCGCCTTCGACCCGTGGCGTTCCAGCATCCTGCTCGTCGCCGGAGACAAGGCTGGACGATGGCAGCAGTGGTACGCGGAAGCGATCCCCCTGGCCGAGCAACGCTACGAGATCTACCTGAAGGAACGCGCCGAGGAGGAGGGCCGACAGCCATGAGCAGCTACCCACGCTGGAGCGACATCCGCGCCGCTCACGTCGAGCGCGCCGGCGGCGAACAGGCCGTCGAGACGGGCAAGCAGGAACTACTCGCCAGCGTGGTCGGACACCGCCTTGCCGAGGTACGCCGTGCCCGTGGCCTAACCCAACAGCAGGTCGCCGACCGCATGAGCGTCACGAAAGGCCGCGTCTCCCAAATCGAACAGGGCAAGATCTCCGGCCAAGACATCGTCGCCCGCTACGCCGCCGCCCTCGGCGGACGCCTCCACCAAGCCATCTACTTCGACGACGGCGACATCGCCGCCATCGCATAACCACCCCACCTGGCCAAAACCAGCCATCGACTAAATCGCGAACGGTGCCGTGCCCGAGCAGCCCCTGCTCGGGCACGGCACCGGCCTGATGTGAACGAAGCCGCTTCAGACCTCGCCGAGCGCGTCGATGTCGCGCATCTCCTCCGCCGTGAGCGAGAAGTGGAAGACGTCGAAGTTGGCGGTGATCCGCTCCGGGGTCACCGACTTCGGGATCGCCACGATCTCGTGGTCGATGTGCCACCGCAGCACCACCTGCGCCGGCGAGACCCCGTGCGCGGCAGCGATCCTGGTCAGCACCGGGTCGCTGAGGTCGCTGGTCTTGAACGGGCTGTAACCCTCCAGCACCACGCCCCGGTCCCGGTGCTCGGCGTGCCGCTGCCGGTCGTACAGCGCCGGACTCCACTCGATCTGGTTGACCGCCGGGTTCTCCTCGGTCGACTGGATCAGTTCGTCGATCTGCCCGGTGCTGTAGTTGCTGACACCCACCGCCCGGACGAGGTTCTCGTCCCGGGCCGCCAGCAGCTCACGCCAGAGCGGGATGCTGTCCGACGGTGACGACGGCGGCCAGTGGATCAACCAGAGGTCCACCTGGTCGACGCCGAGCGCCTCCAGGCTGGCCTCCAACGTCGCCCGCTCCTGGCCCACCCGGTTCGGCGGCAGCTTGGTGGTGATGAAGACGTCCTCCCGGCGCAGCCCGCTCTCCTGCACGGCCCGGCCGACCTCGCGCTCGTTGCCGTACACGGTGGCGGTGTCGACGTGCCGGTAGCCGGTGTCGAGCGCGGCCAGCACCGCCTCGTAACCGGCCTGGCCGGTGGCCTGCCAGGTGCCGAAGCCGAGCAGGGGCATCCGGACGTCGCCCGGGAGCAGGACGGTGGGCTGGTCGGTGAGGTCCATGAGGTCCGTTCTACCCCGCCGAGCGCCCGCCCGCCGAGCGAACCGGACACTCCGGCATCCAGCGCACCGATCCGGTGTGCCGCAGAATGCCTGTGTGACCGACCGGCTGGAGGAGTACCGGCGACGACGGGACGCGGCCCGTACGCCGGAGCCGGTGCCGGCGCGGACCCCCGCGACACCCGGGGCCGACGGCGACACCGCGCGCTTCGTCATCCAGCAGCACCACGCCCGGAGCCTGCACTGGGACCTGCGCCTGGAGCACCAGGGGGTGCTGGCGTCCTGGGCGGTGCCGCGCGGCCTGCCCCGCGATCCGGGTCGCAACCACCTCGCCGTGCACACCGAGGATCACCGATGGAATACCTCGACTTCGCCGGCGAGATTCCCGCGGGTGAGTACGGCGGCGGCCGGATGCTGATCCACGACCGGGGCACCTACCGGTGTGAGAAGTGGCGCGACGACGAGGTGATCGTGACCCTCTCCGGTGACCGGACCGCCGGCCGGTACGTCCTCTTCGCCACTTCAGGACGGGACTGGATGGTCCGACGGACCGACCCCGCGCCGCCGGGTTGGACGCCGATGCCCGACCTGGTCCGCCCGATGCACACCACGGCCGCCGCCGGGCTCCCCCGCGACCGTGCCGCCTGGGGGTACGAGCTGCGCTGGGACGGTGTCCGCGCGATGGCGTACGTCTCCGGTGGGCGGCTGCGGTTGCTCTCCGAGACCGACGAGGAGATCACCGGCGGTCACCCGTGGTTGCGGGCGATGGCCGAGGCGCTCGCACCCACCGAGGCGGTGCTCGACGGTGTGCTGGTGCGCATCGACGGCGCCGGTCGGGTCCGCCCGGTCCGCCCGGCCAGCGGCAGTCGGGTGCCCGCCGGCGCCCAGTACCTGATCGTCGACCTGCTCTGGCTGGAGGGTGTGAGCAGCGTCGACGTGCCGTACGCGCAACGCCGGGAGCTGCTCGAAGGGCTGGCCTTGGCCGGTGTGCACTGGCAGACTCCGCCATGGTTCCCGGGCGCGGGCGACGAGGCCCTGCGCACCGGGCGGGAGCAGGGCCTACCGGGTGTGGTCGCCAAGCGGCTCGACTCGGTGTACGAGCCGGGGCGGCGCAGCCGGCGCTGGTTGAGCATCGACGCGGTCTGAAACGGTGAGGAGCGATGTGTACCTGACCCACCTGGACTGCCCGCGCTGCGGCAGGGAGCACTCCGCCGACGAGCTGCGCAACCTCTGCGCGTGCGGCTCCCCGCTGCTGGCCCGCTACGACCTGCCGGCGGTGGCGAAGGCGGTCACCCCGGAACGGTTCGGGTTGCGCCCGGCCGACCTGTGGCGCTACCGGGAGGTGCTGCCGGTCGGCGACCCACGGCACGTCACGACGCTCGGCGAGGGTTGGACGCCGCTGCTGCGCACCCCGGCGTACGGCGCCGAGATCGGCATCGCGGAGCTGATGGTCAAGGACGAGGGGTTGATCCCGACCGGCTCGTTCAAGGCGCGCGGCGCGGCGGTCGGCGTGAGCCGGGCCCGTGAGCTGGGGGTCGAGCGGATCGCGATGCCCACCAACGGCAACGCCGGGTCGGCCTGGGCGACGTACGCCGCGCGCGCCGGGATGGGCGCGACAATCGTCATGCCGCTGGAGGCCCCGAGCATCTGCCGGCGCGAGTGCGTCGCCGCGGGGGCCGACCTGCGCCTGATCGACGGGCTGATCAGCGACGCCGGCCGGCGGGTCGCCGAGCTGATCGCGGAGTCGAACGGGGCGATCTTCGACGCCGGCACACTGCGCGAGCCCTACCGGCTGGAGGGCAAGAAGACGATGGGGTACGAGATCGTCGAGCAGCTCGGTTGGCAGGCGCCCGACGTGATCATCTACCCGACCGGCGGTGGGGTCGGGTTGATCGGCATCCACAAGGCGCTGCACGAGCTGCGCGAGCTGGGCTGGATCGGCGACAAGCTGCCCCGGCTGGTGGCGGTGCAGTCGACCGGCTGCGCACCCATCGTGCGGGCGTTCGCCGCCGGTGAGGACCGGGCGCGGCCCTGGGTGGACGCGCACACGGTGGCGTTCGGCATCACCGTGCCCGCCCCGCTGGGCGACGAGCTGATCCTGGCGGCGCTGCGGGAGTCCTCCGGCACCGCTGTCGCGGTCGACGACGCGGACATCCTGGCCGACCTTCGGGACTTCGCCGGCCGGGAGGGGTTGCTGCTCTGCCCGGAGGGGGCGGCCTGCCTGACCGCGGCGCGGCAACTGCGCGCCGGCGGGTGGATCCGGGCCGGTGAGCGGGTGGTGGTGCTCAACACCGGCGCCGGGCTGAAGTATCCGGACACGGTCGACGTGTCCGGCGTACCGGTGCTGGTCTGACTCAGTAGCTGTCCGGCGCGGTCAACCGCCAGGCCGCGTTGATCAGCCCGACGTGGGAGAGCGCCTGCGGGGTGTTGCCGAGCTGCTCCCCACTGGTCAGGTCGATCTGCTCGCTGAACAACCCCACGTCGTTGGCGTACCCCACCACCCGCTCGAACAGCGCCTCGGCCCGCTCCGGCTCGCCCGCCATGACCAGGCACTCCACCAGCCAGAACGAACACAGCAGAAACCCGCCCGGGTCGGTCGACCATCGTCGGACCAGCCCGCCGTCCGTGCCCAGTTCCCGCTCCACCATCTCCATCGTCGAGCGCATCCGCGGGTCGGTCGCGGGCAGGAAGTGCGCCACGGGCAGGGTCAGCGCGGAGGCGTCCAGCTCCGCCGACCCGAAGGCACCGGTGAACGCCCCGATCCGGTCGTTCCACCCCTCGCGCAGCACGGTCTCGCGGATCTCGTCGCGCACCCGCGCCCAGCGCTGCGGGTCCGCCCCCTCGCCGAGCCGGTCGGCGAGTCCCACCGCCCGGTCCAGGGTCAGCCAGCAGATCACCTTGGACGACAGGTAGTGGCGCTCCTCGTCGCGGGTCTCCCACATGCCCCGGTCCGGCAGGTGCCACGTCGCCGCCACCTGCTCGGTCAATCCGAGCACCATCTCCCGCAACTCGCCCTCGAACGGCGCACCGAGATAGTCGCGCAGCCGCCACACGGCCGAGATCACCTCACCCGGCACGTCGAGTTGCCGCTGCCGCCAGGCGTCGTTGCCGATCCGGACCGGCCCGCTGCCGCGGTATCCGCGCAGGTGCTGACAGGGGTGCTCGGAGAGGTCACGCTCGCCCTCCAGCCCGAAGAGCACCGGCACCGGTTCGTCGCCGATCCGGCCGATCGAGCGCGACGCCCAGGCGAACAGCCGGGACGCCTCGTCCGGGCAGGCCGCCACCCAGAGCGCGCGCATGGTCAACGAGAAGTCCCGCAGCCAGGAGTAGCGGTAGTCGTAGTTGCGGTCGCCGCCGATCCGCTCCGGCAACGACGTGGTCAGCGCCGCGGCGACCGCACCGCTGCGGGCGTACGTGAGGCCGGTCAGGACCGTCGCGCTGTGCCGGACGAGATCGGGGTACCGGCCGGAGTACTCGTGCACGTCCCGGTACGCGTCCCAGGCCTGCGTCGTCTCGGCGAGCGCGGTTACCGGATCCAGCCGGGCCGGAGGGTCGCCGTACGCGGCACCGAACGCCACGTCCACCCCGACCACCTGACCGGTGGACACCTCGAACTCGTGCGTCACCCGGTCGCGGCCCGCCCGCAGGCGCAGGCCCGGCGCGCGCAGCACCAGCACCACCGGGCCGGCGCCGGCCAGCACCCCGCCGTCCGGCTGCTCGTGCAGGTACGGCGTGAGCAGGCCGTACTCCGGTCGGGGCGCGAAATCCAGCTCCATCCGGACTCGCCCGGACAGCCCCTCGACCACCCGGAGCAGCACGGCGGGCGAGTTCATCCCCAGCTCGTGGGCGCGGGCGCCGATCTCGGCGGCGAGCGCGTCGGTGACCGCCACGCTGCCGTGCGGCGTGTGGTGCACCGTGCGCAGCACCAACGTGCCCGGCCGGTACGCGCGCTCCACCCGGTGCCCCGGGCCACCGGCGCCAACCGGTGCGAGCCGGAAGTGCCCGGCGGTCGGGTCGAGCAGCCGCCCGAACACGGAGGCCCCGTCGAACCGGTGCGGACACCACCAGTCGACCGAGCCGTCCTTGCCGACCAGGGCACCCGAACGGGAGTCCGAGAGGAATCCGTAGTCGGAGATCGCCGGCTGCTGCTCCACCCGCCGCGGGTACCCGCATCGGCCCGGATCAGACCGTTGCCCAACCGCTCAGTCGGTCGGCGGCTCGTCCTTGCCGGCCTCCTCGGCCGCGTCGGCCTCCTCCTTGGTCCGGTGGACTGCCTTGTCGGCGTGCTCGGCGGGGCCGTAGACCGTGTACAGCACCAGCGGGTTGGGGCCGGTGTTGACGAAGTTGTGCTTGGTGCCGGCCGGCACGACCACCAGGTCGCCGGAGACGACCTTCCGCTTCGAGCCGGCGACCCGGGCCTCACCGACGCCACTGACGAAGGTCAGGATCTGGTCGACGTCCTCGTGCACCTCTTCGCCGATCTCCCCGCCCTCGGGGATGGTCATGATGACCAACTGGCTGTGCTCGCCGGTCCACAGCACCCGCCGGAAATCCGGACTCTTCTCGGCAACGGTCGCGATAGTGAAATGTTCCATGCCCACGCTCATACCCCGTTCATCGGCGCGCCACGCAGGGGAGTTGCGGGGCGGCAACTGGCCCTGCACGCTGCCGGGACTGGCGAATTGTGGAATTCCCCACGGTCGGAGGGTTTGGATCCCACCGGACCGGGGATCGAGACACCGGACCGGCACGAACAGCCGGTCGAGCCAGGTCCCCGCCGGCGTACCGCCGAACGGCTGCGGTGGTGGGAGACGGCCAGAGCGCGGCGACGTTCCGACCCTGTCGAGGACGGCGCCGCGCGCTCGTGTGCGCCTAGCGGTGCAGCCAGCGCAGCAGGTCGGGCGGGGCCAGCGCCGCCGCCCGCTCCTGATATCGAGCCTGCCCGGCCGAGTCCAGCAGGTTGCGGCCCTGGCCCGAGGTGCCCTGGCGGAAGAACTGCTGCCGGTCGCGCAGCACGCCGAGCGTGTCCGGGGCGAGCCGGTCCGCCCGCGCCCGCATCCGCCCGAAGGTGGCCGCCTCGACCAGCTCGGACCAGCGTTCCGGTGGGACCGCGATGCCCCACCGTTGGGCGAGCCGACGCATCTCACCGCCCAGGTCGGCAAGCAGGTCGTCGTAGTGCACCAGCTCGATGTTCGGCTCGTGCCGGCGGGCCCAGGCGTCGCTCAGGTGCAGCATCACCCCGGGCAGCGAGTCCAGGTCGGCGCGCGGATCCACCTCCCGGTCGACCCAGCTCGGCAGCCACTGCTCCAACGGCAGCGCTGTCCGGGGCGGCCCGGTCGGGGCGGGCGCGCCGGTCAGCTCGGCGAGGCGCACCGGGTCCAGGTTGCCCGCCTGGTGATAGAGGGACACCGCCAGGTCCAGGGGGTGCCGGGCCACCACCACGTAGTGCACCCGAGGATCGAGCGGCACGCCGTCCAGCGGGGTGTGCGTCTTGATGAACCGTCGGTGCGGTTGCGCGGCCAGCCGGTCGAACACGTCGTCGCGTGGTTCGACCAACCAGTCCAGCCACGGTGACAGCACGGTCAGCGGCGCCGGCAGCTCCGGAGTGCCCAGCACCAGGAGCGCGCAGATCATCTGCATCCAGGTCGTACCGCTCTTGGACCGGGTGCTGATCACGATGTCGCCGTCGCGGAACGGGAATCCCGTCCAGCGGGCGCTGTCCTCGTCGGTGGACCGGTACCGGTGGGCTGGCGGGGGCACCGCGGCAGCGTAGTCGCCGGGCCGACGCCCGAGCAGCCGAATTCCGACCCGCCGGGCCGCGCCTACTGCCGCTCGGTGAAGCCGAACTGGATGACGCCCTCGTCGTCGACGGTGGCGTCCACCGAGGCGTCACCGAGCAACTCGGCGGCGTCCTCGTCCAGGAAGATCCGGGCGCCCTGGTTGTCGACCACACGATCGCCCTGCACCGGCTCGGGCACCAACTCGACGGTCAGGGAGCCCGCCTCGGTGTCGGCGGCGATGCGTACGCCGCCGTCCTGGGCGACGTCCTGCTGGTTGGCGAGGTCACGGATGACGAGCACGGCGTTGTCGGTCATGGTGAGCATTTCGGAACTCCTCGTGGATTCTCGGCTCGCGGTCGCAATGATGCGCAGACCGGACGGTCGGCTCGCGTACGAGCGCACGTGGGAGGCGACAGGAGGGCGAACGGTCGTCGCCGTCGCATGGAATCGGGGCAGCTGACGGCCCCTTCACCACCACCGTGCCCGCTGGCGGAGCATCCGTCAAATAGAGCCAGGTCAGTCGAGAGCGGGGGCCGGGGGCCACCTCGGTGACGATCACACCGACGGCCGGCGCACGCCGGACCAGCGGGGCCGGCCATTCCGGTAACAGCCATCTGGCCTGCGCTTACGCTGAGTTCATGAGCGACTTTCGTCGGTACGCGGCCGAGTTCCTCGGGACCCTGCTGCTGGTCTTCTTCGGGGTCGGCAGTGCCGTCGCCGCGCGGGTCCAGGGTGGCGTGGTGGTGGTCGCTCTGGCCTTCGGCTTCGTGATGGTCGCCCTCGTCTACACGATCGGCCCCCTGTCCGGGAGCCACGTCAATCCGGCGGTGACGCTCGGTGTGCTGCTCTCCGGGAAGATCTCGGCGATCGGTGCCGTGGCGTACTGGATCGCGCAGTTCGTCGGCGCGACAGTGGCGGCCTTCGTGCTCTGGGCGTTGACCCGCTGGGGCGACGTCGCGGACCAGACCGGGGCGTTGGGCACGAACGGTTACGGCGCGCACATCAACCGGGGAGGCGCAGCCGTGCTGGAGGTCATCCTGACCTTCCTTTTCGTGCTTGTCGTCCTGGTGGTGACCAGTCGTAGCGAGAATCCGGGCACCGCGGGTCTGGCCATCGGGTTGGCTCTCGCCGCGACCCAACTGGTGGGCGTGACGCTGACCGGCGCCGCGGTCAACCCGGCTCGCGCGTTCGGCCCGGCGGTCTTCGAGGGTGGTGTGGCGTTGCGGCAGCTCTGGGTGTTCATCGTCTTCCCGCTGCTCGGCGGGGCGCTCGCCGCGCTTGTCGCACCGTTGGTGATGGGTGCGCAGCGGCACTACTGGGGTGGTCACGACAAGTCGGTCGGCCGACCGACGTAGTTCGGGTCGGCGAGGACCCGCCCCGAGGCCCTTCTCCGGCGAATACACCTCATGACAGCATCGGCGCATGCATCGCCGTCACTTTCCTCGGGCTCTCGCGCTGCTCACGCTCGTCGCCGTCGCGGCCACCGCCGGAGCGCCCGGCGCCACGGCCGAGTCGCCCACGCCCGCGACGACCCGACTGAACGCCACAATCGACACGATCCTCGCCGACGCCCGGCTTGCCGGGGCGCAGACATCGGTGGTCGTGGTCGACACCAGCACCGGCCAGACGCTCTACGACCGCAACGGTGACCGTCGACTGATCCCGGCCTCGAACACCAAGCTGCTGACCTCGACGGCGGCCCTCGAGCTGCTCGGCCCGGGACACCGCTTCAGCACCGACGTACGCGCCACCGGCAAGCGCCGCGCGGGCCTGCTCTCCGGCAACCTCTACCTTCGCGGCGGAGGTGATCCGACGATGCTCGCCACGGACTACGACGCGCTCGCCGCGCAGGTCGCCGCCGACGGCGTGCGGGTGGTCGCCGGCAACCTGGTCGCCGACGACACCCGCTACGACCGCACCCGGCTCGGCCCCGACTGGACCTGGGACGACGAGCCCTACTACTACGCCGCCCAGGTGTCCGCGCTGACCGTCGCGCCGAGCACCGACTACGACGCGGGCACCGTGATCGTGCACGCCGCCCCGGCAGCCCGAGCCGGCGCCGCACCGGAGATCAGCACCACCCCGCCCACCGCGTACCTGCGCATCGACAACCGGGCCCGCACGGTCGCCGAGGGCACGACCTCGATCTCGATCGAGCGCGAGCACGGCGACAACACAGTCGTGGTGACCGGCCAGATCGCCGTCGGGGGCAGTCCCGCCAGCGACTGGGTGACCGTCGAGGAGCCCGCCGGGTACGCGGCCGACGTGTTCCGGGCGGCGCTGCACCGGCACGGCGTCCGGGTGCTCGGCCGGACCGTGCTCGGCCAGTCCACCCCGGAGACGGCCGACCCGGTGGCGCGGCACGAGTCGATGAGTCTGGGTGAGCTGATGACGCCGTTCCTCAAACTCTCCAACAACGGCCACGCCGAGGTGTTGACCAAGGAGATCGGACGGGTCCGGTCCGGGTCGGGCACCTGGACGGCCGGACTGACCGCGATCAGCGAGTACGTGGCCGACTCCGGTGTGGACACCGGGAAACTGCGCCAGCGCGACGGGTCCGGGCTGTCCCGGCGCAACCTGGTCCCCGCGACGGAGTTCGTCGACCTGCTGAGCGCCGTCCGCACCGAACCGTGGTTCGCCACCTGGTATTCGGCACTGCCGATCGCCGGGCAACCCGATCGGTTCGTCGGCGGCACCCTGCGCAGCCGGATGGCAAACACGCCCGCGGCGGGCAACGTGCATGCCAAGACCGGGAGTCTGACAGGTGTCTCGGGCCTTTCCGGCTACGTCACGAGCGCCGACGGCCGACTGTTGGCGTTCTCCATCCTGCTGAACAACTACCTGACGGCGTCGGTCAAGCCGTTGGAGGACCAGATCGCCGTGGCGTTGGCGGGATACCGCGAGGACGTGGCGGCCACCACGGCGCGGATGGCACCGCCTGCGGTGCCGGAGACGCCCGGGAACCCGGAGGGCGTCGAGTGCTCCTGGGTCAAGCCGATCACCTGCTGAGCGGGCGCCGGGAGGCGCATCCACGCCTCCCGGCCCGTCGCACGGTCAGGCCGGGCGGTCCGGTGGAGGGACCACCGCCGCCGGGTCGCCGCGCTCGATCAGCGCGTCGATGTCGGCGGCCCGCAGCCCGCGCAGGGCGAGCACCCGGGTGCCCCAACGGTGCAGGCGGCACGGGTGCGGGCTGGCGTCGTTGCGGCAGACCACTCCTCCGGACCACCGCTGCGGGGCGTGCACCACCACCGCCCGCACCGCGAACTGGGTGTCCTCGCCGGTCACGTACGGCGGCAGGGGAATGTCGCGGAGCACCTCCCCGGGCGCTTCATCGGCACCGGACGTAACGGCGCGACGGACGCGGTGGGCGGTGCTGCTGCTCATCTCCGCTGCCTCCACACTGGATAGTTGGATGGGGACAGCAGAAAGTTACGGCCTCCTCGACGGTGCGCGACGGACAAACTGTCCCGAGGTGCGATCGACCGGTCAGCGCACCGCCACGGCCTGGAGGCCGACGTTGCCGCAGTGCGGGGTGAAGACCTTGTCAACGGTCCAGGTCAGCAGCAGTCGGGCGTTCTTCGGCGCGGCGAACCGGACGGTGAACTGGGCGCTCCGACTGGTGTACGGGTCCTCCAGCACGGCGGTGCGGGCGGTCCCACCGGTGGACAGGCGTGCTTCCAGCCGACCCCGAGCCATCCAGGTGCCGCCGTAGACCTGCACCGTGCGCGGTTCACCGCTGCCGGCGACGGCGAGGGTGAACCCGTTGCCGGCACCGCAGGTGTAGACGCCGTTGGAGGTGCCGTTCGTCGACCGCTGCGACGAGCCGTCGGACCAGCGGACGTACTCCTGGTTGCCGTCCCAGCCGACCCGCGTGCCGACACCACCCGCGTCGATGATCTCCCCGGAGCCGGAGTTCTTGCGGACCGTCGAGTTGCCCCCGCGCGGCCCCCAGTGCATCCAGTCCCGGGTGCCCACGGCGGTGAGGTCGACCTCGGCAGGCATCTCCCCCTGGGTCATCGACAGCACCGGGGACCCGGGTGACGCGGGAGGCGCGGGAGATGCGGGAGGTGCGACGGGCGCGCTCGTGGCGGGTGTCGGATCGGGCGAGGGTGGGCGCTGACGCGGACGCAGGCCCGGCATCGCCGGCCCCGCTTCGCCGGTGCGCCCGTCGGTGGCCGGGTGAGCGGCGGAACGGGCGGCGCCGGCAGGCACCTCTCCCGCGCGGCCCGCCTGGTCGTCGCCGGACTCCGGGTCGGACCGGCTGGCGAGGTACGAGACCAACAGCACCAGGCAGACGAGTACGGCGACCCCCTCCACCGCCCAACGCCGCCGCTGCCGGGCACGGGCGACCCGGCGCAGCCCGGTGCGGGTCTGCGTCCTCGTGTGGTCGTCGTCCGTCACCGACCCTCCACCTCCACCGCCCGGCTGCCATCGACCGTCGCGCGCCGCGCCGTCCACTGTGGGTCGTTTCACGTTTGCACCGGTGTGGACGACACGCTAGATCCGGACCGGCGGACGTGTCCAGCCCCGCAGCCGGACGCTGCCGGACGCCCCGCCTTGCGCGCACGGCGTACCGGCTGGACCGTCGGTGCCCCTCGCGTCAGCCGATCCGGAACCCGAGCACCTGCGCGATGACGATGGCCTGCTCGGCGTCGACGATGGCGCCGTCCCGCTCGACGACCGTCGGGTCGAGCGCGGTGAGGTCGCTGCCGCGCAGGTCGGCGCCGCCGAGCCGGACGTTGAGCAGCAGCGCGCCGGAAAGATCGACGCCGGTGACGGTGGCGCCGGTGAGATTGGCCCTGGTCAGGTCGGCCTCGCGCATCCGCACCCCGGTCAGCCGGACGCCGCGCAGGTCGGCACCGGGCAGCGCGACGAAGGACCAGTCACCGCCGTCCACCGTCATCGGACGCAGGTCGCACTCGACGAAGGTGCTGCCGATCAGCTTGCAGCCGGTGAACTCGGCCTCGAAGAAGTTGCACCGCCGGAAGACGCAGCGGGTGAAGGCCGAGTCGACGTGCCGGGACGCGTTGAACTGCACGTTGCCGAACGTGCAGCCGGTGAAGACCGCGCCGCGGCTCACCGCCTCCGTCAGGTCCACGTCGAAGAACTCGCAACCCGCGAAGTGCCTGTCGACGAGCTCGTCGCCGTACCAGTCCTCGTTGCGGAAGGTCGCGTTCTCGGTCAGCTCCGGCATCCGGCCAGGCTAGTGGCCACCACCGACAGCCGACGGGCCGGCGTCGCTGGTGGCGGCCCCCTTCCGGTGCCGGCGTACCGGCTAGTAGGTTCGGCGACGTGAGTGTGGCTCAGAGCACGGACCCGGATCAGATCGGTTTCGACCCGACGCGGTTGGCGCGGATCGACGAGCACTTCGCCAGGTACGTCGACGACGGCCGGCTGGCCGGCTGGCAGGTGGTGGTCACCCGTCGGGGCGAGGTGGCGCACTCCTCGACGTACGGGCTGGCCGACCGGGAGTCGGGCGCACCGGTCGAGGCCGACACGCTCTGGCGGATCTACTCGATGACCAAGCCGGTCACCTCGGTCGCGGCGATGATGCTGTGGGAGGAGGGCCGGTTCGAGCTGACCGACGAGATCAGCCGCTGGTTGCCGGAGTTCGCCGACCTGCGGGTCTACTCGAAGGGGTCGGCGCTCAAGCCGTTCACCGTGCCGGCGATCGAGCCGATCCGGGTCTGGCACCTGCTCACCCACACCGCCGGTCTGACGTACGGCTTCCTGCAGACGTCGGTGGTCGACGGGCTCTACCGGGCCGCCGGGTTCGACCTGCACCCACCGGAGGACGTCGATCTCGCCAGCGCCTGCGCGGCCTTCGGCGAGCTGCCGCTGCTGTTCCAGCCCGGCACCGCCTGGGGCTACTCGGTCGCCACCGACGTGCTCGGCCGGCTCGTCGAGGTGATCTCCGGGCAGAGCCTCGACGCGTTCTTCGCCGACCGGATCTTCGGCCCGCTGGGCATGACCGACACCCGCTGGTGGATGGACGGCGACGACGCCGGGCGGCTGGCCGCGCTCTACGTACCGGACCCGCGCAGCGGCCGGGCCGTTCGGCACGACAGCCTCGGGGCGCACGCGTACCGCAAGCCGGCCCTGCTCTCCGGCGGTGGTGGTCTGATCTCCAGCGCCGCCGACTACCACCGCTTCACCCAACTGCTACTGCGCGGTGGGGAACTGGACGGGGTTCGGCTGCTCGGGCCGCGCACGGTGCGGTTCATGACCCGCAACCACCTGCCGGGTGGCCAGGACCTGGGCACGCTGTCCACCGGCGGCTTCGCCGAGACGACCCTGGACGGGATCGGCTTCGGCCTCGGCTTCGCGGTGGTCGAGGACCCGATCCCCAGCCGGGTGCCGAGCAGCGTCGGCGAGTTCTACTGGGGTGGGGTGGCCAGCACCGCATTCTGGGTGGACCCGGCCGAGGAGGTCACCGCACTGCTGTTCGCCCAGCTGATGCCGTCGAGCACCTACCCGCTGCGCTCCCAGTTGCGCCAACTCGTCTACTCCGCCCTGGTCGACTGACCTGGGCGGCGGGGCGCGGTCAGTCGGCGAGGCGGGCGGGGAAGCCCCCGGTGGCGATCGGGCCCCAGGCGTCGATCGTGACGCGGATCAGTGACTTGCCCTGGCGCACCATCGCCGCCCGGTAGTCGTCCCAGTCCGGGTGCTCGCCGGAGATGCTGCGGAAGTACTCGACGAGCGGCTCCACCGCCTCGGGCAGGTCGAGCACCTCGGCGGTGCCGTCGATCTGCACCCAGGGGCCGTCCCAGTCGTCGCTGAGCACGCACGCCGACACCCGGGGGTCGCGGCGGATGTTCGTCACCTTGGCCCGCTCGGGGTAGGTGGAGACCACGAGCCGCCCCTGTCCGTCGATCCCCGCGGAGACCGGGGAGGACTGCGGTCGGCCGTCGGCCCGGGTGGTCATCAGCACGACGCGGTGTCGCGGCCGGAGGAAGTCGAGCAGGCCGTCCCGGTCGACCCGGGTGTTCTGTGCGATGCTGCGCGCCATTCCCCGTTCCTACCAGGGCGGCGGCGACGGCGGGTCAGCGGGGCGCGGAGCGGTGCGCCGCCTGGGTGGGCACCCGGGGGCGGCTGGAGGGGCGCCAGGCCCGACCGTTGGCGTAGATCACCCGGAAGCCGAGGTACGAGGCGAGCGGCGCCCAGTGGGCGGAGCCCATCCGCAGCTCGGCGGCATTGTGCCGCTGACCGTTGGCGAGCACGTCGAGCAGGACGGTTTCGAACGCCGCCGATTCGACCCAGTCGACTTCTCGGCTGAAACCGCAGATCAGCGCGGCACCGGTGACCTCCAGGAACTCGCGCAACACCGCGTCCGAGGCGCGCAGCACCGAGCAGCTGCCGAAATAGAGTCGCCGCCCCTCGGCGCGGCCGGCCATCAGGTCGGCGACCTCGTTCAGCTCCACGGACTGCCAGTCGGTGAGGCAGAGGCGGCTCGGCTCGCCGTGCATGGCGAAGAAGCCCACCCGGTGGTCGGCGTACTGCTTGAGCAGCCAGCGGTCCAGGAAGTAGAACAGTTCGTCGCGCGTGGCCGCGTCCTTGTGGATGAAGCGGATCTTGCCCAGTCGCTCCAGCAGCTCAAGGGTGGGCAACACGGAACCCCGCTCGTTGAGGTCCCGGTGCCACTGACCCTCGACACAGAAGACGCCACCGCGTGCCACGTGCACCTCCGCCAGTCCGCCCGCCCGGGCTGACGTTACCGCCAGCCACCGACAGCGGAACATCACCCTCGGTGTGATTGATTGCGACGTTCGGTGTGCTTGTCGTGATTGGTTGGAGCAGGGGTGATCGGTGACGAATGGCTGTTTCGTAAATCAGCACAATTCCCAGGCAATACCCAGGGATGGCGGTTTGTGAGGACGATTCTCGTTAACGACCGCCAACCGGCCCGATGAGTGTCAGGGTGGAAATCGCGGGACTTCTCGGTCGATGTCCTGGAGCCACCCCATTCGCTCTCCTATCGGGAGGACTTCTGTGCGCGTAAACACCTTGAAGCGAGTCGCCGTCGCATTCGCCCTGGCGCTGCCCGGGGCAGCAATCGCCACGGTGGTCGCCGCGCCGGCGGCACACGCGGACGGCTGTTACACCTGGAACCGCAACCTGTACCAGGGACGCTCGGGCGACGATGTCCGCCAGTTGCAGATCCGGATCGCCGGCTGGGCCGGCTACCGGGACATCGTGGAGAACGACGGCCAGTACGGACCGAAGACCGCCGCCGCGGTCAAGCGGTTCCAGCAGGCGTACGGGCTGCGTGCCGACGGCGTCGCCGGCCCGCAGACCTACACCAAGCTGTACCAGCTACAGGACAACGACTGCACGCCCGCGCACTTCAGCTTCACCGAGATGGACGACGGGTGCGGCGGGTCCGGTTACAGCGGTGGACCGCTCTCGGCGGCCCAGACCCGGCAGAACGCGCTCCGCACCATGTGGAAGCTGGAGGCGATGCGCAAGAGTCTCGGCGACAAACCACTCGACGTGTCCAGCGGCTTCCGCAGCCGGGCCTGCAACAACCAGGTCGGCGGCGCGTCCGACAGCCAGCACCTGTACGGCAACGCGGCCGACGTCACCGCGCGGTCGTCCTCGCTGTGCCAGGTCGCCCGCAGTGCCCGCAACAACGGCTTCAGTGGGATCTACGGGCCGGGCTATCCCGACCACGACGACCACGTGCACGTCGACTCGCGGCGAGAGAACAACAGCGACTCCAGCTCGAACACGACGAGTTGGTCGGCGCCGGACTGCGGGGTCGGCAACTGAGCCGTCCGCCCAGCGTGACGTCGGCCCGACGCGGAGGGGATCTCCGCGTCGGGCCGGCGTCCTGTCGTCCCGGGTCGGGCGGGCGCTCAGCTCGCCCGGGGCCAGCGCGGCGCGGTGACGGGGGGTGCCACCGGCCGGCCAGCGACGGTGGACCGTGCCCCCGGCGGCACGACCCGCGCGGTCTGCTGCCGCGACGGCCCGGTCGCCGTGAAGGGGAAGGGCACGTGCACGAACGGGTTGCCGTGCCGGATCACCGCCTCGATCTGCCGCTCATTGAGCCCGTGTGTCTCCAACACCCGTCGTCCCCAGCGGTGCAGGCGGCACGGGTAGGAGGCGCCGTCGTTGCGGCACAGCGGCCCGGTGGGCCACTCCTCGGCGGTGTGCACGACCACCGCCCGGACCGCGAGCCGAACGTCCTCCGGGGTCAGAGGTGCCGGCATTGGCACCTCCCCCAGTACCTGATCGATGGGATCCGTCGACTGCTCACCAACTCGCACGGCAGGCCTCCCGCAGCTCGGCAGCGGTACGGCGGACTCACCGCACCGACATCCTCGGCAATGGGTACGGCCGGCACCCGACGAAAGTTCAATCCCGATACGCGCGAAGCAGATCCTCCGGCGACAGAACGTGTAGCCCGTCGACGGCGGTGCCGCTGCGCGCCACGGCAAGGGTGGGTACCGACTCGTCGGCACCGGGCAGCTGGGACCGGTGCAGGAGCAGCCGGCCGAGGTCGTGCGCGTCGAACGGCCGGTTCTCCTGCCATTTGATCGACCCGACGAAGGTGATGCGCCGCGCGACGGGCTCCCGGTCAGCACCGACTATGTCTATTTCCGGATCGTTTGTCCGGGTCCAATAGCCACCGACCGTCGCTGCCTCCGCCGGCAGGTGCTCGCTGGGTAGACGGCGCAGCGCCTCGCGAACGACAGGTTCGATGGCCCGCCCCCGCCAGGACGTCCAGGACCGAAGGATCCGGGCCAGGGTCAGATCACCCCGCCCCCGCTCGATCTCGGAGAGGTGCGGCCCCAGGAACGACAGCCAGAAGCGCAGGTACGGATCAGCCACCGTGTACCGGGTTTCCCGCGACGGCCTGGTGGACAGCGGAACGGCGACCTCCACGACCCGCTTCTGCGTCAGCAGGCGCAGGGCGCGGTTGAGGGACGCCTGCGGAAGATCCCCCGCCGCGCGGGAGATCAGCGAGAAGGTCCGCTCACCGGAGCCGATGGCCCGCAGCACCAGGCCCGCCTGGGACTGGGGCGGGAACTCCGCAGCCAGCGCCCGTTCGCCGCTGACCAACAGGGCCGAGGTCGGATCCCGTACGGCGTCGGCCAGATAGTCATGCACCGACACGCCGGTCGGCCACTCGTCGAGGATCAGCGGCAAACCACCGGACACCAGGTAGGCGTCGAACGCGTCGGCGGCGGACAGGTCCAACATGTCGCGAACGTCGGCCGGGCTCAACGGCGGGATGACCATCTCGGTTGCCCGCTGGTGGAACGGCCGGCCGTAGTCGTTCAGGGCCTCCATCATCGCCAGGTCCGATCCGACACAGATCAGCAGGACCGGCCGTCGGGAAAGCTCACGATCGAAGATCTTCTGCAGTGTCCCCTCGAAGCCCGGGTCACCCGCGATGAGGTACGGCATCTCGTCGAGGACCACGACGCTCGGCCGGTCGGCCGGCAGCGCGGCGGCGAGCAGGCTCAGGGCGGCATCCCACGTCTGTGGTTGCTGCTCGCGAAGTAGCTGTGCGTCCGGCAGCGTCGAGGCTGCCGCCTCCTCCACGAAGAGAGCGAGGTCGGCGGCGACGCTGGGCTGCGCGGAGGCGGTGAAGAACAGGTACGGCACCTCGGCCCGCTCCACGAACTCCTCGACCAGTCGGGACTTGCCTACCCGTCGGCGACCGCGCATGAGGAGTGCGCGACCTGGTCGGCCAGCTCTGCCGCCCCGTTGCACCCGAGCGAGCATGCCGCTCAGGAGCTGAAGCTCACGGTCCCGTCCGACGAAGCCGTCCATGACCCACCCCTGACACAACCAAAAATGAAACAACCAAGAATGAGTGTAACCTCATCCGTGTTGTCGCGATCGACAGATGGTGTCGGGGCATCCCGGCCGCGTGGCTCAGGCCAGGCCGGCGTCGTGCACGAGCAGGGCCACCTGGACCCGGTTGTTGAGGTTGAGCCGGGTCAGCAGCCGCGAGACGTACGCCTTGACCGTCGCCACACTCATGAACAGCTCTCCCGCGATCTCCGCGTTGGTCTGGCCTCGCCCGAGGGCGACCGCCACCTGCCGCTCCCGTTCACTGAGCCCGCTGAGCAACCGCAGCGCCCGCTCCCGGCGCGGGTCCGGACCGGGCGGGACGGGCGTGCCGGCTGTCACGTGGGCGATCAGCTTCCGGGTCACCGTCGGGGAGAGCGTCGCCTCGCCGGCTGCCACCCGTCGTACGGCGTGCACGATCTCCGCCGGCGCGGTGTCCTTGAGCAGGAATCCGGCCGCCCCGGCGCGCAGCGCCCGCAGCACCTGCTCGTCGGCGTCGAAGGTGGTCAACACCAGCACCTCCGGCGGGTGCGGCTGGGCGCGCAGCGCCTCGGTGGCGGTCAACCCGTCCACGCGGGGCATCCGGATGTCCATCAGCACCACGTCCGGGGCGTACGCGGCGACGGCGGCCGGGACCTCGCCGCCGTCGGCCGCCTCACCGACCACGGTCAGGTCCGGCAGGCCGCCGAGGATCATCGAGAGGCCGGCCCGGACCAGGGCGTCGTCATCCACGATCAACACGCGCACCGACGGCACGGCCGACTCCGGCCCGACCGAGCCCGACGGCCCGGCGGCACCAGCGGACCCCGGCGCACCGGCAGGCCCCGGCGCATCGGCGGGCACGGTCATGCCGGCCACGGCAGCCAGGCGGCCAGCCGGAAGTCGCCCGCGTCGTCCCGGCCGTAGGCCAGCCGGCCGCCGGCCAGCGTGACGCGCTCGGTGATGCCCACCAGGCCGGTGCCGGCACCGGGCAGCGTGCCGCCGGGCGGTGCGCCGACCGGCCACCGGTTGCCGATCGCCACGGTCAGACCAGCGCCCGGCCCGCCGGCCACGTCCACGGTGACGGCCGCGCCGGCCGCGTGCTTGCGGGCGTTGGTCAGCCCCTCCTGCACGATCCGGTACGCGGCCCGGCCCAGCGCCGCCGGCACCTCCCCCACCCGGTTTACGGTGTCGCTGACGTTGACCCGTACCCCGGCGGACCGCGACTCGGCGATCAGGGCGGGCAGGTCGGCGAGAGTGGGCTGCGGCGGCTCGGGGGCGTCGCGGTCGGTGCTGCCCTCGGCCCGCAGCACTCCGATCACCTCTCGCAGGTCCTGGAGGGCGGCGTGCGCGCTGCCCCGGATCACCCCGGCGGCGCGGGCCACCTCGTCCGGCGGCGCGTCCGGGCGGAACTCCAGCGCGCCCGCGTGCAGGCTGAGCAGCGAGATCCGATGCGCCAGCACGTCGTGCATCTCCCGGGCGATGCGGGTGCGTTCGAGGTGGCGGGCCTGGCTGACGCGGAGCTGCTGCTCGGCCTCGGCCCGCTCGGCGCGCTCGCGCAGCGACACGATCAACTGCCGGCGAGCCCGGACGAACATCCCCCAGGCCAGCACGGCGAAGGTGAGCACCACACCCCACGACGCGCTGGCCCAGTACGACATGTTCGGATCCGGACGCAGCCAACTGAAGACCAGGTTGGTGATCAGACCCGCGCCGGTCACCGCCACCGCGATGGCGGTCCGGCGATGCACCACGACGGTGAAGAACAGGATCGCCAGTGGGATGGCGGCGGCCATCGAGAACATGGTCAGCGGTGTGGTGGCCAGCAACAGCCCGAGCGGCCACCGCCGGCGCAGCCAGAGCAGCCCCGCGCAGACCAGGCCGATGAGCGCGTCCCCGACTGTCATCCAGTCGTGCGGCAGCGGGATCGCCATCGCCGGATCCGGCGACAGGGCGTCCGCGGTGACGAACAGCACCCAGAGCAGCGAGACCAGGAACGCCACGCTGTCCACGATCCAGTCACGGGTGGTGCGGCGCGGACGCGTCCGCCCACGCTCGGCCGGCACCACCAGCTCCCCTGGCAGCAGCCAGGGATGCTCCGGGACGGCGAGGCTGGTCACCGCCCCATGCTAGGCAGCCGACGGGCACCACGACCAGCTACCAAAGTCGAGACCCGAACGTCGACCAAGGGCGACACGGCACCGACCGGTGGCCGCAGCGGATGGCTGGGCGACGCGGGCAGGCTCTTTCGCATGATCACGGTCGAGAACCTCACCAAGCGATACGGGCCACACCCGGCCGTGGACGACGTGTCGTTCCAGTGCGAACCGGGCACCGTCACCGGCTTCCTCGGCCCCAACGGCGCCGGCAAGTCCACCACCATGCGGATGATCTGCGGGCTCACCGCGCCGAGCGCCGGCCGCGCCACCGTCGCCGGGCACCCGTACCGGGAGCTGCCCAACCCGGGGCGGGAGGTCGGCGTGCTGCTGGACGCCTCCGCCCAGCACGCCGGGCGCACCGGCCGCGAGGCGTTGACGCTGTCCGCGTACACCATGGGTTTGAGCCGGCGCGAGGTCGCCGCGAAGCTCGACCTGGTCGGGTTGAACGCGGTGGCGGCGAAACGTCGGGTACGGGCGTACTCGTTGGGCATGCGGCAGCGGCTCGGCCTGGCGCAGGCGCTGCTCGGCGACCCTCGGGTGCTGATCCTCGACGAACCGGCCAACGGCCTGGACCCGGAGGGGATCTTCTGGATGCGCGGCCTGCTGCGCCACTTCGCCGACCGGGGCGGCACCGTGCTGCTCTCCTCCCACCTGCTGCGCGAGGTGGAGGCGGTCGCGGACCGGCTGGTGGTGATCGGGGGTGGCCGGATCGTGGCCCAGGGCAACAAGAACGAGCTGCTGGCCGGTGGCGGCACCGTGGTCCGGGCCCGCGACGACGCGGCACTGCGCCGCGCGCTGGAGACGGCCGGATTGAGCGCCGCCGACAGCTCCGAGGGGCTGCTCGTGCAGGCCGACGCCGAGGCGGTCGGCCAGGCCGCCGCCGATGCCGGCGTCGCGCTGGCCGAGCTGCGGCCCGCCAGCGGCGGTGGCCTCGAACAGCTCTTCCTCACCCTGACCGCCGGCGAATCCACCAAGGAGGCCGTCCGATGACCACCGCCACCGCGCCCGCCGCCGGCGCCGTCGCGCCCCGGCACCACACTCCGGTACGCCGCCCGTCGCTGCTCCGGCTCTCGGCAGTGGAGGTGCGCAAGCTCGTCGACACCCGGGCCGGCCGTTGGCTGCTGATCACCATTGCTCTGGTCACCGCCGCGATCGTCACCCTGCAACTGATCTACGCGAAGGACGCCGAACAGACCTTCCCCAATTTCTTCGTCCCCTCGCTGCTGCCGGTGTCGGTGCTGCTGCCGGTGCTCGGCATCCTGTCGATCACCAGCGAGTGGTCGCAGCGGACAGCCCTCACCACCTACGCCCTGGTGCCCCGCCGGGAACGGGTGGTCGTCGCTAAACTGATCGCCGTGTCGCTGACCGCGCTCGCCTCGGTGCTGACCAGTCTCGCCGTCGCCGCCATCGGCACGCTCGTGGCGTCCGCCACCGGCGGGGCGGGCACCTGGGAGTTCGACTGGTCGCTGGTCCTGAACGCGGTGGTCATCCAGGTCACAAGCGTTCTGATGGGCGCCGCCTTCGGCCTGCTGCTGCTCAACCCGCCGCTGGCGATCGTCGGCTATCTCCTGCTGCCCACCCTCTGGGGGGTGCTCGGCGAGATGGTCAAGCCTCTGCGCGGCCCGTCCGAGTGGCTGGACACCAGCAAGACCATGGAACCGTTGTTCAGCAGCGACGCCGTCACCGGCGGGCAGTGGGGGCGGATAGTGGTGTCCCTGCTGGTCTGGATGGTCCTTCCGCTGGCCGCCGGTCTCTTCCGGACGCTGCGCCGCGAGGTGTCCTGACCATGGACCTGGCCGGCAATCGACCACGCACCGTCGTCAGCGGCGGCGCGACAGAGCTGGCCGTCATGTGGGGCGGCTTCCCGCTTGTCGGCGCGGGCCTCGGATGGCTCCTCGTGGCGACGACCGGTTGGCTCGCCCGGTTGCCCTGGGTGCCGTTCGGTGACCTGGTCGAGTGGCTGGACCGGCTGCCCGAGCCGCAGGCCACCTTCGGCGCGGTCGCGGTGGGCGTCCTGGCCGGCCTGGTCGTCGCCGGGATCGGCACCGCCGAACGGCTGATCGTCACCGTCGACGCGGCGCAGGTCCGCCTGCGCCGCTCCGACCAGGACCGCGCCGTCGCACGGGTCGACACCCGGATGGTCTTCCTCGCCGACAAGCACCTGGTGCTGCTCGACGGCGACGGCGCGGAACTGGCCCGCGAGTCGACGGACCTGCCGGCCGCCCAGCTGGCGGAGGCGTTCCGCACGCACGGCTGGAGCTGGGCGGACGAGGATCCGCACCGGTCGGCGTACCGGCTGTGGGTGTCCGGCCTGCCCGGACTGCCCGCGGGCGCGGACGCGCTGCTACGCGCCCGTGAACGGGCGATCGAGCGGGACCGCCGCGACGACGCCCGTGAGTTGCGCCGGGAGCTGGGCCGGCTCGGGGTGGTGCTGCGCGACGAGGGCAAGCGGCAGTACTGGCGGTTGACCACCCGGGCCGTCGCCCCGGGGTCGGAGCAGCCGACTTCGGCCGAGCGGAAGCCGGACGAGCGGTAGCGTCTGTCCCAGGAGATCCTGGGAGCCGCGCGATGACCGAACAGCAGCCGTACCGGGTGGTGTCCCGCCACCCCGGCTTCGAACTGCGTCGGTACCCGGCCCACCTGGTGGCCGAGATGCAGATCCAGGCGTCGTTCACCCGGGCGCCCATCGAGGCGTTCCGGCCGTTGGCCGCGTACCTCGGCGGCGCCAACCGGACCCGGCAACCGATCGGGACGGCCGCGCCTGCGAGGCCCGCCGCCAGCGGTTCGGAGAAGATCGCGATGACCGTCCCGGTGGTCCAGGTGGAGGGTGAGCGGCCGGGCGCGTACCTGATCCAGTTCGTGATGCCTGTCGTCTTCACCGCCGCCACCCTGCCCGAACCGGTCGACCCGAGGGTGCGGACCCGCGAGGTGCCGGGGCAACTGGCGGCGGCGATGCGGTTTTCCGGCCGGTGGACGGAGCAAGCGTTCAGCCAACGCGCCACCATGCTCGGCCGCTCGGTCACCGCGGCCGGGCTGCAACCCAGAGGCGCGATCCGGTACGTACGCTTCGACCTGCCGTGGAAGCCGTGGTTCCTGCGCCGCAACGAGGTCGTGCTGCCGGTCGTCGAGTGATGCGCCGACGGCCGTCCGGCTACCGGCGGTCGTCGGGCGAGCTACCGGCGGTTGTCGGCGGTCGGCCAGGCCAGCAGCAGGGACATCCCGAGCCCGGCGAGCAGCCTGCACAGCGAGACCAGCAGGTCGGAGTCGGCCGCGTTGATCGGGCTGTTGCCGGCCAGCGCGGTGAACGTCGGCCCGATCGGCAGCAGGATCAGCATGGGGATGGCCGTGACCAGCAGGAAGGCAAACGGTCCCACGAAGGCGGCGAGGGCGGCCAGAGCGTGGTGCCGCCAGATCGGCCGACCGCCCGGCCAGTCCCAGGCCAGCAGAGTGACCCCGGTGAGCAGCACGGCCCCGAGGGCCATCTCCGGCAGGAGTCGCGTCCCGGGCGCAACGGCACGGACCAGCCCGACGCCGAGCAGCGATGCCACGGCTAGGCCGGCCGCCAGCCCGACGCGGGACCGGGGCCGCGCCGGGGCCGCCGCCAGCGCGGCAGCGACGGACAGGACGACGAGCAGCGCCGCGGTGGCCAGGGCGCCCTGGTTCAGTTCCGGCTCCCGGTCCGTCGGTGACTCGATACCGGCCGCCACGATCGTCAAGACGCCGGCCACACACGCCGCACCGGTCAGGACCTTCCGATCGGCGGCTGGAGGCAGCCCGCGTTCCCAGCCCATCAGGGCCACCGCCAGCACGCCGAGTACCGCGCAACCGCCGACGGCAAGCAGCACCGTCGCCCGGACACCGATCGGATCGGTCCGGTCGATCGCGAGGTCGGCGGCGACCCAGCAACCGCCGAGCACCACTGCCGTTCGGCTCCAGGACCGAAGACCCCGGCCGGCCAGCACCAGCCCGACCGCCACCGCCATGATCGCCAGGAACCGAAGGTCGCGCGCCCAGTAGGTGTTGTTGCCCGGCAGGCGCTCCGACCACGGGCCGATCGGCTCGGTCAGCGGTTGCAGCACGGTCACGCCGAACGCCCAGAGCACGACGGCGACGGCGGAGAGCAGCAGCCCGACCGGCCGCGCGAATCGCATCCGTGGACCGTAGCCGTCCGGCCGCTCCCCCGGGGGGCGGGGCCGCGCTCATCCGGCGACCCCGACCGGTGACCGCGCGGGGCGGTAACGCAGCATCCGCCACGTCGGCAGCACGCTCGCCAGCGCCGCGAGCAGCAGGCACAACCCCACCACACCGACGATCACCGACCACGGCACCACCAGGTCGACAGGGGCACCGACCTGCTCGGCGAGGCCGGCGCGGATGCTGAGCAGACCGACGAACGCGACCACCCCGCCGAGCAGCGCGCCGATCAGCACCACCAGGGCGGACTCGGCCGTCACCAACCAGATCACCTGCCGCCGGGTCGCCCCGGCCATCCGGATCAGCCGCAGGTCGGCGGCCCGTCCGGCGGCGGCCAGCAGCAGCGTGTTCGCCACCGCGATGGCCCCGTAGCCGGCCGACACACCGATCAGCAGCAGGGTGAAGAGCCAGACGAGGCGGTCCTCCGCGGCGTCCGCCTCGGCCGCCCAGGTGGCGACGTCGACGACCCGCGCGCCGACCGGAGGCTCGATCCGGTCCCGGACGAACACCGTGGACGTCAGCGCCGACGGGTCGTGCGTACGCACCACCGCCCGGGGCACGAGCAGGTCGCCGGGGAGCGAGTCGTCGGTGACCACGGCGACGACCCGCAGCGACACCAGTTCCCCGTCCGCGAAGACCACCGCGTACGGCTCGGACGGCCGCAGGTTCGCCGCGGCGGTCACCACCACCGTGTCGTCGCCACGCAGGTCGTCGAGCGAGCCGGCGACGACGGTGAGCGCCCGGTTCGCGGCGGCGAAACCGGCCGGGTCCACCCCGAGCGCGGTCAGTGGCCGGTCCGCCGGCGGCGTCGCGGGATCGGTACGGAAGACCGTGGTCGGCAGGAGGGCGGTGCCGCCGGTCGCGGCGACGGCCTGGTCCGACAGACCGGGTGCCCGGTCGGGCAGCACGATCCAGCCGGCGTTCACGTTGTCGGCCCGACCCGCGGCGTAGGCGGCGGTGGTGGTCCGCACCATCCCGGACACCAGCACCGCGAAGGCGACGGTGAGCAGCACCGGGGCGGCCGTCGACGCGGTCCGCCGGGTCGCGGTCAACGCCCCGCCCCGGACCAGCATCCCGATCGCGCCACCGCGCCGCCGGACCGGAGACCGCAGCAGTCGCACCGCCGGCCCGACCACCGCCGGGGAGAGCACCGTGGCACCGGCCACCAGCGCCATCACCGCGTACAGGGCGTACTGCGCCCCGACGCGGGCCTCGTCGGCGGTCGCCGTCCCGACGCTGAGCGCGACCCCCGCGGCGACGAGCAGCGCGCCGGTGGCGACCCGCAGCCGCCCGATCGGTCGCTGCTCCACCGCCGCCTCCCGCAACGCCTCCAGCGGTCGGACCCGGGCGGCCCGGCGCGACGCCGACCAGACGGCCAGCAGCGCGATCACCGGCCCGGCGACGAGCGAGAGCGCGATCGGCCACGGGGTGTAGCGCACCCGGAAGGTCGATGGTTCGAAGCCGACCTCGACGAGCAGCCGGCCCAGGATCGGGGCGAGCACCGCACCCACCAACAGGCCGACGAGCCCCGCCGCGACGCCGACGACGAGCGCCTCGACGTACACCATGCGGCGGACCTGGCGTCCGGTGGCGCCGACGGCGCGGAGCAGGCCCAGCTCACGGCGGCGCTGCGCGATGGTGAACGCGAAGGTGGAGGCGACCACGAAGATCGTGACGAAGCCGGCGAGGGCCGCCGTGGCGGTGAGCACCTGCATGCCGATCCAGCGGGTGCGGGCGTCGTTGCGCGGCTCCAACGCGCCACGCGCGTCGCCGGTGAGCACCCGTCCGTCCGGGCCGACGACACCGCGTGCCGCCGCGGCGACCCGCTCGGGATCGGTCCCCGGCGCGAGCACCAGCCCGATGGCCCGGACGCCGGGCGCGAGCGCGGCGGCCACCTCGTCCGCGACCTGGACGCCGGGCGCGTCGACCAGACCGGTGACGGTGTACGGCTCCGGTCCCGCCGCGGTGAGCAGGGTGACCGGCGCACCGGTACGCAGCCCGAGCGCGCGGTCGACGACCACTTCGCCGGGCCGGCGGGGCGGCTCGCCGGCCGTCAGGCGCAGTCCGCCCAGTTGGGCGCTGGACCAGCCGTGCCCCTGGTGGGCGTCCTCCCGTCCGGTGTCGGCGCCCGAGGGTCGGCCGTCGACGAGCGGCTGGGCGTAGAAGGTCCGATCCGGCACCGCCGCCACGACTCCGGGCAGGGCGGCCAACCGGTCGACGAGTCCCGCAGTCGCGGTGGCCGACCAGGGCCGGGTCGGCAGGAACGACTCGGCCGACGCGCCCGCCTCGGGGCTGTGCACCACGACCGCGGCCCGCGCGAGCCGGTCCGGCACCTGTGGACGGCCGGAGGCGAGCAGCAGGGTGGCCGCCGCGACAAGCGTGACCCCGATGGCGACGGCCACGAACGCGCTTGCCGACCGCCGGATGCTCAGCACGACCGCTCCGCAGGCGTCGTCGCGAACGTCTCCCGCTCGGCGATCCGGGCGGCGACGACCGCGGCGGTGATCCCGCCGTTCAACTCGTCGACGACGCGGCCGTCGGCGAGCAGCAGGACCCGGTCGGCGTACGCGGCGGCGGCCGGATCGTGGGTCACCATCACCACGGTCTGCCCGTGGTCGTCGACGAGTGCGCGTAGCAGCCGGAGCACCTGACGGGACGCGGCACTGTCCAGTGCGCCGGTCGGCTCGTCGGCGAAGACCACCGCCGGCCGGGTGATCACCGCGCGGGCCACGGCGACGCGTTGCTGTTCGCCGCCGGACAACTCACTCGGCCGGTGCCCGGCCCGGTCGGCCAGGCCCACGGCGTCGAGCGCCGCGGTCACGTCCCGCGCCGGTGGGCGGCGACCGGCCAGGCGCAGCGGCAACTCGACGTTCTGCGCGGCGGTCAGCGTGGACACCAGGTTGAACGCCTGGAACACGAAGCCGATCCGGTCGCGCCGCAACCGGGTCAGCTCGTCCTCGCCGAGGTCGTTCAGGCGCGTGCCGTCAATCGTGACGACCCCCTCGGTCGGGCTGTCCAGTCCCGCCGCGCAGTGCAGCAGAGTGGACTTTCCCGAGCCCGATGGGCCCATCACCGCCGTGAACGTGCCGCTCGCGAAGCTGGTGCTCACGCCGTCGAGCGCCGTCACCCGCCGGGTTGCGGTGCCGTACACCGCCCGTAGCCCCGTCAGGGTCACCGTGTGTGTGGTCATGGCCAACACGGTGCCGGTTGCCCGGGGTGTCGCGCGTCGTGCCCCAGCGGGCACTTTGTTGCCCTCCCCCGGGTGGAGGTGGCGGCCCGGAAACACCGGCCGGTCGTCCTCGGTGATGACCACCCACGGGTGGACGCGGCCGACCCGGTCGGCCGATACCGTCTGGCAGGTGACCGCTCTTCTGCTGACCCGGCGGCTGCGGCCGGTGGACCTGTACCTGGTGGACGCCGTGCTCGCCCTGTCCGTCGGTGGTCTGCTCTGCCCGTACGCGGCGTTGGCGTCGCCGTTGCACGGTGGCGTGCGCGAGCCGCTCTGGGTGTCCGTGCTCGTCGGGCTCGCCCTCGGACTACCGTTGGCCGCCCGACGCCGGTGGCCGATGACCGTCGCCGTGGTGATCAGCGCCGGCACCACCGTGTCGCTTGTCACCGGGGTGATCCCGAACTTCGCCGCCGCCGCACCGGCGTTCGCCATCGGCCTGTCCTTCTACACGGTGGCCGTGTCGACGGCCACGCGTCGGTCGGTGCTCTGCGCGGCCGGTTGTCTCGCCCTGGTCAGCGTCGGCCTGGTGTTGACCGCGGGTGACCTGTGGTCACGGACCGGGGGCGTCGCCTACGCGGCCGTCATGATCACGCCCGCCTGGTTGATCGGCTGGTTGCTTCGCGAGCGGCGCGCCCTCGCCGCCCGGCAGAGTGACCAGCGGGTTCATCAGGCCGCAACGGAGGAACGACTGCGGGTGGCGCGCGAGCTGCACGACGTTGTCGCGCACACGCTGAGCCTCATCGTGGTGAAGGCGGCCGTCGCCAACCACGTTGCCGAGGCCGACCCCCGGGAGGCGGGGGCCGCCCTGCGGGTGATCGAGGAGACCGGCCGCAACGCGCTGACCGACGTCCGCCGGGTGCTCGGTCTCCTGCGTGAGGACACCCCGTACGCGCCGACGTTCGGCCTGGACGAGCTGCCCGCGCTCGCCCGGCAGGCGGCGATCGGCGGCGTCGACGTCCGGCTCGACGTCCGACGCGACGAACCGGACGGTACGGTGCCCGAGTCGGTGGGCCTCGCGGTGTACCGGATCGTGCAGGAGGCGGTGACGAATGTGGTGAAGCACGCGGCACCTGCCGCCTGTCGGGCACTGGTGACCGTCACCCCCGACGAGGTACGGGTGGAGGTGACCGACGACGGCCGCCGGCCGGTCCTGCTCGGCGGCGAGGGTCACGGATTGATCGGCATGCGGGAGCGGGTGGCGTTGCACGGTGGGGAGTTCCGGGCCGGTCCACGCTCCGAGGGCGGTTTCGCGGTGACGGCCAGCCTGCCCTACCGGGTGGCCGCGTGATCCGGGTGCTGATCGCCGACGACCAGGCGCTGCTGCGCGGCAGTTTCCGGCTGCTCGTCGACCTCGCCGGGGACTGCACGACGGTGGGCGAGGCGGGCACCGGCGTGGAGGCGGTCGCGCTGACCGGCCAGCATCGTCCGGACGTGGTGCTGATGGATGTCCGGATGCCGGAGATGGACGGCATCGAGGCGACGCGGCGGATCTGCGCCGACCCGGCGACGGCCGGCACCCGGGTCATCATCCTGACCACGTTCGACCTGGACGAGTACGTCTACGGCGCGCTGCGCGCCGGCGCCAGCGGGTTCCTGCTGAAGGACACCCCACCGGCGGATCTGCTGGCCGGGATCCGGGTGGTCGCCGCCGGTGAGGGGCTGCTCGCGCCGACGGTGACCCGCCGGCTGATCGACGAGTTCGCCCGGCGGGCGGAGCCGACCCGGCCGTTGCCGCGCCAGCTGGACGGGGTGACCGAGCGGGAACGGGAGGTGCTCACGTTGATCGCCCGTGGTCTGTCCAACGCGGAGTTGGCCACGCGGCTCAACCTCAGCCCGGCCACGGTCAAGACGCACGTCGGGCGGTTGTTGACCAAGCTGGGGGTGCGCGACCGGGCGCAACTGGTCATCGTGGCCTACGAAACGGGTCTGGTGGGGCCGAGCGGCCTACGCTGAGCCAGTCGACCCGCACCCGAGGAGGAGAGCCATGACCCGGTACGTCGCCCTGTTGCGCGGGGTCAACGTCGGCACCACCCGGTTGGCGATGGCCGACCTGCGCCGGATCGTCACCGACCTCGGCCACGAGGACGTCAAGACGTACCTGCAGAGCGGCAATGTGGCCTTCGGCAGCGCCGTACGTGACGCGGGGAAGCTGGCCGCCGGAATCGAGCGGGCGCTCACCGACGAGCTGGCGTTGACCGTGCCGGTGCTGGTACGCAGCGGCCGGGAGTTGGCAGCGGTGGTCGCCGGCAACCCGTACGCCGATCGGGAGGACGACCCGACCCGGCTGCTGGTGGCCTTCCTCGCGACCGCCCCGGCGACGTCCACGGTGGACGCTCTGGTCGTGCCCGGTGGGGAGAACGTGTCGTTCACGGTGGCCGGCCGCGAGGTCTTCCTGCACTTCGTCGACGGCGGTTACGGGCGGTCGAAGTTCACCAACGCGTACCTGGAGAAGAAGCTCGGCGTGGTGGCCACCACCCGGAACTGGAAGTCGGTGCGCGCCCTGGCGGAGCTGGCCGCCGGCTGACCGGGCGGGCGCGGGCGCCCGCCCGGACCCGGTCAGAAGTGGTACGCGGTCTCGTACTCGGGCACCAGCACCCGGCTGCGCGGCGAGATCCGGCGCACCGCCGCGATCATGTCGGTCAACCGGGCGCGGTCGGTGTCGGCGACCGTCGGCGGGTTCTCCAACGGCGTCTCGAAGTTGTCGTAGTGCACCGGCACGATGACCTTCGGGTAGTCGAGGCCGGCCAGCAGCCGGGGCAGGTAGTCGCCGGTGGTGGTGGCGCTCTGCATGGCCACCATCGCCACGTCGGGCGACAGGCCGGTGAGGTTGCGCTCGGCGACGTCGCTGGCCCCGGTGAAGTAGACCGACGGGCCGCCGTCGACCCGCAGCAGGTAGCCGAGCGTGTCGCCCTCCGGCAGGTCCGCGATGGTCGCCGGCTGCGGCGGCTGGGTCACCCGCACCCCGGGAAAGGCCACCGAGTACGACGGGTTGCGGCTGTGCAGCGAGCCGACCACCTCGACGCTGTGGTCCCCGAAGTCCAGCACCTCCCCACCCTTCACGGCGCTGAGCTGCGTCGCCGGCAACCCGTAGGCCAACCCCAGGTGGTACGCGGTGAGCGTGCCGAACACCCGTGCGCCGGTGCGCTTGGCGATGTGGGGCACGTCCATGAAGTGGTCCCAGTGCGTGTGCGTGACAAGCACCGTCATGGCCCTGTCGACGCGCGGATCGATCACGTCGGCGCGCACGGTCAACGGGGTGGCCGTCTGGAACGCGCCGGTGAACAGCCCGGTGTCGATCCGGCTGAGGAACGGGTCGACGAGGACCGTGCGGTCGGCGATGTCGACGCGCCAGCCGGCCGTACCCCACCAGCGGAAGCTGACCGCGCCCTTGCGGCGGGCAGCCGGGGTGGGTGCGGCGACCGGGGTGGCGGCCTGCGCCGGGGTGGCGGAGCCGGCGGCTAGGCCCCCGGCGGAGACGAGTGCGGTGGTGGCGGCGGCGTCGCGCAGGAAGCGACGGCGGTCGAGACTGGGCATGCGAATCTGCTCCCCGTGGTCGGGCTGTTTGTCGACCACGAGCCAACCAGCGCCACCGGGTCCCGGTCCAAGATCGAAGGCGGTCGGCTCCCATACGCCTCCGCATATCGGGCCAGCTCAGGGGCGGACCACCGAGGCTGCGGCGGGTGCGAAATCAGTCGCCGCGCAGCGCCTCGACGGCCGCACGGGCGGCCTCCCCCATCGCCAGGTCCACGTCGATGCGGCGCGAGGCCAACCGGTCCGCGCGGGCGAAGACGGCAATCGCGTACCGGCCGCCGTCGGGGTATTCGGCGACGCCGGCCTCCAGGTGCAGGCCGGGCAGGGTGCCGGTCTTGCCGGAGACCCGGACGCCGGGCGGAAACCCGGCAGCCAGCCGGGTCCAGAAGATCTGCCGGGCCATCCAGGCGCGGACCATCGCGCACGCCGCCGCCGGGCCGGCCTCGTCGCGCCAGATCAACGTGAGCAACCGGGTGATCTCCCGGGCCGTGCTGGAGGTGGTGTGGGCGGGGTCGAAGACCCGCATGGCCCGGACCCGGTCCGCCGGCAACGTGGGGAAGATCCGGGCGAACTCCGCCTCGGTCCGCGCGCCCACGTCGGTGAGCATCGTCTCGACCAGGTCCCGGGGACCGCCGAGGACACGGGTGCGGGTCAACCCCAGCTCGGCGGCGAGCATCGGCAGCAGATCCGGGCCGACCCGGCGCAGCAGCAGGTCGGCGGCCGTGTTGTCGGTGACCGACATGGCGAAGTACGCGAGGTCGCGCAGCGACACCTCGGCGTCGTCGGCGCAACCGGCCAGGCCCCACCCGCCGAGCCGGTCGGCGGCGGTGACCAGGACCCGTTCGGTGGGGTCCAGTTGACCGGCCTCGACCTGCCGGGCGAACTCCAGGACCAGCAGGATCTTGAAGATCGAGGCGATCACCACCTGCTCGTCGGCCCGCACCCCGACCTCCGGACCGCCACCGACGGCAACGCCGCCACGGCCGACACCGTCGACGTCGACGGTCAGGTCCGCGGCGTCCAGGTCGACGGCGTGCAGGCTGGCCGTCACCCCCACGGCGGCGAAGATGGCCTCGATGCGCTCGCTGACGTCCACGCCAGCACGGTATCCAGCGGCAGCGGGCCGGCGCTGGCGTAGGGTCCGGCCGTGGATCTGCTCCGGCACCTGCGGCACTTCGTGGTGGTGGCCCACGAGTTGCACTTCGGGCGGGCCGCCGAGCTGCTCGGGATGGCCCAGCCGCCGCTCAGCCAGTCGATCCAGCGCCTGGAACGGGAGCTGACCGTCGAGTTGTTCGACAGGTCCCGCCGCCAGGTACGCCTCACGACGGCCGGTGAGCTGCTCCTCGGCGAGGCGGAGGAGTTGCTCGCGGGTGCGGGTCGGCTGCGCAGCCTGATGGGGCAGGTCCGCGCGGGTGAGCTGGGCGTACTCCGGGCCGGGGTGCCGCCGGAGACGCCCGCGGTGACGCTGCGCTCGCTGCTGGACGGGCTCACCACCCGGGCGCCCGGCCTGGACGTGGAGCTGCACGAGCTGACCACCGCCGAGCAGGCTCGGATGCTCACCGAGCGGACTCTGGACGTGGGCCTGGTGCACCACCCGGTGACGGCGGACGGGCTGCGTTTCGGCACTCCGGTGGACGTACCCCTCGGGGTGTTGCTGCCACGCGCGTCGCCGCTGGCCCGCGACCGCGCGGTGGCGCTGGCGTCGCTGGCCGATCTGGATCTGGTGACCGCGCCCCGGGCGACCGCGCCCGGGTGGCACGACCACCTGTTGACGGTGTGCCGGCAGCACGGTTGGCGACCAGCCCGGGTCCGGCCGGCCCGCAACCCGGAGTTCCTCTTCGGGCTGGTGCTCGCCGGCGGCGCGGTGGCCGTGGAACCGGCGACGGTGGCGCGTCGGGAACCCCGGATCGCCTGGCGGCCGATCACCGGCGCGTCGCTGGTCCGGCGCACCTCGGCGGCGTGGCCGGACCGGTCGGCGCACCCGGCGGCGCCGATGTTCGGGCAGCTCGCCGCCGAGGTGCTGGCCGACGCCGAGCCCGTCGCGCCCGCGCCGGCGTCGGTGCCGGCGGCCCGGCCCTGGCCGGTGATCTTCGACACGACCGGGTGAACAGATCGTGCGTTGCACTCGTCACGCCGGATTGGCCGGTGAATCATCTTTCGCTCGGGTATGGATGACAGGCAACGAAGACGACGCGAAGGAGCCGCAATGGCCAACACCATTCCCGACATCAGCCTGAACGACGGCACCACCATTCCGCAGCTCGGCTTCGGCGTGTTCCAGATCGAGCCGAAGGACACCGTCGCGGCGGTGACGACGGCCCTGGAGACGGGCTACCGGCACATCGACACCGCCGAGATGTACGGCAACGAGGCCGAGGTCGGCGAGGCGGTCCGCGTGTCCGGCCTCGACCGGGGTTCGGTCTACGTGACGAGCAAGCTGAACAACGCCTTCCACCGCCCTGACGACGCCCGTCGGGCGTTCGACTCGACGCTCGCGGCGCTGAAGATGGACTACATCGACCTGTTCCTGATCCACTGGCCGCTGCCGACCCTGTACGACGGTGACTACGTCTCGACCTGGAAGGTGCTGGAGGAGTTCCAGCGCGACGGCCGCGCCCGTTCGATCGGCGTGTCGAACTTCCAGGTGGCGCACCTGGAGCGACTGGCCGCCGAGGCCAGTGTGGTGCCGGCCGTGAACCAGATCGAGGCGCACCCGTACTTCACCAATGACGAGGTCCGCGCCTACGGCCGCGAGCACAACATCCTCACCGAGGCGTGGTCGCCGATCGCGCAGGGCAAGGTGCTCGACGACCCGACGGTGGTCGACATCGCCGGGCAGCTCGGCCGCACTCCGGCGCAGGTGGTGCTCCGCTGGCACGTGCAGCGCGGCGACATCATCTTCCCGAAGTCGACCACCCCGAAGCGGATCGAGGAGAACACCCGGATCTTCGACTTCGAGCTGGACGACGCGACGATGGAGCGGATCACCAACCTGGACAAGGGCGAGGCCGGGCGGACCGGCCCGAACCCGGACACCTTCGCCTACCTGCCCAACTGACGCTCGAATGATGGTGATGCCGCTCAGTCATCAAGATGACCGAGCGGCATCACGCTCGCCCGTGGGGTTTCAGGAGCCGACGCGCTCGGCGATCCGGCGGAACACCGCGTGGGTCGGCGATCCGGGCTCGGCAACATAGACGATCATCCGCTGGTCGGTCTCCGGCACCAGCAGGACACGGCACTCGAACTCCAACGGCCCCAGGTCGGGGTGCGGCACCCGCTTGACGACCGGGCGGCGTTCCGCGACGTCGTGCTCGGCCCAGAGCCGGGCGAATCGGGGCGAGGTGCCGAGCAGCTCGGTGACCAGCTCGCGGATCGCCGGATCGGCCGGGTAGCGCCCGTAGGCGGCCCGCAGGTCAGCCACCGTGCTGCGCACGAAGCGGAGCACCTCGGCATCGGCCCAGTGCGCGCCGGTCGCCGGCTGCCGGAACGTCCACCGGATCATGTTGCGGTCCGCGTCGGGCACGGCCGCGAGATCCCCCACGAAGTACGTGGCAAGCCGGTTCCAGACCAGCACGTGGTACGCGGCGTCGACGAGGTACGCCGGGGTTTCGGTCATCGCGTCGAGCAGGTGCCGCATCCCGGGCGGAACCTCCCGGCTCGGCCCGCCGACCGGTGGCGGATTTTCCCCGGCGATCCGGAACAGGTACTCCCGTTCGTCCCGGCTCAGCAGCAGCGCCCGGGCCATCGCGGCGAGCACCTGCCGGGACGGGTGCGGCCCCCGGCCCTGCTCCAGCCGGATGTAGTAGTCGATCGACATCCCGGCGAGCTGGGCCACCTCCTGTCGGCGCAGGCCGGGGGTGCGTCTCCGTACCCCGTCGGGAAGGCCGACCTCGGCGGGGCGCAGCCGGGCGCGGCGGGTGCGCAGGAACGCCGCCAGTTCGTCCCGCCGCAGACCGCCGCTCGTCATGCCTCCAGCATGCCCCGGGCCGGGCTCGCGAGGGTGGTACCGCCGGTCCCAGGCTCGGCCCGTCTCTCCCCCGGGGCCGCCGGCGCAGACAGGCTCGACGGCATGACGAACATGATCGCCCTGATCACCGGGGCCAACAAGGGGATCGGCTTCGCCACCGCCCGGCAGCTCGGCGCCCTCGGGATGACCGTGCTGGTCGGTGCCCGCGACGCCGAGCGCGGCCGGACAGCGGAACGGAAGCTGCGCGACGGCGGCGCGGACGCGCGGTTCGTGCCGCTGGACGTCACCGACGCCGAGTCGGTGGCGGCAGCCGCGAAGCTGGTGGAGACGGAGTACGGCCGGCTGGACGTGCTCGTCAACAACGCCGGCATCATCCTCGTCGACGGAGAGCGAGGGCTGCCCACCGAGACGACGGTGGCGACGCTGCGCGGGGTGTACGAGACGAACGTGTTCGGGGTGGCGACGGTGACCAATGCGCTGCTGCCACTGCTGCGCCGGGCAACCGCGGCCCGCATCGTCAACGTCTCCAGCGATGTCGGCTCGATCGCGGCGATGACCGACCCGGCGAGCGCGCTGTTCGCGTTGACCTCCCTGCCGTACCCGTCGTCGAAGGCGGCGCTGAACATGCTCACCGCCATGTACGCCAAGGAGCTGCGGGACACCCCGATCAAGGTGAACGCGGCCAACCCGGGCTACTGCGCCACCGACCTGAACGGCAACAACGGCTTCCGCAGTGCCGAACAGGGCGCCGAGGTGAGCGTGCACCTGGCGACGCTGCCGGCCGACGGCCCGAGCGGGCTGTTCTGGGGCTTCCAGATGGACACCGGCGGTGGCTACGGCGTACTGCCCTGGTGACCGAGCGCTTGACCTGGAGCGCACTCCAGCCGTCAGGGTGATCCGCAGGCGCCCACCGGCAGGGCGCACGGAAGGAGATCCCCATGCGGTACCGCACGATCGGCACCGACCCGGCGACCCGGCGCGAGGTCAGCGTGCTCAGCCTCGGGGCCATGCTGTTCGGCAGCGCCACCGACGAGGTCACCTCGTACGCGATCCTCGACCGGTACGTCGAGGCCGGCGGCACGTTCATCGACACGTCGGACAACTACGCGTTCTGGGTGGACGGCGGGCAGGGCGGGCAGAGTGAGGCGCTGCTCGGCCGGTGGCGGCGCAGCCGGGGCGTCGGCGCCGAGATCGTCATCGCCACCAAGCTGGGTGCCCGACCGCTGGCCCCGGGGACCAGCTATCTGGACAACGCCGAGGGCCTGTCGGCGAAGGTGATCCGCGAGTCGGCGGAGCGCAGCCGGGAACGGCTCGGGGTGGAGCGGCTGGACCTGCTCTACGCGCACATCGAGGACCGGACCGTGCCGCTCCAGGAAACTGTGGAGGGCTTCGCCGAGCTGGTCGCCGAGGGCACGGTGGGTCTGCTGGGCGCCAGCAACCACCGGGCCTGGCGGGTGGAGCGGGCCCGCGCGTTGGCCGCCGCCGCCGGCCTGCCCGGGTACGAGGTGCTCCAGTACCACCGCAGCTACCTGCCGACCCGCACCGACCTGATCAGCGAACTGGACCCGGACGGCGAGCCGGGCGGCGTCGGCGGTGACCTGCTCAGCTACCTGCGTGCCGAGCCCGAGCTGACCCTGGTGGCATACTCGCCGCTGCTCAAGGGGGCGTTCACCCGGGCCGACAAGCCGCTCGGCTCGGCGTACGACCTGCCGAGTACGCCCCGGCGGCTGGCCGCGCTGCGGGACGTGGCCGGGCAGAGCGGCGCGACCGTCAACCAGGTGGTGCTCGCCTGGTTGCTGGGCGGCGACCTGCCGTCCATCCCGCTGGTGGGCGCCTCCTCGGTGGCCCAACTGGAGGAGAGCCTGGCGGCGGTCGACCTGGAGCTGACCGCCGAGCAACGACACCGCCTCGACACCACCTGGTGACCTGCCACCGACCGCCCCGCCGACCTCAACTCCCGGTCGGTGGGGCGGTCAGGTCGAGCTGCCAGTCGTTGGCACGCATCAGGTGCCCCGGCGGGTATTCGAAGCCGGTCTCACCGAGCAGCGTGAACCCGGCCTTGCGGCAGACCGCGTTCGAGGCCGCGTTGTCGACCGACGGGTAGGCGTGGGCGTGGCGGTGGGTCCGCCGGGCGCGGGCCACGTCGACCACCGCGCGCACCGCGGCGGTGGCCAGCCCCTGCCCCCGGTACGCGGGCAGCACCGCCCAGCCCATCTCGTAGACCTGCTGCTCCCGCCACTGCCGGGACCAGTAGGCGACGCTGCCCACCCGCGCGCCGTCTGGCAGGACCATGACGAACATGCAACCCTGGCCGTCGTCGGCGAAGTGCACGTATCGCTCGTGCCGGGCGAGCACCTGCTCGTCGGTCTCCGGGCCGCCGGTGTGCTTGCGCGTCTCCGGGGTGTTGAGCTGCCGCAGCAGGTCGAGGTCCTCCTCGCGCCACGGGTCGATGCGTACCTGAGCCATCCCATTCCCCTGTCCGTCGACCCCAGTCAAGCCGATCCGCGCCGACATTCCACCCCGAAACGCCGCCCGCTAGATCTGATCTAGCGGGCGGCCGACCTCCGTCTCGCGCCTTACGGGTGGCAGGCCAACCCGTACACCTCGAAAGGTACGAATCATGAGTAGACGCACCACCGGCCTGGCCATCGAGGCCGAGGGACTGACCCGCTCGTTCGGGGACACCAAGGCCCTGGCCGGCATGGACCTTCAGGTGCCCGCCGGCACCGTCTACGGCCTGCTCGGTCCGAACGGGGCGGGCAAGACCACAGCAGTCCGGGTGCTCGCGACGTTGCTGCGCCCGGACGGGGGCTCGGCCCGGGTGTTCGGGCACGACGTGGTCACCGAGGCCGACAAGGTCCGGTCCCGGGTCAGCCTCACCGGCCAGTACGCCTCCGTCGACGAGGACCTGACCGGTACGGAGAACCTGGTGCTCCTCGCCCGCCTGCTCGGCCTGCGCAAGCCGGCCGCCCGGGAGCGCGCGGCGGCACTGCTCGCCGCGTTCGGTCTGACCGAGGCGAGTGACCGCCAGGTGAAGAAGTACTCGGGTGGGATGCGGCGGCGCATCGACATCGCCGCCAGCATCCTCAACACCCCCGATCTGCTGTTCCTCGACGAGCCGACGACGGGCCTCGACCCGCGCAGTCGCAACCAGGTGTGGGAGATCGTCCGGGCGGTGGTGTCGCACGGCACGACGGTGCTGCTGACCACCCAGTACCTCGACGAGGCCGACCAGCTCGCCGGGCGGATCGCGGTCGTCGACCACGGCCGGGTGATCGCCGAGGGCACACCGGGTGAGCTGAAGTCGTCGGTCGGCTCCGGCACCGTCCACCTGCGACTGCGCGATCCCGGCCAGCGGCCCGAGGCGGAGAGGGTGCTCCGGGAGGCGCTCGGCGTGCCGGTGCAGCTCGCCGCCGACCCGGTGGCGTTGACCGCCCGCGTCGGTGAGGCCGGCACCGACCTCGACGCCAGCGCCCAGGCCTCGCGAGCGCTCGGCGAGCTGGCCCGTGCCGGCATCGTCGTGGACAACTTCTCCCTCGGCCAGCCGAGCCTGGACGAGGTCTTCCTGGCCCTGACCGATCACCCCGCCGTGCCGGCCGACGAGCCCGACAACGAGCTGGAGGCAGCCCGATGAGCGACACCACGACCACCACGACCGAACGGGCGCCGACGGTCTACGTCCCCTCCGCCGAGGCGCTGGCGACGGTGCTCGCGCCCGGTGCCCGACCGCCTCGACCGAGCGCGCTCGGCGCGTCGCTCACCTTCGGCTGGCGGGCCATGCTGAAGATCAAGCACGTGCCGGAGCAGCTCTTCGACGTGACCGCGTTCCCGATCATCATGGTGCTGATGTTCACGTACCTGTTCGGCGGTGCCCTCGCCGGCAGCCCGCGCGAGTACCTGCAGTTCTTCCTGCCCGGCATCATGGTGACAAGCGTCGTGATGATCACCATGTACACCGGGATCGGCCTCAACACCGACATCGAGAAGGGCATCTTCGACAGGTTCCGGACGCTGCCCGTCTGGCGTCCCGCCGCCCTGGTCGGCATGATCTTCGGCGACGTGCTGCGCTACATCCTCGCCGCCCTGGTGATCCTGGGCCTGGGGCTGGTGCTCGGCTTCCGGCCCGCCGGCGGGGTGGTCGGCGCGGCCGTCGGCATCGGGCTGCTGGTGGTGTTCTCGTTCGCGTTCTCCTGGGTGTGGACGTTCTTCGGGCTGATCCTGCGCAGCGAGAAGTCGGTGATGGGGGTCAGCATGATGGTGCTGTTCCCGCTGACGTTCCTGAGCAACGTCTTCGTCGATCCGAGCACCATGCCCGGCTGGCTCCAGGCGTTCGTGAAGGTCAACCCGGTGACGCAACTGGTGGCCGCGATCCGCGGGGCGATGAGCGGCGAGTCGGACCCGTCGGCCACCATGTGGCTGCTGGCCTGGAGCGCCGGCTTCCTGGTCGTCTTCGGCACCCTGACCATGTACCGGTACAACCGCCGCTGACCCTGTCCCCACCCCACCCTTGCCGTCCTGGGGTGGGGCGGGGACATCTCAGAGCCGCCAGGGCAGTGGCTCGGGGGGCAGGTAGCGGCACGCGTTGCCGGTGGAGACGGATTCGCGCAGGTGACTGGCGAGCGCCGGGTGGCGGTCGTCGAGCTTGCGCAGCGTGTCCCGGATCCGCGCGGTCACCGTCTTGCGAGCCCGCTCGGCCTCGTCGCCCAGCCGGCGGCTCCGGCCGGCCAGCCCCGCTGCCACCCGCAGCTCGTCGAGCAACGCACCCCGTTCGTTGTCCAGCGCGGCCACCTTGCGGTCGTCGTCGCGTGCGGCGGCCCGGTCGATCTCCTCGTCGAGACGTGCCAGGTGTTGCCGGTAACGGGCCTTCGCCTCGTCGTCGAGGACGGGATCGGCACCCATCCGGCGGGCGGCGATCAACTCCGGACCGGCGGCCGGGTCGAGCAACTCCACCGCCGGCACGTCGGTGCCCGGCCGGCTCAGCAGCAGGTGCAGGTCGCGCAGGCCCTTGGCGTCGGGCAGGTGCACCACCGACCCGGCGTACCCGAGTTGCCAGACCGGACCGTCGCGCCGAAACTCGTACCCCCCGCCGGCTGGCTCGTCCGCCGCGGCCTGACCGGACGCGGAAGCCTGGCCTGGCCCGGCATTGGCCGGCCCGCCGCTCTGACCCGGCGCGGCAAGTTGGCCGAGCCCGTTGAGTTGGCCTGGCCCGGAGAGCTGACCTGGCCCGGCGGCCATGGTCGGGCCGACAGCCGGTCCCGGCGTGACGGCCTGGCGTGCGGTGGCGGTGGTGGGTGCGGCCGGATCGACGGTCGCGCCGAGCCGGTCGAGCACCTGCGTCATGCCGAGAGCGGTTGCCTCCCGGGCGGTGGTGGCCCGTAGTGCGGCAAGTGTCGCGGCGTCGGCCGGGTGTCCCCGCGCGGCGAGGGCGTTCACGAGGCCGGCGCGGGCGATGAGCGACCAGGGGCGGGAGCCCAACCGGTCGGCGGAGTCACACGCGGCCGTGAAGCCGGCGATGGCGTCGTCCCAGCGCTGTTGGGCGGCGTCGACGAGCGCCAGCCAGTGGTCGACGGGGCCGCTGATGTCGCAGCCGAACAGCCCCACGGTCCACTCGCCGCGGTGCGGGGCGAGCGCGGCCCGCGCGGCCTCGCAGCGCCGCGGGTCGCCGGACGCCGCGGCGGCCTGCGCCTGCAACCGCAGCCAGAGCGGCGACACGGGGCGCGGGTACCGGATGGTGGTGGCCTCGATGCCGGCGGTCAGCCGGACCGTCGTCTCGTCGTCGCCACGCTCCGCCGCGGTGATCGCCCGCAGCAACTCGCGGTAGGGGTAGTCGAGCGGGGCCAAGCCGTCCAGCAGGGTGTCGGCCTCGGCGTGCCGGCCCTGCAACAACAGCCGGGACCAGCGCAGGTGATGGCCCATGAAGCCGAACTCGGCGTGGCTCAGGTCGGTGATGTCGGCGAAGCTCTTGTCGGCCTCGGCGAAGTCTCCTCGGAAAGCCGCGATGATCGCGCTGTCGACGGTTGCCGCCATGTCGTGCCGAGCGAGGTCGCCCCGCCGGTCGGCGCTGATGAAGGTGGTGAACTCGTCGTTGAAGCGGGGGTCGCCCAACTCCAGCAGCGCCACCCAGCGCAGCGAGGTGGCCCACAGCTCGGTCTCGCGGTCTCCCGTCCGGCGGGCCACGTCGCGGATCTCGGCGGTCAGCACGGCACGGGCCGCCGCGGTGCCCAGCCCCCAGGTGGAGTCGTGGCGGGCCCAGAGGCTGAAGGTGAGGGCCTCGTCGTCGCGCCCTCGACGGGCGATCGACTCGGTGGCGGTGATCAGGTCGGCGATCAGCGCGCCGACCGGCGCGTCCGGATCCGGTTCGCCGATCAGCCGCCGGTACGCCTCGCGGACCAACTCCGCCGCCTCGACGGAGTCGGCGGTCACCACCTGGCGGGCGCGGTTGACGATGAGCGCGACCCGGGCCAGCAGGGCCGGGTCGTCGAGGGTGCGGGCCAGTGTCCCGGCCTCGGAGAGCAGGCGCTCGGCCTCTTCCCGGTCGGCGTGGTGATATTGCGCCTCACCGAACTCGACGAGGATCCGCACCCGTTGGCTACGGTCCTCGACGATCTCCAGCGCTCGGCGGTAGTGCACCGCTGCCTCGTCGGTGGCGAGCCGGGCGAACGCGTCCCGGCCGGCGGCGACCAGCAGCGTGGCCACCCGGGCGCGGTCGAGCGCCGGGCCGGCGAGGTAGGCGTGCCGGGCGAGGTCGGCCGGGATCAGCAGGTCGGTGAGCTCCCGCAGGTCGTCGACCGCCCGGACCACCGTGCCGTGGCGGGCCTGCCGATCGTCGTCGGTCAGACCGTCGTAGAGCGTCTCGCGGACCAGGTCGTGGGCGAAGGCGAACCGGCCGCCGCCCCGGGAGACCGCCAACCGGGCCGTCAGCGCACGGTCGAGCAGCCTGTCGACCTGCGCCACGGGGGCGGTCACGCACGCCGCGAGGACCTGGCGGTGGAACTCGCGGCCCAGCACGGCGGCGACGGTGAGCGCCTCGACCACGGCCGGGGGCAGTTGGGCCAGGCGACGCCGCACCGCCTCCCGTACGCCGGGCGCGATCGTGTCCGCCGCCTCGTCGGCATGCCACAGTCGAGCCGTCTGCTCGATGAAGAAAGGGTTGCCGCCGGTCCGCCGGTGCACCTCGTCGACGAGGCCGGCGGCCGGTTTCCGCCCGGCGGTGCGGGTCATCAACGCGGCCACCTCGTCCCGGGAGAGGCCGGTGAGGGTGATGGTGGTGGCCTTCGCGACGAGCGGCATCAGCAGCGGGCGAAGCGGGTGCTCACCCGACTCGACCTCGGCGTCGCGGTAGGTGCCGATCAGCAGCAGGCGCTCGAACCAGGTGTGCTGGGCGGCGAAGCTCAGCAGCCGCAGGGAGGCCGGGTCGGCCCAGTGCAGGTCGTCGAGGATGACCACGACCGGCCGGTGCTGGGAGACCGCGACGAGTGCGGCGGTCACCCCGTCGTACAGGGCGAACGCCTCCTGGTCACCGACGTCCGGGACGCTGTCGACGCCGGCCCAACTGGTCAGGCGGTCGGCCGGCTCCTTGCTGGTGCCGGACTCACCGAGCAGGGCCGCGAGGGCAGGCTCGGCGGCCTGCCGTGCCACCGCCCAGTCGTCGGCGGAGCGCCGCAGACCGCGCAGCACCTGCACCCACGGCCAGTAGCCGGGGGCACTGTCGGAATCCCAGCAGGCGGCACCGAGGACCAGCGCGCCGCGCTGCCGGGCCTCCCAGGCCACCGACGTGACGAGTGTCGTCTTGCCGATGCCCGGCTCGCCGGTGACCAGGGCGAGGCCGCCGTGGCTGGTGGCGGCCCGGTCCAACTCGGCGCGCAGCAGAGCCGCGGGGTGATCCCGCCCGATGATGGCGTCGCCGCGCCGCACGTCCATGGTTCCCAGACGGTACTGGACCCCTCCGACGATGGACGTCGAGATCTGACAACGGCCGGCCGCCGGCCGATGACAGTGGGGAGCCGCGGCCCGGTGGAGCTGATGTCATGAGCGAATCAGGCCGCATGCTTCCGCAAACTTCCCTATGCGGCTAGGTTAGGGAACAATGAAGGAAGAAATATTTTCGGTGGAGCAGGTCGCCGACCGACTCGGGCTGCACGTACGAACGGTGCGCGGCTACATCCGCTCGGGCCGGCTGCACGCGGTGCGGATCGGCAAGCAGTATCGGATCGCCGCCAGCGATCTCGACGCCCTCACCGGGCAGGCACCGGCCGTCGTGACCGGGCCGGCGGAGGTGTCGAGCATCGTGCAGATCGACGGTGTCGACCGGGCCGCCGCCGACCGGCTCGGCACGCTCGTGCTCACCAGCGCCAACACCGCCCACGACCAGGCCAACCCGCTGCGGGTGCAGACGGTGTACGACGAACGACGCCACCGGATGAAGGTCATCATCTTGGGCGCCCCGGCCGACACCGCCGAACTGCTGCACCTGCTCGACGCCGTCCTCAACGCCGACAACGGCCTACTCGACCGGGAGGTCCACGATGCCTGACGAGATCCAGGAACGCGCCGGAGTGCAGGTGATGGTGTGCGACCCGGCCGGCCCGACCGTCACCACCGAGCAGGATGCGCTGGACCTGATCGGCGCGGCCTTCCTCGGCGCCCAGGTGGTCGCCGTGCCGGCCGACCGACTCGACGAACGCTTCTTCTCGTTGGGCACCCGCTTCGCGGGCGACGTGATGCAGAAGTTCGTCAACTACCGGCTGCGGTTGGCCATCGTCGGCGACATCTCGGCGCAGCTCGCGGAAAGTGCCGCGCTGCGCGCCCTGGTGCACGAGTCGAACCAGGGCGGGCACATCTGGTTCGTCGCCGACCTCGACGCGCTCGACGCCCGCCTGCGCGCGGCGCGATAGTCGCCTCACCCGCCGCCGACAACCGCCATCTCGACCTCGTCCGCCTCGATCGCCCACACCCGGGCCTGCTCGGCCGCCCACCGCAGGTAGGCCAGCCACTCCTCGGACGACCAGCCGTTGCGCCGACCGACGCCCGCCTCGGCGGGGAGGAGGCTGGCCACGACACGGTCGAGGATCAGGGGCTGCACGCCGCCCTCCCCGCGCCGGTAGCCGACGAAGTAGAGGACCTTCGTGAACAGGCCCGGCCCCAGCCAGGGCAGGCGAGCGTGGTCGGGGCTGCCGAAGCGGCGGTACGCCGTGCGCAACGCGGCCTCGTCGGGTGCCGGCACGGACATCTCTTCCAGCGCGTACGCCAGGCGTTCGCCGTTCGGGTCGGCGTCGAGCGACCTGGTGGCGCGCCACGGGCCGTACCCGATGGGTCCGTAGGCCCAGACCAGCACGGCGGTCAACAGGTGGCGTGCGCTCGAGGAGCCGGCCCGGTACGCGTCGGCCACCGCGAAGACGTCCCGTCGCCAGACCTCGCCGGTCGCCGGCAGCACGTCGGGCCACGCGTCCGGCGGCAGCCCGGCCCGCCAGCGGCTTATGTCCACAGTGACTGGTGCCCGCTCACCCGGTAACACCAACACGTCGGCCATGGCGGCCTCCCTCAGATCGCGCGCTCGCGGAAGTTCGTGGTTCGGACGCTATGGACGGGCGCTCCCATCCGCCGCCCGCCGACGGAAAGTCGCGGTATCGATTGCCGGGGCGCCTGCCTTCTGACCCGCGACAGCGCTCATCGGCGGGGACGGTGGGTGTCGCACGGTTGATCTACGGTGTTCGCGTGCTTCCCCGAAACGAGAAGATTCTCGACCAGGTCCGCGCCGAGGCGCTGCGCCGCGACATCCCCGCCGCCGAGGTGGAGCGCTGGCTGGGGCTCGCCCGCCCGTCCGCGCTCCTGAAACAGCAGGGTGACGGGCCGGTCGTGGGCGCCATCCGTGGGCCGGTGCTGCTTCCCGCCGACGCCAAGGACCCCACGTTCCCCCTGATCGCCACCATCGACTGTGCCGCCCTTCCGGCAGACGTGACCGACCTTCCGCTACCGGCCGACGGCCACCTGCTGCTGTTCGGTTGGCCCGAGGAGGACGGCTACGGCCAGGTGATGTACGTGCCGGCGGGCGTGCCCGTCGAGGAGCGAGAGCAGTATCCGCCGGGCTTCTCTCCGGAAGACGAGGAGTGCGCCGAGGTCTACGCGGAGATCCCGGAGGGCGACCTGCACCTCACGGTCGACATCTCCCTGCCCTACGTCAAGACGATTCCCGGGCCGCCGTGGTCTCCGCCGTTGCCGGGCGATCCTCCGTTCGAGGAGCTGACCAAGGTGTGGCAGGACGTCCTGGGCGACGTGCCCGACGGCGCCTTCTCCTACGAGGGCCATACGACGCCGCTGCTGCTGGGTGGCTACGGCACTGACTGCAACGGTTTCAACCCCGCCTGGTTGGGCGCCCACCGCTCGGGCAACTCCGGCGAGGACGGGCCACCCGACCATGGTGACTGGGTTCTGCTGGCCGAGTTTCACGGCGGCAGACAGGGCGGCGCGACCATCTACTGGGTGATACGGCGTGCCGACCTGAAGGAGCGACGCTTCGACCAGGCCAGCGTCCTCGTCTACTGGAATCCGTGAGGCCGGTCGCTCCAGCGAGCGTCGACCGGGCCGATCGCCGCCAGCTCAGGACTAGCCGCACGGTGACCGGGTACGCGCGATCCATGGGTAGCCACAAGCAGAACAAACACGACAACGGTGGCGAGTCGGCGCGAGGTCGGCGGCATCCGGGCAGCGGCGCTCCGGGCCGCCAGGGTTCGACGGTGGAGCACTCGCCTGACCAACGTCACCGCCGTACCGCGACCGGCTCCGCTGGCACCGAGCGCGACCTGGGTCGAGCCAAGGTCTCGGGCGATGGGCGGATCCAACGCCAGGGCGGCGCGTGAGCTGACCGGGTGTTGCCGCCCCGTGTTCGCGGGGAGGCAACACCGGATGGTTGGTTACGCCGTGGCGCAGATGGCGTACGACGTCTCGGACCAGTTGCCGGCGAAGGCGTCCTCCTCGTACGCACCCGAGTCGACTGTCGTCGGCGCGGTGGCGACGCCGCCGTTGGGCCGGAAGTCGTCCACGATGCCCTCACCGGTGACACCGTTCAGCTCGTAGCCGGCGCCGGTCATCACCTTGCCGGCCGGGCAGCCCGCGACGACACTGCGGAAGTCGAGTGAGTTGTTGGCGCCCACGGCCGACGCGCGGACCAGACCGGGCAGCGGGTTGGCGCAGATCGCGTACGCGGTAACCGACCAGTTCAGTGCGGTGGCGTCAGCTTCGTACGCGCCGGCGGTGACGGACGTCGGCGCGGTGGCGACGCCGCCGTTGGGGCGGAAGTCGTCGACGACGCCCTCACCGGTGACACCGTTCAGCTCGTATCCCGTACCGGTGAGCACCTTGGTGCCCGGGCAGGCGGCCGTGGCGGAGTGGAAGTCGGCCGAGTCGCTGACGCTGACCGCGGAGACCCGCACCAGGCCGGGCAGCGGGTTGGCGCAGATCGCGTACGCCGTCACCGACCAGTTGCCGGCGAACGCCTCCGTCTCGTAGGCGCCCACGGTGACGGACGTCGGCGCGGTGGCGACGCCGCCGTTGGGGCGCAGGTCGTCGACGACGCCCTCACCGGTGACACCGTTCAGCTCGTATCCGGTGCCGGTGAGCACCTTGGTGCCCGGGCAGGTGGCCGTGGCGGAGTGGAAGTCGGCCGAGCTGCTGACGCTTGTCGCGGCGATCCGGACCAGGCCGGGGACCGCGGCGGCCGCGGGGCTCGCCGGAACGAGCACCGCCCCGGCCGCGGCGAGACCGAGCACGAGTACGAACGCTCGGGCTTGTGTGGTGGTACGCATGGTGTTTCTCCCGTCTGAGGCCGGACGGCGGCGTGACGACGCCGACGCCAAGCCGTTCGTGATGACGAATTCACGGTAGGTAACCATCTGGCCAGGCGTTATCTGCAAACCGACTACGTCGCGTAACGGACCACGCCCAGATATCCGCAGCCATGGATGTCACCGATCGCTATGTGACTAAAGCGTAAGGTGACCATTTATTACTTTTAGGTAGGTGCGGGGGGAAGCTGCGAATAAATACCGCGTTCGCCCGAAAGTTGCGGTAGCTTGACTTCCGCGTCTACCGCGCATCCCTCACTCGGACGTGCCACCCCTGCCGTCCGCGTCCACTTTCACCACTTCGTGGAAGGTCCAACGGCGGACATGGGCGACGGTCCCGTTGACGAGTTCGAACGGTACATACAGGATGCGACGGTTTCGGTCGCGTTGCGGGAGTGGGCGGCCGGGCGTGATGCCACCGTCCGCCCTCCGTGCCATGCCACCCGACGTCGTGGGCGCAGCGGTGCGGAGCTGATCCCGATCATCGTGCAGCGACGGGACGGCCGGGACGCCGAGCAGCTGTACGTCAAGGTGCTTCCGGCCGGGCAGGCGATCGAGGAAGCGGCCCGGCACGCGGCGGCCGTCGCCGTCGACGCCGGCTTCGCCGAGCGCCACCTGGTCCGCCAGCCGTACCCGCGATACCCGGTCGGTGACGGCCGGTACCTGATGTTCCAGGACATCGCGCACGGCGCGGAGCTGGTCGTCCCGCTCGCCGGGGTCAGCGACAACCAACTCAAGGACGCCTACCGCACGCTGCTCGACGCGGTGTGGAACGGGTGGCACCGCGCGGGCCGGCGGAGCAGCCGGACCAGCGTCGTGGAGTTCGCGCGCCGGGAGCTGACCGACGCCGGAGCCATCTCCGAGGTGTACACGGCGGCGGACGCGCTCGGTCTGCACGACCTGGACGTCGACTGGCTGCTCGACCCCGCCACCAACACCGTGGTCCCCAACCCCCTCCGGTTCGGCGACGGCAACTCGCTCTTTGACGGCGATCCGCTCGACCAGCTCTGCGGGGTGTCCCACGGGGATCTGCACAGGGGCAACGCTCTCTTCCCGTCCTCCGGTACGTGGTCGGTGCATGTGAAGAAGTTCTGCCTGGTGGACACCGACCGGTTCGCGGTCGACGCCCCGCTCACCCGGGACCTGGTCAGCCTGCTGTTGGACGCCGTCCTCGCCGAGTTGACGGCCGGCACCCGCAGCGTGCAGGCCGACGCCCTGCGTACCCTGCTGATCGACCCGCGTGAACGCCCGTCGGACCGGCTGCCCGCGCTGCCCGCCAAGGTGATCAAGGCCAGCTACGCGGTCGGGTTGGCGGTCGCCAAGGACGGCAACTGGGGTGTGAACTGGCGGGCGCAGTACCTGCTCTCCCTGCTGAGCCAGGCACTGATCTGCTGCACCTACGAGGACGCCGGCCGCGCCGGTCGGGCCTGGTACTTCCGGTTGGCCGCCCACGCGGCGCTCGCCTACCAGCGGGAGTTCCGCCCCGATGTCGTCCCACCTGCCGCGGCCGGCCTGCCCACCGTGCCGCTCGTCGGCGCAGACCCGCAGCCCGCGTTCCCGGGCAACGACCGGCCGGCCCGGTTCGACGCGGTGGGCGCGCAGCCGAGCCAGCAGAACCGGGGTGCCCCACTGGACCGGGAGCACCTCGACCAGCCGCGACGTCCGTCGATCCCGGAGGCACCAAGGTGGCGGTGGGGAACGGTGGCGATTCCGCCACGCCAGGTGCCCGGCGGCTGGCACGGGAACGCGGCCGTCGGCGGCCGGCCGGGATCGGCGACCGAGACGGCGACCAGCGCCAGCGCGCCGGGGCGGCCCCTGAACCGGGACGGAAACCGACGCGCCAACCGGTCGGCACCCCGGCACGTCGTCGCCACCCGGACGAACGCCATCCCGCGGCCCCGCCGCCCCTCGGCCGCGAAGCCTCCGGTGCCGCCGACGGCCTCCGGCCGGACCAGCGGGCTGCCACCCAAACTGCGGGCCGTCCTGGTGATCCTGCTCGGCGGCGGGGTGACGCTGACGTCACTGGTGGCGGTCGGTGCCTCCAACATCAGGGGGCGCGGGGAGGCCCCGGTCACGCCGACGACCGAGGCACCGCCGGGCGCCGTACCGCCGCCGGAAACCCCGGGGTACGCCGGCAGAGCGCAGCGCCTCGCCGACCTCGCGCTGGCCGTCGCCGGGATCGCCCCGCGCCCCACCGACGGGACGTACACCCTGTCCTGCCTGCGGGTCTGGGCTCCGGCGGACCTGGCGCCGGGGGTCGACCGGGGCAGCTACCGGGACGAGCGCCTGTGGTGGAGTACCGCGCTGTCCGGTCGCCGGGTCGTCACGACGACCACCAGGGGTCGGGGCCCCGGCGCGCCCGCGTCGTTCCGGTACGGCCAGGGCGACCTGTCCGAGGTGCCGCCGGTGCCCTCCGTGGACCCGTCGGAGCTGCGCCGTCAGCTCGCCGCCCAACTCAGCGAGTTACCGCCGGAACTGCGCACCGCCGCCGGGATGGTCAACGTGGTCAGTCGGCTCTTCCGCTACCACCTGCTGAGCCCGGGGCAGATCTCGGCGCTGCTGTTCGAGTTGGCGGCCACGCCGGGCATCCAGGAGCGGGGCGCGTACCCGGACTGGGACGACCGACCCGGGTTGGCCTTCAGCGCCGACATCGAGGACCGGCGGGAGACCGTGCAGTTCGACCCGAACACCGGCGAGCTGCTCAGTCACGAGACCACCACGGTTACCGACAACCAGACCCTCGACTATGTGCTGTTCCTGCACAAGGAACGGACCAACCGGACCACCGCGCCCGGCTGCGACTGACGTCACCCGCAGCGACGCTGCACGTAGTTCGGCCAGTTGCGGTAGGGGGACGCGTCGCTGCGGACCCGGTTTCCGGCACCGACGTCGAAGAGCCGGGTGTCGTAGTAGTAGAACGCGACGGATCCGCTCGTGAGGTTGTAGTGCGCCGACTCGACGCGGAACTGCCAGTACCAGGTGGCGAGGCTCTGCCGTCCGCAGTCGGACAGCCGACCCCGGGGATAGCCGTAGTTGGGCCACTCGTAGAAGCAGTACCAGCCCGAGGGGCAGTCGGCCGCGGCGAGCGTCCCGATCGGCCGCCGCAGGGTCACGACGAAATCCCCACCGTCGTAACTGATCTCGTTGTCGTTGATCGCCTTACCGCCCGGGTGGGCAGCCAGATAATCGGCCGTTTCCGGACTGCCGGCCGGAGCGGCGCCGGCCGGACCAGGCGTCGGAAAAACGATCAAAAACCAGCTGAGTACGGCCGCGAGCACGGCGACAACGGGACGGGGAATGACCATTCGACACCTCGCGATGGATGGGCCGCCCGATCAGCGTATTGAGGACACTTGATTGATCGCCAGCTCGAATACGTGCAGAATCCTGACAATGCGCTATTGGGGCACCGCCCCGCACCCCCGCCAACAGGTGAGACATCACATTGATCGATGTTTATTGCCGCTACCATTCGGTCATGCCTGCCCGTCGCGTGACCGCCGCCGTCGCCCTCGCCGCGCTGGCGAGCCTGCTCGCCGTCGACGCCGCCCGTGCCGACGGCCCGGCGATCAGCACCCCCGGCAGTCCCACGGTGGTGGTCAACCAACCACACCAGCTCACCCTCAGTTGGGCGCCATCCACCTGGATCGGCGATCCGGCCGCCGAGCAGCCGATCAACTACGAGGTGCAGGTGCCGCTGGGTCCGCACACGTACCGCTGGCTCGGCACGTCGATCGACAGCACGATCACGCTGACCGACCTCGCGCCCGGCACGACGTACCGGATCGCGGTTGCCGCCCGCGCGCTCGGCGGCTTCTCCGACACCTCGCCCGTCACCACCGTGCGGACCGCCAACGGTCGCGCGACGGTCAGCTACCTCAATCTCGACTGGTCTCCGACCAACAACCAGATCCAGCACGCCCTGAAGGTCACCAACACCGGCTCCGGGCCACTCGACCTGAGCGCCGTGCGGGTGCGCTACTACCTGCGCTTCGAGGGCGCCAACACCTCGCTGGCGCCCAACTGCGACTGGGCCGCGCTGGGCTGCGACCGGATCCGGCAGACCGTGCAGTTCTTCATCCCACCGCCGGCTCCGCCCGCGTCGAGCACACCCACGCCACCGGGCTACCCGATCCCGGGTACGCCGATCTTCGGCTGGGTCGAGCTGACCTTCACCGACGGCATGCTGGAGCCGGGCGAGTCGACCGGGCCGATCCAGCTACGGCACCACCGGCACAGTTGGAGTGACATCGACGAGCGCGACGACCCGAGCTGGCTCGCCGCCACCGGCCAGTGGACCGAGAACGCCCGGATCACGCTGGACGTCGACGGCGTACGCGAATTCGGCGACGTCTCCTCCTGACCTCGTGCCCGCAGCCGAGTGGCATGAGGCGTGTCCGGCCGGCCTTGCCCTGGTGAGCGTGATGCCTGTGAGTCATCAAGATGACTCACAGGCATCAGCCCTCCTGGCGACACGTGCCGCAACCCGCGTACCTCATGGGCCAGGCGGTGAAAGACGTTGCCGGTGGGCATCGCGGCCCTGACGGCGACGGCGGCCGGCGATGAAGGCCGCAGCTCCCAACACAACTCCGACCGCGAGCACCGCGGCACGACCCTTTCCGGCCTCTCGCCGAGACTTCGACTCGGGGCCTGCGTTCGGCACAGCCGTAGCAGGCTCGTTCACCGCCGGTCCTGCCGCGACTGCCAAGAGATACCGGCGATCAACGATCGCTGTGAACCGCCGCGCGCGCCGGGACGTCTCAGCCTTCCGTCGCGGCCCACGCGCCTCCGCCCAGAATCGCCGCCCCACCTGACCCTTGAAGAACTGATCGGCGAGTACCTCCAGGTGCGGCGCGCTGAGAACGTCCACCTCCCACATCGACTGCCAGTGGGTCACGATCAGGTTCGCATAGACGTGCTTGCGGAACCATTCGAGGTCGGTGGCGTCCTCGATCGGCCCCCAGCATTCGAGAAGGGCCGGATCGTCGATCGCCATCTTGAGCAGGTCGGTGTGCAGGGCGCGTACTGCCTGTTCCCGGGCCGCCTTCGCCTCCCGGGACTGCAGCACCAGCGACGACGCAACACCGATGAGCGCCAGGGCCGCGAGGATCGCCGACGCGGCACCGTACGTCTGACCGACGTTGCCCAACAGCGGCCAGTCGTACCCGGGCCGCTTGCCGATCCAGAGCAGAACAGCGGGCGAAAGGAGAACGGCCGCCAGCATGGCCAGGACGGCAAGGAGCAGAATCGTTGGCGTGGCGGATCGACGGGCCAGATCGGAGACCATCCGGAGTCGGGGCACGCTGCCTCCACGCTCGCTGGTGGAGGCAGGCTACTACAGCTGCGGCTGTCTCGGCCTCGTCCCGTCAACCTCTCGACGGAAGAAGGATTCGAAGGGCTCGGCCTGCTCAAGCAGCGACAGCACGCGACTTCGGCAGCCCGCCACCACGGCCGGTTCAACTGTCTTCTCCGCACCGACAGGGGTGCCGGAATCGTCGTAGATGACCTCGTAGACGGCTTGACGGCCGACCACCATCAGCTCCGGAACCAAGCCGGCCGCGGCCTCCCAGTCGCTCACCGAGCCCGCGTCCAACACGCGAATCTGCTCCCCGGCTTCCGCCCGGTAGCGAAGGAAATGCAGCTCCCAGACCAGGTACGGCGTCAACGGAAGTTCGACGATCCGCAGGCGCCGAAGGCCGGAACCGAGCTGGTCAAGGTGCGCGAAGAACGCCACCAACTCCGGGTTCGGCTCCGCCGCGATCCGAAGAGCATCCTCCCATCGGCCATCGGCGTACGCCTCCCAACTGGGGCTGCCCGGCTCACGGAAGGTCTGCATCCGCTCGGTCTTGAGGATCGGGCCGTCGGTCGACTCGACTGTCGCGTAGAAGTCGGCGTCGTACTCGGCGAGGCTCAGCCGCTGCCGGCCGACCGCATCCAACAGATCACGCATCCGGGATGTCCGGCTTGGCGGCAACGAGCATGCTTCGCGGGATGACGACGACCCGTTCGTCCGCACCGACGCTCACACCGTGGGGTAGCCGGGTGGTAAGGACGTCGGTCAGATCACGCCCGATGACCGCGACATCGCCGTTCGACAGCTCCCAGACGTCGGGACACGTCGTCGTTCCCCCACTCTCGCCCAGCTCCGCGGCCGACTTGCCGAGTCTGCGCGAGAAGCTCGCAGTGCGGTCTGCTTCCCAATGTCCCGTCATGTTCATCTCCCACGATTGTGGATTGGCGGTCAGGCTAACAAGACGAGGGTCAAGGCATCGCCTGAATTGTTCGTGTTTTCGGATAGGAGAAAGTGAATCTATCTACCTCGCAGGGACCCGGCAGGTTGTGTCGACTGCGGCATCCGGCTGTCAGCGGGTGAAGGTTGCGGGGGTGTGGATGTGGGTGGCGGGGATGCCGAGGGCCAGGAGCCGGGATCGGGCGCCGGCCATCATCGCAGGCGGACCGCACAGGTAGATGTCCTGGCCGGGCTGGTGGTGGTCGAGGGCGATGGTCAGGGCGTCGCCCTGCTCGGCCGGCTCGGCGCAGGGATCGGCCGAGAACGCCGGCACGACGGTGAGCCAGTCGTGGGCGCATTGCAGCTTGTCGAGGGTGATCGCGTCGTACAGGTCGGTAAAGCTGCGCGCGCCGACGACGAGCGTCACCCGCCGGCCATCCGGTGCGGCGGCGACCTGCTCGACCAGGGCGCGCAGCGGCGCCAGACCGGTGCCACCGGCGACGAGCAGCAGATCGTTCGTGCGCGACCGGTCGAGGGTCAGCCCGGTGCCGCCGGGTGGACCGAGCCAAAGTTGCTCGCCGGGGCGTACCTCGTGGACCAGGCGGTGGGAGACGATGCCGGCGGGTACGGCGCGGACGTGCAGCTCGACGGTGCCGTCGGCGCGCGGGGCATTGGCCGGCGAAAGCCAGCGCCAGCGGCCCGGCAGGCGCGGCGTGCACACCGGGACCACCTGGCCTGGCTGGAAGGGCAGTCGCCGCCAGGGACGTACCGTCAGGATGGCGATGTCGGGCGACGGCCGCTCGTGGCCGATCACCTGGACGTGCCACCAGGCCCGGCCGTCGCCGACGCGAGCGGCGGCCTGGCGGATGGCGTGCGTGGCGCGGCACAGGGCGCGCTCCGCGGCGAGCGCGAGTCGTGGTGTCCACAGTGGGCGCGCGTGCCGGGCCACGGTGGCGAGCAGCGCGTCGCCGATGGTGGTGGAGTGCGGGAGCAGGGCAAAGTGACGGTACGCGCGGCCGAGCACCAGGAGCAGCGCGGACCGGCCCGCAGGGTCGTCGCCGACCATGAGGCGGCCCAGCGCGGTGAAGAACAGCGGCGCGTCGCGGTGTGGGAGTAGGCCGGACCGGCGGTCTTCGAGGGTGCACCAGAAGTCGCCGGCTGCCCGCACATCGACCGACGCCCAGGCTGCGGCCAGGCTCGCGTGAGACGGATGGTCGTCGTCGATCAGGGTGGGCATGCCGGCTCCGAGAGGTTGGCGGATCGAGCGGCACCGGGGCGGGCGGGATGGAGCTGCGCCGTTGAGGGCCGGCGCAACCCGAAGCCAGCACCCGCCCCGGGCCATGCGTCGACTCTCGCGTCTGACCAGGCGAAACAGCATGCCACGGTGATCATCGGCAGCATGCGCGACCCGTATGCGGTCGACTACGCGTCATCCTGGTCGGGCAGACTGCGGGCATGACGGAACGTCCGGTGCTGTATCTGGTCGTCTGCGCCGCGGGTCCGGCGGAACACGTCGACGAGCTGGTCGATCTGCTGATCGCCGACGGCTGGCGGGTGTGCATGATCGTCAGCCCGACCGCCGCGCGGTGGCTCGACCGGGAGGCGTTGCAGAACAAGACCGGCTATCTCGTACGCGTGGAGTGGCGGATGCCCGGCGACCCCGAGCCGCACCCGCCGGCTGATGTGGTGGTGGCCGCGCCGGTCACGTTCAACACGGTGACGAAGTGGGCGTTGGGCATCAACGACACGCTGGCGCTCGGCGTCCTCAACGAGTCGTTGGGGGCGGGGCTGCCGATCCTTGCGTTTCCACACGTGAAGGCGGAGTTGGCTGCCCATCCGGCGTATGCGGGTCACGTGGCGGTGCTGCGCGGGGCCGGTGTAGTCGTCGCCAAGGGGAAGGTGCTCAACCCGGTGGGCGAGAAGGATCGTTGGGCGATGGTGGTCGAGGCGCTGCGGTTGCTTCGTCCGGCCTGAGCATCTGCTCCCTTGTTGGGCGGTCCTTGAGATATGCGTCGCGCGTATACCAGCGCTGCACGCAGCGTGTTCAATGGATAGGCTCGATCAGGCGAGACGGACGGAGCCGCCGGTGACCCACGCGAACTGCCCTCGGTGCGGCGGACGGCTGGCCCGGGACAACGACAGCGGCCGGTGTACGCCGTGCCAGGCCGCCGAACGGGACCGGTTGAGCAGGCCACCGGTGGTGCCGGCGAGCTTCTGGGAACACGAGCCGGTGCGACAGGCCCTCGCCGAGCGGCATCTGGGGCGGGTGATCCGGGCGTACCGCTGCCATCCGTACCACGGGCGGGTCGCGTTGCCGCAGAGCGTGGTGTCCGGGTGGCTGGGGATCACACAGGCGCAACTCAGCCGGGTGGAAAACGGGCCGCCGCTGGTGCACCTGGATCGGCTGGCGCATTGGGCACAGCTTCTTCGGGTGCCGCCGGGAAGTCTCTGGTTCCGCCTTCCCGATGAGCATTGCTGGACGGTGCCGAGGTCCGTGGGCGTCAAGACAAATAGCGCCCATTGCGACGATCAGGTGGTCGAGCGAGGCGAACGGGCAGCCAAGGCGGTTAACGTGGAGCAGGCACCAAGCCAAGGGGGTGGCGCTACGGACCGTCGACGCTTCAACGTACTGGCCGCACTCGCGGGACTCGCCGCAGGCGGTCACACGTACCTGCTCCCCGGGCCGCCTGCTGAGGTGCCGGGAAACATCGGCATGGAACAGGTACGGCTCGCCAGCTCCCTGGTTGACGATCTCCGGCGGGCCGACGCGGCCGTCGGGGCCGACCTGCTTTGCGACGTCGCCATGCAAGCGCACACCAGGCTGTCGGCCTGGGCAGCGCGGGCGAGCTACAGCCGAGAGGTCGGTGACGCGCTCCAGAGCGCCCTGGCTGATCTGTCCATCGAGGCCGCCTGGCTCGCCATCGACGCAGATCGCCGACCCGAGGCAAGGCCGTACCTGCATGAGGCGATCACTCGTTCCCGAATCGCGGATGACCCACAGGTGGAAGTCCGTGCGCTCACACACCTGTCGCTGTTGATCCGCGAAGATCAGCCTGGCGAGTCGCTGCACTGCGCAGAGGCAGCCCTACGGATCTCTGCCGGGTGGACCACGCCTCGACTCAGCACGTTGCTGCACCTACGGAGGGCCCATGCCTACGCAGTGTTCAGGGACGCCAGTGGATTCAGCCGCGAAATGACCAAGGCCCGCCGAGAGCTGGACCGCGGCGCCCATGAAGATGACCAGAGCTTCGTTCACTTCGTGAACGAGCAAGAGCTGAACGGGATCGAAGGGCTCTCCTACCTCGCCCTCGACAGGCCCGAGCGCGCTGTGCAGTCGTTGCGCGCGATCACTGCCAACCCCTCGCCTAGTCATCGACGGAACCAGGTCTACTACGCGGTGCGGCTCTCGGAGGCGGCGTACCAGCAGGGCGACGTCAACGAAGCGGCGCGTATCGCTCTGGACGTGCTGCCCGCCGTACGCCAGATCAACTCGAAGCGAGTGAGTCAGCATCTCGCACAGGTGCGTGGGCATTTGGCGGCACCACGGCAAGCAACCACGACAACCCGCCAGTTCGTTGACGCCTACGATCAGGCGGTGAGTGCGTGATCGAGGGTTTGCAACTGCGCCATTACAGTGCCTTCGAAGCTAAGGAAATCCTAGATCAGCTTGTGAAGCTCTACCTAGAGGTCTACGCGGATGGCGGCGAGTTCTACAGCGAGGACCGCTACCGGCGGCAGCTTGACCTCCACATGCAGCGAGTTGGGTGGGAGTTGATCAGCGCAACAGTCAACGGGGTCCTCCTCGGCTACATCTACGGTTTTCCGCTACCTCCGGATACCCGGTGGTGGGAAGGAATCCACGAGCCAGTGCCGCCCGGGTTTACCGAGGAAGACGGTAGGCGAACCTTTGCCCTCAGTGAACTGCTGATACGTCCTGCCTGGCGCCGTCGGGGCATTGCTAGGGCGCTACACGATGAACTGGTCGCACGGCGGACTGAGCTGCGGACCACGCTCCTGGTTCGCCCTGATAATGCCGCTGCTCAGATCGCGTACAAATCCTGGGGGTGGATAAAAGTAACAAAACTGCGGCCAAGCTGGGGCAGGGCGCCAACCTTTGACGTGTTGGTTCGCAGCGACGAGTTCCGCCCGCGTCTGGACCGCTAGCTGCAATTCCACAAATTCTTCTACGGCTTGAGGGAAGACTCGGGGAGCTTCCTCAGCGGCGGCTCTATCCGTCGGACTGTCGTGGCGGCATCGCCGCGTACGTCGATGTCGGTCCCAGCTGGTACTAAGAGTTACCACGAGGGAGGCACGCCCATGATCATAACCGCGCACGGAGACCTGCTGACCGCTGATGTCGAGGCTTTAGTCAACGCGGTCAACACCGTGGGTGTGATGGGCAAAGGGATCGCCCTGCAGTTCAAGCGTGCCTACCCGGCCAACTACGCCGCCTACCGGGCAGCGTGTGCGGCCCAAGTGATCAAACTAGGCCAGGTGCATTTTTTCGATTCGGCTCGCCCAGGACCAGGCCGCTACGTGATCAACTTTCCGACAAAGGGCCACTGGCGTACCAGCTCGAAGGTGACAGATGTCCAGAACGGACTGTGTGACCTCGTCCGCGTTGTTCGCGAGCACGGGATCTCCTCGATAGCAGTGCCGGCGCTGGGCTGCGGTAACGGCGGTCTCGACTGGAACGAGATCAATCCGTTGATTGAACGGGCCTTCGCTGCCCTGCCGGACGTTCGGGTCCTGATGTTCCCACCGGAGAGTGCAAGCGACAGCCCGGCGTCAAATTCCCCGGCGCGGCGAACGGCAGCGCAGCCACAGAGAGATACCGTGCCGTAATGACGGATCTTGAGCGGGGCGTCTACGAGCACCTGATCACCCGTGAGCTGGCCGACCGCCTCCAGCATGTCGATCCCGCTCTGGTCCAACACCACAAGCTCGACCCCGCCGACGCGCACCACACTCTCGCCCGCCACATAGCGACCCTGGCCGCCCGCGCCCTGCAAGCCGTCCCGAGCGGCGACGACAAGCTCCACCACCAGGTCGCGATGGCGAACCAGATCGCCGAGGCCATCGCCGCCCTCAGCCCAAAGGCGGCAACACACCAGGACCAGGTGACGGACGCCAAGCACCTGCTCCACGCCATCGCCGCCCCACCAACCCCACCGGCCCTGCCAGCCTTCCCGCAGCGCCCCACCACTCCCCTCTCCACCGGCGCGCTGCTGGTCAACGGCCGCCACCAGCCCCGCATCGGCCACGAGGTCAACCACGAGATGGCGTCGGCCGAGAGCGTCGACCTGCTCTGCGCGTTCATCAAGTGGTACGGCCTGCGCATCGTCGAGCCAGCCATCCGCGAGCTGATCGCCAGGGGCGGTCGAGTCCGCGTCATCACCACCACCTACCTCGGTGCCACCGACCAACGAGCGCTGGATCGGCTCACCGAACTCGGCGCCGAGGTCAAGGTGTCGTTCGAGACGCGGACCACCCGCCTACACGCCAAGGCGTGGCTGTTCCGCCGCAACAACGGCACCACCACCGCGTACGTCGGCTCGTCGAACCTGTCGAAGACCGCGCTCGTGGACGGCGTGGAGTGGAACGTCCGCATCTCGAACATCGAGCAGCCGCACGTCATCGACACGTTCACGGCGACGTTCGAGGACTACTGGAACGACCCGGCGTTCGAGACGTACGACGCGACCAGGGACGCCGAGCGGATGCGGCACGCGTTGAGCGGGGAGCGGCGCGACCAGGCACCCACCGAGATCTCGAACCTGGACGTGCGCCCGTACCCGTATCAGGCCGAGATCCTGGCCGACCTGGACGCCGAGCGGCTGGTGCACGGGCGCTGGCGCAACCTGGTCGTGATGGCGACCGGCACCGGCAAGACCGTGGTCGCCGCCCTCGACTACCGCCGGCTGTACCGCAACAACAGGGTGGACTCGCTGCTCTTCGTCGCTCACCAGGAGCAGATCCTGCGGCAGAGCCTGTCGACGTTCCGGCAGGTCATGGGGGACGGCAGCTTCGGTGAAACGCTCGTCGCGGGCGAGAGGCCGAACGGCTGGAAGCACGTCTTCGCCTCCATCCAGTCACTGCACCGCCGGGAGGTCGACCCCGAGGCGTACGACATGGTGATCGTGGACGAGTTCCACCACGCGGAGGCGCCGACGTACGCGCGGCTGTTGGAGCGGCTACGTCCCCGCGTACTCCTCGGGTTGACGGCGACGCCCGACCGGGCCGACGGCGGCGACGTGCGCCGGTGGTTCGACGGGCGCGCGGCCGTTGAGCTGCACCTGTGGGAGGCGTTGGAGCGGCAGTTGTTGGCGCCGTTCCAGTATTTCGGGTTGCACGACGACGTTGACCTGTCGCAGGTCACCTGGAAGCGCGGGCAGGGTTACGACCTGGCGGAACTCAACGTCCTCTACACCGGCAACCACGCTCGGGCACGGTCGGTGCTGCGTGCGGTCGGCGACAAGGTGGACGTCGGGCGGATGCGGGCGCTCGGGTTCTGCGTGAGCATCGGGCACGCGGAATTCATGGCCGACTGGTTCCGGCAACACGGCGTCGAGGCGGCGGCGGTGACGTCGGGAGTGGACCGCGCGACGCAGAAGGGGCTACTGCGGGACTTCAAGGCCGGCAAGCTGCGGGTGCTCTTCACCGTGGACCTGTTCAACGAGGGCGTCGACCTGCCGATGGTCGACACGATCCTGATGCTGCGGCCCACCGAGAGCGCCACGATCTTCCTGCAACAGCTCGGCCGTGGCCTGCGCCTCGACGACGACAAGCCCTGCCTCACGGTGCTCGACTTCATCGGTGGGCAGCACGCGAACTTCCGCTTCGACAGGCGGTGGCGTGCCCTGACCGGGGTGAGCCGACGGGCGATCACCGAGGCGGTCCGCGACGACTTCCCCAGCCTGCCGAGCGGCTGCCACGTCGAGCTGGACCGGGTGGCCAAGGAGGTGGTGCTCGCCAATCTGAAGAACGCGCTGCCCACCTCGAAGGCCGGTCTGGTGTCTGAGCTGCGGCAACTCGGCGACGTCAGCCTGACGACGTTCCTTCGCGAGACCGGCCTGGAGATCGAGGACGTGTACCGCTCGGCCAGCATCGGCGGCTGGACCGGGCTGCGGCGACTCGCCGGCATCGAGACGTCCGCGCCCGGCCCGGACGACCGCGAGCTGGGCCGCGCCATCGGCCGCATGCTGCACACCGACGACGTCGACCGGCTGGAGCTGCTGACCCGGGTCGCGGCCGGACCGCCCGCGCCAGGCCAGCAGGTGTACGACGGGAACGGCCGACTGTTGGACATGCTGCACTTCAGCCTCTGGGGGCCGAACGCGCCCCTGACCGGGCGCGACGAGCGGTTGACCGGACTGTGGAAGGACCCGGCGCGCTGCACCGAGTTGCGGCAGGTAGCCGAGGTGCTACGGGACCGCATCCATCGGGTCACGCCGACTGTCGCTCCGGGTGGGGTGCCGTTGCGGGTGCACGCCCGCTACAGCCGCAACGAGGCCTGCGCCGCCTTCGGGATGACCAACCCGGGATCGCTGCGTGAGGGAGTGAAGTGGCTGCCCGACGCCGGCGCTGACCTGTTCTTCGTCACGCTGGTCAAGTCGGAGGCGCACTACTCCCCCACCACCATGTACGCCGACCGGGCCATCACCGACACCCTGTTTCAGTGGGAGTCGCAGAGCACCACCTCGGCAGCATCGGCAACCGGGCAGCGCTACGTCTCGAGTGGCTCGACGGTGCACCTCTTCGTTCGGGAGACCCGGATCGCCGACCGCGATCTGGGCGCGCCGCCGTATCTCTACGCCGGCACCATGACGTACGAGTCGCACACTGGCGACCGGCCGATGCGGGTTCTCTGGCGGCTTCACCACGCCCTACCCGCCGACGTCTACGCCACCGCCCGCACGATCGCCGCCTAGTGCTGCTCCTGGAGTGGGTCAGGGGCAGTGGTGTCGAATTGACTCGCCTCCTGCTGGCCCAGTGCGACTAAGGCCTGTTTCATAAGAACTGGCCGGCCTGCGGCGGGCCCAGACGACGACCGGCGGCGTTGCGGTTCCGCCCGGATACAACACCGGTATCCCAACGAAACCGCGCCTTGCCGGATCGCCGCCCGGACACCGCCTCGGCTCGACCGCCCTTATGAAACAGGCCTTAGCTCGGTTGGTCGACGGCGCGGGCGTGTCGCCCGCCGGCCGGCCGCTCGTCCCCGTGGCCCGGCCACCACGCCTTGTGCCCGATCAGCGCGGTCAGCGCCGGGACGAAGAACATCGACATGACGAACGCCGACAGCACGATGCCGATCGCCACCGCGAAGCCCATCTGCTGAAGGAAGGAGATCGGCGCGAGCAGCAGCACCGCGAACGTGCCGGCCAGGATCAGTCCGGCTGCCGCGACGGTTGGGCCGGCGTGTTGCACACCGATGGCGGCGGCCTCGTGTGGTGCGTTGCCCTCCCGCGCTTCCTCGCGTAGTCGGGCGATCATCAGGATGTTGTAGTCGGTCCCGATCGCCACCACGAAGAGGTAGAGGATGATCGGCAACTGGAAGGTGACACCGGGCTCGCCCTGAAGTCCTTGGAAGAGGTAGACGGTCGCGCCCAGTGTGGCGGCGAAGTTGAGCAGCACCACGATCACCAGATAGATCGGCGCGACCAGGCTGCGCAGCAGCAGCGCGAGGATGAGCGCGATCAGGCCGGCTGCGACCGGCAGGATCACCGACAGGTCGCGGTTGTTCGCCGAGTTGATGTCCGCGAAGATCGCGGTGGTCCCGCCCACCAGCGCCCGGGTGCCGGGCGGCGCCGACGCGTGCACGGCATCGCGCAGGTCCTCGCGGACGAGGGTGATCGCCTCGTTGGAGACCGGGTTCTCGTTCAGCAGCAGGTTGACCCGGGCCACACTCGGGTCGGTGCTGCGCTCCGGGGGCTGTGCCTGGCCCACACCCGGGGCTTTCGCTATGGCCGCGGCGAACTCGTTGACCTGCTGCTCGGTCAGTTGTGACCCGTTACTGGTGGTCAGGTAGACCTCGGTGGGGGCGAGCGCACCGGCGGCGAACCCGCGCTGGAGGTCCTGCGCGGCCTTCGCCGACTCGGTGTCCTGCGGGAAGCCGGCGCTGAAGTCGTAGTCGGCCTTGTAGCTCAGCACGCCTGCGGCGAGCGCGACCAGGATGATGCCGGAGAGCGCCGCGACGAGTGCCGGCCGGCGCCCGACGATGCTGCCGAGCCGGTGCGAGATGGTGGCCTTGGGCGTACGCTGCCAGGCCTTCGACGGCCAGAAGACGTACCGGCCGAGCAGCGAGACGACCGCCGGGACGAGGGTGAGCGAGGTGACGAGCATGACGCCGACCGCGATCGCGAGCGCCGGGCCGAGCGAGCCGAAGAAGCCCAGGGAGGCGAGGAGCAGCACGAGGAACGCGACGATTACCGCTCCGGCGGCCGAGGTGATGACCTCGCCGACCCGCTGGACGGTGACGATCATCGCGGTGCGCTTGTCGTCGCCTGCGCGCAGCCGTTCCCGGTAGCGAAAGAGCAGGAACAGGATGTAGTCGGTGCCGATGCCGAACAGCACGATCAGCAGGATCGTCTGGAGGTCCTGACTGACACTGAGGTCGAATGCCTTGCCGGCGGCGGCGACGAGACCCGTCGTGATGCTCAGGACGACGCCGACGACCACCACGGGCAGCAGCGCGGCGATGGGGCTGCGGAAGATGATCAGGATCAGTCCGATGATCAGGATGATCGTCGCGATGCCGACCACGGCGAAGGCGTTGTTGAAGGTGTCCTCGTTGTCGACGAAGCTCGCCACGTCGCCGGCCACGCCCGCGGTCAGTCCACTGTTCGCCAACTCCGGGCCGATGTCCGCTCGCAGATCGCGGACGGCGTCGAGCAGCGTCGGGTCGTCGGGGGTGGGGGCGTCGAGCCCGACGTTGACGATCTGCACCGACCTGTCCGGTGCCACTGCTGGCGGGCCGGTTTGGTAGCCGGACGTGTGCGGGATGTTCTTGGCCTTGAGCGCCTGGGCGAGCTTGCCCACCGTCGACTCGTCCGCCGGCGTCAGCTTCTGCCCGTCGGCGCGCTTGACCACGATGACCGCGGTCGCGGTGGCCTGCTGTGGAAACGCCTTCTGCCCGAGTTCGGTAGCCTGCACGGACTCGTACGAGCGGGGCAGGAAGCTTTCCTGATCCGCCGAGGTGATGTCGCTGAGCGATGGTGTGGTGAGGATGATGGCTGCCGCCGCCACCACCCACCCGGCAATCACCCACCACGCTCTGCGCACAACGAATTTGCCCAGCCGCTCGAACATGGTTCCCCCCGTGCGTTCGACACCACAGTCGTCTGGCCTGGAGCGCCCAGGGCGCGCACCCCATCACTCTTCCGGGTGGCCTTCGCTACCCGTTGTGCAGACTACAGTCGCCCGCCAAGCCTTTTCGGATGCTTGGCCGTCGAGGGTGGCGGGAGTTTCAGGTGTCGGGGTGCGCGAGCACCGCGGGCACCCGCGATGAACTTGCTCCGCGACACGTACCCCTGCTGGCCGGCCTGAAGAGTGCAGGTCTGCGACAGCAGGGCGTAGCCGCGAGGGAATTCCGGGGCCGGAGTTGCCCTACTGGCCAGGGCCGGCGGCCGAGCTGGCCCGCGCTGTCGCCGGCGCGCTCATCGTTGCAGCGTCGCGGTCGCGTAGCCGTCCGGGTAGAACTGGTAGTAGTCGCGGTACCGGACCGTGAAGACGGTGGTGCCGCGCGGCAGCGAGTAGGTGAGGGTGTATCTGCCGGTGGCGTCCAGCTTGCCGCGCCAGAACTCCCGCTCGGCCCCGCCGTTGGTCGACGCGGTGATCCACCAGTAGTTGTCGTCACCGATGGGCGAACTCCACGTCACGGTGAGCTGCGCGGTCTGCTTGTCCTTGCCGCCCCCGAACTGGGCGGTGACGGCCAGGTCGGTGACCGGCGGCGTCGGCGGGCGCGCCGGCCCGAAGGAGTGCAGCAGCTGAGTTTCCTGGTAGGGATCGGTCGAGGTGACCGCCCAGGCCCGGGTGCCGTCCCGGTTAACCAGCAGCGTTCCCTCCCAGAGGCTGTCGCCGCTGCGGAAGTCGACGGCGTACGTCGGGACCGTGCTGCCCTTGGCGTAGAGGTAGACATCGGCGGCACCGGAGGCGGTCGAGGCGCGGCCGATGGCGACGGTCGAGCCGTCCCCGGACCAGGCGGCGTCCTGCGGATAGACGCCGCTCGGATAGACGTTGGCGTCGGCGAGATCCGGCAGCCGGTACGAGTGGTGCTCGTACGGGCTGCCCACCGTCTCCACCACTTCGGTGCCGTCCGGGCTCACGGCGTAGCCGATGAGGTTGCTGCCGGTGTAGTCCCGCTGTGCGACGATCGTCGGGCTGTCACCGGAGACATCGATGACGTACGTGGTGACGGGCGAGTACCCGGTGTCGCCGGCGACGAGGAGACCGGGCGCGCCGGGGCTGGCGTCGATGATCGGATGGTAGTTGGGACCCGCGGTGTAGACCACCGGCGAGGTTCCGGGCGCGGACCAGACCAGCAGACCGCCGGAGCCGATACCGGCGTCGATGAACCCGCCGACGACCTTCTCGCCAGTCGGTTCGACCGTGTACAGGTGGGCGCCGACGGGTGCGGGATAGCTGGCGATGACGGTGAGCGTGGCGGCATCCAACGCGATGATCCGGTTGAAGCCCTGGGCCGCGTACAGGAAGCGTCCGTCGGCACTGAGGACGAGGTCGGAAATGTCAGCGACCGCGGTGACCCGGGACAGCAGGCGGCCGTCGAGATCCGTCACCACCAGCGGCAGTGCGCCACCAACCCCCTGTGCGATGTATAGGCGGCCGCGCGCTTCGTCGAGCTCGATCGCCCGCAGGTCGTCCACCGGCAGCTGGACGCCGACGCTCTTCAGCAAGGCCGGTTCGGCGGCGGCCGGGGCAGCTCTCAACAGCTCCCCAGCACTGAGCCCCATCGCCGCGAACACCCCGGACGCCAGCAGTTGGCGACGCCGCATGACACCTCCCCGTGTCGGCCAGCCGCATGCTGACGGCAAGGCGAGATTTTAGTACCGGGCTCCCTGCTGGCGCTGTCCCGCACCGCTCGGCCCGCCCTACCGCAGCCGTCCACGGTGGGCGGAAGGGCGCACGAGCCGCCGCGCCCTCGACGCTGGCGTCGCATGACGCTGGCCGGGGGCGCGGCGATCGACAGGTGGGCTCCGATCGGAGCCGCACGACTCGCGGTTACGTCCTGCGGTTGGTCAGGGGCTGGTGCAGGTCGGTGAGGTGGTGGCTGGCGTACCCGAGGCGAGGAAGCCGAAGCTCGTCGTGGCACCGGAGTCGAGCGAGCCGTTGTAGGAGACGTTGCGGACCGTTGCGGTGGAGCCGCTGGTGCTCAGGGTGCCGCTCCAGACCTGGCTGATGCTCTGGCCGTTGTTCAGTTCCCACCTGACGGTCCAGCCGTTGATGTGGGCGGTGCCTGCGGTCACGGTGACTTCGCCCTGGAAGCCGCCGGACCACGAGTTGACTGTGCGGTAGGTCGCGGTACAGGGGGCGCCGGAGGGTGGCGGCGTGGTCGGCGTACCCGTGGTGGGCGGGGTGGACGTGGGCGGCGCGGACGTGGGCGGTGCCGGCGGGCCGTCCGGCGGCACCAGGGGGCAGGTGGCGTTGTACCGCGAAACGCCGCTGCTGTTCGCCAGTGGGCAGAGGAACTGGGTGTAGCGGGTGTCGTTGTCCAGGAACGTCTTGAGCCAGGGGATCAGGAGTCGCATCTCGGTGGGGTTCGGCCTGGTGAACGAGAGGTGGTCGTTGCCGGCCAGCTCCGCCCAGGCGTGTTCCACGCCGGCGGGCAGCGTGTTGTAGATGCCCTGCACGTACGACGGCGTGACAGTGCCGTCGTTCTGTCCCGACAGGAGCATGGTGGGGACCTGGGTGGTGGACATGTTCAGGTTGTTGCCGGGCGTACCTGGCGCGAGGCCGACCGCCGCCTTCAGGGTCGGCCGCCGGAGGGCGGCGAGGAGGGTGCCGGCGCCGCCCGCCGAGTGGCCCATGACGCCGAGCCGGTTGGCGTCGACCCGGTCGCGGATCGGGCTGGTGCGGGTGAGGTAGTCCAGTGCGGCGAGCAACTGGGTGGCACGGGCGTCGGCGCCGTCGGTGCGGCTGTTGGTCTCGATGCCGATCACCACGAACCCGAAGGACGCCAGCCAGGGACCCATCCAGGCTTCCTCGTTGGCGAACAGGGCGGAGTAGCCGGGCACGATCGCGACCGCACCCCAGGTGCCCTGGCTGGTGTCGGTCGGGTAGTAGACGTACCCGCCGTTGAAGCCGTGGCCCGCGGGCACGGTCGCCTGCGTGGTGGCGAACGGGCCGCGGGTGGCGGTGACGCTGGCCGCGGTCGGATCCGGACCCCGTTGGTAGGGGCTGTCGGCGGCGGCCGCGTCCCGGGTGGTTGTCGCCAGCGCCAGGCCGAGGACCGCCGCGAGCGCGGTCGTCAGCCACCGTGTTGGCTGTTTCATCGGCGACTGAACTGCTGGTTGGCCTGGCCGGTGCAGGTCCAGAGGACGAGCTTCGTGCCGTTGGCGGTGCCCTGGTTGTACGGGTCCAGGCAGAGGCCGGACTGCACGCCGGTGATCGTGCCGTTCGCGTTGACGTTCCACTGCTGGTTCGTGCCGCCGTGGCAGTCGTAGATGGTGACCTGGGTGCCCGGGGCGGTGCTGTTGCCGGCGGCGTCGAGGCACTTGTTGCCGTAGACGGTGAGCGCCTTGCTGGACGTGTAGGTCCACTGCTGGTTCGTGCCGCCGTGGCAGTCCCACAGGTTCAGCTGGGTGCTGTTGGTGGTGGAGTAGCCGGGGACGTCGACGCACCTGCCGGACCGGGTGCCCACGATCGTGGTGGTCTGTCCGCCGCCGCTGCCCGGGTTGCCGATGCTGCCGGGCACCGACTGCAAGGCGCTGTACCAGCGGGCGGCCATCTTGTCGTAGCCGCCGGCGGTGGGGTGGACGCCGTCGATCAGGTCGGCGGTGGTGAGGGCGCTGTGCATGTCGACCAGGTGCACCCGCTTGCCGGCGTTGACCTTGCTCTGGACGATGCCGGGGATCGCCGCGTTGAAGGTGCGGTTGGCCGCCTCCTGGCCGCTGTTGGAGAGCGGGATGAGCTGCGCCACGAACACCTCGGCGGTGGGCGCGGTGTTGGTGATCTTGTCGATCAGGTTGGAGAGCCGGTTCGGCGCGGTGCTCACGTTGTAGTTCTGCAGGATGTCGTTGGTGCCGATGTGCAGCAGGACGGTCTGCGGTCGTTGGGTGTTCAGCCAGCCGACGATGTTCGCGTCGATCTGGTCGATGCGCCAGCCGGGATGCCCCTGGTGGTCGTGGTCACCCAGGCTGGCCGGCCCGTTGAACTGCGATCCGACGAAGTCCACCGTGTACCTGTTGGTGGCGAGACGCTGCCAGAGCCCGATGCGGTACCCGCCCGGCACCTGGGTGCCCTCGGTGATGGAGTCGCCGAGCGGCATCACCCGTACCCCGCCGTTGGATTCCGCGCTGGCCGGACCGGTGGGTGCCACCACGCCGGCGATGACCACACCGAGCGCGGCGAGCGTCGCGAGCCATCGTGCCCTCGTTCGCATAGCTGTCTCCCCTGGATTGGTCGAGCTGGCCGAGGGCATGGGCCGGCCGGTGGGGCCGCCACGGGCAGCCGGCAACCGTCTGGGGCGGGGCCGGCCGGACCGAGCAGCCGCCGGCTGCCGGGTGTTCACCCGGCGGGCACCGATCGTCAGATCGGCATGGCGTCACTGCCTCAGCACTGGGACGAGTGTGAGCGTTAACAGAGAAGAGTGTAGATTCCTCGGATTGCTCTGGTCTACCTTGCCGCGCCCCCGGGCGCTGGCGCGTTAGGTTACGAGGATGGAGCAGCGGATCAGTCTGATCACCCTCGGCGTCTCGGACCTGGCGCGCGCCAAAGCCTTCTACGAACACCTCGGCTGGCAGGGCCAGGAGGTCGAGGAGACGGTCTTCCTCCAGGCGGGCGGCCTGGCCCTGGTGCTGTGGAGCCGAGACAAGCTGGCCGCCGACGCGGGCGTCCCCAACCCGGACACCGGCGGCTTCGGCGGCATGACCCTGGCCCAGAACGTCCGCTCCCGGGCGGAGGTCGACGAGGTGATGGCGACCGCGGGCAAGGCCGGCGCCGAGGTGACCCAGCCGGCGCGGGAGACGTTCTACGGCGGCTACGCCGGCTACTTCGCCGACCCGGACGGTCACGTCTGGGAGATCGCCTGGAACCCCGGCTTCACCCTCGGCCCGGACGGCTCCCTCACCCTCCCCGACTTCGGCGCCACGAGCTGACCCGACCGCATCGGCCCTGCATCACGGCCCGGTCGGCGGGCAGAGCAGCCGGTCCACAAGCGGCAGCAGAGATTCCAGGCACGCCATCACCAGCGCGGGGTCGGGCGTCGCGGTCGGCGACGGTGAGCCCGGCCAGGCCGCGGTGGGCGGGTCGGTCGGCGTCGGAGCTGGCGTCGGCGTCGCGCTGGCCGACGGGGCGGGAGCACTGGACGGAGTGGGCGCGATGGTCGGTGCCGGCTCGGTGAACGGCACCGGAACGGTGGTTGGCACCGGCTCGGTGAGCGGCACCGGAACGGTGGTGGGGACCGGCGCAGCCAGCACAGCGGCGGACGGGACCGGTGCGGCGGGCTGCTGCGGACCGGCCGCCAGAGGCCGTACCGGACGCACCGGCGTGCTCGGGCTCGCCGCCCCCAGGACGGAAGGTGTACGCGTCGCGGTGTTCCGCACGATCGGCTCACCCGTCGCGATGGTCGCCGCTTCCGCTCGTCGCAGAGTGCCGGCCTGCTGTGGTCCCACGGTGCCGGGGGCCAGCGTCGCGAACACCACGGTCGCGACGGCGGCGACGGCGAGGGTCCGGCGGTCCAGGCGGACCGCTGTCGAGGGCGCGTCGTCGGGTGCCGCCGACACCGGAGGCGCGGGCCGGGCGTGTCGGTGGGCGGTCAGCAGGGCGTCGACCTGCGCGCTGACGGCGGCGCGATCGGCGGTGGCCGCGAGGGTGAGATAGAAGCGGAAGTTCACCACGGCGCTGGCCGGAACCAGCAGCCCGGAGAGTCGGTGCCGGGGTCGCGCCGACTCGGCAGATCCGCGACCGTCAACGGGCAGCAGGGTGACCGGCACGTCGGGGTGGTGGGCGGGGCCGAGCAGGTCCGCGTACCGCCACTCGCGCCGATGCTCGCGGCCAGCGAAGGCCACGCGGCGGCTGGTCACGACGGCCATCCCGGTGTCGAGCACCCGCAGGCCCGCTGGCAGCGCCGCGTGCACGGTGTCGGCGAAGTCGCAGGGACCCGGGCTGGGCAGGCCGGGGACGTGCCGCGCCTCGGCCTCGACGAGCGTGGCGACGGGAAGGACGCGGAAGACGAGTTCGTCGTGGTCGAGGTCCACCGGTAGGCCGGTGCGGGGCTGCGTACACCCGAGGAAGCCGGCGGCCTCGATGCGGAGCCGGGTCAGGTGGTCGTCGCGGCGCAGCCAGGCGTCGGTGGCGTCGCGGTACGCGCGCTGCCGGCGCTCGTTCTCGCGCTCGGCCCAGGCGATCCGCCAGGGGGCGCAGGCCACAGAGGTCACGGTCACGCGCGGTACAACCGCTCATGTACGTGACAGGGAACGCAACCACGATCGATGCATCCCGTTGCGCCCGAAAGGAGAGAATTGACGGACAGGTCAGGCAGGTGCCGGCGCGAAGAGTTCGACGGGGTTGCCGGCCGGGTCGTCCAGGACGATCTGTCGGCCACCCGGACCTGCGATGACGTCGCTGCGGAAGGTAACTCCGGCGGCGCGCAGCCGGGCAACCTCCGCGTCGATGTCGGCGACGATCAGGTGGATGCGGTTCCAGCCGCCAGGGTGCGGACGGCGTCCGTCCGGCATGGACCGCCCTGCGGAACTGTCCGGGCCGGACAGCAGTAGCCGCAGGTTGCCGCGTCGTACGTCGGCGAAAGCGGGCAGGAATGCGTGGGCCGACGTGAAGCCGAGGTGGGTGGTGTAGAAGTCGATCGCGGCGGCGACGTCATCGACGAGGTAGCGCACGCTCACGGTGTTGTCATTGATGGGGCTGGTCATGATGCCTTCTCTCGTGGGCGGCAGTGCGTGCAGCAGGAAACTGACGCGTTGGGCGAGGTCGTCGGCGACCCGCTGGAAAGCGGGCAACCCGTCGGGATCGGCGGCCGGGTCCGGGATGCTCCAGTGCAGGAGCCGTGACTGTCCGAGGAACTCGGGGCAGACCTCCTTGACCCGGTCGCACAGGGTGATCACGACGTCAAATCGCTGACCGGCGAACTCGTCCACGTGTTTGGGCAGCGCCTTGGTCAGGTCGATGCCGCGTGCCGCCATGGCGCTTGTCGCGTGCGGATGGACCGGCTTGGGTTGGCTTCCGGCGCTGTAGGCCGCCACGGTGCCGGAGGTGCGTTCCCGCAGCAGCGCCTCGGCCATCTGCGACCGTGAACTGTTGCCCGTGCACAGGAACAGCACTCGTCCGGTCACCGCGGTGGCCGGCGTGGGCGGAGTGAGCCGCAGCCCGGGGTGCAGGGCAGCGCCGGTGCCGGACAGCAGGTCGCCGCAGTGGGCCAGGGCGAGCGAATAGTAGGTGTCGCGGCCGTCGGCGCTGCTACGCCGCGCGGTCACCAACTCGGCCCTGCGCAGTTTGCCGAGGTGATAGGAGACGAGGTTCTGCGGTTGGCCGAGCAGCGCCGTCAGCTCGTGCACAGCAAGGTCACTGTGGGCCAGCTCGCTGATCAAACGCCACCGCACCGGGTGCCCGACGGCGGTCACGAACCCGGGCGGTGCGCTGGTGCCGGCTGTCTCTGACATCACAGCCGCACATTACATCAAACTGATTTGATGTAATAGGCCCCTTGGCGGGCACGACCGAGGCCAGGCGGCGGAGCCGGCCGTCTTGAGCGCGGCTCCGCCGTCGGACATCACCCGTGCAGCGAGGTGAAGAAACGCCTCAGCTCGTCGGCCAACAGGTCCGGCTCCTCCAACGGCAGGAAGTGCCCGCCCCGGCCCGGCTCGCTCCAGTGCCGGATGTCGGTGCAGGCCCGCTCCGCGATCTCGCGCGGGAAGTTGGCCTGCGAGGGCTCGGTGCTCACCGTGAACGCCGCCGGCACTTCGATCATGGGTCGTGGGGTGTTGTGGTCGAAGTCGGCGTACTGCCGGAACGACGAGCCGATCGAGCCGGTCACCCAGTAGAGGGTGATGATGGTGAGCAGGGTGTCCCGGTCGACGCTGTTCGCCAGGTCGCCGTGGTTGTCGGTCCAGTCCCGGTACTTGTCCACGAGCCAGGCGGCCAGCCCGGCCGGTGAGTCGGCGAGCGCCGCCGCGAGGGTGTCCGGGCGGGTGCCCATGATGGCGCTGTAGCCGCCGTCGGTCTCGTCGTACGCGGCCTCGGCGTCCAGGTACGCCTGCTCGGCCGTTGACAGTGGACGGGCGTCGAAGCTGGCCGGGAACGGTGGGTGGATCAGGTGGATGCCGACGACCTGCTCCGGGTACAGGGCGCCGAGCCAGCCGGTCACCACACCCCCGACGTCGCCGCCGAAAGCACCGTACCGCTCGTAGCCGAGCACCTCGGTCATCAGCTCGTGCAGGGTCCGGGCGAGGAGCGCCCGGGTCACCGGCTCGTCCGGGACCTCCGAGAAGCCGAAGCCCGGCAGCGAGGGCACCACCACGTCGAACGCGCCGCCGGACCGATCGGGGTCGGTCAGGCGGTCGACAAGCGGCAGCATCTCGACGAAGCTGCTGGGCCAGCCGTGGCTCAGCAGCAACGGCAACGGCGTGGGCGCACCGGCCGGGCGCGCCGCCCGGACGTGCAGGTAGTGCAGCTTCCGGCCGCCGACGACTGCCAGGTGGTGGGGGTACGCGTTCAGCTCGGCTTCACGCGCTCGCCAGTCGAACCCGTCGTGCCAGTAGGACACCAGGTCCCGCAGGTAGTCGGGGTCGACGCCGCCCTGCCACGGCCGGTGGCCGCTGCGGTCGGTGAAGCGGGTACGGGCCAGTCGGGTCCGCAGGTCGTCGAGGACCGCATCGGGTACGTCGATGCGGAACGGGGAGATGGACATGTGTCCTCCGAGAAAGGAGGGCGCACTCCCCGACGCGAGTGGTCAGCTGAGGGGGACGGCCGAGAAGAGCGCCCAGGATTGACGTCGGGTGGTCACCGGGCTCACCTCCTTCTCGTGGCTGACGACGATCACCCTACCCATACCCCCGGCCGGGCCTGAACGTCGGACCGCCGCCCGGGTGACCCGGGCGGCGGCGCGACGAGGTCAGCCGTGCTGGCCGGCCTCGGGAGCCTCGTAGACCCGGCGGATGTCCACCTCCACCTCACCGAACGTCTCGGCGAAGACGTCGACGAACCGCCGTCCCCACTGCACGGCCTCCTCGTGGGAACGCACGTCCACGAGCGCGAACCCGGCGATCAGTTCCTTGGTCTCGGTGAACGGCCCGTCGGTGACGGTGGTCGTGCCGCCGCTCACGGTGATCCGGGTGGCGTCGGTGACGGTCGGGCAGAGCCCCTCGGCGGCGACCAGGATCCCGGCCTGCGCGACCTCCTTCATGAAACCTTCCATCCGGGCCATGAACTCCGGGCCCGGGTTGAACGCTCCGGGCAGGTTCTCGTCGAGCTTGTGCATCATCATGTAGCGCATCGGTGCGCTCCTCTCCTGATCGATGAATGACGGGTCAGCGGGTGAACGGTCGAGCGCAGAGCGCGGTGAGCCAGCCGAAGGTGACGAGACAGGCGAGCGCCATCCGGATGCTGAGGGTGTCCTGGTCGGGCCAGGCCAGGATCGCGACAATGGCCGTCGCGCTGCCCAGCGAGTAGGCGGCCCAACCACGCTGCCCGGCCCGCCACCAGGTGCGGGCGAAGACCAGGCAGGCGATGGGCAGCGAACCGAAGGCCAGCCCCGCCCCGACACCGTGACCGATGGCGTGCCAGCTCACCGTGTCGGGCGTGCCCTCCGGCGCGCCGGCCGGCCAGCCCATGCTCGGGTCCGAGACCAGCACCCCGCCGATGACCAGGCCGAGGCCGTGCACGGCGATCAACGCCGGACCCCACGTCCCGCCCGGCTCACCCCGCAGCGTCCGGCGCAGCCCCACCGCGCCGGCCAGGGCCAGCAGCCCGGTCAACACGAAGTTGGCGATCTGGATCCAACCCAGGTCACCCAGGGCCAGCAGGCTGAGCGGCTGCCGGCTCAGGTCGAACCCGTCGCGGGTGAGCACCTGGGCGGCGGCCACCACCACGAACAGCGGGCCGGCGGCGGCTCCGCCGGCCAACAGCGCCCTGGTCGTCGTACGCCGGGAGTCGTCGCCCGCCACCGCGGACCCCGCGCTCGTCGCCTTCGCTGTCGTCGTCATGTCGCTCTCCTTGTCCGTGCCGGCCGGTCGCCGGTCCCCCTTGCCGGTGCGAGCCGGCTTTCGCTGACGCGTCGAGCGGTCGGGGCGGGATACGACATGACTGTCGAAGAATTCTTCACCGGGTTGGCGTGACCCCGCGGGCGCAGTCGGCCGCACGGGCGCGCAGCAGCGCGCGTTCGCGTTCGTTGCCGGTCAGTTCGGCGGCCCGTTCGAACTCGGCGCGCGCCTCGTCGTGGCGGCCCAGCTTGGCCAGCAGGTCACCGAGCACGCTGGGCAGCAGGTGGTAGCCGGCCAGCGCCGGCTCGTCGGCCAGCGCCCGGGCCAGTTCCAGACCGGCGGCCGGGCCGTCGGCGAAGGAGACCGCGACGGCCCGGTTCAGCTCCACGACCGGGGACGGTACGACCCGGGCCAGCTCCGCGTAGCCGGCGGCGATGCGCGCCCAGTCGGTCTCCTGCGGGGTAGCCGCGCGCGCGTGGCAGGCCGCGATCTCCGCCTGGAGGGTGTACGGGCCGGGCGGGCCGTTCGCCGCTCTGGCCCGGCCGAGCGCGGTGAGGCCACGACGGATCAGCAGCCGGTCCCAGCGTCCCCGGTCCTGCTCCAGCAGCAGGATCGGCTCGCCGTCGGCGTCGACCCGGGCGGCGGTCCGCGACGCCTGGATCTCCAGCAGCGCGGCCAGCCCGTGCACCTCCGGCTCCTCGGGCATCAGCTCCTGCACGAGGCGGGCCAGCCGCAGCGCGTCCGCGCAGAGCGCCGGGCGCATCCAGTCGTCGCCGGCCGTCGCGGAGTAGCCCTCGTTGAAGATCAGGTAGATGACCTCCAGCACGGAGGCGAGCCGTTCGCCGCGCTCGGCCACGCCGGGCACCTCGAACGGCACCTTCGCCTCGGCGAGCGTCTTCTTGGCCCGGGTGATGCGCTGCGCGACGGTCGTCTCCGCCACCAGGAATGCTCGGGCGATCTCCTCGGTCTTCAGCCCGCCCAACACCCGCAGGGTCAGTGCCGCGCGCGCCTGTGGTGACAGCAGCGGGTGGCAGGCCGTGAACACCAGCCGCAGGAGGTCGTCGTCGATGCGTTCCTCGAACGCGGCGTCGAAGTCGGGGGTGAACCGCTCGTCGTCGAGGTCGCGCCCGAGGTCGGCCACCCGACGTTCCAGCAGGCTCCGCCGGCGCAGCGCGTCGATCGCCCGCCGTTTGCCGACGGTGGTCAGCCACGCGCCCGGGTTGGCCGGTACGCCGTCGCGCGGCCACTGCTCCAGCGCGGCGACCAGGGCGTCCTGGGCCAACTCCTCGGCCCAGCCAATGTCGCGGACCAGCCCGGCCAGGGCGGCGACGACCCGTCCGGATTCGATTCGCCACACCGCTTCCACCGTGCGGTGGACCTGCTCAGCACCCATGACCGCACATCAGAGCAGGGCGTTACCGGCTCCACAAGGACAACGCGTGGTGAGCCGTTCAGCCCGCGCGGCGCGGATGGTGCACCGACCCGGGGTTCTCGGTGGGGAACCTCGACCGGATCCGCGGCGGGTACGCCGCGCAGTGCTCGGCCCACTGCTCGGCGGCCGCCGCGAGGGCGTCCGCCGAGACGGTGAGCAGCAACGGGTAGATCGCGCCGGACGGGCGGCGCATCCACGGCGGTAGCGACTCGGCGGAGAACTCCACGATCAGCTCCAGCCGGCGGCGGCGGAGCACCCGGGAGCGGAGGGCCAGGTTGGGTTCGGTGAAACTGACCATCGCCGGTGGCGCGTTCGATTCGAGCGCCGAGGTGGCCTGCCCGCGCAGCCAGCCGCCGAACGCGCGGGCTTCCTCGACCATCAGGCTCGGGTAGTGGTGCGACCAGGTCTGGCCGTCGGCGGTACGGGCGTCCACCTCGATGAGCAGCCAGTCGTGCCAGCCGGGCGCGGCCCGGTCGGGGTCGTCGGGCGGGTCGATGCCAGGCTGGTAGCCGACGGGGCGTATCCGCACCCGCGCGCCATCGTCAGACCTGATCTCCACTCGGCAATTGTGACCGACCGAAGCAGACTTTAACTCCCAAATCGGTCACTTCGTGATGGTTCGCCGCACCCCACGGTGCTCGCCGCACGCTTTCGCTCCGCCACCGGCCAGGCTGACCGAACCGTCGCGACACTGCACGAGGTAACCCCGCCCGGCCCAGAACTGCGGCACGCAGTCGAACCAGTCGCACACCTCCGGGGCGGGCCGACGGATCCGGGTACCGCCGCAGAAGCCGTACCCCAGGGGGTTCTCCGGCGCCCCGCAACGCGGGTCGGCGGTCGTGCGGGGCGCCGAGCGTGGCGACGTCGTCGGCTTCGGCGGTGGGGTGACGCGGGTGAGCGCCGGGGCTGCCGGGCGGATCAGCAGGGGCTCCGCGCTGGGGGTTGCGGCGGCGGCGACCTCCGGGCCGCCGGTCGGGTCGGACGGATTCGACTCGATGAGCGCCGCCGGCACCAGCAACGCCAGCGCGGCCGCCACCGCGATGGTCCGGCGACCACCGGGTACGAACGACGTGAGCCGGGCCTGCGCCGGGGTGGCCACGGCCGGCCGGAACGGCTTGAGCTGGGCGTGCTCGGCGATCATCTCGTCGAGTTGGTCGAGCACCGCGGCGCGCTGTTCGATCGCGTCGGCGAAGGCCAGGGTCAGCTTGAACCGGAAGTCCGGCGCCGCGTCGATGGGCAGCAGCAACCCGGCGGTCGTCCGCCGGTCCAGCACCTGGATCAACGTGACCGGCGACGCGGGGTCGTGGGCCAGGCCGGTCATCCGGCCGTACGCCCAGTCGCGCCGGCCGCGTCCGCCGAGCAGCACCAGGCGACGGCTGGTGATCACGGCCATGCCGGTGTCGGTGACGCGTACGCCGTCCGGGCGGCGCGGGCGTAGTGGTCCGGTCGGCGGGGCGACCGTGAGGTCCGGGGCGGGCAGCACCGGGGTGTGCCGTACCTCGACCAGTTGCGCGGCGGGCAGCACCCACAGCACCGCCTCGTCGGCGGTCAACTCCAGGGGCAGGCCGTCGCCGGCCGCGGCGGAGCCCTGGAAGTCGGCGGCGAGAGCGCGCAGTCGCCGCAGCTCGTCGGCACGTCGCCGCCAGGCCGTCTCGGCGCCCCGGAACGTGCTGACCCGCCGCACGTTCTGCCGGTGCGCCCACCGGTACCGCCAGGTGGAACCCGTTGAATCAGTCTTTGCCACGCCGACTCCTTCGCCGCGTAGGCCACCAATCTGGGTGTCTCCCCGTTCAACAGACGCGGCGTGGCACCCGGACACGCCGGAAGGGGCAAAATACCCGATCGGCGGATAAAGCCACACGATAGGCCGATACTGTCGCGTCGACGGATGTCCTGTGCGCGTGTCCTGCGGGGGCCGTCGCCGTCTCGGTAACGTCAACCGCAGCCGGGTGGCGTCGCCGCCGCACCGCCGTGCGAAGGGGGTGAGCGCGTGCCACAGGACACCCGGCCCGGAGTGGTCGTCGGCGTCGACATCGGCACCACCAGCACCAAGGCCGTCGCGTACGACACCGACGGGCGACAGCTCGGCAGCCACTCGGTCGGCTACCCGCTGAACGACCCGCAACCCGGCTACGCCGAGCAGGACCCGCACCTCATCCTCGACGCGGTGCTCAAGTCGGTGAGCGTGGTCGTGGCCGAGCTGGTCCAGCCGGTGGCCGGGTTGGCGTTCTGCTCCGCCATGCACAGCCTGATCGGGCTGGACCCGGACGGCAACCCGCTCACGCCGTCGGTGACCTGGGCCGACTCACGCGCGATCCGGCAGGCCGAGCGGCTCCGGGCGGTGCCGTCCGGGCTGGCCCTGCACCGGCGTACCGGCACGCCGATGCATCCGATGTCGCCGCTGCCCAAGCTGGTCTGGTTCGCCGAGCAGGAGCCGAAACTCTTCGAGCGCGTCGCGCACTGGGTGGGCATCAAGGACTGGGTGCTACTGCGGCTCTGCGACGCGCTGGTCACCGACCACTCGATCGCCTCGGCCAGCGGCCTGCTGGACATCCACCGGCTGGAATGGGACAGCGAGGCGCTGACCATCGCCGGCATCACCGAGGAGCAACTGCCCCAACTGGTCGCCACCACCGCCGTGCTGCCCGGCCTCACCCCGCGGGCCGCGGCCACCACCGGCCTGCCGGAGCGCACCCCGGTGGTGGTCGGTGCGGGCGACGGCCCGCTCGCGAACCTGGGCCTGGGCGCGGTGCATCCCGGCATGGTGGCCTGCTCGATCGGCACCAGCGGCGCGATGCGGGTGATGGTCGAGCGGCCCGGGGTGGACCCACTCGGCGGCGTGTTCTGCTACGCGCTGACCGAGCACCGCTGGGCGGTCGGCGGTGCGATCAACAACGGCGGCATCGTCCTCAAGTGGGCCGGCGAGGCGCTCGCGCCGGATCTGGGTGAGCACTCCGAAGAGGACCTGGTCGCCCTGGCGGCCCGCGCGCCGGCCGGCTCGGGCGGGCTCATCATGCTGCCGTACCTGCACAGCGAACGGGCACCACACTGGAGCGCCCTGCCGCGCGGGGCGTACGTGGGGTTGACCCACAGCCACCGCCGCGAGCACCTGATCCGTGCCGCGTTGGAGGGGGTCTGCCAGCAACTCGCCCTGGTGCTCAGCTCGGTACGGGCGGCCGGCAACGAGGTCCGCGAGATCCGTGCCGGTGGCGGCTTCGCCCGCAGCGGCCTGTGGCGGCAGATGCTCGCCGACGTGCTCGGCGTGCCGGTGAGTTTTCCGGCCGCACACGAGGGGTCCAGCTTCGGCGCGGCACTGCTCGGCATGCAGGCGCTCGGGCTGATCCCCAGCATCGACGTCGCCGCCGACCTCGTCCGGATCGAGGAGACGATCCGCCCCGACCCGGCCGCCGCCGCCACGTACGCGGCGCTGCTGCCACTGTTCGCCGAGCTGTACGAAGCGCTGACGCCCGCTTTCGCCTCGATCCGCCGGCTGGCGCCCGGCCTGCCCGCGGAACCCGAGCCCGCATCGGGACCGCCGATGTGAACCTCCGGCCGTGGGTGACCCGGGTCAGGGTGCCTCGACGCCGGAGATCAGGTAGCGCTGCACATCGGCGTCGAGGATCTCCGCTTCCTGCGTGTCACTCGGCCCCGAGCCACGGAACGCGGCCAGCTGCTCCGCGGACTCCCAGCGTTCGTAGACGTGGATCCGTCCCGGCTCCAACGGGTCGGCCGCGAGGAGGAAATCGAGGCAGCCGGCGCTGGCGCGCGCCTGCGCGATGACCTTTTCGCAGTCGGACAGGTACGCCTCGCGTGCGGAGGGTTCAACCCGCAGGCTGCCTGCGATGATCAACATGGGGACCTCCGGGGGTCGGTGCCTCTGATGAGGTTGATGCCGGTGAGTCATCTTTATACCTGTGAGTCATCACGCTCATGGGGACATCGCCGCCCGGACGGGTGACGCCGACCTCGCTTGTCGCACCGCTCCGCAGCGCTTCATATCGTACAGACGTGAGAAAAAGCGACAAGAGGTCCTCATCTTCACCGCCGCCAGCCCTTGTCCGCGTACCTCGGAAGGGGCTGGCGGCGGCGGTCGCGCTCGCCGTGCTGGCCACGACCGGGCCGGCCACCGCCGACGGCCCCGGCCCCGGCGCGGACCCGGCGCGGCCGGCCGAGCCGGGATACCCGAGCGGCGGGCAGGGCCACGAGCCCGGTGTCGAGCCGACGCCGGAGCGGGCGCCGACAAGCGAGGTGTCCTGGCTGTCGTTTCCCGGTGGGGTGTTCGCGGTGGACTCGCTCGGGCACACCGTGCGCTACCGGGCCTGTGACGGTGACACCGGACGGGTCGCCGACCCGGGCATGCTCGTCGCCGCCGGGGTGGCCAGCGGCGCGGTCGTCGTCGGGGGCACGGCCTACCGCTACCGGGTGCCGTTGACCGGCCGCAGCGAGGGCACGCTCGAGGTGATCCCCCAGCACCGCCCGCCGGTCGAGCTGACCGGCGTGGTGGTCACCAGCCCGCAGCCGCCCACCGACCCGGTCGCGGGAGCCCGGCTGTTCCCGCTCAGCGGACAGCTCGCCCGGGTGGTCGCCGACGCGAGTCTCAACCCGGCCGGAGTCACCGTCCGCGACCTGTCCGGCCGGTACGGCGACCAGCAGATCGCCGTCAACGGCGCGCTGCGCCCCAAGGCCGCCAGCGTGATCAAGCTGTGGATCCTCGTCGAGCTGCTTCGCCGGGTCGACTGTGGACAGGTTTCACTCGACGACGGCGTACTGGTCACCCCGCAGGACGTGGTCGGTGGCACCGGTCAGCTCCAGTTCGAGACGTTCCCGCAGGTGGTCACCCTGCATCGGCTCGCCCAGTATCTGATCAAGTACAGCGACAACGTCGCCGCGAACGTGCTGATCACCTACCTCGGCGGGTTCGCCCCGGTCAACGCGCTGATCGACTCGATGAACCAACGATCGACCATCCTGGCCCGCCGGATGCTCGACAGCGCGGCGGCGCAACGCGGCGAGGAGAACTACACGAGCCCCGACGACGTGGTGTCCCTGCTCGGGGCGGTCTGGGACGGCGAGATCCTCACCCCCGCCTCCCGTGACCTCATGGTCGGGTTCATGCGGGAACAGACCCTGAACACCAAGATCCCGGCGGCGCTGCCACCCGGGGTGCCGGTGGCCCACAAGACCGGTGACCTGCCGGACGCCTCCCACGACGTCGGCTACTACCTGATCCCCGGCACCGAGACCGCCGTCGCGTTCCTCACCGCCGGCCCGATGGCCAGCGGCGACGAGACGGTCCGCCGGATGGCCCGCACCGTCTACGACTTCCTGGTCACCCCCAGCGCCGGCGCGGTCGAGGAGTGACCGACGGTCAGGCGCCCGGGATGTTCGCCGGCGGATTCTCGCCGACCAGGTCGGCCGCCGGCGGATCCGCCGACACCGACAACCCGAAGTCCGAGTACGTCAGTTCGAGCTGGGCGGTCTCCGACTGCTCCCTGGCCAACTCGATGCGGTAGCGGACCAACCGGCCCTGCTCGTCGACGGCCGCCGTGAACGGCACCGAACCGGCCCGGTCGCCGAGCCTTCCGCCGACCCCGGTGCCGAGCACCGCGCTGCTCTCCCGCAGGTCCAGCGTGCCGGCGTACTCCCGTACCCCGGTCTGCCGGACGGCCGCCGCCGTGCTGAGCGTGCCGGCGAGCTTGGTGTTGTCCAAGCCCTGTTGGGCGGGCGGCGAACCCGGCGACCCGACGTGCCACCAGGTCTTGCCGTCCCACACCGGGACGCGGCGGTCCGGGGCGCTGATCCGCACGTAGACGTCCGGCCCGGTGGTGAGCCGTTCGATCTTCACCTCACCGGTGGGCACCTTGAGCGAGGTGGTCTCCAGGCCACGCTTCGTCGTCGGGTCCCAGAGCACCACCGTGCCGTCGCCGCCCGCTGTCCCGCCGGTGCCCAACGTCAGCTTGTAGGTCCGCTCGTCGACCTTCGCGGCGGCGGCCGTCAGCACACCCACCGGGTCGGTCGGTGCCGCTGACGCCGGCGCGCGACCCGCGTCGGGTTCGTCGCCGGTGGCCACGAGTGCCCACACCCCAGCGGCGACCGCCACCGCGAGGATGGCACCGGCGGCGATCAGCTTCGGCTTCTGCACGGTCGTCTCCCCGGGGGCGGTGGCGGTCCGGCCAGAGTAGCCGGACCGCACCCCGCCGCCGTTCCGGGCCGATCAGGCGCGGCTGATCGCGTTGGCGTGGATGGCCTCGTTCAGGTACACGGCCAACCCCGGCGCGATCTTCTCGTAGTACGCGGTGAACCGCTCGTCGGCCAGGTACATGTCGGCCAACGCGGTCTGCATCTCGTACGAACACTCGTAGAACCAGCGGTTGATGAGCTGCCGGTGCTCCTCGGCCAGGTCCATCGCCTCCGGGCTGTCCGCCGGCGCGCCCGAGGCCATCAGCGCGACGATCCGCCGCCCCCAGTCCTCGTTCTCCGTCTTGTTCCGCAGCCAGTCTTCCTTGGTGTAGCGGGAGACCCGCCGGTTCGACTCCCGGTACGCGTCGGTGTCACCCCAACGCTGCTTCACCTCGGCCTCGTACTGCTCCGGGTCGGCGTCACCGAAGACCTCGAACCGCTCCTCCGGGGTGAGTTGGATGTTCATGTTGCTCGCCTCCATCGCGAACTCGATCGCCTCGACCATCGCCTGCAACCGCTTCAGCCGGCCCGTCAGCAGCTCGTGCTGGCGGCGCAGGTGCGCGGCCGGGTCGGCCGCCGGGTCGTCGATGATCGCGGTGATCTCCTCAAGCGGGAAACCCAGCTCCCGGTAGTACAGGACGAGTTGCAGCCGTTCCAGGTCCGCGTCGTCGTAGCGGCGGTAACCCGCCGGGGTCCGCCCGCTGGGCGAGAGCAGGCCGATCTCGTCGTAGTGGTGCAGAGTCCGCACCGTCACGCGAGCGACCTTCGCCACCTGACCCACCGTGTACGCCATGGTTCCCCTCCCTTCCGGAAACCAGGCTCCCGCCTGCCGCTACGTCAGGGTCAAGCCCGATTCTGGCCCACCATGGCGGGCGCGTCCGGCCGCCCGTACAGATAGCCCTGACCGCGCGGGCAGCCGATCGCGGCGACCGCCTCGTGCTGACGCTCGGTCTCCACCCCCTCGGCGACGACCGTCAGGTCGAACGCGCCGGCCAACCGGGTCACCATCTCCACGGTGGCGTACGCGCGGTCGTCCGACCCCAGCCGGGTCACGAACGATCTGTCGATCTTCAACTCGGTCGCCGGGATGCGGTGCAGATAGCTCAGCGACGAGTAACCCGTACCAAAGTCGTCGATGGCGATCTTGATGCCCAGCTCCCGGAGCTGGTGCAGTCGCTCCAACACCGCCTCGGTGCCCTCGATCAGCGCCGACTCGGTCAACTCCAGGGTCAACGCCCGCGGCGCCAGCCCCGCGGCGCTGGTGGCAGCGGTGACCGTGGCGATCAGGTCCGGACGGCGCAGGTGCGCCGCGGCGATGTTCACCGCCACCGTCGCGTCCGGCGCCCGGTCCCGCCAGGTCGCCGCCGCCCGGCACGCCTCGTGGATCACCCACCTGTCGATCGGCAGGATCAGCCCGGTCTCCTCGGCCAGCGGCAGGAACCTCGACGGCGGCAGCATCCCCAACCGGGGGTGCCGCCACCGCACCAGCGCCTCGGCGCTGCGCACCGCGCCGGTGGCCAGGTCGACGATGGGTTGGAACTCCAGACACAGCTGATCCTCGTCGACCGCGCGGCGCAGATCGGCGATCAGCTCGGCCCGCGACACGGCCGACTCACGCAGCGCCGAGGTGCACGTCCGGTACGCGGACTTCCCCGCCGCCTTGGCCGCGTACATGGCGATGTCGGCGTCGCGCAGCAGGTCGGTGTGCGAGGCGTGCTGCGGGCCGAGTTCGGCGATGCCGATGCTCGCCGACGGGTGCACGCCGACGTCATCCTCACCGTCGGAGGGTCGCAGCGCGTCCAGCAGCCGCTCGGCGAGCCGCTCGGGTGAGACCTGCCGGTCGCCGTCGACAAGCACCGCGAACTCGTCCCCGCCGAGCCGGGCGATGATGCCGTCGTCGGCCACGACAGCCCGCATCCGGGCCGCCAGTCCGGTCAGCAGGGTGTCGCCGGTGGCATGCCCGAAACGGTCGTTGACCTGCTTGAACCCGTCCAGGTCGAGCAGCAGCACGGCCGCGGGCCGGCCGTCGCGCAGGGCCAGCCGCAGCCTCCGGTTGAACAGCAACCGGTTGGGCAGCCCGGTGAGCTGGTCCCCGTACGCGAGACGGCGCAGCCGGACCACCAGCCGCAGGTTCTCGTTGGCGGCCAACCCCTGCCGCACGGCGAGGGCCGCGAGCAGGACCATCATGGTCACGAAGATCAGGTGCGGGGTCTGCCCGGTGGGTCGGCGGGCCAGCACCACCGCGACGATCGCCCCACCCACCGGCAGGTACGGCAACGCCACCCGCCACCAGGGCGGCAGCGGTGACTCGGCGGTGTCGTCGGTGCCGTCGCAGTCCGGCGGCGGAGGGTTGCGGGAGGCCAGGCCGATCAGCAGGTAGCTCACCGGCCAGCACAGGTCGATCGGGTGACCGGCGGCGTAGTCGGCACGCGCGACGAGCGAGACGTAGACGACGTCGGCGACGACCCGCAGCGTGAGGCTCGCCGCGAGCAGACTCATCGGCCGCCACATCGGCCGGGCCGGCCCGGCCACCGCGACCAGGATGGTGAGCTGCATCAGGTCGAACATCGGGTAGAGCAGGCCCAGCGTGCGCGCCGGGTCGGCCAACTCGGCGGCGGCGACCCCCCGAAACACCAGCACCCAGGCGATCGGCACCAGGGCCAGGGCGACGATCACCCCGTCCAGCAACGTGCGGGCCCGCCCCACCGCGGTCCGTGGCGCGGACGGTGAGCTGAGCAGCGCGGCCGTACCGGTGAGGATGCCGGCGGTGAAGACCACGCCGACCACCGGTGTGTGCGGCAGGTCGCCGCCGACGAGACGTTGCGCAGTCCAGATGGCCCGGCCCAGCGCGGCGAGCGCCATGGTGACGGCGAGCAGCATCCAGAATCTGCGCAGCGGGGCCGGATGTCGACGGGCCACACCGACACACGCGACCGTCGCCCAACCGGCCACCAGCAGCGCGCCGATGTCACTGACCAGCGCGGCTCCGGGCAACGCGGCGACCAGCCAGCATGCCTCCACCAGGATGACCGCGGCCGCGGCGACAGCACCAGCGGGGCTGAGCCGCCCCACAGCCTGGTTTCCGTCCTGTCGGGACACGGTCGCTCCGGCTCTTCGATCGTGCGTGCACCCTCGGAAGACCGGTCCACGGCAAACCCCGAAAGCCTAACCAGCCCCCAGGTACGCCGCCAGGGCCGACCGTGCCCGCCGGGTCAGCCGGAACGACTGTCCAACCTCGACAGGCACCCCTGGTGGATGCCGCTGTAGACCTGCCCCGAATGGGGGCGGGGGTGCCCCGCGCCACAGTGCCCACATTCCGACTCTCCATGCATGCCCGCGTACCCGGTCACCGCCCGGCGGAGCGGTTCCAGGGAGAGCGGGGAAGCGCGGTGCCGGCCAGTGGGCGGCGGGCGCGGCGACGTCTGCGGCGGCCGGGGGTGCAGGGCGGGCGGGCCACGGTGTGCACCGCCACGTCCACAGGTGGCGTCGGTCGGCCGATCAGCCAGCAGAGGAAACGTTCCATCGACGATCAGCCGACCGGGAGGCGCTCGGCCTCGGACCTGGAGATCTCGTACTCCGCACCGCAGAACGTGCACTGCTGCGCGTATCGGGTACGGATCGGAATGAGGGGAATGAAGAACAGGGTGAATTTCGTCGAACGACGGGTGATCACCTGTGCGGCCTGGTTGCCGCAGTGCCGGCAGACCTGCTGCACGACACCGGACCTGGCGACCTTGGTACGCAGACCAAAGATGAAGAACATCGCCCGCCAGTACCCACTCAGCCGCGAAAAGTCACCAGGTTCCGCCGACGGATCCCCCGGACCCACCCCGCACCTACAAGATCGCGCTCGATCCAGGATGTAGTGGCCTCCAGGGCGAACGAGACCACTGCATCCGTGATCGAGCGCGATCAAGGGGCATGGCGCGACGGTCAGCTGGCCGGTGCGGGCTCCAGGCCGGGGACCTCCTCGGCGAGCCAGATCGGCTGCCAGTTCGGCACCTCGTGGAAGCGGCGCAGCTCGAACAGCCCGGCAACCGACCCACTCCAGGCCCCGTACGGGGGGTTGGCCTCGTCGAAGCCGCTCTGCACGAACGTCAGCGTGGTGCGGCCACCGGACTCGGCCAGCTCCCAGCTCGTCACACCGGTCGGCCCCCAGTCGATGGACATCCGTCGGCCGGGCTCCAGGTCGATGACCTTGGCCGCGTAACCGGTCTCGAAGCCGCCCATGGCGTACCGGCCGCCGACCCAGGGCTCGATGCCGATCGGGTAGCCGAACCAGGCGCTGGCCTGCTCGGAGTCGGTGAGCGACTCCCACACCTTGTCGGCGGGGGCGGCGATGACCAGCTCGCCCCGCAGGTCGGCGGAGGTGAAGTCGGTGCGGGGCAGCAGTGGCTTGCCCTCCACGTGCGCGGCCAGGTTGGCGATGGACAGCGCCCAGTACGTCTGGAGCACGCCCCGGATGCTGGAGCCGCTCATCGCCTCGGCGAAGTCGAAGTGGCTCTGGGTCAGCGTCAGCACGGTGCTGTCGGTGCCCTCGGCGGTGAGCTGAAGCTCGGTGGTGGTCTCCACCCCGTCGAGCAGCCAGCCGAAGCGCAGCGTGTCGTCGTCGGCGTGCAGCAGCCGCTGGTGCGGGGCATCGCCCTCGGGCGTGTAGCGGCCCCAGAACTCGTACCGCTGGGGCAGCTCGACCTCGGCGTGCTCGGCCAGCCAGAGACGCAGCTCGGCCGGGTCGGTCAGGGCCGCGCGGACGCGCCCGACCGGTGCGGAGAGACGGGCCTGGACCTTCAACGGGTCACTCATTGTCGTTGCCTTTCGGATAGCAGGCGACGGCCAGCTTGAAGGCATCGCCCTCGCTGCCGCCGTAGCGGGTGAACAGGTCTTGGAGTGCGGTTTGCAGGTCGTGCAGGAACTGCTGGCGCTGCTCGGCGGGCACCCGGATCTCGCCGGAGACCCCGATCGAGGGCAGCTCGGGCGCCGCCCGGTCCAGACCGGCGATGTCGGCCTGGACCTCCTCCATCAGGTCGAGCAGGTAGCCCAGGCTCAGCTCGTCCCGGGCGCGGCGGAGGCCGATCCGGCCGACGAGCCGGGGGGACAGCCAGTACGACCGGGCGGCCGCCTGGTAGATCCCCTCGGTGATGCCGCGGACCTTGCGTTCGTTGACCAGCTCGACGAGGCCAGCCGCGACGAGCTGCTTGACGTGGTAGTAGACGCGCTGTGGCGTCTGGTCGAGTCGGGCCGCGACCTCGGTGCAGGTGCGCGGTTCGGCGAGTTGCCGCAGCACCTCAACGCGCTGCGGCTTGAGCAGGACTTCGGCCTGCTCGATCTGCTCCAGGTACAGGACGTCTCTCATGGCAAAATCAGTTTGTATGTACAAAACTTGTTTGTCAATCGGTTCGCGAGAAGCCGCGCCGACTTTTTCCGACGCGGCTTCAGGCAGCGGTCAGCAGGTGATCAGGGCAACCAGTCCGGTCGCAACGGGTAGCCGTTCACACCGTCCGGGCCGTTGTGCGTGGCCAGCACCTGGTGCAACTGGATGCCGTTGCGCTCGAACGCCATCCGCGACCCGGCCATGTAGAGCCCCCACACCCTGGCGGTGCCCGCACCCACCTCGGAGACGCAGAAGTCCCAGTGCTCCACCAGGTTGCGGCACCAGGCGGCAAGCGTCAGCGCGTAGTGCTGGCGCAGATTCTCCTCGTGGTGCACCTCGAACCCGGCGTCGTGCACCTCGCTGATCAACCGACCCGGGCCGGCCAACTCGCCGTCCGGGAAGACGTACCTGTCGATGAACGCGCCCGAGCGGTGCGGCGCCCGGTTGTCCGCGCGGGTGATGCAGTGGTTGAGCAGACGCCCACCCTGTCGCAGCCGGCTGCGCAGCGCGCCGAAGTAGGCCGGGTAGTTACGCACCCCGATGTGCTCGGTCAGCCCGATCGAGGAGATGGCGTCGAACTGCTCGGCCGGCGCGTCCCGGTAGTCCAGGTATCGCACCTCCGCCAGCTCACTCAACCCCTCCCGCTCGATCGCGGCCTGCGCCCACTGCGCCTGCGCCTTCGACAGGGTCACCCCGAGCGCCTTCACGCCGTACTCGCGGGCGGCGTGGCGCACCATGCCGCCCCAGCCGCAGCCCACATCCAGCAGCCGCATCCCCTTCTGCAACGCCAGCTTGCCGGCGACCAGGTCGTACTTCGCCGCCTGGGCCTGCTCCAGCGTGTCGCCCGGAGACCGGTAGACCGCACAGGTGTACGTCATCGACGGGCCGAGCACCTTCTCGTAGAAGGCGTTGGAGACGTCGTAGTGGTGCGAGATCGCCGTGCTGTCGCGTACCCGCGAGTGCCGCAGCCCGTTCACCACCCGCTTCCACCGCGGTTGCGCCTCCTGCGGTGGAGCCGGCGGTGGTAGCAGCCGCTCCCAGCCCAACCCTCGGACCAGCGCCAGCCCCTCGGCGAGCGACGGCGGGCGCAACCGCAGCTCGTCCTTGAGCACCCGCAACGCCTCGTACGGGTCACCCGGGTGCACCCCCTGCAACGCCAGGTCACCACTGACGTAGGCCCGGGCCATGCCCAGGTCACCGGGCGCGGTGAGCAGGTAGGACAAGCCCCGCTCGGATTGGATCGCCAGGGTGATGCCCGCGTCGGACGGTCCGACTGAACTGCCGTCGTACCCGGTGATCCGCACCGGCAACGGCCCCGTGGTGACCGCGCGGATGACATCCGCCACGGTCGGACCCGTGTGCCGGCCCCCCGCCGGCGGGGTGGCGGGGACGCTCGCCGCCCCTTGATCTCTGTCGGTCAGGCTCATGCTCGTGCTACCGCCTTTTCGTACAGTCCCGTCAGCCGGTGGTCCGGGTCGTAGCGGTCTTTCACCGCCCGCCACGTGTCGCCGCCGTACAGGCGATCGAAGGCGTCCCGGTCGTAGTACGCGTCGGAGTAGAGCGACTTGTGGCCGCCCGACTCCGACACCCTGCGTTCGATCGTGCGGTTGACGTCGCCGTCGGCGGCGCCCGGCGCGATCGGCACGCTCCCCCAGAACCCAATGTTGACGTAGTCCTGCCCTGGCCGGAGTGGATACAGCGGCCACGAGCGCGCCGAACCCGCACCCGCCGGCTCCCGCAACCGCAACGGACACAGCCACACCGGGTTCATCCCCACCGCGCCGGCGAACCAGCGCAGGAAGTCGGCCGTACGGTCCAGCGGGATCTCCACGTCCTGCACGACCCGCTCCCGGGCCGGCTGCCCGCGCAGCCGGTCGATCCGGGCCGCCACCTGGTGGCGGTGCTCGAGACGGACCAGCCGGTGGTAGAAGTCGCTGCGCCGGTAACGCGCCGGCCAGAGCCTGCGCACGACCGGGTGCTGCGCGCCGAACGCCGACGAGCACCAGAACCAGTCGGTGTCCCAGCGCCACAGATAGTCGTACGCGGTGAGCACGTCCCGGGTGCGCCGGCGCAGTGACCGGTAGTAGATCGCCTGACCGGTGTAGTCGCTGGGCGGGTCGCCGGCGTCGGTGAACGTGGCGAACACCAGGTACGCCTCGCCGGGGCTGAACATCACCCCGTCCATCGCGTCGACCGGCTGCCCGGCCCACGACCGGGTCGCGGTCACCTCCGCGATCGCGTCGGTGAGCGCCTCCAGGTCGGTGAACCGCACGTTGCGCAACGCCACGTACCGGCCGACCGGTTGCAGCTCGATGCGCAGCCGGGTCGCGTAACCGAGGCTGCCCAGCGAGTTGGGGAACGCGGCGAACAGGTCGGCGTGCTCCCCGTCGGGTCGGGCGGTGACGATCTCGCCGGAGCCGGTGAGCACGTCCAACTCCCGGACCGACTCGTGCGGCAGACCTTTGCGGAACGAGGTGGACTCGATCCCGAGGCCGGTCACCGCGCCGCCCAGCGTGATGGTGCGCAACTGCGGCACCACCAGCGGCATCAGCCCGTGCGGCAGCGTCGCGTCGACCAGGTCCTCGTACGTGCACATGCCCTGTACGTCGGCGGTGCGCCCGGTCGGGTCGACCGACAACACGCCGTTCAGGCCGCTCACGTCGAGCCCCGGAGTCCGGGGTGCGGACCGCGGGCGGAACAGGTTGGAGGTGCGTTTGGCCAGCCGGACAGGCTCGCCCGTGGGCACCGCGGCGTACGACCGCCGCAGCGTGTCCACCGCTTGATCATGGTCAATGGGGTGATCCACACGCTCAGCGCGCATGTGATCACCTTACGCTCGCCGTTTGGAAACGGTGGGATGTCGGCGCTGGCAGTTTCCCGTCCGGTGGCGGGCCGGGCGGTTACCGTGGCGGGCATGCCATCGCCCGCGATCACCGCCCTGGACGCCGCCGGACTGACATATCGGCTGGTCAGCCACGGTGCGGTCGGCAGCCTCGCGGAGGCCGCCGCGGCCCGGGGCGTGGCCGTCCCCGACGTCGTCAAGACGATCGTGGTCCGCCGGAGTGCGGACGATCACCTGTTCGTGCTCACCCCCGGCGACCGGGTCATCTCCTGGCCGAAGCTGCGCGCCCTGCTCGGGGTGCACCGACTCTCCATGCCGGACGCCGCCGGCGCCCTGGCCGCGACCGGCTACGAGCGCGGGACCATCACCCCGTTCGGCGCGAGCACGGCCTGGCCGGTGATCGCCGACGAGCGACTGCGCGGCCGCGAGATCAGTCTGGGCGCCGGCGAGCGTGGCCTCGCCATCGCGATCGACGCCGACGCCGCGATCACGGCCCTCGACGCCACCGTCGCCGACGTCACCGACCCGCAACCCACCCGCTGAGCGCCGGCCATCCGGATCGCCAGCCGACCCACCGACTGGCAGTCGCCGACGGCGGTGGGTGAGGATGGCGGCTATGCCCGCGCCCGAGGAACGCCCCGACAACACCGGCACCGTCTACGGCGGTAGCCGACGAGCAGCACGGTCCGGCCCGCTGGCAGATCCGCTGCTGCGGGTGGCGCTGGCGGTCGGGCTGGTCGGCGCACTCCTCGGGGTGGTCTTCGCCACCGGGCTGCTCGACGGTGACGACGAGCCGACCGTGCCGGCGCCGGTCGGCGCGCCGACCACCGACGCGCAGCCCACCGACGCGGCGGCCGAGCCGAACTCGAGCACAGCCGCCGATCCGCTGACCGGGTCCCGGGTCTTCAAGGCCGCCTCGGGCCTGTGCCTGGGCCTCTACGGCGAAGGCACGCAGGCGAAGGCGCACCTGGCTGCCTGCACCGGCGACCCGGAGCAGGATTGGGTGATGACCCCGGTCGGTCCGGAGGCGTTCACGGTGGCCAACGCCGCGTCCGGGCAGTGTCTCGACGTCGAGGGTGGCAGCAAGGACGACGGCACGCCGCTGATGCAGTTTCCCTGCCACGGTGGGGCCAACCAGCAGTGGCGGCTGCCCCCCATCGGCGGCGGCCCGGTGCTGCTGGTCGCCGTGCACAGCGGCAAGTGCGCCCAGGCCGACGACGGGGGCACCCAGGCCGGCGACGACATCCGGCAGCGGCCCTGCGACGACGGGCCACCCCAGCAGTGGACCCTGGGCTGACCGGCCGGCCCACGGCAGCTCAGCCCCGGAAACTCCACGCCTTCGGTGCGGTCGCGGCGGCCAGCACGGCCGCCGGCACCGGCCGGCCCGGCCTGCGGCGCAGCAGCAACGACAGCCCGGCGGCGCCGATCGACAGGGCACCCGCCACGTACCAGGCCATCGCGTAGTCACCGAGTTGGTCCCGCACCAACCCCGCACCGGTCGCGGCGACCGCCGCGCCGAACTGGTGGGCGGCGAACACCCAGCCGAACACCACCGCACCGGCGCCGCCGAAGTACTCCCGGCACAGCGCCACGGTCGGCGGCACGGTCGCCACCCAGTCCAGGCCGTAGAAGATGATGAACACCAGCATGCTCGGTTCGGCGGTGCCGGCGAACAGGCTCGGCAGGATCAGCAGGGACGCCCCGCGCAGCGCGTAGTACATGCCGAGCAGCAACCGGCTGTCCACCCGGTCGGTGAGCCAGCCGGAGGCGATGGTGCCGACGATGTCGAAGAGCCCGACCAGGGCGAGCAGCCCGGCCGCGGTGGTCTGGGGCATGCCGTGGTCGTGCGCGGCGGGCACGAAGTGCGTACCGACGAGGCCGTTGGTGGTCGCGCCGCAGATCGCGAACCCGCCGGCCAGCAGCCAGAACGGGCGGGTCCGGGCCGCCGTCGCGAGCGCGCCCAGCGCCCGGGACGCCGCGCCGCCGGTCACCGGCGGCGCCGCGACGACCTCGGTCGCCCCGTAGGCGGGCAGCCCGAGATCCGCCGGGTGCTCACGCAGCAACCACACCACCAGGGGTACGACCGCCAGCGCGGCTCCGGCCACGACGAGAGCGGCGGTACGCCAGCCGTGGTCGCGGACCAGGATGGCGATCAGTGGCAGGAACACCAACTGTCCGGCCGCCCCACCGGCGGTCAGCACTCCGGTGACGAGACCTCGTCGGTGCACGAACCAGCGCCCGGTGATGGTGGCCACGAACGCCAGCGCCATCGACCCGGTGCCCAGCCCGACCAGCACACCCCAGCAGAGCAGCAACTGCCAGCTGGCGCTCATGAAGACCGTCAACCCACTGCCCGCGGCGACCAGCAGCAGGGCCACCGAGACCACCCGGCGGATGCCGAAGCGGTCCATCAGGGCGGCGGCGAACGGCGCGGTGAGCCCGTAGAGCAGCAGGTTCACCGACACGGCGGCGGAGATGGTGGCCAGTGGCCAGCCGAACTCCTCGTGCAGCGGGTGCAGCAGCACCGACGGGGTGGCGCGGAAGCCGGCCGCGCCGACCAGCGCCACGAAGGCGACGGCGGCGACCAGCCAGGCGGGATGCAGACGGCGGTTCTTGGTCACGCGACCAGTCTGGGCGGGGCCGCGCACCGCGACGAGTGGCCGGAAAGCCATCATGCGCAATAATCGGGCCATGACGCCTCGCCCGCACCGGATCGCCGTACTCGCCCTGGACCAGGTGGTCGGCCTGGACCTCGGCACCCCGTCGCAGGTCTTCAGCACCGCCCGGACCGCCGAGGACACGCACCTGTACGACGTACGGGTGTGCACCCCGGGCGGGCGGCCGGTCCGCAGCACGGCCGGTTTCCAGGTGCTCCCCGACCACGGTCTGGAGTTGCTCGACACCGCCGACACCGTGATCGTCCCCGGCATCCACGCCGGCACCGCGTTGACCGCGGGCACCGTCGAGCCGGCGGCGGCCGAGGCGCTCCGGGCGGCGTACCAGCGGGGCGCCCGGATCATGTCGATCTGCACCGGGGCGTTCGTGCTGGCCGCCGCCGGGCTGCTCGACGGTCGTCGGGCGACCACCCACTGGGCGTACACGGAGCAGTTCCGTCGCCTGCACGGCGAGGTGGACCTCGACCCGGGTGTGCTCTTCATCGTCGACGACCGGGTGCTCACCTCGGCCGGAGTCGCCGCCGGCATCGACCTCTGCCTGCACGTGATCCGCCTCGACCACGGCAGCGAGGTGGCCAACCGGGCGGCCCGCCGCTGCGTGATGCCACCGTGGCGGGACGGCGGCCAGGCGCAGTACATCGAGCGGCCGGTGCCGAAGGTCACCGACTCAAGCACCGCGGGCGCCCGGGAGTGGGCGCGGCAGCGGCTGCACGAGCCGATCGCCCTGCGGGACCTGGCCGAGCAGGCGCGGATGAGCGTGCGTACCTTCACCCGGCGCTTCCGCTCCGAGACCGGCCTGAGCCCGGCGCAGTGGCTGCTGCAACAGCGCACCGACCACGCGCGACTGCTGCTGGAGACGACCGATCTCACCGTCGACCAGATCGCGCACCGCACGGGTTTCGGCACCACCGCCGCCCTGCGCCAGCAACTCCACCAGCGCATCGGCGTGGCGCCCTCCACCTACCGCCGCACCTTCCACCCCCGCCCAGCCCTAACCCAACCCTGACCCCGCGCCCCGCGCGCCCGCGCCCCGCGCGCCCGCGCCCCGCGCCCCGCGATCTTGCACTTTCTGTCGCCGAATTGCCACTTTGCGCCACTTTTGTCGGGACAGAAAGTGCAAGATCGGCGCAGAGCTCGGGGCGGGGTGGGCAGCACTGGTGCGAGGGTGATGCCTGTGAGTCATCGTGATGACTCACAGGCATCACCCTCAATGGGGCAAGGAGCTGCCACCCTGACCGGCCGATCCGGCGTCGCTCAGGAGCGGAGCAGGTGCAGTTGGGCCTGGTGTTTGGGCAGGTGGACCCTTGTGTGCAGGTCGAGGGTGCGCGACCAGGGCAGTGACTCGTCCACGATGAGGTCGAAGCCCTCGCGCAGGTGGGTCTCGACCGGGGTCTCCGCCGCCAGGCCGAGCCGGTCGACGAGCCCGCACAGCCGGTCGCTGGTGCCGTGCAGCAGAGCGGTCAGCCCCCGCAGACCGCCCTGCTCGGCGGCCAACGCGTCGAGCTGCGGACGGTGGATGTCGTCCTCCAGCTCGTAGTAGGCGAACGGCGACCCGGCCAGCAACGCCTCGGTGGCCTGGATCATCAGCTCGTCGTTGGCGACCAGGTGCGCGACGATCTGCTCGGCGCTGAGCTGCCCCTCCGGAGCCGGACCGAACTCCCCCGCGTCAAGCTCGACGAACACCCCGTCATAGGCCCGCCGCAGCCCTCCACTCTCCATCCCCCCAGTCAACCTGCCCGGAGGGACGTTAGCGGCGGGATTGGCGGGAGCGGAGGTAGTCGCTGACCACGTACTCGCCGAGGTCATCGGTGTCGGGGGTGAACATGCGGCCACGGCTGCGGCGGGCCACCGCGTCGACGAAGCGCCGCAGGCCCGGGTCGTCGCCGAGCATGAACAGGTTGAGCGTGGCGCCGTAGCGGCTCAGCCGGTCCACCTCACGGACCGTCGCCTCGATCGTCTCCGGCAGCGGCGGCCAGTGGAACAGCGCCTCCCCGTCGTCCGGGTCCAGGTGGGCGGTCGGCTCGCCGTCGGTGACCACCAGGACCACCGGCTCGGCGTCCGGGTGCCGGCGCAGGTGCCGACCGGCCAGCCGCAGCGCGTGCTGGAGGTTGGTGCCCTGCTCCCCGTCCGGCTCGACGGCGGCCAACTCCTGCTGCGTCAGCGCCATCGCCTCCCGGCCGAAGCCCACGATCTGCAGGGCGTCCTGCGGGAAACGCGTCTCCATGAGGTGCGCCAGCGCCAGCGCCGTCTGCTTCATCGGCCCCCAACGACCCTGCGAGATCATCGAGTACGACAGGTCGACGCAGAGCACCACCGCCGCCGAGGCCCGCCTCTCGGTCTCCACCACCTCGAAGTCGTCCACCGCGAGCTGCACCGGAACCGTCGGCCCGGCCCGGCGGACCGCCCGGGTCAGCGTCCGGACCACGTCCAGGGGTTGCTCGTCGCCGTACTCCCAGGGTCTGGACCCACCGCTGACCTCGCCGGCGGCCCCCGCCGAACGCAGGTCGTGCTGCCCGCGCGGCCCGGCCGTCAGGTCGGCGAAGACCCGTCGCAGCGCCGTCCCGCCGAGCCGGCGCAGCGCCTTCGGGCTCAGCGTGAGCCCCTCCGCGTCCCGGCTCACCCAACCCTGCCGACGAAGCTCCCGCTCCAGATCCCGCAGCCGGCGCACGTCGTCGGCCGCCTCCCGGCCCAGCGTGCGGGCGACCGCGTCGACGTCCACGTCGTCAAGCGTGGCGCCCGGGTGGTCCTGGTCGAGCTGGTCCAGCAGGTCGTCCAACTCGCCGATCTCACCCAGCGCACCCGCCGCGTCGGCGTAGTCCAGCGGCTGATCGCCCCGGACCCGCTCACCGCGCCCCCAGCGCAGATCCGGGCGCAGCGCCCGCAGGTTGGCGTCCAGCGCGGACAACTCCCCCGCGAGGCGGTCGCCGAGCGACTGCTGCATCAGGCCGGCCAGCTCGGCGCGCTGCCGGTCGGAGAGCGAGTTCATCAGCCGCTGACCGGCCGCCGAGCGGCGGGCCAGCACGTCGATCAGCTCGTCGACCGTCTCCGGCTGCTCCGGGAAGAAGTCGCCGTGTCGGCGCATGAACTCGGCGAACGCGTCGGTGGTGTCCTCCGCGCGGCCGTGCCGTTCCAGCAGGTCGTTCAGGTCGCCCATCATCTCGGCCAGCCGCTGCTGGGCGGCCGGGTCAGCGGACGCCCGCACCGCGTCGCGCAACCCGGCGAAGCGCTGACCGAGCACGTCGTCCCGGAGCTGGTCGAGGATCTGCTGGTACGACCGGCGGGCGTCCTCGCTGGCCCACTGGTAGCCGGACAGCTCCTCCACCGCCCGCGCGGTCGAGCGGGGCAGATTGTCCAGCACCGACTCGGCGAACCGCGCGCCGTCGTCGTCGCGGCCGCGCAGCTCGTCCCGCTCGGCGGCGAGGGCCTGGTCGAGCAGTGCCTGTGCCCTGGTCACCGCGCCGTCCAGGTCGCCTCGGCGGAGCGCCTCCCGGCGGAGCCGCCGGGCGCGGGCGGCCAGGTCGTCCAGCCCGCCCCGCCCCTGCGGGCCACGGCGCAGCAGGTCCCGCAGCGCCTCCCGCAGGCTGCCGCCGGCCAGCACCTCGGCGCCGACCTCGTCGACAGCTTCGCGTACGTCGTACGGGGGGGCCAGCGGGTCGGGCCCGCCGGTCCACTGCCCGTACCGGAACCGGTTGCCGGCCATGGTCAGCCCCGACCGCCGTAGACGGTGCGCCCCGAGTCGGTGACGTCCTTGCCCAGCCGGCGGGTCAGATGCAGCCCTTCGAGCACGAACTCGACGGCGGCGGCGGCCTCCTCCGGGGTGGGCGCGTCGCCCAGGCCGAGCCGGTCGAGAACCTTCGCCAGCCCGGGTACGGTGCCGACCTGGCGCAGCAGCTCCGTCGCGCTGACCAGCTCGCCGGTCTCGATCGCCGCGCCGTCCTCGACAAGTGCCGTGAACCCGGACAGGTCCAGCCCGGCCAGGTGCGCCCGGAACGTCTCGGCGGTCGCGGTCCGCAGCAGGTGGGCGAGGACCTCGATCTCCCGCCCCTCCTCGCCGGACTCGAACTCCACCTTGCCGCGCAGCGTGCTGGTCACCGAGACGGCGTCGCCGACCCGGGCCACCGCCGCCTCGGGGCGGCCCTCCGGGGTGCCGGTGGCGGCGAGCAGGCCGGCGCGGCGCAGCGCGGCACCGGCGACCGTCTCGGCGGCGGCGATGGCGAACCGGGCGGAGACACCCGAGCGCGGGTCCACCGACGGTGACTCCCGTACCGCGCGGGCGAAGCGGGCCAGCACCTCCAGGACGTGTTCCGGAACGGCGGCGACCAGGTCGGCCTCCTGCCGGATCAGCGCCAGCTCCAACTCCAGGTCGACCGGGTAGTGGGTACGGATCTCCGCGCCGAACCGGTCCTTCAGCGGAGTGATGATCCGGCCCCGGTTGGTGTAGTCGTCCGGGTTGGCGCTGGCCACCAGGAGCAGGTCCAGCGGCAGTCGCAGCTGGTAGCCACGGACCTGGATGTCCCGTTCCTCCAGGACGTTGAGCAGGGCCACCTGGATGCGCTCGGCCAGGTCGGGCAGCTCGTTGACGGCGAAGATGCCCCGGTTGGTGCGCGGCACCAGCCCGAAGTGGATGGTCTCCGGGTCGCCGAGAGTGCGGCCCTGGGCGATTCGGATCGGGTCGACGTCACCGATCAGGTCGCCGACGCTGGTGTCCGGGGTGGCCAACTTCTCGCCGTACCGCATCGAGCGGTGCAGCCAGCCGATCGGCAGGTCGTCGCCGGCCTCGGCGACCTGGGCGCGGGACGCGGGGGTGAGCGGGTGCATCGGGTGCTCGTTGAGCACCGAGCCCACGATGACCGGGGTCCACTCGTCGAGCAGCGCGCCGAGCGAGCGGATCAGTCGGGTCTTGCCCTGGCCGCGCTCACCGAGCAACACCATGTCGTGCCCGGCGAGCAGTGCCCGCTCGACCTCGGGCAGCACGCTGTCGTCGTAGCCGACGATGCCGGGAAAGCGGGCCTCGCCGGAGCGCATCCGGGCGAGGAGGTTGTCGCGGAGTTCCTGCTTGACGGTGCGGTACTGGTGACCGGCCGCCCGCAGCGCGCCGAGCGTGCCGGGCAGGTCGGCCGGTGGAACCGGGATTACCGGGTTAGGCGCAGTCACCCGACCCACGCTAGCTCACATTCGCAGGGGCGCCCCGGGCATCAGGGGCACCCCCACTCCCACCTTCAGCCCCGGCCGCAGCGCCGGCAGGCTCCGCGCCGGCGCAGGTGGTACGCGTAGGTGGCCGCGCCGAGCGCCACGCCCCACAGCGGCCAGAGCCGCGCCGGGCCTCCGGCCACGTCGATCTCCTGCCAGAACTCGGGTTGACCGAGCAGCCCCAGGCTGGCCGCGGTCACCGCGATGGCGACCAGGGTGGCCGGCACCACGGCCAGCTTCACCGGCACCCGCCGGCCGGCGAGCCCGATCATCCAGCGCGGAAACCGCTCGCCCCAGCGCTGCACCAGCCCGAGGGTGAGGATCGCGCCGACGGTGGCGAACGCGCCCAGCCCGAGCCCGGCCCAGACCAGCCCGGTGTCCTGCATGTCGGTCAGGAACTCCCGGGTGATGCCCAGCGGGATACCGACCGCCCAGGCGAACCGGGTCACCGCGTACGTCAGCGGGATGACCACGGCGATGCCGGTGGCCCACCGGCCCCAGCGCGCGGCGGCGGCCGGGGCGGTCCACCCCCGGCCGGTGTCACCGCGACCGCAGCCGACGCAGGCGGCCGCGGTGCGGCGCTGCCAGGTGAGCACCGCACCGGCCAGCAGCAGCCCGCCGACCATCGCGGCGAACCGGACGAACAGTGCCCAGGTGAAGACGTCGGAGTAGTCCACCGGCGGCCACCCGAACGGCGCACCGACGATCAGGATCGGCAGGTACCCGAGGATGGTCAACACACGCGTGTCCGGGACGACCAGGGCGAGGAGGACCGCCACGACCCAGCCGTAACCGAGAAGCAGCGCCCGCAGCGGGCCGGGTGGGCGGCCGGCCGACCGGGTCATGGCCAGCGCGACCACGGCCGCGGTCAGGAGTACGCCGGCGAAGAGCGAGGTGGCCAGCTCCACCGGCACCAGGTGCAGCAGGTTGTCGTCACCGCCGCGCGGTTCGTTCGCGCCGAGCGGGTAGCCGGCGCCGGTGAGCACGCTGATCAGGGCGAGTACGCCCCACAGGCCCAGCCAACCGGCGGCCAGTGGGGCGAACCGGTCGGGCCAGCGGGAGTCGGATCGGGGCGGGGAGGCGGTGATCGTCGTCATACGCACAGCCTCGACCGATGTCCGGCCGGTTCCCTCCCGGCCGGCGGTGAAGCCGCTCCCCCGCTGGAGGGACCGATCAGCCGGACGGGGTGACGAAGCCGGACTCGTAGGCGGCGATGACCGCCTGGGTGCGGTCGCGGGCGCCCAGCTTGGCCAGCACGTTGCCGACGTGTGTCTTGACCGTCTCCACCCCGACCACCAGGTGGGCGGCGATCTCCGGGTTGGACCGGCCGGTGGTCATCAACCGCAGCACCTCGGCCTCCCGCTCGGTGAGTCGGGCGGCGCGCAGCTGGTCGCCGCCGGCCGGCCCGTACGCCCCGACGAGCTGACGGATCGCCGCCGGGAAGAGCAGCGACTCCCCCGCCGCGACGACCCGGACGGCCTCCACCACCTCGGCGGGCCGGGCCCGTTTGAGCAGGAAGCCGGACGCGCCCGCGCGCAGCGCCTCGTAGACGTACTCGTCGTTGGCGAACGTGGTGACCACCAGTACCCGGGGCGGGTTGGCGGAGGTGGCCAGCAGGTGCCGGGTGGCCTGAATGCCGTCGATGCTGGGCATCCGCACATCCATCAGCACCACGTCCGGCCGGTGCCGGGCGACCAGCGGCGGCACCTCGGCGCCGTCGGCGGCTTCGGCGAGCACCCGCAGGTCGGGTTGGGCGTCGATGATGGCGCGCAGCCCCACCCGGATCAACTCGTCGTCGTCGACGATCAGCACCCCGGTGGTCATGTCGCCTCCTCGTAGGGCAGACGGGCCCGGATCAGCCAACGGTCGCCGTCCGGCCCCACGGTGATCCCGCCGCCGAGCAGCAGCACCCGCTCCCGCATGCCGTCCAGGCCCCGACCGCCGCGTCCCGGATGCGCCCGGTCGGGGCGCCGCACCTCGTTGACCAGCTCCAACTCCAGTACCCCCGGGTGCAGGTCCAGCCGCAGCGTCACCGGCCCCGCGCCGTAGCGGGCAGCGTTGGTCAGGCCTTCCTGGACGATCCGGTAGCCCTCCCGGGAGACCGCCGCGGGCACCCGCGCCGGGTCGCCGACGCGGTGTGCGTGCACCGCCAGCCCGGCTGCGCGGGCGTCGGTGACCAACCGGTCCAGGTCGGCGAGGGTACGCTGCGGCGCCACCACGGGCCGGCCGGTGCCGGCCTCCCGGAGCAGCCCGAGCACATGGTCCAGCTCGTCCATCGCGGTCCGTCCGGTCTCCTCGATGGCGGTGAGCGCCCGCCGGACGAACTCCCGGTCGGTGTCGAGGACCTCGCGGGCCGCTCCGGCCTGCAGGGTGGCCACGGTCAGCGCGTGGCCGATCGAGTCGTGCAGCTCCCGGGCCAGTCGGTTGCGTTCGGCGAGCCGGGTGGCCTGCGCCTCCAGGGCGGCGATCCGCTCCGCCTGGGCGGGGCCGAGCAGCACCGGCGCCATCAGACCGGCGAGCGCGCCGAGCCCGGCGACGGCGTAGCCGAGGCCGACCAGCAGCGCCACCCCGCTCAGGGTCAGCCAGCCGCTGTCCCGCCCGTCCAGCGGCCCGAACTGCCCCTCGCTGGTCAACTCGGTGCCGACGCCGAACTGCTGGGCGATGAAGGCCAACGCCAACGGCAGGGCGCCGAACAGCGCGGTCATCACCAGCGCGCCGACGATGAGGTGGGTGGCGATCCAGAGCGCGCTGCGCAGCCTGGTCTCCCGATCGCCGCGATGCCCCAGCGCCGGCTCGGGCAGGTCGACGCCGAGCAGACTCCGCACGGCGGCGATCTCCAGAGCCCGGCTGCCGTCCAACAGCAGCGGCACCACGGCGATCAGCACCGCGACCACCAGCAGCGCGTACGTCAGCGAGCGGGGGACCGCCGAGTCGGCGAACAGTTCGACGAAGGTCACCACGAGCAGCCCGTACGGCAGCGCCAGCACGCCACCGAGCAGCAGGAACACGCCGCGTCGCCAGGTGGTGCCGGCGACCAGCGGGGCCAGCGCCGTTCGGGGATTCACTCCGTCATTCTGCTGCCGGGGCCGGCTCGGCGACTCCCCCGCGCCGGGGAGATCTCAGCGGTGGTCGGCCACGTACTGCTGGGGGTCCTTGTCGCGGAACGGCAGATTGCGGCCGTTCTTGTGCTCGCCGTAGAAGGTCAGCCAGCGTTGGCCCAGCTCGGCGCGGAGTTCCGTGCTGGCGTGCCGGCGGAAGTCGGGCAGCGCCTCGTCCTCCTCCTCGGCGAGGTGCTCGCTGTTCTCCCGGCGGGCCGTGCCGACCGCCTCCCACCACTGGTCCGAGCCGACCGGGTGCAGTTTCGCCTCGGCGACGGCGTCGCGGATCTTGTTGTGGTCGCCGATCGCGTCGGCGGTCTCGTCCTCGCCGTCGTCGCCGTGCTTGACCAGATGCGGGTAGAGGATCGCCTCCTCCGCCTCGGCGTGGATGTCCAGGTGCAGGGCGAGAGCCTCCCAGATGGCGAGCATCTCCTGCTCGTCGCGGGCGTCGTCGAGGCGGGCGAAGCCGCGCCGGAAGGCGGCGTGGTCGTCCAGGATCAGTGCGGTGATGTCGTCCACTGTGCTCACTTTCCGGTGGTGTTGGCGAACCGGGCACGCAGCATCGCCGGCATCGCGGCGAGTCCGGTCACCGGGCGGAAGCGTTTCGCGGCCTCGGCCAGCGCCGCGTACTCGTCGTCGGCGAGGTCGATGTCCGCGGCGGCGGCGTTGCGTTCCATCTGTTCCACCCCGGACGCCCCGGGGATGGCGAGCACGTTCGGGTGGCGCAGCAGGTAGGCCAGCGCGATCTGACTGGGGGTGGCGTCGTGGGCGTCGGCCACCTGGCGCAGGGTGTCGATCAGGACCGCGCCGCGTTCCAGGTTCTCCGGCAGGAAGTACGGGTTGGCCCGCCGCACCGCGCCGCTCGGCGGGTTCTTCGCGTCGTAGCGGCCGGAGAGGAAGCCCTGCGCCAGCGGGCTGTACGCGATGACCACCCGCCCGGCCTGGCGGGCGTACGGCAGCAGGTCCTGTTCGGGGGCGCGGTCCAGCATGCTGTAGCGGACCTGGTTGCTGAGCACCCGCCGGCCGAGCGCCGCCTCGGCGACCTGCCAGCGGCGCAGCCCGTAGTTGCTCACGCCCACCTCGCCGACCAGCCCGACGTCCTGCAACACCCGCATGCCGCGCATGGTGGTGTGGTCGGCGACGAGCGGGTTGGGTTGGTGCACCTGGTAGAGGTCGATGTGGGTGACGCCGAGTCGGGCCGCCGAGGCGACCGCCCGTTGCTGCACCACCGCCGCCACCGGCACCACCGGGAAGATCTTGCTGGCGACGGTGACGTTGGGCCGGTCGTCGCCGAGGGCGGCGCCGAGGATCCGTTCGCTGCGCCCGAAGGCGTAGATCTCCGCGGTGTCGAAGACGGTCACGCCCAACTCGACGGCCCGGCGGACGATCTGCGCGGCCCGCTTCTCGAAGTCCGGGCCGTAGCCCCATTCCCGGGAGCCGAACTGCCAGGTGCCCAACCCGATCCTGGACAGCGGTTTGGGGGTGTCGAGGGCAATGAAACGCATGGCGTCGAAACTACCCCGCTGTCCTGATTCGCACGCGTGATCCGGGGTACCGCGGGCCGGAGCTAGGCTCATGATCGTGACCTACCTCGCCGCGGATGACCGCTACGACACCATGACCTACCGGCGCAGCGGACGCAGTGGCCTGCGACTGCCCGCCGTCTCCCTCGGGCTCTGGCACAACTTCGGTCCGGACCGCCCGTTCGACCGGCAGCGCGACATCGTCCGGCGCGCCTTCGACCTGGGGGTCACCCACTTCGACCTGGCGAACAACTACGGGCCGCCGCCCGGTTCGGCGGAGGAGAACTTCGGCCGGCTGCTCGCCACCGACCTGAGGGCCTACCGGGACGAGCTGGTCATCTCCAGCAAGGCCGGCTACCTCATGTGGCCCGGCCCGTACGGCGAGTGGGGCTCGCGCAAGAACCTGATCTCGTCGCTGGACCAGTCGCTGCGCCGGATGGGGCTGGACTACGTCGACATCTTCTACTCGCACCGGTTCGACCCGGACACCCCGCTCGAAGAGACGATGGGCGCGCTGGACGCCGCCGTCCGCTCCGGCAAGGCGCTCTACGTGGGCATCTCGAACTACAACTCCGAGCAGACCGCACGGGCCGCCGCGATCCTGCGCGACCTGGGCACACCGCTGCTGATCAACCAGCCGTCGTACTCGATGCTCAACCGCTGGACCGAGTCCGACGGCCTGCTCGACACGCTGGAGCAGGTCGGGGCGGGTTGCATCGCGTACAGTCCGCTGGCCCAGGGCCTGCTGACCGACCGTTACCTGGGCGGCATCCCGGACGACTCGCGGGTACGCACGAGTGTCTTCCTCAACGAGAGCGACCTCAGCGAGGAGAAGATGGCCACCATCCGCGGGCTCGGCGCGATCGCCGAGCGGCGCGGTCAGTCCCTCGCGCAGCTCGCGCTCGCCTGGGCGCTGCGTGATCCACGGATGACCAGCCTGATCATCGGGGCGAGCAGCGTCGGACAGTTGGAGACGAACATCGCCGCGCTGGACAACCTCGACTTCACCGCCGAGGAGCTGGCCGAGATCGACGGTCTGCTGCGCTGACCCGCGCGGGCGGGCCGGGTCAGCAGATCCGGCCCCGCCCGACGCGGTCGGCCGCGGTCACCGTTTCCCGTCGAGGGCGGCCGCGGCCCGGTCGGCGAGATAGCCCAGGTAGGCCAGGTAGGGCACGACGAGCAGGGCGAGCGCCAGCACGGCCGCGATCACCGGCGGGTCACCGTAGGCGGCCCCGAGCAGGATCGGCAGCGGAGAGGCGACCGCCAGCAGGATGCCCGTGCGGCGCAGGGGCCGGGCGACCCGTTGGTGCGCCGCGTGCCAGTGCTCGGCCGAGCGCATCGTCGCCGGGGTCCGCACACCGGGGCTGCGGTTTCTGTTCACCGTGGGTCGCAGCGCGACCCGGGAGGTGAACACCACGAGCCATCCGAGGAACGCGTAGACCGCTGTCACAAACGCCCCGGCCAACACTGCGGCACCTCCCCACCCATCGCTGAGGATCATTCTAGGTGGCGGGGAATCCCCAGGGTGGGTGCGGCGTTTCGATACTCGGAACCGCTGGAACCAAGGAGGCAGACATGAAGGTACGTAGCTCGTTGCGTGCGCTGAAGCAGAAGCCGGGTTCGGTGGTGGTCCGCCGTCGTGGCCGGGTGGTCGTGGTGAACCGCGCGAACCCGCAGTGGAAGAGCCGCCAGGGCTGATAACCCCCTTATCGGACATAGTGCAGTGCACGCCCCGGCCGGGTCACTCCCGGTCGGGGCGTTTTGTCGTTCGCAGATGGCCCCACGACGGACGCTGGGCGATCGGCGAGCGGACGGGTGGGGACGAAAAGAAGCGGCCCGGTTGATGATCATCAACCGGGCCGCTGCCCTACGTTCGCAAGGTGGAGCCGAGGGGACTCGAACCCCTGACCCCCACACTGCCAGTGTGGTGCGCTACCAGCTGCGCCACGGCCCCTTGCTGTCGTCCCGGTCGCCCGGGCACTGGGAAACTATACACAGACCGGCCCGCATGGTCATCTCGCGGGGTCCCCCGCCCGGGGCGGGTCAGTTGAGCGCGACGTCCGGCGGGAAGTGGGCGACCGCGGCCATCATCCCGCCCTGGCGGCGCAGCACCATCGGCCACAGATCGTCGGGCCGGTCGACGAACGCGTCACCGGGCAGCCCGTCCAGCACGAACCAGGAACCGTCGGCGATCTCCTGCTCCAACTGGCCGCTGCCCCAGCCGGAGTAACCGGCGAAGACCCGGATGCCACCGATGCTCTCCCGCAGCCGCTCCGGGTCGACCGAGAGGTCGATCGTGCCGACCGCTCCGGAGACCTGGTGGAAGCCCTTGAGCCGGCGCATCGGGTGCCGCATCCGGGCCAGGCAGATGGCCGAGTCAGGCTGCACCGGCCCACCCTCGAAGAGCACTGCCGGGTAACGGGCCAGATCGCTCCAGTCGCCGAGCACCTCGGCCACCGGCACCTCGGTGGCCCGGTTCAACACCACGCCGAGCGCGCCGCCCGGCTCGTGGGCGACCAGCAGCACCACCGTACGGTCGAAGTTCGGGTCCTTGAGCGCCGGAGTCGCGACCAGCAGCCGCCCGGTCATCGACTCCATCGCTCGTCCGCCGATCGCCTGACCCTCTCCCTGCATCCCACACACCCGTCAACCGTGAGCCCGCGCTGTGGATCGGTCATCTGCCGGATCCGCCCGGTGCATCGAGATCAGCCGTGCTGTCAACGCCATGCCTGGCACCATAGCCTGCGTCCCGGGTGCTGGCTAAGGGCTGACCGGCAGGTGATCAGACAGTTAAGACAGCTCCCTGTTCACCCCGATGCCCCTGACCAGGTACGGGCGTGGCCGGCTGGATGAGCCCGTGGGAAACACCCGAAAGGTCCGTCACATCCCGATAGATTCGGCTGATCGGGAGGGGCGACTGCTGTCGTCCCTCCCGCGACACGAAGGCGGGTGGCGATGGCAACGGTCCGGGACGCGACGTACGACGTGCTCCGCACCCTCGGCATGACCACCGTCTTCGGCAACCCCGGCTCGACGGAGGAGCCGTTCCTGCGGGACTTCCCCGCCGACTTCCACTACGTCCACGCGCTCCAGGAGGCGACGGCGGTCGCGATGGCCGACGGCTACGCCCAGGCCAGCGGGACAGCCGCCCACGTCAACCTGCACACCGCCCCGGGCACCGGCAACGGCATGGGCAACCTCGTCACCGCCTGGCACAACAAGACCCCGCTGATCGTCACGGCCGGCCAGCAGACCCGGGAGATGCTGCTGCTCGAGCCTCGGCTGGCCAGCCGGCGGCCCACCGAGCTCCCCCAGCCGTACGTCAAGTGGGCCTACGAGCCGGCCCGGGCACAGGACATCCCGGCGGCGGTGCTGCGGGCGTACGCGACGGCGGTGCAGCCACCAGCCGGGCCGGTCTTCCTCTCCCTGCCGATGGACGACTGGGCCCAGCCGGCCGACCCGCCGCCCGCACCGCGAACGGTGGCCACCCGGTTCGCGCCGGACCCACAACGGCTGGACGAGTTCGCCCGGGTCCTGGCCGGCAGCGACAACCCCGTGCTGGTGTACGGCCCGGGGGTGGACCGCTCCGGTAGCTGGCCGACAGCTGTCGCGCTCGCCGAACGGCTGGCCGCACCGGTCTGGTCGGCCCCCGCACCCGAACGCGCCGTGTTCCCGGAGGACCACCCGCACTTCCGCGGGGTGCTCCCGTATGCGATCGGTCCCCTCGCCGAGGCGCTGCGCGGCCACGACACGGTGCTTGTCGTCGGCGCTCCGGTGTTCCGCTACTACCCGTACGTGCCGGGCGGGCACCTACCGGACGGCGCCCGGCTGCTGCACGTCACGGACGACCCCGACGAGGCCGCGCGTGCCCCGGTCGGGGACAGCCTGCTCGGCGACCCGGGGCTGACGCTGACCGCGCTCGTGGACCGGGTGCCGCCGGCCGACCGGGTGCCGCCCACACCCCGCGACACACCGGCCCCGCCGGAGATCACCGCCCCGCTGAGCGCCGACGCCCTGTTCGCCGGGCTGGCCGCGCACTGGCCGGCCGATGGCGTGCTGGTGCAGGAGTCACCGTCCAATCTGTCCGCTCTGCGCCGGCAGTTGCGGATCACGCGCCCGGCGTCGTACTTCACGATGGCCAGCGGCGGCCTCGGCTACGGCCTGCCGGCCGCGATCGGGGTGGCGCTCGCCGAACGGGACACCGGGCGCGGCCGTCCGGTGGTGGCGGTCATCGGCGACGGCTCGTTCCACTACTCGGTGCAGGCGCTGTGGACCGCCGCGCGTCTCGCACTGCCGCTGGTGGTCGTCGTCCCGGTCAATCAGCAGTACGCGATCCTCAAGGCGTTCGCCGAGCTGAAGGACACCCCCGGGGTGCCCGGCCTGGACCTGCCGGGGTTGGACATCGTCGCCATCGCGGCCGGCTACGGCTGCGCCACCGAGGTCGTCGAGACGCCCGACCAACTCGGTACGGCGCTCGTCACCGGGCTGCGTGCCGACGGGCCGACCGTGTTGCCGGTGCCGATCAGCACCGACGTGCCCAGCATCCTCTGAGGGCCGCCGGTCAGCTCCGGTGCCCGGTCAGCGTGGGGCGATCGACAGGGGTGCTCCGCTGGCGACGTCCAGGACCGGCCGGGCGCCCAGCGGCGCCGCCAGGGTGACGGCGACCGGTTCCAGCTTCAGTATGGCGGGGCAGTCGCCGGTGCCCCGGGTGACGCTGCCGCCCACCACGACGACGTCGGGCCGTTCCCACACCAGCGGCGTGATGCCGGTGTCGCAGGCGCCGACGCCGAGCCCCACGGTCATCCGGACATCGTCGACCGCCGTCAGGTTCTGGGCGCCCACCAGCCCGTCGGCCAGCGGACGGGCCGGCGCGGAGGGTTGGGGAACGGGCGTGACCGCGGTCGGCGCGACGGCGAGCCGGGCCACCGGGGCGGCCAGTTCCTTGATGGTGAACAGCCAGGCCGGGACCTGCGCCGTGCCCCGGCTCGTGCGGACCGGCACGGCACCGAACGTGACACCGGTGACGGTGAGCGAGAGACAGGCCGTCTGCGTCGCGCTGGTGGCCCACCCGTCCGGCCCTGGTTCGACGCTGGGGCCGCCGGGGCTCGGCCGGCCGGGCCGCTTCGGTCGCCCCGGGCAGGGCAGCGGATCACCCTGGTCGAGCTGCCGGTACGCCTCGGCGGCACTGACCAGCGGCAGCGTCAGCCGGCCGTCCGGGAAGCGGATCTCCCCGCCGACCCGGGTGGGCGGTATCGCGGCCTCCGCCCGGTACCACCCGGCCTCGAACGCGACCTTGGTGTCGGAGTTGAAGCGCGGGTCACCGGTGAGCACCGTGGGTCCCTCCAGCGGGACGTACCCCGTGCTCCACGCGGGGCCGGGTCGCCACGCCTCGGCGACCTCGGCGGCCCGCTTGTCGAACGCCTCGCCGCGGGGCGACGGGTGGCGAGGCCCGACGGGCGGATCGGCGACGGGCGCGGCGCAGCCCGCGGTGAGCAGCAACGGGAGTACGAGCAGCAGGGCCGGTCGACGCATGTACGGTTCGACGCCGCCGCCGACCCCCCGGTTCCCGGCCGACCGCTCAGGTCTCGCCGCCCAGGTCCGTCTGGTACGCCTCCCAGAGCAGGTCGGCGCCGCGCCGCCGATGCCGGGCCAACCTCCGCAGCAGGTGCCCGGCGCGGTGCCGCAGTTCGGCGGGATCGACCTCGGGCCGCTCGGCGATCCGCTGCACGGCGAGGATCGCCGCGATGATCCCCGCGTGTTCCCGGGTCAGCATCCGTACCCCGTGGTCCAGCCGTGGCGACTGGGTGAGCAGCTCCCGGTAGAGGCCGGCCGGACCCTCGGTGGCCCGGACGTGCTCGGCGAACCCCTGCCCCACCGGACCCAGCCGGAGCAGGACGCCTTCCCGCCAGCGCGGCTCGGTGGGAGGCACGGTGACGGCCCGGCCGAACGCGTGCACGTCTCCGGCCAGACCGGCCGGGCGTGGCTCACCGGGCAGCTCGACGGGATGCGGCGGTACGGCGGACAACCGGGCGACGAGTGACGACTGCTGGACCGGACCGGTGACCATGGCACCTCCCGTGCTGCGCTGCTATCCCATACCGCGATGGTGAGCGCGCCCGACCGTGCCTGTAAAGGCCCCGCGAGTCCTCATCTGCCCCGAGGGTCCCGACAGTCCCGCCAGTCGCAGGGGCAACCGACCCACCGTCGCTCAGCCGAGCTGGGGGTGTTCCGCCAGGCGGCGCAGTTGGCGGGCGACGGCGTGCGCGTCGCCGTCCCGACCGTCGACGGGTCGGCCCGTCGTGATCGCGTCGGCCAGCGCGCGCAACTCGGACGGGGGCAGGCTGCTCAGCCCCATGCCCTGCACCGCGATGGTGACTCGCCGTCCATCCTCGTGGTCGGTCGCGATGATGGCGGGTGTTCGCTGCCGACCCGCCGGAAAGTCGTCCGCGGGCTCGCCGTACGACAGCGAGGCGGCGTCGAACCGGGCGGTGGCGAGGTCGACGTCGCGCGTCCGGAACGCGCCCCGGACCCGGACGTGGCTGCCCTCCAGCCAGGCGGCCGTGCGGAGCACCCGCAGCACCAGGTAGATGCTGAGCAGGACGAACGGCAGCCCGCAGAGTCCGATGAACGGGCTCAGCCCGGCGTGGTCGGCGCCACCGTCGGCGTCGCGCAGCGCGGGTGGCAGCATCCCCGGCGGCACGTCGCGAGCCTCCTCGTAGGAGGAGAACGGGTCACCCGGGCCGGACAGTCGCCCCAGCACCCCGCCGGCGACCAGCGGCAACACCACGAACGCCGCGGCGACGGCGGCGATGAACACGCCCACCACCACCGCCCACGTCCGCTGTGCCGGTGAGGCGCCGACCGACAGGCGCAGCTCCTGGTTCGTCACAGGGGGCAGCGTAGGCGAGCCGCGTACACGACGAAGCGCCCCGGCTGGTGGGCCGGGGCGCTTCGCTCGAGGTGGTGGAGGTGCCGGGAATCGAACCCGGGTCCTTCGCCGGTTTGTCAGGGCTTCTCCGAGCGCAGCTCGCTGTGCCTCTACTCGGCCCCACCGCTCACGCGAGCAAGTTGGTGTGACGGGCCCAGTCGCTGATTAATCTCGCCGCACGGACCCCGCGACCGGGTCCGGTTGGCCAGCCTCCTAGCTGATGCCGGCTACTGGGACGAAGGCGTTCCCAGACCGACAGACTTAGCTACTCGCCTCAGGCGGCGAGAGCGAAGTCAGCGCGTTGGTTATTGGCGCTTATAAAGTTCCGACGACCGATTCTCGAGACGACGTCGGCTTCCTCGGCTCGCTTCCCCTGTCGCTGCGTACGAAGTCGAAACCAGTCACCCCCTCGACAGGCCACCGATGTGGTGGCACTGACAAGACTAACGCCTGGCGCAACGGCTTTCATCCCGAGCCCCGGGCCGGCGTGCCGACCCGGACAAACGGGACGTTCTACTCGTCCATTCCCTTGCCGCGCCGACCCGACACCCGGGCGATCTCCCGGTCCGCGTCCCGCTTGGCGAGGTCCTGGCGCTTGTCGTACGACTTCTTGCCCTTGGCCAGGGCGATCTCGACCTTGGCCCAGCCGTCGGAGAAGTAGACCTGCAACGGAACGATCGTCAGACCGCCCTCGCGGGTCTTGCCGACGAGCTTGTCGATCTCGACCCGGTTGAGCAGCAGCTTGCGGGTACGCCGGGGCTCGTGGTTGGTCCAGGTGCCCTGCGTGTACTCCGGGATGTGCATGGCGTGCAGAAACAGCTCGCCGTCCCGCTCCTGGGCGAACGCGTCGACAAGCGACGCCCGCCCGGCCCGCAGCGACTTGACCTCGGTGCCGGTCAGCGCCATGCCTGCCTCGTACGTGTCGAGAATGGCGTAGTCGTGGCGCGCCTTCTTGTTGGAGGCGACCACCTTGCGCCCCTTTTCCCGTGGCATCGGTGCCACCCCCTCTCTCCGCTGCCCGTGGGCCGAGCGCACCTCGGCCGGACAACCGATCATGCTACCGGAACAACAAGGACCCTCCCGCGCCGTTTATTTCCGGCGGCGGAAGGGTCCTCGGGAGACGACGGGACGACCTAGACCCGCAGGTAGAAGCGCAGGGTGATCCAGGCGGTGCCCGCGCTGATCAGACCACCGACGCCGGCCATCAGCGGGAAGACGACCAGGATGTCACCCCAGCCGATCGGCGAGAGCAGACCCTGCAACGCGCTCAACGACCCGTCGAAGAGCAGGTACTTGGCCGCGACCAGGGCCACCAGACCCAGCAGTGAACCGATCAGGCCGGCCACCACCGCCTCCAGCACGAACGGCGCCTGGATGAACCAGTTGGACGCGCCGACCAGCTTCATGACCGCCACCTCACGCCGCTTGCTGTACGCGGCGACCTGGATGGTGTTCGCGACCAGCAGCAGGGCGGCGATCGCCATCACGGTGGCTGCGGCCAGGGCGATGTTCTGGATCGAGGTGAGGATGTTGAAGATCTTGTCGAGCAGTCGGCTCTGGTCGATGATCTCGTCGACACCGGCGCTGTTCTTGTACTGCTCGTAGATGTCCTTGTACTGCTCCGGGTTGTTCAGCTTGAGCCGGAACGACTCGGGCAACTGGTCGGGCTTGACCACGTTCACCAGGTCGGGCGCGTCCTGGTACATGACCTTGAACTTCTTGTACGCCTCGTCCTTGTTGACGTAGAAGACCTCCTTGACCAGGGGGTCGCTGTCGAGCTTGGCGTTCAGGTCGGTGCGCTCCTGCTCGCTCACCTCCTGCTTCAAGAAGATCGAGACTTCGATGTTCTTGTAGTAGGTGACCTTCATGTCGTCGACCTGGCGGTACATGAGACCGCTGGCGCCGAGCATGGTCAGCGAGACCGCCATCGTGATGATCATCGCGATGGACATGGTCACGTTGCGCCACAGTCCGACCAGTACCTCGGACAGGACGTATTTCACGCGCATCGGGATTTCCTCCGGGTCTCCGGCATGAAGTGTTCGTCGTCAGGCTGCGCAGGGGTGGAGAGCCGGCTCACCCGTAGACGCCGCGGGCCTGGTCACGCACGATACGACCGCTCTCGATCTCGACGACGCGGCGGCGCATCTGGTTGACGATGTTGGAGTCGTGGGTGACCATCACGACGGTCGTGCCGGTGCGGTTGATCCGGTCCAGCAGGCGCATGATCTCGATCGAGGTGTCCGGGTCCAGGTTTCCGGTGGGCTCGTCCGCCAGCAGGATCAGCGGACGGTTCACGAACGCCCGGGCGACGGCGACGCGCTGCTGCTCACCACCGGAGAGCTCGTGCGGGTACCGGTGCTCCTTGCCACCGAGCCCGACCAGCTCCAGCACCTCCGGCACGACCCGGCGGGCAACCGCCTTGGTCTTGCCGATCACCTCGAGGGCGAACGCCACGTTCTCGTACGCGGTGCGGTTCGGCAGCAGCCGGAAGTCCTGGAAGACACAGCCGATCGAGCGCCGGAAGTGGGGTCGCTTCCAGGAGCGCATCGATGTGACGTCCTTGCCGTTGACGACGACGCGACCCTTGTTGGGGGCGACCTCGTGCAGCAGCATCTTGATGATTGTGGACTTGCCGGAGCCGGATGGACCGATGAAGAAGACGAACTCGCCCTTCTCGATCGAGACGGACACGTTGTCGAGCGAAGGCCGGGACGCCTTCGGGTACGTCTTCGTCACTTGCTCAAGCTGAATCACGGGTGGTGAGTCTACGCGGTGTAACAACTGAGCCAAGCCCCACGCCCCGCCGATCCGGCACGAGTCGTCGAATCAGGCCTCTACCTGGAGATCGACGACGCGTTCCGCCCGCGTGTCGTTACGCTCCGTCGCCGGCGAGTTGCCGCTGCTTACGCCAACGGATGCCCGCCTCGATGAAACCGTCCAGATCGCCGTCGAACACCGCGCTCGGATTGCCGGTCTCCTGCTCGGTTCGGAGATCCTTCACCATCTGATACGGGTGCAGGACGTAGGAGCGCATCTGGTCGCCCCACGAACCGGCGGCGTTCTCCTTGAGCCCCTCCAGCTTGGCCTGCTCCTCCTGGCGCTTGCGCTCCAACAGCCGGGCCTGGAGCACCCGCAGCGCGGAGGCCTTGTTCTGCAACTGGGACTTCTCGTTCTGACACGTGACCACGATGCCGGTCGGGATGTGGGTCAACCGGACCGCCGAGTCGGTGGTGTTGACGCTCTGCCCACCGGGGCCGGAGGAGCGGTAGACGTCGACGCGTACCTCGTTCTCCGGGATGTCGATGTGGTCGGTCTGCTCGGTGACCGGCAGGACCTCGACGCCCGCGAAGCTGGTCTGCCGGCGGCCCTGGTTGTCGAACGGGCTGATCCGGACCAACCGGTGGGTGCCCGACTCGACGCTGAGCGTGCCGTACGCGTAGGGCACCTTGACCGCGAAGGTGGCCGACTTCAGACCCGCCTCCTCGGCGTAGGAGGTCTCGTAGACCTCGGTCGGGTAGCCGTGCCGCTCCGCCCAGCGCAGGTACATCCGCAGCAGCATCTCGGCGAAGTCGGCGGCGTCCACGCCACCGGCGCCCGCGCGGATGGCGATCAGCGCCTCCCGGGAGTCGTACTCGCCGGAGAGCAGGGTGCGGACCTCCATCTCCTGGATGGCCTTGGTCAGCCCGGTGATCTCCGACTCGACCTCGAGCAGCACGCCCGGGTCGACCTCGGCCTCGGCCAGCTCCAGCAGAACCTGGGCGTCGTCGAGGCTGGACCGGAGGCTGCCCAGCTTGCTGATCTCGCCGTTGACGTACGACAGCTGCGAGGTCACCTGCTGAGCCTTGGCCTGGTCGTCCCACAGGTCGGGGGCGGAAGCCTCCTGCTCGAGGCGGGCCTTGTCCTCGTGGAGTCGGTCGAGGTTGAGGACGGCCTCGATGTTTCGCAGGGTCGCGTCGAGTTCCTTGAGCTGTTCGGCGTAATCGGCAGCGGTCACGACAGGTAAGCGTACTGCGCGGACGACGATTGAGCTTGCGAGCCCCGCGGTCCGGCGCGAAAGCGGCACTCCGCCACCCCGCGCTGAGCAGCTCCTACCCTTCGGGCGAACCCGCCGCGGATCACCCGACCGGCGCGGACTTCAACCAGGACAGGGCCGCCCGGTGATAGGCGACGGCGAACTCCAGCGCGCTGGCGTCGTACGTCTCGCCATCCCGTTTGGCGTTCTTCACCTGCTCCCGGACCTGGGCGAGGGCCTCGGTGTGGTATTCGTTGGCCGAGGCGTACAGGCCCTTGAGCTGGCTGGCGGAGTGCAGGTTGCCGAAGGCCATCCGCAGCGCGATCGGGTTGCGGATGGTGTCCCGCCCCGGGTTCTCGGCCAGCCAGCGGGAAAATGTCCGTTTTCCGCTGGCGGTGAGCGCGTACGGCTGGCTCATCCGCGGCCCCGGCTTCCCGAGCCGCACGAAACCGCGCTCGGCCAGCACCGGCAACTCGCGGTAGACCTGACTGCGTGTCATCGACCAGTACGGCGCCAGACGGCGCTCAGCGGCGGCCATCAACTGACCGCCTGTCATCGGGCCCTCGTGGAGGAGGCCGAGCAGGGCCGCCGCCGTAGGGTTGACTCCGGAATCCGCCATGCCCCCTACGCTGCCACTTTGCGCACCCGGCGTCCAGGATTTGCCGGTTTGCCACCCAACAGGACTTCCTAAGTGCACTGTCGGCGGCAGACTGTCCGTTGAGGACCGTCGATGGATCACGACCCTCGGCCGACCCGCCGGCGGCACCGCGTGCCCCCGGCGGGTCGTCGCCGCAGGTCAGCCCATGTGGGGGTAGGTGTGGTCGGTCGGCGGCACGAAGGTCTCCTTGATCGTCCGCGGCGACACCCAGCGGACCAGGTTGAGCCAGGAGCCCGCCTTGTCGTTGGTGCCGCTGGCCCGCGCGCCGCCGAAGGGCTGCTGCCCGACCACCGCGCCGGTCGGCTTGTCGTTGATGTAGAAGTTGCCGGCCGCGTACCGCATGCGCTCGGCGACCGCGTCGACCACCCGGCGGTCGGTGGCGAACACCGAGCCGGTCAGCGCGTACGGGGCGATCGACTCGGCCTGCGCCACCACGTCGTCGAAGCGGGCGTCGTCGAACACGTGCACGCCCAGGATCGGCCCGAAGTACTCGGTGGTGAAGGTCTCGTGGGCGGCGTCGCCGCACTCGAAGAGCGTCGGCCGGACGAAGTAGCCGACCGAGTCGTCGGCGGTGCCACCGGCCAGCACGCGGCAGGAGTCGTCACCGGCGATCAGCTCCAACGCGGCGGTGTGCCGGGCGAACGCCTTGTCGTCGATCACCGCGCCACCGAAGTTGCCGAAGTCGGCCACGTCGCCGTAGGTCAGCGAGTCGGCGGTGGCGGCCAGCCGGTCCCGCAGCCCACCCTCCCAGATCGAGCGCGGCACGTACGCCCGCGAGGCCGCCGAGCACTTCTGACCCTGGTACTCGTACGCGCCGCGGATCAGCGCGGTGTGCAGGGCGTCCACGTCGGCGCTGGTGTGCGCGACCACGAAGTCCTTGCCGCCGGTCTCGCCGACGAGGCGCGGGTAGCCCCGGTAACGGGCGATGTTGTCGCCGACGGTCCGCCACAACTGCTGGAAGACCTTCGTCGAGCCGGTGAAGTGGATGCCGGCCAGGTCCGGGTCGGCGAGCACCACGTCGGAGACCTCCTCGCCCCGGCCGGTGACCATGTTGATCACACCGGGCGGGAGGCCGGCGGCCTCGAACAGCCGCATGGTGAAGTGCGCGGCGAACTGCTGGGTCGGACCCGGCTTCCAGATCACCGTGTTGCCCAGCAAGGCCGGCGCCGACGGCAGGTTGCCGGCGATGGCGGTGAAGTTGAACGGGGTGACCGCGTAGACGAAGCCCTCCAACGGGCGGTGGTCGAAGCGGTTCCAGACGCCGGGGGAGGACGCCGGCTGCTCCTCCAGCAGACGCCGGGCGAAGTGCACGTTGAACCGGAGGAAGTCGATGAACTCGCACGCCGAGTCGATCTCCGCCTGAATCGCGGTCTTCGACTGGCCGAGCATGGTGGCGGCGTTGAGGGTGTCGCGCCACGGGCCGGCGAGCAGCTCGGCGGCGCGCAGGAAGATCGCCGCCCGCTCCTCGAAGGGCAGCGCCCGCCACATCGGAGCGGCATCCTTGGCCGCCTTGATCGCGGAGCGCGCGTCGTCGTGGGTGGCGTGCCCGGTCACGCCCAGCACGTGCGCGTGCCGGTGCGGCTGCACCACGTCGATCGAATCACCGCCGGCCATCCGCTGCTCGCCGCCGATGGTCATCGGCAGGTCGATGCGCTCGGCGGCGAGCTCGGTCAGCCGCCGCTGGAGCCGGTCCCGGTCGGGGCTGCCCGGCTCGTAGTTGCGAACCGGCTCGTTGCGCGGCTCGGGAACGGAGAACACGGCATCCATCAAGGCTCCTGGCGATCTCGACAGCAGTGGCGAAACCGGACCCGCGGGCACCGACCGGGCGGCCGGACACCGGTCGCCGCAAGGGAGGGCCGAGCAGCGGCGGGACCTCCCGTAATTCTCCCACGAAGGCCTGCGCACCCTGCCTCCGCCATCGCCCTCGACCAAGGACCGACCCACCCCTGCTCTCCTTACCGACCGGGTTCGATCCGGCAATCCGGCCCGCGTTCCGTGCGCCACCGCACCCTCCGCGCCCGGCCGCGCTGGGGGTGCTGCGTCTCGGCAGGACCGGTGGGCCGCAGGTGTCGCGGTCGTCCGCGGCGGCGGAGCGCCCAGCCGAGCCGCGTACCCTGAATGGTCGGTGACCTGCCGCCTCGAAGGGGAGACGATGACCAAGCAGCCCGGCCGCGTCCCGGCCGCGGAGTCGCACGAGCCTGCGGCCGACGCGGCAAGCCCGAGCAGCCGGCCGCTGCCCGCGCCCGGCGCGGCGGTGCTCGCACTGCTGGCGCTCGGTTGGCTGGCCGCCATGCTCTGGTCCACCCGGGAGGCCATCACCTCGGCGGCGGCCGGGGTGACCGCGATCAGTCTCTCCGCGTTCGCCCTACCCGGCGTGATCTCGGCCGCGCTGGTCGGCGGGGCGGCCGTCGCGCTGGCCGGCGGCAACCTGCTGGCCCGCCGGTACGGCGACTGGGCCACCCTGCGCTTCGCCGGGGCGATCGGCGGCGGAATGCTTGTCGGGCTGGCGGCCGCGGTCGCCATCAACCTCACCTACTTCGACACCTCGACGACGAACGTGATCGCCGGCACCACGGCGGCCGCGGCGATCATCGGTGGCGCGGTGGCCGCCGCGCGGACCGCCCCGGCGGTCGGTGCGATCGTGACCGCCGCGCTGGGCACGCTTGTCTTCGTGGTCGCGTTCAGCCAGGCCCGGGACCCGCTGTTCGACCTCTTCGGGGCCGGCGACAGCCAGCAGTCGGTGGTCGACGCGGCCAAGTGGGTGTCCCGCACCGAGTCGCTGGTCGCGGGGTTGCTCGCCGGTCTGCTCGCCTTCGGTTACCTGACCTGGGCGCGACGCCGGGCGGTCCGCCGCGACCCTGCCGCTCGGGCGCTGCGCTGGCCGGCGTACCTGCTCGCCGGTGCCGGGCCGGGGTTGCTCCTGCTGCTCGCCGAGGTGATCATCCGGGTCGGTGGCCGGTCGCTGCTCGACCTGGCCAGCGCGCTCAGCGAGGCGGACGCGGTGGCGCAGACCTCGCTGGGCACCTCGCGGGTGGACAACGGGATCTGGGTGCTCTTCGTGGGGGCGCTGACCGCGCTTATCGCGTTCGGCCGCACGCTCGGCCCGGCCCAGACCGACGACGACGACGACCCGGCCGGCAGCCCGGCCGCCGTCGCGAGCCAGGTCGACCCGGAGGACGACGAGCCGGACCCGGCCGAGGCGTTCGACGCTCCGGCTAAGGCGTTCGACGCTCCGGCCGAGGCGTTCGAGGCGGACCCGGCCAAGGCGGACCCGGCCCGCTGACACTCGCCCGGCAGGGCGTCGCCTCGCGGTCTCGCCCAAGATCGTGCTCGATCCTTGTTGTAGTGGTGTCGGGTCCAGGGGGATGCCACTACAACAAGGATGTTGCGCGACCTTCCGTTGGCCGGCTCAGCTCGCCGCGTGTAGCAGCAGGTCCAGCTCCGTCACGTCGTACCACTCCAGCTCGTGGTCCTCCGCGCCATCGACGGTGAACTGGGCGTCGGGATCGCCGGCCGCCGCCTCGGCCACCACCTCGGCCGCTGCGGCGACATCCTCGACCGCGTCCGTACCGTCGACGTGCAGGGCCGCGACGGCAGCCACCGGCACGGCCTCGGCCAACGTCACCGTGCTGGACCCCAACTCACCGTCGCCCCGTCCGAGCGCGCTCGCCGGCAGGTCGACCGACACGACGACGCGGCGGCGGGGAGCGGACGGGTCGGCCCGGAGCAGGTGCAGCGCATCCTGGGCGGCCCGGGTGAACGCGACGTACTCCAACTCCTCCTCGTCGCCCTCGGCGTACCACTCGCGCAGCGCCGGGGTCACCGCATGCGCCTGGTCGGCGGCCAGCCCTTCCGCGCGCAGGCGGGCCACCATCGGTACGGTCGCCGGCACGTACACCCGGACTCGGTCATCGGTCACCGGTCGTCTCCCCCGCTTCGTCCTGCACCGGCGTCCACCGGCACGGGCGCAGATCATGCCGCACGCCGTGACCGTCATACACCCCGACTCCGGCCGGCGGAAGTTTCCGCGCGGTGTGTCCCGCGCGGTCGACTTCCGGCAGGCTGGTCAGGTGCTGGGCGGGCTGGGCGGTCGATGGCAAACTGAACCAAACGACATCAACCCCGGGAGTTCGTGTGGAGCCAAGGTTCCTGTTGCTCTCCGACGTCGCCACCGAACTGAACGTGTCGGACTCGCAGGTCTACCACATGGTGCGCAGCGGTGAACTGCCGGCGATCAAGATCGGTGGACGGGGCCAGTGGCGCGTCGAGCGCGCTCGTCTGGAGGAGTACATAGCCCGCAAGTATTCCGAGACCGCCGAGTGGGTGCAGAGCAACCCGCTGGTTGACCGCGATCCGGAGTAATCCCCTCCCCCGCGACCCCAGTGCTCAACTCTCCCCACCGCAGGACGCTTGATCCACTCCGTTTTCTGGAATGTGGGGTGTCCAGTCCGCGCGGATACCGCGCCTTCGGCACCACCGAGTGGATCATGCCGACGAGGGACGGGATGGTCGCCGGACCATTGACGGAGACCACTTTGTCGCCGAGAATTGGGGCTGTCGGAGGCAAACGAAGGCAAACGCAAGATCGAAGGGGTCCATGATGAGCGAGACGCGACCCGGCCCTTCCCGACCGCCCGTGCGGCTGCGCCCCGTCCCGCCCATCGACCCGCCGTACGCCGACGAGGCCGACGGGTCGTACTGGCCGGCACCCGTCCACGGCCAGCTCGCCCTGGACCTGTTCGCCTCGACCCGGCCAGACCCGGTCCGACCACCGGAGCGCCGGAGTGCCCTCCGCCCGGTGCCGAGCCGGTCCACCACCCACCCGGTGACGCCGCTACCACCGGCGACCGCCCCGGAAGCCACCCGAGCCGCGCATCGCTTCGTCGGCACCTGCCTGGAGGTGATCAACGGCTACCGGTCCCCGGCCCAGGTGCGGGCACTGCTCGACCCGGCCCAAGCGACCGACCTGCTGACCGAGCTGGCCCGAGCAGGTCAGCTACTGACCGGGTCGACCTGCGCGTCCGGGCGGGCCGAGGCACCTCGCCGTCGGGCCGGTCGACCCCTGGTCCGGTTGCTGCGCATGCGGGTCTGCGAGCCACGGGACGCCGCGGTCGAGGCGGCGGCCGTCCTCACCGGCGCGGGCGGTCGGAGCTGGGCCATGGCACTCCGCCTGGAGCACCGTCGGGGCCGCTGGCTCTGCACCGCCCTGCACGTCCTCTGACCGCAAGCGACGCGCCCAAGGGCACCGCACCCGTGCCTTCGAACGAGGTGGCCTCGTCGACCCTGCGGCGCCCCAGCCGAGCGCGGCCTCCAAGGCGATCCACGCCGCGCGACCTCAGCCGAACGCGACCTACCCCGCGCGACCTCAGCCAAGCGCGACCCCAGGCTCTGCGCGACTTCAAGTGCGGACCCAGATGGCCTGCCCTGGCTGATCGACTCGGGTTTTGGGAAGTCGGGGCATCAGATGGCCGCTGATGCCCCGGTTTCCATGAGGTCGAGATGATCATCGGGTGACGGCGCTGGGCGGCATGTCACGCGGGAGACGACGAACGGGTCCCGGCCTGTCTGGCCGGGACCCGTTCGTCAGGTGCTGTTGGTCAGTTGCCGCCGTTGGGGGCGCCGTGGCAGCGCTTGTACTTGCGGCCCGAGCCACACGGGCACGGCGCGTTGCGGGACGGGCCGTTGCTCGCCTCCGCCTGGTTGGCTGACGGCCGGCGGGAGGCGGCCGACGGAACCGCCGGGCCGCGCAGACCGGCCGCCGGACGTTGCGGGGCGGACGGAGCGGTCCGGCCCGGTGCCGCCGGAGCGCCCGGGGCGGGGCGGCCCACACCGAGCGCCGGAGCCTGCTGCTCGGCCTGCTCGATGACGGGAGCGCCAGGGCTGGCCTCACCGTCGATGGTGGGAGCCGAGTATTGCAGGCCCTGCCGCCGCGGTGCCTGGTTGAGGCCCTTGGCTCGGATCTCCACCGGCTTGTCCAGCAGCGCGACCTCTTCCGAGCCCGCGTCCGGCTCCGGTTCGGTCACCTGGACGTCGATGTTGTAGAGGAAGCCGACCGTCTCTTCCTTGATGCCGTCCATCATCGTGGCGAACATGTCGAAGCCCTCGCGCTGGTATTCCACCACCGGGTCGCGCTGGGCGTACGCCCGGAGGTTGATGCCCTCCTGGAGGTAGTCCATCTCGTAGAGGTGCTCGCGCCACTTCCGGTCGATGACCTGGAGCAGCACCATCCGCTCGAGCTGACGCACACCCTCGGTGCCGACCTCCTCCTCGCGCCTGTCGTACGCGGCGTTGGCGTCCTCCTTGAGGCGGGCGACCAGGAAGTCGGCGTCCATACCGGCCCGCGAGCCGCCGGCGTCCTCCTCCAACTCCTCGATCGTCACGCCGACCGGGTAGAGCTGCTTCAGGCTGGACCAGAGCTGTTCGAGGTCCCAGTCCTCGCCGTAGCCATCGGAGGTGGCCCCCCGCACGTACGCCTCGACGGTGTCGTCGATCATGTTGCGGACCTGGTCGGAGAGGTCCTCACCGTTGAGCACCCGAAGACGCTCGGCGTAGACGACCTGGCGCTGCTTGTTGAGCACCTCGTCGTACTTCAGCACGTTCTTGCGGATCTCGGCGTTCTGGCCCTCGATCTGAGCCTGGGCGCTCTTGATCTGCCGGGTGACCATCTTCGACTCGATGGGCACGTCCTCCGGGATGTTGAAGCGCTCCATCACCGCCTCGACCGCCCCGGCCCGGAACCGCCGCATCAGCTCGTCCTGCAGGGACAGGTAGAAACGGGACTCGCCCGGGTCACCCTGCCGGCCGGCGCGACCGCGCAGCTGGTTGTCGATCCGCCGGGACTCGTGCCGCTCGGTGCCCAGCACGTAGAGGCCACCGGCGGCGGAGACCTCCTCCGCCTCGACGTCGCAGGCCTGCTTCCACGTGGGAAGGACCTCCTCCATCGCCTTGGCGTACTCTTCCTCGTTTTCCAGCGGGTCGAGGCCGCGCTGGCGCAGCTCGTTCGCGGCGAGGAACTCGGGGTTGCCGCCGAGCAGGATGTCGGTGCCGCGGCCGGCCATGTTGGTGGCCACGGTGACCGCGCCCTTACGCCCGGCCTGGGCGACGATCTCGGCCTCCCGGGCGTGGAACTTGGCGTTCAGCACGTTGTGCGGGATGCCCCGTCGGCGCAGCAACTGGGAGAGGATCTCGGAGTTTTCCACCGAGACGGTGCCGACAAGCACCGGCTGGCCGAGTTGGTGCCGCTCGGCGATGTCCTCGATGACCGCGTTGAACTTGGCCTTCTCCGTCTTGTAGATGACGTCCGGCCGGTCCTCGCGAACCATCGGGCGGTGGGTCGGGATCGTCACGACGCCGACCTTGTAGACCTTGTTGAACTCGCTCGCCTCGGTCTGCGCCGTACCGGTCATCCCGGACAGCTTCTCGTAGAGGCGGAAGTAGTTCTGCAGGGTGATGGTGGCAAGAGTCTGGTTCTCCTGCTTGATCTCCACCCCCTCCTTGGCCTCGATCGCCTGGTGCATGCCCTCGTTGTAGCGGCGGCCGTGCAGGATGCGACCGGTGAACTCGTCGACGATCAGGACCTCACCGTCGCTGACGATGTAGTCCTTGTCGCGCTTGTAGAGCTCCTTGGCCTTGATGGCGTTGTTGAGGTAGCCGACCAGCGGCGTGTTCACCGACTCGTAGAGGTTGTCGATGCCGAGCCGGTCCTCGACCTTGGCGACACCCCGCTCGGTCACCGCGATGGTGCGCTTGGAGTGGTCGACCTCGTAGTCGCCCTCGCCGTCGGTGCCGGGCTGGAGCCGGGCCACGACCCCGGCGAACTCGCCGTACCAGCGGGCCGAGTGCTCGGCCGGGCCGGAGATGATCAGCGGGGTGCGGGCCTCGTCGATCAGGATGGAGTCGACCTCGTCGACCACGGCGAAGTTGTGGCCGCGCTGCACCAGCTCGTCCTTCGACCAGGCCATGTTGTCGCGCAGGTAGTCGAAGCCGAACTCGTTGTTGGTGCCATAGGTGATGTCGCACTCGTAGGCGGCCTTGTGCTCGGTGGCCGGCCGGTTGGGCAGCACCACGCCGACGGTCAGCCCGAGGAACTCGTGCACCCGACCCATCCACGCCGCGTCACGCTGGGCGAGGTAGTCGTTGACCGTGATCACGTGCACGCCCTTGCCGGACAGCGCGTTGAGGTAGACGGCCATGACCGAGGTCAGCGTCTTGCCCTCACCGGTCTTCATCTCGGCGATGTTGCCGAAGTGCAGCGCCGCGCCGCCCATCACCTGGACGTCGTACGGACGCTGGCCGAGCACCCGGGCGGCCGCCTCGCGGGCCACCGCGAACGCCTCCGGCAGCAGGTCGTCGAGGGTCTCCCCGTCGGCCAGCCGCTCCCGGAACTGGTCGGTCATGCCGGCCAGCTCCTCGTCGGTGAGGTTGACGTAGTCGTCCTCGATCGAGGTGACGGCGGCGGCGATGGCCTTGAGCCGGCGCACCATGCGGCCCTCGCCCGCGTTAAGGACCTTTTCCAGAATCGACACGGATCAACGCTCCCCTAGACAGTCTCGAACCATCGTAGGCGCTCCATCGGCGCGATGGTCACTGGTGGCGGTGGTCGACTCCGCCGAACCCGACATAATTCGCGTCCTGCGCACCCCTCGAACGTTATCCGGTTACGCCGTCGGCGAACGGTGCGGCACGATGCACGGGTGGAGCCCGTGGAGATCATCGAGGACGGCGTGCTGCTGCGGCCCTGGCGTGGCACCGACGCCGACGCGGTATACCGGGCGTGCCAGGATCCGGACATTCAGTACTGGACCACTGTGCCACGCCCATATCGGCCCGAACACGCCCTCAGCTTCGTCACCGAGATGAGCGAGACGGCCTGGGCGGGGGGGACCAAGGCGCCGTTCGCGGTCTGCGACCCGGCGACAGGTGAACTTCTCGGCTCGTGCGGGTTGGTCTCCATCGAGCGGGACGGCACCGGCGAGGTGGGTTTCTGGACCGCCCCCTGGGCACGCGGCCGGGGCGTGATGGTCCGGGCCACCCGGGCCGTGGCCCGCTGGTCCTTCGACACCCTCGGGCTGCGCCGGCTGATCTGGCACGCCGAGGTGGGCAACCACGCCTCCCGGCTGGTGGCCCTCCGGGCCGGTTTCCGGATCGACGGCCGGCTGCGGCTGGCCAACCCGCCGACGCGGTCCGACGCGGACGGCTGGATCGGCTCGCTGCTGCCCGGCGAGGTCCCCGAGCCCGGGGCGACCGGGCCGGCCGGTCCCGGCACCCTCGCCGCCCGGCGCGCCGCGGTCTTCGGCCGCCCGCAGCCCACCCTGTTCGCCACCGTCGGGGCCGGTGAGCTGCGTCTGCGGCCGATGGAGGAGCAGGACCTGGATGCCGTGGTGGAGACCTGCCGGGACCCGGAGTCCATCCGCTGGACGACCGTGCCGGACCCGTACGAGCGGGCCGACGCGCAGGGGTTCCAGGCCTACGGCCAGGACACCTGGGCTCGGGGCCAGGCCGCCTGCTTCGTGGTCGCCGACCCGGACGACACGTACGCCGGCACGATCGCCCTACGGCTCTCCCCCACCGACGCCCTGCTGGCCGACGTCGGCTTCATGACCGCGCCGGCGGCGCGTGGCCGGGGGTACATGCCGGCCGCGCTCGTCGCGCTCAGCGCCTGGGGCTGCGCCACGCTGGGCCTGGCCCGCATCGAGTGGAAGGCGAACGTGGGCAACACCGCCTCCCGGCGGGTGGCGGAGAAGGCGGGCTTCACCTTCGAGGGGACCGCCCGGGGCGGGGTGCAGCACCGGGGCGAACGGGTCGACGCGTGGGTGGGCGCGCTGCTCGCCAGGGACCTGGTCTGATGGCCCTGCGGCAGGTCGTCGAGGCGCACGGCGTGCGGCTGCGCCCCCTTCGGGCCGAGGACGCCGCCGACGTGGTCGACGGCTGCGCGGACCCGCTGACCCAACGTTTCGTCTCGAACCTGCCCACGCCGTACAGCCGGACCGATGCCCGGTGGTGGATCGACGTCGGCGCCCCGGCGGTCTGGACCGGCGGCGGCGCGGCGTACGCCGTCGCGGACCCGGCCACCGACCGGCTGCTCGGCGCGGTGGGGCTGAGCAACCCGGTGCCCGCGCGGGGCCAGGCCGAGATCGGCTACTGGCTGCGGCCGGCGGCGCGTGGACGCGGGCTGGCCGTCGCGGCCAGTCGCGCGCTCAGCGAGCACGCGTTCGCCACCGGAACGGTTCGACTGGAGTTGCTCACCGACCCGGAGAACGGCCCGAGCCAGCGGGCCGCGCTGGCCGCCGGTTTCCGCTACGAGGGTTCGCGCCGGTCGGCCGGTTCGGGCCGCGAGGGGGGTCGACACGACCTGCTGGCCTGGGTACGCCTCGCCGACGACCCGCCCGGACCCGTCGCCCGGCTGCTGCCCGACCTGCCCGGCGGGGTGCTCACCGACCAGGTGGTGAGCCTGCGCCGGCTCGCGCCGGACGACGCCGAGCTGATGTACCGACTGCACAGTCGACCCGAGGTGGTGGCGAACCAGGCGCCGCCCGTGCCGCCGACGCGGGAGGCGATCGAGCGACGGTGTCGTCTCGCGGAGAGCGGGTGGCTGACCGGGGACATCGCCCGACTGTTGATCACGGACGTGGCCGGCGGGGAGCCGGTGGGCAGTTGCGGGCTGTCGTACACCGACGTGGCGGCCGGCGAGGCGTCGGTCGGCTACGCGTTGCTGCCCGGCTGGCGCGGCCGGGGGTACGCGACCCGGACGGTCCGGCTGCTGGCGGACTGGGCGTTCGGGCCGGCTGGTATCGCGCGGCTGACCGCTGGCACGGTGCCGGACAACACCGCGTCGCACCGCGTGTTGGAGCGGGTCGGGTTCCGGCGCGAGGCACTGCAGCGTGGCCGGCTGCCCGGGTTGGCGGGCACCCGCCTGGACGATTTGACCTTCGCGCTGCTGCCGGCGGAGCGGCGCTGACGTCGCCGGGGGTCACGGGGTTGCGCTGGGCTCCCCCAGCACAACCCCGTGACCGCGGATCGGCTGGTGGTCAGGTGGCGAGGGAGATGATGCCGTAGTCGTAGGCGTGGCGGCGGTAGACGACGCTCGGGCGGCCGGACTCCTTGTCCTGGAACAGGTAGAAGTCGTGGCCGACAAGTTCCATCTCGAACAGCGCGTCGTCGATCGTCATCGGCTCCGCCGGGTGCACCTTCTCCCGGGCGATGTGCCACGGCTGGTCGTCGTGCTCCTCCTCGACCCGCTCCGCGACGGCGGTGCCGGCGCGGGCACCGTCGAGCGACGCGCTCAGCGTGCTGGTCCCCAGGTCGGCGACCGGCAGGCCCGCGGTGGCCTCGGCGACGGAGATCGGTGCGTGCCGCCCCCGGTGTACGCGACGGCGGTCGGCCGCACGACGCAGTCGGGTGTCGAGCTTCGCGATGGCCGCGTCGAGTGCGCTGTAGAAGTCGTTCGTGCAGGCCTCGGCCCGCATCACCGGACCCTTGGAAACGCAGGTGATCTCCACCCGCTGGCAGTGTTCGGCCTGGCGCGGATTGCGCTCGTGAAACAACTCGACATCGACGCGAATCAGTTTGTGGTCGTAGCGTTCGATCTTTGCGAGTTTCTCGGCTACGTGTACCCGGTAATGGTCCGGCACTTCGACGTTTCGGCCCTTGACCACGATGTCCACGTGACCTCCCTTGTTCGGACGGTCTTCGATCCGGCAACCCGGTCGCGCGCCGTGGGGGGACCCGCTGGCGTCGACCGGCTGGTACGGCTACGCCTCCTCTCACCGCCGAGGGTGGTGGAACGACCTCCTACCCCCGACAGCGAAACGCTAACTCCTGTTGGCCCGGCAGTCACCCCAAGTTGCCGAGACTCCCAGGATTTTCGCAGCTGATACACCAACGAGTGAAACGGAAACACAGTCGGTTACGAGAAGTGTCTTTTCTGGGTCGCGGCGAGCACCGCGGCGACACTCGGCACCCATCCGGTCGCGCTCAGCACCCGGGCCGCAGCGGCCAGGGTCACGCCTGTGGTGACGATGTCGTCCAGCAGCACCACGACCGGCGCGCCCGCGGCACGCGCCCCACTCGCGGTGGCGCGCGGCCGGAACGCGGCCTCGGCCGCCGCCGCGCGCCCGGCGCTGTCCAGGCCCACCGAGTCGGGCCGGGGCAGCGCCCGCAGCGGACGGTGCACCCGCGCCGTCCAACCGCCCTGGTTGAGCCGGGCCGCGCAGTGCCGGGCCAACCGGTCCAGGTGGTCCCCGTACCGGGACCGGGCTGCCACCGCCGTGTCCGGGACCGGGACCAGCGCCACGGGACGAGCCACGCCGACCGCCGCCGCGACAACCTCGGCGAGCAGTGCGCCGAGCGGCCGGGCCAGACCGTGCCGGCCGTGGTCCTTGTACGCCAGCAGAGCCTCGCGCAGCGGACCGGCGTAGGGGCCGAGGGCGACGCAGGACGGCAGGCCCGGCGGCGCGGGCCTCGGACGGACCGACCGTGGGCGCAGCGCGCCCAGGGCTGCCACGCAGTCCGGACAGACCCCGTGCCGCAGGCCGGGCCGGCGCTCCCGACAACCCGCGCAGGTGGTGGGCAACACCAGGTCGGCGAGGTCCGCCCAGAGCCCGGTCACCACGTCACCCGGTCAGTAGAGGAAGAACGGTGCCGACGGGTTGCTCGGGCGGACACCTGCCGGGACCGGGGCGATGTCGCGTACGCGGCCGGGCTCGATCCGTTCGAAGGGGCTGCTGCGGTAGGCCACCCCGTTCGCCTCGTACATGTAGGCCCCGCTGGGCACCCGGACGATGCGGTTGGTCGGGTACGCCGTCAGGTGGTTGACCTTGGCACCGAGGTCGGTCCGCAGCGGCGTCTCCAGCGCGCCGTCGACGCTGATCTCGTAGATCGCCGGCTGACCGACGGACCCCGCCACCACCAGTTGGTCCTCGCTGCCCCAGTCGACAGCGGTGAGGGCGGTCAGCGAGGTGGCCAGCTGCCGGGGTGGGCCGATGGAGACGCCCCCGCCGTCCAGGTTCACCGCGGCGACGTAGAGCCGGCCACCGGCGATCAGCGCGACCCGCTGGCCGTCCAGCGCGGCAGCCACCGCGCTGACGTCGGCGGGCAGGTTGAGGGGCACCTGGTACATCCGCGCCGACTCGTCGAACCGGTAGAGCTGCCCGTCGGCGACGACCAGGCCGCGGCCGGGGCGTGCGTCGACGGACCGCAACCAGACCGGACGGCTCATCGAGGAGTATTCGGACGTGCTGCGGAAGGGGACGGAGACCGGCGCGGCACCCGCACCCACCGCGAGGCGGCGTCGGCCGTCGCTGCTGCCGGTGACCACCAACGCGGCGAGGATCCGCTGGTCCTTGGCCATGGCCAGGTCGGCGGAGACGATGTTGCGGTTGGCCTCGGGCGCCAGCGGCACGGTTCCGCTGAGTTCGCTGCCGAAGTCGAGCGGGTGGATGGCGCCCTCGTACAGGCCGAACCGCTGCGGGCTCTCGGCGATCGGGTAGAGCTGATCGGAGTTCCGTCGCTCGCTCAGGTCCTGTACGGGCAGCGAGTTGTTGCGGATCTTCAGCTCCAGCTCACCCGGCAGGTCCCCCAACGACCAGGCGATCTGCGTGATCAACTGGTCGATCCCATTCTGGTCGTCGCCGGACATGTCCAGGTTGATCTCCCAGCGACCGTTGCCGCCGGTGGCGTTGTTGATCAGCTCGGTGCGATCGGGCAGCCCGACGACACCCGGGCGCAACCAGTCGGAGGGACCACCGACCAGCCACTTCACCACCTCGTTGACCCGGCGCCCATCCGGCACCGCGAGCGGCCGGTAGCGCTGGTCGGGCACGAGGCGCGTGCGGTCCGAACTCCAGAAGTAGATCGACTCGTCCTGGTAGTAGCGACGGAGGGCGGCGTCGCTGAGCAGCAGCACGTTCGGCGGGTCGAAAATGTACAACCCGGCCCGCTCGTCGTTCACGGCGCCGTTCAACGCCGCGCTGCGGATCCCGAACTCGTACTCCGTCTCGGTCGCCACCGGCGGCGCCAGGATGCCGTTGGCCCGCAGGACGCCGATCTGCTGCACGGTGATCTTCACCGTGGTGGTCGAGTCGCTGTTGAGGGTGTAGACCGCCTCACGCAGCCGCACCACGTTCAGCGCGACCTCGCTGCCCTTCTTCTCCTGCAGGCGGGACTTGTGCTCCGGGGCGATGAACGCCTTGACCCGCTCGTACGCCCGATCCGGCTCTCCGGCGGCGGCGGACAGGAAGTTGCGGACGAACGCCTCGTTGACGCTGCCGCTGGCCGTTCGCGTCGGCGGCTCGTTGCCGGGACCGTTGACCGCGCCGGCCTCCGTCGCGGTCCCGCCCTTGCCGTCCACCCGCACGTCGGACGCCGCCGGGATGCCGCAGCCACCGCCCAGCAGTACCACCACGCCGAGCGCCGCGACCAGGGTCGGCCGTCTCATGAGCGCACCTCCGCCCGCTGTCCGTCCCCGGTCGGCGCCGGGTCGATCGCCAGTGCCCCGCCGGTGCCGGGCCCGATGGCCAGCGGGCCACCGTCGCGGGGACCGCCGAACGGCAGCGCGGCGTCCGCCGGCACCAGGCGCAGCGGCGAGGTGGTCAGCCGGTCTCCCGCGCGGGCCGGCAGCGTGAGCCGGAACTGCGCGCCCTGCCCGGGTGCACCCCAGGCCTCCAGCCAGCCGCCGTGCAGCCGGGCGTCCTCCAGGCTGATCGACAGGCCCAGCCCGGTGCCTCCGGTCTGCCGTGCCCGGGACGGGTCGGCTCGCCAGAACCGGTTGAACACCAACTTCTCCTCGCCCGCCTTGAGCCCCACGCCACGGTCGCGGACGGTGATCGCCACGGCGGTCTCGTCCGCGCCGAGGGTAATCAGCACCGGTCGGGCCTCGCCGTGCTCGACGGCGTTGCCGACCAGGTTGCGCAGCACCCGCTCGACCCGGCGCGGGTCGACCTCGGCGATCACCGGAGTGCCCGGCAGGTCGAGTTCGATGGGTACGCCCACCCGCTCGGCCAGGCCGCCCAGCCGGTCGACCACCCGGTGCACCACCGGCACCAGATCGGTCGGCTCGGAGTCCAGCATGGCGAAACCCGCGTCGAAGCGGCTGATCTCCAGCAGATCGGTGAGCAGTTCCTCGAAGCGGTCCAACTCGGCCTGGAGCAGTTCGGCGCTGCGCGCCACCGCCGGGTCGAACTCGTCGCGCTCGGCGAAGATCAGGTCAGCGGCCATCCGTACGGTGGTCAGCGGGGTACGCAGCTCGTGTGAGACGTCGGAGGTGAACCGACGCTGTAGTCGGGACATCTCCTCCAGGCGCAGGATCTGCCGTTGCAGGTTGGTGGCCATCTGGTTGAAGGAGGCGGCGAGCAGGGCCAGGTCGTCCTCCCCGTTGACCACCATGCGTTGGTCGAGCAGGCCGGCGGAGAGTCGCTGGGCGGTCCGTGCGGCGACCCGGACCGGGTTGACGACCAACCGGGTGACGAGCGCCGCGAGCAGCCCGAGCAGGATCACCAGGGCGACCCCGGTGGCGACGACGGTGGCTCGGGCGTCGGCGGCGGTGACGTCCTGCCGGGTCAACGGCACCAGGTAGTAGAGCTCGATCTGGCCGAAGCGGGTGGGCACCGGCGAGCCGTAGACCAGGTATTTGGTGGACTCGCCGGTGAGCCGCCCGGTGCGGATCTGGCTGGCCACCTTGCCGTCCGCGATCGTGGCCCGCAGCTCCGGGCTGATCAGCGACTGGACGTTCACCGATGGCGAGGTGCGGGTCTGGATGTCGTTCTGGTAGCCGTCGGCCGTGATCGCCACCACCACCCCGCTCGTCTGCTGGGGGTCGCCGCCGGCCAGGTAGTTGACCGTCCCGTCGATGGTCTCCTGGAGCTGCGCCTCCTGCGACTGGCCGTAGAGGGAGACCTGCTTGGCCGCGTAGCTGGCACCGCTGATCACCCGCTGTCGGACGTCGCTGCGGGCGTTGTCGAGGAGGATCGTGGTGATCTTGTCAGCGATCACGAACGCGAAACCGCCGACCAGCAGGCTGGACGCGACAAGCGTGATGGTCACGACCCGGACCTGCAGGGAGCGCCGCCAGGTCTGGTGCACGCGGCCCACCACCCGGGCGACCCGGCCGCTCACCGCGCGCCAGATCTCCCCACCGGCGCTGGGCCGGCGGGCAGCCGTGCTCGGGGAGTGTGGGGGCGGCGAGGTCGACACAGTGCGACCAGGCTATCCGGTCCCCGCCTTGTATCCCACGCCCCGCACGGTGAGGATGATTTCCGGTCGCTCCGGGTCCGGCTCGATCTTGGCGCGCAGTCGCTGGACATGCACGTTGACCAGGCGGGTGTCGGCCGCGTGCCGGTAGCCCCAGACCTGCTCCAGCAGCACCTCGCGGGTGAAGACCTGACGCGGCTTGCGGGCGAGCGCGACCAGCAGGTCGAACTCCAGCGGAGTCAGCTTCACCTCCTCGTCGTTGCGGCTGACGGTGTGCGCGGGCACGTCGATGGTGATCTGGTTGTCGGGTGGCCCGATGGTCAGCATCTCGGGGGCCACGTCCTCGCCTCGGCGCAGGCGGGCCCGCATCCGGGCGACCAGCTCCTTGGGCTTGAACGGCTTGACCACGTAGTCGTCGGCACCGGACTCCAGGCCGAGCACGACGTCCACGGTGTCGCTCTTGGCGGTCAGCATGACGATGGGCACGCCGGACTCCGCCCGAATCGACCGGGCGACGTCGATACCGCTCATACCAGGCAGCATCAGGTCGAGCAGCACGATATCGGGACGGCTGTCACGAAAGGCGGCCAACGCCCGCTCGCCGTCCGCCACGAACGAGGGCTGGAAGCCTTCGCTGCGCAACACGATGCCGAGCATCTCGGCGAGCGCGGGGTCGTCGTCGACCACCAGTACGCGGGCTCTCATGGGATTAATATTGCATCCTCGTTCGGTTCGGTGGGACCGGCGTCCGCCGGTAACGCAGGGTGCCGCCACAGAAGCGCTCGTCGCGACCCCCGGCGGCGGCGCCACGGGCTGCGGTGCCCGGCACAGGATGAGGACTCCGGCCCAGGCTGCCACCATGATCCCCCTTCGACGGCACCCGGCGCCACCGCAGCCGCGGCCGGGGCCGGCTGTCGCCAACCTGACCCCGGGTCAGCCGAAGAGCGCGCGCCCCCAGTGGTCGCCGCCGTCGCGTACCCCGGGCGGGCAGGCGAACACGCCGCTGGAGACGTGCCGCAGGTACTCGTTCAGCACGTCGTGCCGCGCCAACTGGGTCTGGATCGGCACGAACTGGCGGCGCGGGTCGCGCTGGTAGGCGATGAAGAAGAGGCCCGCGTCGAGCCGGCCGAGGCCGTCCGAGCCGTCGACGAAGTTGTAGCCCCGGCGCAGCAGTTGGGCGCCGTTGTTGCGGCTCGGGTGGGCCAGCGTCACGTGCGCGTGCTCGGCGATCACCGGCTTGCCGTCCGCGCCGCGCGCGGTGAAGTCCGGCTCGTCGAACTCGTCGGTCCGGCCGAGGGGGGCGCCACTGCCCTTGGTCCGGCCGACGATCTCCTCCTGCTCGGCCAGGGAGGTCCGGTCCCAGGTCTCCACCAGCATCCGGATCTTGCGGGTCACCAGGTACGAGCCGCCCGTCATCCAGTCCGGCCCGTCACCCGGCTGCACCCACAACTGGTCGCGCAGCAGCTCGGTGTCCTCGGCCTTGAGGTTGGCCGTACCGTCCTTGAACCCGAACAGGTTGCGCGCGGTGGCCTGGTCACGGGAGGTCGAGGAGGTACGCCCGAAGCCGAGCTGCGACCAGCGGACGCTCACCACACCCATGCCGAGCCGGGCCAGGTTGCGGATCGCGTGTACGGCGACCTGCGGATCGTTGGCGCACGCCTGCACGCAGAGGTCACCGCCAGAGAGCTGCGCTTGTAGGGCGTCGCCGGGGAACTTCGGCAGCTCGGCCAGGGCGGCGGGCCGCCGGTCGGCGATGCCGAAGCGGTCCCGCCCGTCGGCGTCGCGGAACAACGTCGGTCCGAAGCCGATCGTGAGGGTGAGCTGCGACGGGGGCAGACCGAGCGCCTCGCCGGTGTCGTCCGGTGGGGCCTCCGGCATCCCGCCGACCGCGCCGAGGATGCCGGCGTCCCGTCCCGCGGTCATCCGGGCGGCGGCGGCCGTCCACTCCTCGAGCAGCTCGACCAGCCGGGCGCGATCCTTCGTGATCACGTCGAAGGCGACGAAGTGCAGCCGGTCCTGGGCCGGGGTGACGATGCCGGCCTGGTGCTCACCGTGGAACGGCACCGCCCCGGCCGGGTGGTCGCTCGCCGCGGCCGGACCGTGGGCGCCGTTCAGCAGCGCCCCCGCGCCGGCCGCCACTCCGGCGACCCCGGCCACCCCGGCGCCGGCCAGGGTGATCGCCCGGCGCCGGGTCAATCTGCTCCCACTCATCGACTCGACTCCTTCTGCCGAAAGGTCACTTCGCGACGGCTGCGGCGACCTTGCTGATCGGCTCGGCGAGCGCGTTGATCCCGTCGGAGAGATCCTTGAGCTCGGCCTTGCTCAGTGCGGTGTGCAGCTTCCACCCGTCGCCGTCGCGGTGCTTGCCGAGCAGCGCCTCGACGTTCGTGAACTCGGTGTCCAACTGCGTGACCAGCTCCGGCGAGCGCTGCTGCAGGGCCGGGCGGAGGGCGGAGACGGCGGCCTTGGAACCTTCGAGGTTGGCGGCGAAGTCCCACAGGTCGGTGTGCGAGTAGCGGTCCTCCTCGCCGGTGATCTTGCCGCTGGCCACCTCGTCGAGCAGTTCCTTGGCACCGTTGGCGAGTTGGAGCGGGGAGAGCTTCTCCGCGTTGGCCTTGGTCACGATCTCCTTGACGTCCGCCAGCAGGCGGTCGGCGATCGGGCCGTCCTTGCTGATGTCACCCGACTGCCAGAGGTCCTTCTCGATCCGGTGGAAGCCGGTGAACTCCATCCCCTCCTCGATGACCTCCTCGCGGCCATCGATCTTGGGGTCGAGGTCGCCGAAGATCTCGGCCACCGGCTCGATCCGCTCCCAGTAGGTGCGGGCGACCGGGTAGAGCGTCTTGGACTTCGCCACGTCGCCAGCCTTGACCGCGCTGACGAACTCCTCGGTCTTGTCCAGCAGCGCGTCGGTCTGGCTCTTGACGTAGCGTTGGTAGTTCTCGGCCGCGCCGGCCAACGCGGCGTCGGCGGTGAGCGGCTGCGCCGACCCGCTGACCTTGAGCGCACCCCGGATGCCCTTGCCGCTCATCCCGGGCTTGCAGGCCGTCTGGTAGGTGCCGGCCGGCAACTCCACGTGCAGCTCACGGCTCAGCCCCGGGGCGATGTTCTCCACCTCGCCCATGACGCGGTCGCCGTCGGCGTACACGTAGAACTCGGTCACCTTCGCGCCGGAGTTGGTGATCTTGAAGGTGGCGGTGCCGGCGCCCAGGTCGGTGGTGCCGACCTCACAGGCGGTGTCGTTGGCCTTGACCACGATCGGTCCGCCGGACGCGGCCGGGTCACCCTTGTCGGAGTCGGAGCAGGCGGCCAGACCGGCCGTCGCCAGCGCGCCGACGGCGGCCAGCGCGAAAAATCGGGTGGTACGCATCTGAGCTGTCTCTCCTCGTGGGGGTCAGGCACGCTGCGGCGTGGCTGCCGCCTCGGCCTCGGCCTCGGTGCCGGTGTCGGCTCCGCGCTCGGTGACTGTGGTGGTCGCGGCGGGTGCCGGCTTGCGGCGGGCCGGTCGCAGGAAGAGCAAAAGGACCGGCACGGCGTACCCGATCCAGGCGATCGTCTCCAGCACGGTGGGCGCGGGCGTCACGTTGAACATGCCGGCGAGCAGGGCCGCGTACCAGGTGGTCGGGTCGAGCGCCCCGGTGATGTCGAAGGCCAGGTCGTTCAGGCCGGGCAGGACGCCAGCCTCCTGGAAGTCGTGGACGCCGTACTTGAGGATGCCGGCGGCCACCAGGATCAGCAGCGCGCCGGTCCAGGTGAAGAACCTGGTGAGGTTGATCCGCAGGGCGCTGGCGGAGAGCAGCGCGCCGAGCACCACGGCGGTGACGATGCCGCCGATCAACGCGAGCAGCGGCCCGCTGTCACCGGCCGCGCCCTGGGCGGCCGAGTAGAAGATCAGCGCGGTTTCCATACCCTCCCGGATCACCGCGAGGAAGGCCATGCCGGCGACCGCGAACGAGCCGACGGCGAGCGCCTCGGTCAGCTTTCCCCGCAACTCGCCGGCGATGGTCCGGGCCGCCCGGCGCATCCAGAAGATCATCCAGGTGACGAAGACCACGGCGGCGACCGAGGTGATCGCCTCGAACAGCTCCCGGTCCTCGTAGCGCGAGAACAGCGAGGTCGACGTGTACTCGATCAGCCAGCCGAAGAGCACCGACAGCGCCACGGCCAGGCCGACGCCCGCCCAGACCTGCGGCAGCCGGTCCCGGCGCTGCGACTTCACCAGGAAGGCGACCAGGATGCTGACCACCAGGGTGGCTTCCAGACCCTCCCGCAGGCCGATCAGGTAGGTGGCGAACATCCGGGCTCCGAGTTCATCAGGTACGCCTCAACCAACTTAGGGCAGGCATACCTTGCTCCCTGCCCAGGAGCCTCGTCAAGTCGTACACGACAAGCTCACTCGACCCCTGCGCCGCAGGCCAGGCCGGTCGGCGACGGACACCGCCCTTCGACTGTGGCAGGATGCCCGCCGTGAAGGGATTCCTGCCGTGGCTGGCGGTGCTGGCCGTGGTCCTGCTGCTCAGCGCGTTGCGCCTGCGGGCGCTGGCCACAGTCGTGTCCCTCGCCTGGCTGGCCTGGTGCGTGTGGACGTGGTTCCGCCCCACCCGCCGCGACTCCCGTTCGGGCTGACCCCGCCGACTCCGGGCGGAAGACGACGAACCGGGCCGGCTGCGAACAGCCGACCCGGTCCGGACGTGCGTTGATCAGTAGCGGTAGTGATCCGGCTTGAACGGACCCTCGGTCGAGACACCCAGGTACGCGGCCTGCTCCTTGGTCAGCGTGCTCAGCTTGGCGCCGAGCGCGCCCAGGTGCAGCCGGGCCACCTTCTCGTCCAGGTGCTTGGGCAGCACGTAGACGCCGATCGGGTATTCCTCGGTCTTGGTGAACAGCTCGATCTGGGCGATCGTCTGGTTGGCGAACGAGTTCGACATCACGAAGCTCGGGTGCCCGGTCGCGTTGCCCAGGTTCAGCAGGCGACCCTCGGAGAGCACGATGATGGCGTGCCCGTCGGCGAACCGCCACAGGTCGACCTGCGGCTTGATGTTGATCCGCTCCACGTCGGAACGCTTGGCCAGACCGGCCATGTCGATCTCGTTGTCGAAGTGGCCGATGTTGCCGACGATGGCCTGGTGCTTCATCCGGGCCATGTGCTCGTTGGTGATGACGTCGAAGCAACCGGTGGCGGTGATGAAGATGTCCGCCTGCTCGACCACGTCGTCCAGGGTGGCGACCTGGTAGCCGTCCATCGCGGCCTGCAACGCGCAGATCGGGTCGACCTCGGTCACCACGACCCGGGCGCCCTGGCCGCGCAACGACTCGGCGCACCCCTTGCCCACGTCGCCGTAGCCCATGACGACGGCCATCTTGCCGCCGATCAGCACGTCGGTGGCCCGGTTGATGCCGTCGATCAGCGAGTGCCGGCAACCGTACTTGTTGTCGAACTTGCTCTTGGTCACCGAGTCGTTGACGTTGATGGCCGGGAAGAGCAGGGTGCCCGCACGGTGCATCTCGTAGAGCCGGTGCACGCCGGTGGTGGTCTCCTCGGTCACGCCCTTGATGCCGGCGGAGATCCGGGTCCAGCGCTGGCCGTCCTCACCGAGCGAGCGGTGCAGCAACTCCAGGATGACCGCGTACTCCTCGGAGTCGGCGGACTCGACCGGCGGGACCGCCCCGGCCTTCTCGAACTCGGTGCCCTTGTGCACGAGCAGGGTGGCGTCGCCACCGTCGTCGAGGATCATGTTGGGGCCCTGCCCGTCCGGCCAGGCGAGCACCTGCTCGGTGCACCACCAGTATTCCGGGAGGGTCTCGCCCTTCCACGCGTACACCGGGACGCCGGCGGGGGCGTCGGCGGTGCCGTTCGGGCCGACGACGATCGCCGCGGCGGCGTGGTCCTGGGTGGAGAAGATGTTGCAGGAAGCCCAGCGCACCTGCGCGCCGAGGGCGACCAGCGTCTCGATCAGGACGGCGGTCTGGATGGTCATGTGCAGCGAGCCGGTTATCCGCGCGCCGGCGAGCGGCTGCGCCTCGGCGAACTCACGGCGAATCGCCATCAGGCCGGGCATCTCGTGCTCGGCGAGCTGGATCTCCTTACGCCCGAACTCGGCGAGCGACAGATCCGCCACCTTGAAGTCGCCTTCGGCGAGGGTGCTTGGCCGGGCCTCGGACGGCGTACCGCTGGGGGACGCCGGGAGGGTGCTGGTCATGAAAGCTCCTGTCGAACGATGTCTACGCCGACCCTTCACCTTACGCGCGCCGTCACCACCTGTCCGGCACGGTCCACGGACAGCGCACGGGGCGGTCGGTGATGAGCGGACTTTCCCGCCCACGTCCCGCCCGCCCCGTGCATCCCCCCGGTTTGGTTCCCCGCACGTTCTCGGACCGTCGTCGCGATAACGCTGCGTACTCATAGAGTCACACTCAGGCAACTTGCCGTCAAGCTATTCCGGAAAAGTCGGACTTGTGTCGTCGTTGGCGCGGACGGGTCAGCGCAATCCGGAGGTCGCCACGTACGCCTCGCCGTCACCGCTGATCCGCAGCGGCTCGCCGGCCGCGGTGCCGATCGCCGCCTCGCCGGACGCCAGCGTCACCGCACCGGCGCCGTCGTCCACGGTGACCGCGCCACCGGCGCAGAGCACCACCCGGGGGCCGGGCAACGGCAGTGTGACCAAGGGCACCGCCGCGCCCACCCGCACCCGGTGCAGCGCGAAATCATCCACCGGCACCGGCCAACACTCGACACCCGGACCCACCGGCAGCGCAGCTCGCACCGGCTCGTCGAGCACCTCGAAGCGAAGCACCCGCAGCAACTCGTCGACGTCCACCCGCTTCGGGGTCAGCCCACCCCGGAGCACGTTGTCGCTGGCCGCCATGATCTCCACGCCACAGCCACTCAGGTAGGCGTGCAGGTTGCCGGCGGGCATCCAGATCGCCTCCCCCGGCACCAGCCGCAGGTGGTGCAGCAGCAACGCCACCAGCACGCCCGGATCCGCCGGGTACGCCGTGGCCAGCCGGCGGGCCAACTCCGCGTCCGGGCCGTCGACCGGCGCTGCCGTCACCGAGGCCAGCAGCTCGGGACGCTCGGCGACCGGCCAGCCGAGCAGCGTCCGCACCGCCGTGCGCAACCCCGGCGGCCCGGCCCGCAACGCGGCGACCACCGGCGCCAACTCCGGCACACCGAACGCGGCGAGCGCCTCGGCCGACTCCACCGGATCCCGAAAACCGCACAGCGCTTCGAACGGCGTGAGTGCGACGAGCAACTCCGGCTTGTGGTGCGGGTCGGAATAGTTGCGCTGTCCCTCGGGACGCCCGGCCTCGGCCGCGTAGCCCGCCCGCGCCTGTTCGGCGTCCGGGTGGGCCTGCAGACTCAGCGGAGCATCGGCGGCGAGCACCTTGAGCAGGAACGGCAGCCGGCCGCCGAATCGCTCGGAGACCCGCTGACCGAGCCACTGCCCCGGCTCGTCCCGCACCAGGTCGCAGAGGCTCACCCGCAGGCCGGCGCGGTCCACTCTGGCCGGAGCGCCCGGGTGGGCGCCCAGCCACAGCTCCGCCTCCGGCCCCGTGCTGGGCACCACCCGACCCTGCAGGAGTGCGAGGGCCGAGCGGGAACCCCAGGCGTAGTCGCGAATCGGTCCGTAGAGTGGCTCCACAGGTCAGCCCCCGGGCCGCCCGGCCGCCTCGCCCGAGGCGTCCTGCGGCACGGCCGTGTCGGCCGCCGCGCCGGTGCCGGCCTCGGCGGCGGCGGCACTGTAGACGTCCGGCTCCAGGTAGATCACCCGGGCGATCGGCACCGCGGCGCGAATCCGCGCCTCCACGGCGTTGATGCCCCGCGCGAGGTCGTGGGCGCTCTCCCACTCCGGAACGGCGATCTTGGCGGCCACCATCAGCTCTTCCGGGCCCAGGTAGAGCGTCTTCATGTGGATGATCCGCTCCACCTCGGGGCCGTCGGTGACGGCCCGCTCGATGGTGGCCAGGTCGGACGCCTCGGCGCCCTCACCGAGCAGCAGGCTCTTCGTCTCGATGGCCAGGACCACGGCGATGACGACAAGCAGGATGCCGATCATCGCGGTGCCCGCGGCGTCCCACCGGCCGTTGCCGGTGATCAGCGTCAGGCCGACACCGAACAGCGCGAACACCAGACCGACGAGCGCGCCGAAGTCCTCCAGGAGCACCACCGGCAACTCCGGCGCCTTGGCGCGGCGGATGAAACGCACCCAGGACTGGTTGCCCCGGACGTGGTTGGACTCCTTGATGGCGGTCCGGAAGGAGAACGACTCCATGATGATCGCCGCTACCAGCACGATCACCGGCACCGCGTGCCACTTGGTGATGCCGTGTGGGTGCGCCCACTTGTGGTAGGCCTCGTAGAGGGCGAACAGGCCACCGATGCTGAACAGCACGATGGACACGATGAACGCGTAGATGTAGCGCTCCCGGCCGTACCCGAACGGGTGCTCCGGGGTGGCCGCCCGCTTAGCCCGCTTGCCGCCGAGCAGCAGGAGGCCCTGGTTGCCGGAGTCGGCGACCGAGTGGACCGACTCGGCCAGCATCGACGACGAGCCGGTCAGCAGGAACGCTGCGAACTTGGTGACGGCGATGCCGATGTTGGCCAGCAGGGCGGCGACAATCGCCTTCGTCCCACCGTTCGCGCTCATGCCACCGCTCCGCTTCGCCGCACGAAGCCAACCGGTCCGCGCATGACGCACCGCCCCCTACGTTCGTTCACTGGTTCGACAGCTCCTTCATCTCGGTGATGGCCGGTACGGCCATCGGGTCCAGCCCGTGTGCCAGAGCGAGGTAGATCGAGGCGAAATCCGGGACCGCGATCAGCGAGGCCAGCCGCTCCAGGGCGGAGCCGCCCTCGGCCGTCACCACGTCGCACCGCACGCCACGGCGCTCGGCGAGGGTCTGCACCGCGTCCGCGCGGCGCTCCTCGACGGCCAGCGGCTCGTCGGTGTCGTCCTCGGCGTTGAGCCCGCCGTCGCGCAGCAGCACGAGCCGCAGCCGGGTGCCCTCGCCGTCGTCCTCCGCCCGGTCGGCGAAGATGTCCCGCTCGCCCTCGGCCAGGCCGCCGAAGACGCCGTCGAGCAGCCCGACCCGGCCCCGGCCGGCCTCGCCGAGCGCCCCGGTGACCACCGGGTAGCGGGCGTTGGCCGACAGGGTGTCGCCGAACCGGCGGGCGGCCACGGTGGCCAGCGGGGACGAACCCCAGACGATCGGGATCGAGCCGGCCAGGCCCAGGGCCAGCGACTTCGCCGGGTTGACGAAGGACTCCGCGGCGGAACGGCAGCGGTCGGCGTCCGCGTCGAGCCGGGCCGCGGTCTCCGCCAGGTCCGCCTCGTTGACCTTCACGAGCCCGAGCGAACGAGCCGCGAGCAGGACCGGAATGGTGAGCGCCCAGAGGCTGGCTCGGGCCGGGGCACGCCGGGGCACCGGAATGAACGGCGCCCGGGCCTGCTCGGCGATCGACTGCAACTGCGAGTCGGGGGCACCCACGGCGACCAGCCGGGCACCCCGCCGGTGCGCCGCCTCGGCCGCGCCGAGCGCCTCCGGGCTACGACCGGACGCGCTCACCGCGATCACCACGTCCGCCGCGCCCACCCAGCCGGGTACGCCCGCGCTGCGGTGCCCGATGATCGGGACCGGGCAGCGCGGACCGGCGACAGTGGCCAACACGTCCCCGGTACGCCCCGCGGTGCCGATACCGGCGATGACGACGGCTCGGGGACGCCCGTCGTCGGCGAGGACCGCCAGGTTCGCCTCGGCGGCCAGAGCCGCGCTCTCGCGAACCTGCGCACCGGCCGACGCCGTGTGCCGGAGCATGCCGCCCGGGTCGTGCTCGGCCAGCGCCTCCGGGTTGTCGAGCAGGGCCTCGTCGGCGTCGCGACGACCGCTGACCCCGGCCGTACCGTCGATCATGAGGACTGCCCCGGGCCGCCGCGCGCCTCGTCGAGCAGCAGCACCGGCACGTCGTCGCGGACCTCGAAGATCCGGCCACACTCCGTGCAGGTGAGCGTCTGCGCCTCGGCGTCGTAGGTGAGCGGGGCGTGGTGCGTGTCCGGACAGGCGAGAATCTCGAGCAACTGCGGATCCAGGGCCATGGCACGGCTCCTTCCACGTGTGCGGCTTGACCGGCGGCGGTACCGACCGGGTGTGCGGCTTGACCGGCGGCGGTGCCGACCGGCGCAGGCGATCTTATCGGCGAACGCGGTCGAGCACGTCGTCCCGGAGCGAGACCATCCGCTCGCGGGTAGGCGCCTCGACGTTGAGCCGCAGCAGCGGCTCGGTGTTGGAGGCGCGCAGGTTGAACCACGCGCCGTCGGGGAACCGCAGAGTGAGGCCGTCCATCTCGTCGGTCACCGCGTCGGGGTACGCGGCCCGCACCTCGGCCACCGCCGCCGCCTGGTCGGCCACCGTCGAGTTGATCTCGCCGGAGGCGATGTAGCGCTCGTACTCGCCGGCCAGCACGGACAGCGGCAGCGACTGCTCGCCCAGCGCGGCCAGGGTGTGCATCGCCGCGAGCATCCCGGTGTCGGCGAACCAGAAGTCCCGGAAGTAGTAGTGCGCGGAGTGCTCGCCGCCAAAGACAGCGTTGGTCCGGGCCATCTCCGCCTTGATGAAGGAGTGCCCGACCCGGGCGACGACGGGCTTCCCACCGTGCTCACGGATGATCTCCGCGACCGCGCTGGAGGTGATCAGGCCGTGGATCACTGTGGAGCCGGGGTGCTTGGCCAACTCCCGTGCGGCGACGAGGGCGGTGATCGCCGACGGCGAGACCGGCTCGCCACGCTCGTCCACCACGAAGCACCTGTCGGCGTCACCGTCGAAGGCCAACCCGATGTCGGCCCCGTGCTCCACCACCGCGCGCTGGAGGTCGACCAGGTTCGCCGGATCCAGTGGGTTGGCCTCGTGGTTGGGGAAGGTGCCGTCCAACTCGAAGTAGAGCGGAACGATCTCCAGCGGCAGCGGCGACAGAGCGGCGTTGCCCAGCACGGTGGGGACGGTGAAGCCACCCATCCCGTTGCCGGCGTCGACGACGACCTTCAACGGCCGGATGCCCGAGAGGTCGACCAGCTTGCGCAGGTAGCCGGCATAGTCGGGCAGCAGGTCGCGCCGCTCGGCCGGCCGGGTGGGCGTACCGGCGGGGCGGGCCTCGCCCGAGTCCAGCAGCGCCTGGGCCCGCTCCCGGATCTCCGCCAGACCACTCTCCTGGCCGATCGGGCGCGCGCCGGAGCGGCACATCTTGATGCCGTTGTACTGGGCGGGGTTGTGGCTGGCGGTGAACATCGCGCCGGGCAGGTCGAGCGAGCCGGAGGCGAAGTAGAGCAGGTCGGTGGAGGCCAGCCCGATCTCGATCACCGAGCGGCCCTCGGCCCGTACGCCGGCGGCGAACGCGGCGGCCAGTCCGGGCGAGGTGGCGCGCATGTCGTACCCGACGACCACCGCGTCACCCGGCTCCTCGGTGGCGTTGAGCAGCTGCGTGAACGCGGCTCCCAGCGCCTCGGCGACCCGTTCGTCCCACTGGTCCGGCACCGTCCCTCGGACGTCGTACGCCTTCACAATCTGGGACAGATCAGACACGTGTTCCACTCCTTGGCCGCAGGTAGACACCGAGCCTGAGCGTAACGGAGGGCCGGGGTCGAGCCCCGCTCAGCCGGGGAGCCGGGGCATGATCACCGTGCGACCGCCATCGTCGGGGGGCGGATCCCCGGGCGGTTGGCGGTTTTCCGGCGCTCCCGGCATCGGCTGCGTCGCCTCCGGGGGCGCACCTGCTGCGGGCCGAGCACCGTAGACGCCACCGGCGGCCGGGGGCGGGGACGGCACCGCACCCGGACCCGCGGCCGGGCGCGGGAATGGCATGGCGCCCGGGCGTGGGAGTGGCGCGGCGCCCGGACCGGCGGGCGGCGGCTGCTGGCCGTACACCTGGCCAGGGCGACCGGGCGTGGCCGGCGACCCACCGCCGGCCCGGTAGGTGGTGCCGCCGGGGTTGCCCGGCAGCGTGCCGGTCGGCTCGTCGGACGGCCGGCGATCCTGGCGCGAGCGACGGAACAGCAGCACGATGAGCAGCAACCCGATCGCCACCATGACGATGCCGAAGATCATCACCGGCGAGGTGCCGGACGAGGCCGCGGCGGCCGCCGAGGTGTCCGGCGCACCAGAGGTGCCGGCCAGCGCGGCCGGCGTCACCGCGTCGTCGACAATCGCGACGTCGGTCGGACTCGGGGTGGGCGTCGCCTTCTTCGACGGCGTCGGCGAGGGGGTGACCCGCGCGCCGTTCACCTTCGCCGTGTCGCTGCCCCGGCCGAGCTCCAGACCGGCCGCGTTGAAGCCCACGCCGATCACGATGAGCCGGCCACCCGGGACAGCCGCATCGAAGGTCACCCGGTACCGCACGGTGATGCCCTTGCCCTTGCACAGGGTGGGCTTCAACGGCGTCGTCTGCACGGTCCCCACGTTGCCGCCACCGCCGCTCACCGCCACCGGGAGCCACTGCCTGCCCGCGTTGACCTCGACCTTCACCTGGTCCGGCTGGAGACCCCCCAGGTTGAGAACCACTCCGGTACGCAGCAGGACGCAGCCGTCGGTGCGCTTGCGCACCGCCACGTTCACCCCCTGGGCGGAACCACCGGCGGTGAAGCTGCTGGCCGCACCCACCCGGACCGAGTCGCCTTCGGCCAGCGCGGGCGACGCGCCGAGCATCACCAGGCCGCCCACCAGACCGCAGACCGCCGCGAGCCGTGCCGCGCGTCGACGCACCGTCATGATCACCTCGCCGTCTCCCCGGGTGGGGTCCGCGGGCCAGGCTACTACCGCCCCATCCACCCCGCCGGTCACAGAGCGGCCCGGACGTGTGCCGCGTTACGGTTTCGGACCCGGCCCGACGACCTGCTCACACGTGGTTTCACTCCGGGCAGGACGTCGGGTCAGTGCGGGTGCTCCGCCCGGGAGAGGGCGTCGCGGCAGAGTCGGTCGGACGTGCGGGTGGTCTCCGGCAGCCGGAACCGCGGGGTCAACGCGAGCACCTGCGCGGTCGCGTTCTCCAGGCTCATTCGATGTCCGACGCTGACGAAGACCGGCTTCACGCCGTCCTGGGTGCGGAGCACCCGGCCGACGACGTCACCACCGTCTAGCAGCGGCGACCAGGCACCCCGCTCGGCGACCGGCGGATCCCACGTCCCGACCAGCGGCGTCTTGCCCACCCCGATCGCGGGCAACCCGGTGACCACGCCGAGGTGGCAGGCGAGCCCGAACCGACGCGGATGCGCCAGCCCGTGCCCATCGCACACCAGCAGATCCGGGATCGTGGCCAGGCGGTCCAATGCGCTGAGCAACGCGGGCAACTCACGGAAGGCGAACAGCCCAGGCACGTAATCGAACGCCGGCCGCCCCACACAGACCGCCGAGTCCACCACGACCAACGTCCGGGCATCCAGCACCGTCACGGCCGCCGCCAGCAGGTCACCACCCTGGGAGTACGCGACATCCAGGCCGGCCACCGTCTCCGGTGCGCTGGGCCCGGGCCCGACCAGGTCGACAAGCGGCCGCAACTCCTCCTGTACGGCCACCGCCTCGGCAACACTGCCCGGCGTCGCCGCGTCCCTCGGCGTCGAGGCCACCGCTCGCCATGATCCACTCGACGTCATTGACGTCGGGCTGTCCCACGGCGGCGAATGCCCGACATCGCCGAACCCGAGTCGATCACCCTCGCCGCCGACCTTCGGTACCGTCCCGGGCGGCACCACCGTCCGGGCCACCCTTCGCGGGGTCGCCATCGGTTCGCCCCTTCGCCGCGCCGAGGGCCATCGCGAAGGCAATGCCGAGGGCCACACCGAAGGCCACGCCGCCGGTCGAGCCGAACGAGGGGATGCCGATCGCCAGTCCGATCAGGATGCCCACCGGCCACGCCCAGAGGTTGGGCCACTTGCTCTGCGGGTCGGAACTCGCCATCCGTCGATGCTATTCGACCCGGTCGGCCGCCACCCACGCCGTCCGCTCCGGACGACAACGGCAACCCACCGCCAGGCAAGGCCCTATCCGCCGCTGGCCTCCGCCCTCGCTATCTCGGGGTCCGCGCCAGGATCGCCCGCCGCGCGAAGCTGCTCCTCGAACATGACAAAGGTCCGCTGCCGAATACCACGAATGATGGCCTGTTCACGTGGAGTCTCATGACGAGCCTCGGCGTCTGCAAGATCTTCGATTGACCGCACCGCATCGTAGAGCGCGAAGATCGGCCCGTCACCCTTGAGGTAATGAGCCCGGTAAGCCTCGACCTCCTGCACGAAATCCTCCGCGGTACGACGGAAGATATCGCCACCGACACCTAGTGTTATTTCGACGAAGATGTCATTCTTTTCGTGCCATCCACCAGAGTCGATGGAAACTCGCCAGACCCGAGCGCCACCATCAGGAGTTTCGACGATCTTCACCGGCGACTGGTAGTAGAGGTAATAAGCGGGGAGCGTCAGGCCAGGCATCTCGGTCATCCAGACTTCTCCTCGAAAGTTGACTGCAAAGCCTGCCAAAATAGCCGTTGTTCGCGAAGACGAACGCCGTCGGTGATTGCACGCTCCCGCAGCGTGAGAGGTCGGCCCTTCGCCTCGGCAAGAGCCTCCATGTCACGTCGCACCTCATAAAGGACATGCTCCCACTTCGCGACAGCGTCAAGCGCGGCCAAGTGTAGGCGGAATTCGGCCAGGTGGCCGTTCCGCGTCCGCAGCACCATCTGCACATCCCGGTAGCCACTACTCATTGGCGTCACGAACCGATCTTCACAGCTCACAACGACGACATCTCGATGGCCTTTGATCCGGGCGAGCGCGGCGTAGAGATCGTCGAGGTTGCGGAACTCAACCTTCGCGGCCGCAAGGTCGAGCAATTTCGACACGTCGCCCTGATTGTTGTTCACCTTGTCCTCGGCTCGGCCACGCTCCTTGGGCTGAGGACGCCAGCCAGGCTCTCCAACACGATGACCATCCACCTGCGCCAGGGACACCGCCAGCTCATTCAGATCGGCCTGCGCCACGACCGCAGACGCGTAGAGATCGTCGAGGTAGCGCCTACGGTAGGCGGCGTCACCGCGCCGGAGGTCATCGAATCCCGCCTGCGCGACCGGCCCCCGCCGCACCTGAATGCTGGCACTGATCCTCAGCTGCTCGGCGGTGAGGGGAGTCGGCTCTGGCCGAGGTACACCCGGGGGCGTCGATGCCTCCAGGCCGGCAGCCTCTTGCCGGGCGACGTCGTCGAGCACCTCGGCGAGGACGTCGATGGCCTGCTGATGACCCGCCAGGTGATAGAGGGTCAACGGGCGCGCGGTCAGCGAGTTCGCGAGTTCGGGCGTGGACAGGATCAGACGTGCGAGATCTGGATGCCGCACCAGCTGCCGGGTCAGGCTCTCGGCCAGCCCTGGCTCGTTCGCGGGCGGCTCCCGCCCAATGCTGTCGAGCATGTCGCGGACCCGGCCGTCGGCGAACAGCCGCACCACATCCCGCGCCGACGCGTCGTCCAACTCCGGGACCAGCCGACGAAGGCTGGGCGGGTCGACCACCTCCGCGAACTCGGCCGGACTCACGCCGGCGGTGAAGATCTCGTCCAGACTGGCGGCCATCGAGACGACCCGGGCCGGGCTGTCACCTGCCGGCGGCTGCCGCGGGACAGCGCCGGACGAGTCCTCGGCGGGCTCGCCGTCGCCCGCACTCACCGAGCCCGGACCGTCCAGCAGCAGATACATCCGGTTGATGTACGGGTCGCCGTGGCCGCCGTCGCCGTCCGCCGACGGGTGGTTCGGCAGGTCGGGCCGCTCACTGAACCGGCCGCGGGGCAGCCCGCTGAGCGGCATCGGCCGGCCGTCGCCGCCCAGCACCAGCGAGTCGATGCCGACCACGTCGGGGTACAACGGCCGGTCCCGGACCACGCCGTTCTGCGGGTCCACGTAGAGCACCGTGCCGTTCTGGTTGAGCGCCACCCACGCGTGCGAACCGCCGTGCGGCCACTCGGTGACCAGGAACGCGTAGCTGCCGTGGCCGCCCAGCAACAGTTGGTCGTGCAGGTTGCGGTAGCTCCGGTCGGCGGCCTGCCGTGCCTGCTCGCCGTACGTCCGCTGCCCGGACGGCGGGGCGAGGAGCCGCTGGAAGCGCCCGCCGGTCACGTCCTCGACCCGGCCCGGGCCGCCTGCTTCACCACGGATCGGGCGTCGGATGTCCCCGTCCAGGTAGCCGTCGAAGGTACGCGGGGCCGACACCCGCGGCCGGCCGTGCACCCAGGTTTCGAACATCGACAGCGTGCAGTCCAGGCAGTTGATGCCCCGGGTGGCGTCGGCCCTGGGACCTCCGTCGTTCAACAGCCGGAACCAGCCGCCCCGGCGGGGATCGGCGGTGCGGGTGACGGTGCCGTCCGACTCGCGGGGCATCTGCCGTTCGACGTCGACCTGGTGCAGGGCGAGCGGTGGACGCAGTCCTCCCGGCTGCCCGTACGGCCGGGAGTCGTCGATCGGCGGGGGTGTGTCGTCGCCGGTGAGCCGGGACGGACCGGAGGTCTCCACCGCGCCGAGTGCGAGCGCGCCGACGTCCCGGTTGGCGTGTTCGAAGGCGGTGGCGCCGATGTCCACGACCGGCGGCGCCGTGGTGCCGGCCAGCACCGCGTCCGCCAGGTCACGCCACTGGGCGTACGCCTGTGTCTCGTCGTTCGCGGCCCACTGCCAGCCGTCGGCCCACTGCCGGTGACCAGCCTGGTGCAGTTGTCGGGCGTAGGCGGCGTACTCGGTGGCCCGGCGATCGTGCTCGGCGGCCCGGGCGCGCAGTCGGGTGGCCTCGGCCTGCCGGCGATTGCGCTCGAACCCGGTCCGCTGCGTTTGGTGGTGGCCGTGGTAGCGCCGCCGCTCGGCGGCTTCCGCCTCGGCGGCCCACTGCGCGGCGTACCAGTCGATGGTGTCGGTCGTGGGCGTCACCGGATCGCCGAACGCCACGACCTCGGCGGGGACGGACGCCCTGCCCCGGGCCGGATGATCCGGCGCGCGCCGCTCCCGCGCCGGGGCGAGCAGTCGTCCCACCTCCGGGTTGGCGACGGTGACCGGCGCTGTCGGGCCGGCGGTGGTCGTCGGCGTCGGCGTGGCGGTCGATGGTGACCAGGCGACCGGGCCGTAGGTGGTGGCGTGCGGCGGGTTGCCGACGTGGCCCGGCGCGACCCCGCTGGTCGGCCCGCTGGTCGGCCCGCTGGTCGGCCCGCTGGTCGGCCCGCTGGCCGGCCCGCTGGTCGGCGCGAAGGCCCCGGCCACGGGTGCGGCCACCGACGAGAGCCCGGGAGCGACTGCCGACGACAGCCCAGGAGCGGCCACCGGCGAGACCCCGGGACCGACCGGCGACGGCATCCCGGGAGCCGCCATCGGCGAGACTCCGGGAGCAACGGCCAACGGTTGCCCGGGAGCTGCCACCGGCGACGGCCTTGGGTCGGCGGCCGCCGACGACGGCGTCGGATCGGCCGCGATCGTGGGTGTGGCGCTGGCCTCCTTCAGGAGAGGCCCCTCCGTCGACGGCATCGGGGTGTCCACGTCGGACAGCGCGTTGACCGACGGTGGTGTCGACACGTGCAGGTCCACGGCGGTGGCGGTCGGCTGCGCCGTGGAGACGCCCGGCGAATCGACGCGCGGCGGCAACCCGTGGTCCGGTGGCGACGTGGCGGCGAGGGGCGTCGCCTGCGCCGGGATGCTCGGAGCCGAGACCATGCCATTCGAACCCGCCGCGCTCGCGGCCACCGTGGACGATCCCACACCCGCTGCCGACGTGGCCGTACCCGCCCAAGCATCGGCCGGCCGGGACGTCCCCGAGGCGGACGGATCGCCGGCGACCGGTGCCACGGAAGGGAGGGAGGGGCCGGTGAACGACGCCCCGGCGAGGGCGTCGGCCTGCGCGTCGAGCCGGGCGCGCAGCGCGTGGTCGGTCTGCCCGGTGGCCGAACCGGTGGCCCCGGACGCGGCGGCGCGCGCCACGTCCTCCAGGGAGGTCAGGCCCTGACCGGTGGCCAGGCTGGCAGCGCTGTCGGCGAGCACCTCGCCGGTCATCTCCCGCCCCAGGTGCTCCCCGACCCGCGCCACCCGCCCGGTCGCGTGTCGGCCCAGCCCAGCCAGCGGCGCCACCGCCCCGCCGGCGAGGCCACCGACCGCCGACGCGCCGAGGTCGGTCAGGTCCAGGCCGTGTGCCCGCCCGGTCGAGTTCTGGTACGCCTGGGTGGCCAGGGTGACCCCGGCCTCCTCGGCGGCTTCCTCCAGTCCCTCCCGGCCGGCCCGCCTGGCGAAACCGCGCACACCACCCCGGGTGACCTCCTTGGCCGCCCGCTCGCCGGCCTCCTTGAGCCCGTGTTTGAGGGATTTGCTGGCGAGTTGGCCCATCAGCCGCTTGAAGATCTGTTGCACCAGCAGCCGGGTCGCGGTGATGGCCGCGCCGGCCGCCGGGCTTGCCGCACCCGCGGTGAGCACCGCCGCGACCGCGACCGCGAGCAACTCGACGACCAGGATGCCCAGCTCGATCCAGACCTCCAGCTTGGCGCCCTCGATGTCGCAGCCGCACTCCTCGACCAGCCGACCCAGGTCGGCGGTGACCGCGAGGAGCACGGGCAGCGGGGCGTCGGCACCCTCGGCGATCGCCCGCCAGGCCGCCTCGAACGCCGCGTCGACCGCCCCGACACGGCCGTACCCGTCGTGCACGTCGGCGGCGGCCGTGGCGGCATCGGTGTACGGGCCGGAGAGGACGCCGGCGATCGCGTACCACTGGTCGGCGACGTCCCAGACCGCCCGCTCGTTGCCCTCCGGCCACTGCACGCCGACCACCCAGTCCAGGGCTTCGTAGATCCAGCCCGGCACGTCCCAGGGTGCGTGGTCCAGCGGGTGCGGAATCGGGCTCGGCAGCACACTCATCGCAGTCGCCGGCCGTCAGCGCCTGTCGGCGGCCCGACCGAACCGGGCCGCGCTGCCCCCGTCGGTCTGCACGCTCGCGTCGACGGCGCGGACAACGTCGCCGCCCAACTCGGTGAGCCGGTGCCCGACGCCCGCCCAGGCCCGCAGCACGGTCTGCTCGAATCCGCGGTAGTTGCGCTCGAAGGCGGCGCCGATGTCGTCGCGACCCCACGGCCGGGCGCCGCTGGCGGCCTCGATCGCGCCGCCTTCCGCCGCTCGTCGGGCCGCTACCGCCTCACCAGCGAGCGCCAGGTCGGCACCGCCGCTGCGGGCGCGGGACGGGTCGAGCCAGAGCTGTCCGTCGGTCATGGCTGCCCCGCGCCCCGGCCGAGAACGGTGTCGGCCCGGCCGAGCAGCGCGGCGTAATCTCCGGTGCGCAGGAAGTCCGCCGACCCGGAGCCGGCCGGCATAACCTCGGCGACGAGGTCACGGGTGGCGTCGGCGGCGGCGGTCGCGGCGGCCCGGATCGTTTCGGTGATTTTCCGGCCGAGCGCCGCGGCGTCCCGCTCGCGGTAGACGGCCGGCGTCACCTCGACCTCAATCAACTGACCCTGGGCGCCCACGGTTGCGGTCACCTGGCCGTCGGCAGACCGCCGGGTCACCCGCAACTCGGCGAGGCGCGTCTGCAAGTCGTCCAAACCGGACCTGAGCTGCTGGTACTGCCCGTACACGTCGTCGAATCTGGCCCGTAGCTCGCGGTTGGCGTGCCGGTCCGCGTGTTCGCTCACCGCTGCCCCTCCCGTCACCGTCGGTAGAGCAGCACCATACCGGCCGCCATCGATTCGTGTAATCCGGTAGTTTCAGAGTGTGATCGACCGTCAGCAGGCCGAGCAGCTCGCGGCCACCTGGGCCCGCCGCGACTCGCAGCGCCTCGGCCACGAGTGCACGGCGACGGTCGACGAGTTCGACCTCGGCTTCGTCATCACCTCCGTCGTCCCCACCGAGGTGCGCACGATCCCCGGGGACCTGCCGACGACGGTCATCGACAAGCAGACCGGCAAGGTCACCACCTGGCCGCGGGTGCCGAGCGACGTGGTGGCGGATCTGTACCGACGCAGCCAGCCGGCCGGGCCGAGCGCTCCCCGCACCGTCGACCCGTCGAGTCTGCTGGTCCGGGAGATCCATCGGATCGCCACCCCGAACACCACCGCGCACCTGACCCTCGAAGGCCGGATCTGGACGGCCCAGGGCACCAGGGCGGCCGTCCCGCTCAACCATCACCCGCTGGTCCGCACCTACCTCGACCAGTTGCCCCCGGGCGACCTGGTCCGCGGGGGCGACGCCCACGCCGAGCTGATCGTGGTCTCCGACGTCCTGCACGAGTACGACCACCGCCGGGCCGCCGAGGGCATCGCGCCGATGGGTCGGGCCGAGGCGGCGGCACTGCTGGCGGACGCCCGGTTCGAGATCTTCCGGGTCCGGGAGCCGGGTGACCCGGCTGGCGGCCCCGCCGAGCTGCCCTGCGATTCGTGCATCACGTTCCTGGTGCGCGCCAACGTCCTGCCGGAGTCGGCACGGGCGTACACCGAGACCTGGCGTGCCCCGGCGGAACCCGACCCCGACCCTGGCCGCTTCCCGGCGGAGGTCGCCAACGCGCTGGTCGCGGCGGGCTGGCGACCACACATCGGCGATCAGATCATGGCTGCCGCGGCCGTGCGGGACGTCACCGCGGTGCGGGGGGTGGCCCACCAGCACGCGGTCTTCCCCGCCGCCGTCGAGGCGCTGACCGCGTTCCCCAGCCTGGTCGGTGCCCGACGCGGTCGCGGCGAGCAGGTGTGGATCTCCCGGTTCGACATCCGCCCACACACCGTCGCGCACACCGCCGACACCCTCGCGGACTTCGGGGCGGTGCTCGGCGTACGACTCTTTCCGATCGGCACCGAGCAACAGGACAGCATCCTGGCGGTGGACGAGCGCGGCCGGGTCTTCGCCCTCGACCAGGCCGGCGAGTGGTTCCTCGGCGACACCATCGACGCGGCGCTCACCACGCTGCTGCTCGGCCGCGCCCCCGCCCGGGTCCGCGACGACGGCACCTGGCAGTCCGACTGAGGGCCGGCCTCAGCGCAGCACCTCGACGGTGTTGCGGCGGACCAGGTTCTTGCCGGGCTCGCGGATCTGGTCCATCGCGGCGGAGTTGAGCAGCACACAACTGCCCGACGGGCCGGTCACCGTCACCGTGGTCGCCCGGTTGTTGTCCAGGTTCGTCACCCGCAACCGGGTGCCCACCGGGAACTGGCCGCTGGTCGCCGCCGGCCCGGCCACCTCCTCGAAGAAGGTGATCGCCCCGGAGCAGGCCGAGCGGGGAGCCGCACCCGACGCCCCGGGAGATGCCGCACCGGGGCGGATCGTGCCGGCGGTCGACTGCCCGGCCGACGGCGCCCCACCGTCCAACCGCTCCACCACGTTGCGGCGGATCACGTTCTTGCCCGGCTCCCGGACCAGCTCCATGGCGGCCGCGTTGAGCAGCACACAACTGCCCGACGGGCCGGTCACGGTCACGGTGGCCGCCCGGTTGTTGTCCAGGTTGGTGACCCGCAGTCGGGTGCCCACCGGGAAGCGGTCGCTGGTCGCCGCCGGCGCACCGCCCTCCGCCGAGAAGGTGACCGAGCCGGAGCAGACGGTCGACCGTGCCGGGGCGGTGTCGGCGAAGCCGAAGTTGGTCCCCACCGCCACGCCCGCCGCGGCGAGCACCGCCACGGTCGCTGCCAGCACGTGCCTGCGCTGCACCCTCATCGACGTCACTCCCGTCCTCGGTGGTGTCCTTCCTCCCCTGGTACGGACGGGAGCGCCCTACCGTTCAGCCGGAACGGGCACCGATCGGGCGGCGGCCAGGTCCACCGGCCCGTACCGGGTGCGCGGCGCCCCGGTGATCAGCGCCCAGTAGCGGTCGCCGTACGACCAGTGCCACCACTCGGTCGGGTAGTTCACCATCCCCGCGCCGCCGAGAGCGTCCACCATGATCTGCCGGTGCCGTCGGGCCGTGGCGGAAATCGTGGGCGCGTCGGTGAAACAGGCGTCGTCGCTGTCCTCCGGGGTCGCGTCGATGGCCGTACCCAGGTCGAGTTCCACACCGTCGTCGGTGCAGAGCGTCAGGTCCACCGCCCCGCCGGTGCTGTGCGGGGCCACCTCGACCGGCGAGACGAACTTGGTGGTCTCCCGGTGCAGCCGCTGCGGGGACCAGTCCGGGTGCCGTCGGCGCAGCTCGTCCCGGTAGCCGGTGAAGATGGCCAACTGCGCCCGGTACGGCCGGTATCCCTCCACCACCAGCAGACGCATCCCGGCCGGCAGGGCACGCTGCGCGGCCAGCAGGCGGTCCACGACCGCGGCGCGCAGCCGGGCGTACGCCCCGGCCGGGTCGGCCGCGCGGCCGTCGAGCCGCAACTCGGGCAGCTCACGCAGGTCCACGAACGGGTCACCGTCGTCGGCGCTGGGCACCGCGGCCACGCGGGGATCGGAGAGCAGGATCATCGGACGCTCCCCCCGGTGTTGGCGGTCCGTTCCGCGTGCCGGGTACGGGCCAACTCGACGAGTCGGTCCACCACCTCCCGGTACCCGACACCGGCGGCCGCCCACACCTTCGGATACATCGAGTGCGCCGTGAATCCGGGCATGGTGTTCAGTTCGTTGACGTACAGCTCACCGCTCCTCTCGTCGTAGAAGAAGTCGACCCGGGCCAGACCCCAGCCGCCGATCGCGGCGAACGCCCGCAGCGACAGCTCGCGGACCCGCGCGGTCACCTCGTCCGGCAACACGGCGGGGACGATCATCGGGTCGGCGTCGCCGAAGTACTTCTGCTGGTAGTCGAACCACCCGCCGGCCACCCGCACCTCGCCCACCGCCGACGCCTCCGGACGCCAGCCACCGAGCACCGCACACTCCAACTCCCGGCCGGTGACCCCCTGCTCGACCAGGACGAGCTGGTCGTGGCGCAGCGCCTCCTCCACGGCGGCGGCCAGGTCGTCGCCCTCGCCGACGCGGGAGATGCCGATCGAGGAACCCATGTTCGCCGGTTTCACGAAGAGCGGCCGACGCAGCCCGAGGACCAGCTTCTCCGGGTCGTCGGACGCCCGGTAGGTGTGCGCGTCGAACGCGACGTACGGGGTGACGGGGATGTCCTCGGCGCGCAGCGCCCGCTTCATCGCCACCTTGTTCATCCCCACCGCCGAGGCGAGGATGCCGCACCCGACGTACGGCACGTTGAGGGACTCCAACAGCCCCTGCACCACACCGTCCTCGCCGAACGGGCCGTGCAGCACCGGGAAGACCACGTCCAGCTCGGCGTGCACCGCGCCGGGGGCGTTGCCCGCGGACACCTGCACGACGCCCGGACGCGGACCGGCCCGCAACTCGACGGCCGGACCGGTCACCTGGAGGCGGTCGTCGATGGCCCGCTCGCCGGCCGGCCGGTCCCGCAACTGCGCCAGCAGCGCGTCGGGCACCAGCCGGAAACCGCCGCCGCGGGTGATGCCGATGGCGAGCGTGCGGTACCCGCCGCCGCCGAGCGCCCGAGCCACCCCGAGCGCGGACGCGCAGGACACCTCGTGCTCCGCCGACGGTCCACCGAACAGGATTCCGATCCGCGTCGGCGCGCTCACGCCGCCACCGCTTCCCTGCTCGGCAGCTCGGCGGGCGGCGGAACCAGCAACCGGGCCACCAACGCCGGCTCCACGTTCCCGCCGGTCAGCACCACCCCGATGGTCCGCTGCCGACCAGCTTCGGAGGTGAGCCGAAGCGCGCCGGCCAGACCGGCCGCCCCGGACGGCTCGGCGAGCACCTTCAGCTCCGTCAGGATCAGCCGGAACGCCGCCCCGATCTCGTCGTCGTCGACCCGGACGACCCCGCGCAGCTCGTTCCGCACGATCGCGAACGGCAACTCACCCACACAGGACGGCCGCAGCCCGTCCGCGATCGTGGGCACCGGCGCGACCGGGACACGCTCACCGGCCGCCAGGCTACGGGCGAGCGAGTCACAGCCGACCGGTTCCACGCCGTACACCTCGATGCCCCTGCCGGCCGCGGCCAGGCAGGCGCCCGCGACCCCGCCACCACCACCCACCGGTACGACGAGCGTGTCCAGCGGTGTGCCGACGCGCTCGGCCTCCTCGATCAGTTCGAGGCTGGCGGTACCCTGCCCGGCGATGACGTCCGGGTGGTCGTACGCGTCGACGACGGGGTGACCGCTCTCGTCGCTGAGCCCGTTGGCCACCGCCACCCGCTCCTCGACGCCGGTGCCGGCGAACACCACGCGCGCCCCCGCCGCGCGGGCCCGGTCGACCTTCGTCGGTGCCGCGTCGACCGGCAGCACCACGGTCGCCGCGATCCCGTGCTGCCGGGCCGCCAACGCCACCGCCACCGCGTGGTTGCCGGTGCTCTGCGCGATCACCCCTCGGTGGCCGGCCGCGGCGAGCCGGCCCACCGCCCGCAGCGCGCCACGCATCTTGTACGAGCCGCCGTCCTGGAGGTTCTCCGCCTTGAGCAGGACGCGCGCCCCGGCCAAACTGTCGATCACCGGGGACCGCAGCACGGGTGTCCGGACCACGCGGCCGGCGAGCCAGCGGGCGGCCTCCTCCACATCGACCCAGGTCTGGGCAACGGTGCGTGACATCGGTTTCTCCTTTCGCGCGCACCACGGGTCGGATCCGCCGTACGCGGACCCGGAGCGAGGGTGTGGAGCGCTAGGTCACATTGGGTAGTTGGACGTCGACCCGTAGGCCGCCGCGCTCGGCGGGGCGGGCCGCGATGATCCCGTCGTGCGCCTGGGTGATCGAGCGGGCGATGGCCAGGCCGAGACCGGCGCCTCCGCCCTGCGCGGTGCGGTCCCGGGTCAGCCGGCGGAACGGCTCGAAGAGACCGGCCACCGCCTCGGCCGGCACGGGCTGACCGGTGTTGACCACGGACAACGCGGGCACCCCGCTCACCGCGACGGTCAGCGAGCCGCCCCGCCGGTTGTACTTGATCCCGTTCTCCACCAGGTTGCTGACCAGGCGTTCCAACAGCACCCGTTCGCCCACCACGATCCGGGGCGCGAGATGGGTGTCGATGGTGACCGCAGCTTCCCGGGCACGGTCCTGGTAGCCGGCGAGCACCGCCTCGACGATCGCGTCGAGCCGCTGCGGTATCCGCGACCGCAGGCCCTGGTCACTCTCGCTGAGCGCCAGCAGACCCTCGATCAGCCGTTCGTTGCGCTCGTTGGTCTCCAGCAGCTGGGCGGTCAGCAGCTCCAACTGCTCACCGGAGAGCGCCTGGGCCATGCCGACCTCGATGAGCGTCCGTTGCACCGCCAGCGGGGTACGCAGCTCGTGCGAGGCGTTCGCCGCGAACCGCCGCTGGCCCTCGTACCCCGCGGAGATGCGTTCCATCATCTCGTCGATCGCCCGGGACAGCCGGGCCAGCTCGTCGCGCCCCCGAGGGCGGATCCGGTGACCGAGGTTCTGCGGGCCAACGTGCGCGATCGGCCCGGCCAGGTCACGGACCGGGCGCAGGCACCACATCGCGCCGAACCAGAGCGCCGCCAGGACCGAAACGCTCACCAGCAGTACGGCCACCAGGGGCAGCACGAACGCCCCCGGCCGGACCTCGGCGCACACCGTGCTGAGCCCGGGCAGGGGAACGTCGCAGAACTGCTGCCCCCAGTCCCAGGTCACCCCGGCCAGCCATTTGCCCATCGTCGGGAGCACCGGCCCCGTCAGCAGTGCCAGCAGGCCCACGAGCAGCACCCGACGTCGCGGCGTCCAGCTCACGCCGTACCGCCGATCCGGTAGCCGGCCTTCGGAACCGTGTGAATGATCGTCGGATCGCCGAGCTTCTTCCGGAGAGTCATCACGGTGACCCGTACCGCGTTCGTGAACGGGTCGGCGAACTCGTCCCAGGCCTGCTCCAGCAACTCCTCGGCGCTGACCACCTGACCTTCGGCCCGCAGCAGCACGTGCAGCACGGCGAACTCCTTCGGGCTCAGGGTGAGCGGCCGGCCGTCGCGGGTGGCCACGTGCCGGCCCACATCCAGCGTCAGGCCGTCCTGGCTGAGCACCGGTGGCAGCGCCGGGGTGGACCGTCGGCCAAGAGCCTGCACCCGGGCCACCAGTTCGGCGAAGGCGAACGGCTTGGTCAGGTAGTCGTCCGCACCGAGCCCGAGCCCCTCCACCCGGTCCCGGATGCCGGCCGCCGCGGTGAGCAGCAGCACGCGGGTGCCGACCTGTGAGTCGGCGATGCTGCGGCACACCTCGTCGCCGGTGTGCCCGGGCATGTCCCGGTCCAGCACCGCGACGTCGTACCGGTTCACCCCGATGCGCTCCAGCGCACCGTCGCCGTCGTAGCAGACGTCGACGGCCATCGACAGGCGGCGCAGCCCTTCGGCCACCGTGTCCGCCAACAACCGCTCGTCGTCCGCCACCAGCACCCGCACGTTTCCGCTCCCCCGAGTTCGGCCTGCCCCGGCATACCGTCGCAGGCCCGGGTTAAGGGTTCTGTAAGCACCCGCCGCTGCCATCCTCCACGCGAGCGTCCAGCGGGCAAACCATCGCAAGCCAGCCCTTGCCGGTTTCGTCCCCCTCCACGTCGTCCACACCATCCGTCCCCAACAACCACGCCACCACCAAGACCCGTGACCCCCGTCACCCCAAGCCCCACCCACCCACCCACCCACCCCCACCCCCTGCCCCGCCCGCGTCACTGCCCGCTGCCCGGGTCGATCATGGAGTTGTGGTGGGGCTTGTGGTTACTTTTGCACCTTTGGAAAACCCCATAACTCCATGATCGACTGGCCGGCCGAGGGCAGCGCGGACCGGGGCGGGGCGGGGCGGGGCGGGACTGGCGGGGCCGGGCGGGGCAGCGGATTGGCGGTTCGGTTAGGGGGCGAGGAGGGGGATTAGGGTTCTGATGATGTGGGCGGGGCGACGGTAGAGGTCCAGGTCGGTGAAGTGGCGCATGCGCCAGCCATTGGCGGCGAGCCAGTTCATTCGAGAGCGATCGTGCCGGAGGCGGGCGCGGTCCAGATGGGACGAACCGTCGTACTCGACACCGACGCGGTGTTGCCGGTAACCAAGGTCGAGGCGGTAGAGCGGGATCCCGTTGCTGTCCGAGACCCAGATCTGCGGCTCCGGCGGTGGCAGGCCGCCGTCAATCAGTACTAGGCGGAGTTGGCTCTCCTGCCGGCACTCTGCCCGGGGATCGGCGCGCGGCACGAGATCACGCGCCTGACAGACTCCACGCAGACGAGCGTGCCGATCGACCTCGATCCGGAGTTCCTCGGGCCGGCAGGCGCCTACGCGAAGGCTAAGGTCCAGTAGCGGCATCGCGTCCATCCGGTGCAACGACCGGGCCAGGTCCACCGCGCACCTGGAGGCGGGCGCACAGGGCACCCCGGCCAGCAGTACGGGGTCGCGCACCGGCAGAACCGCCTCGTGGGTGATGACGCCCCGAATGCGCGGGACGTTCTCCCCTGCCGGCACGATCACGTGCACGTCGGGGCTGCGGGCGTCGCCGAAGCCGTGCAGTTGCGCGCCCGTTTGGAAGCCTACGACGGCGGTGGCGGGTAGTCGTCGGAAGATCGCTGGCAGGCGTCCGGCCTGATCGGCCGACGGCGCGTAGATGCTTCGCGACATCCGGTGCAGGCGGGACAGCTCAGCCAGCCCCCGTACCTGCTCCCGACTGAGGCCGGCCGCGAGTAACTCCGAGTATCGATACAAACGCTCTGCCATGCCGCATGAATCTGCAGCAACACGTCGCCATCCCCCGACCCCAACCCAGCGCCCTGTGGATAACCATCGGCCCTGTGCACAACCCCCAAAGCTCCTCCCGCGATGCTATGCGCACCAAGGTCCGCCACTGGGTCGATCATGGAGTTGTGGTGCCGGACAGAAGCCTCGAACCTCCACCTTCCCGCCACCACAACTCCATGATCGACG
>NZ_JBEZFV010000011.1:0-214812 GCF_040649655.1 Micromonospora sp. NPDC048905 | reverse complement strand
CAACGAGGCGGCGAAGGCGGCGGTGGACGTCGCCCTGCACGATCTGGCCGCCCGGCGGCTGGGCGTACGGTTCGACACCCAGCCTGGTGAGCAGCTGGTGCACGGTGGCGGTGGCCGCGGTGAGCACCGGACGGCCGAGTCGGGCCTCCACCCGCGGCACCGCCGCCAACGACGGCAGCTGCACGCAGGCGGACAGGACCACCGCGTCCACGTCGGTCACGTCCAGCCGCTGCGCCAGCTCGACCAGGTGAGCGGTGGGGACGCGCCCCACCGCGACGTTGTCCGGCTCGCTCAGGCTCACCGCCTCGGTCACCTGCACGCCGTGCGAGGCCAAATAGGCGACGACGGTCGCGGTCAACGGCGGCAGGTACGGCGCGATCAGGGCCACCCGACGGGCACCCAACGCGTGCAGCCCGGCGACCAGCGCCCCCGCGCTGCTCACCACCGGCATGTCGTGCCCGGCGCGACCGGCCGCCCGGCCCAGCCGCCGCTCGGCCCGTTCGTGCGCGCCGGGCCCCTCGCACATCACCGCCACCAGGCAGGCGTACGCGAGGACGTCGCAGCGGGCGTCGGCCAGCTCGGCGGCGCAGCGGAGAGCGGAGCGGTTCATCCGGGCCAACTCGTCGGGGGTCACCTGACGCAGGCGTACCCGGCTGGCGTGCGTGGTGAATCGGACCGTCGGGTCGACGGTCTCGCGGCGGCGCAGCATGGCCGGGATCTCGGTCTCCATGGTGGTGTTCGAACTGGGCACCACCAGGCCGACGCGGTAACCGCTCACACCAGCGCCCCGGCGTACGCGCGGACCTGCAGTCGCCGCGCGGCGGTGCCACCCAGGCGCACCTGCAACCCGAGCGGCGCGGCGGCGCGGCGGACGTCATCCAGGTGCAGCGATCCGTGCCGGTCCACGGTGAGCACCGGCGGCTCCTCGAGTTCGCCGTCCGACGCGTGGAAGGAGAGCAGGGTGACGGAGGTGGTGAGGTAGCCCGGGTACGCGGCGCGGGCCGCCGACTCGTCCCGGTGGGCGAGCACCACCAGGTCGTCGAGGTGGGCGAAGTCGGCGGCGAGAGCCACGGCCTTCCAGTGCGCCGGTTCCTCGGCCGCGCCGGTGAGATGCCGGGAGCGGTTCGCCGAGGTGATGTAGAGGTGGTCCGATCCGGTCTCGGCGAGCGCCCGCTCGAAGAAGACGTTGGACGGGCAGGTCAGGCCCGGCGCGATCACCTGGGTGGTGCGCAGCCCCTGGTCGACCTGGGTGAGGTGCTCGGGCAGCCGCTCCGCCGCCGGCCCCCGGAAGCCGAACGGCCCGGCGCCGTACAGGCTGTCCATCAGTGCCCGCACCCGGCCGACCGGCAGCCGCGGCGAGATCCGCGTCCAGTCGAACATCCCGGGGATCCGGCCAATCGCGGTGGTGATGCTGCCGACCTGCTCGGCGGGTCGGCCCTTGGCCAGGTTGACCCGGCGGACGGTGGCCGCGTCGGGACGCGTGACGATGACGTAGAAGTTGGCGAACGCCGCCGCGACGACCGCGCCGCGAGCCAGCGCGCGGGCCGCGACCGCGACGTCCTCGGGACGGTCGATGTACAGGGGTGGTGTCGGGGCGTCCATGAGTCCTCCTCGGCGGGGCCGTGAGGCAGTTCTACGTCCGCCGAGCGGCACGGGTGCCGGATCGGTCGTCGATCCGATAGCCGACTCGCGTTACCCCGTGCGAGCGGCCGATCCCGGGCGGTACGCAACGGCGATCGGCCTCGGCCGGATGGGGGATCCGGCGCGGCCTCGTCCCGGTCTCCGTTAGCGGCACGACCCGATTGGGTACAACGACTGCACCTCAGATCCACCACATTTCCTTCAGGAGGCAGCGATGCGCGGCACCTCGATACTCGGAGTCATCGTCGTGATCTGGCTGGTGATCGGCGCGGTCGCCGCCGGCCAGCGTGGCTACTACAGCGGCGACGACACCAACTGCGCCGAAGCCGGCACCATCCTGGTCACCATCGTGGCCGGGCCGTTGAACTACATCGGCGCCAACCCCAAGGTCGACTGCAAGCTGCCCGAGCCCTCCAAGTAGGACAGATCTGCACCGGCCCCGCGCCCCCCGACCCCCGGGGCGCGGGGCCGGTGTCCGCGCGGGGGCAGCTCAGCCGTCGGAGACGGTGCTCGCTGACGCGCCGACGCGCCTCTCGCTCCCCCAGGCGGCCAGCGGCTCGAGCGCCTCGTTGAGTCGCGTGCCGTCCACGGTCAGCGAGTACTCGACGCGGGGCGGCACCTCGTCGTAGGAGACGCGGTGCACGACACCGTCCCCTTCCATCTCCCGTAGGTGCGAGGCCAGCACCTTCTCGGAGATCCCCGGGAGCAGTCGGCGCAGTTCGCCGAAGCGGCGGTACGGGTGTTCGTGCAGCGCCCAGAGGATCAGCACCTTCCACCTGCCGCCGATCACCTCCATCGCGGCGTCGATCCCGCAGACGTGTCCGTCTGGTGCGCCCGGCCGGTTCAGCGTCGTCATGACCACCCCTTCCGACGTCCTCGCTCACTTGGGGGTAAGCGCCCACTCCGAAGTGCGTACTTGAGCACCGGAGGACTTCTGGCCAGCCTAATCGGCATGACACCGAACGCTGTTGAGCAGACCTCCGTCACGATGCTGGGGCTCGGCGCGATGGGCTCCGCGCTGGCCCGCGCCTGGCTCGTCGCCGGTCACCCGGTCACCGTCTGGAACCGCACCCCGACCCGCGCCACCGTCCTCGCCGGCGAGGGCGCTCGGGTCGCGGCCAGCGCCGCCGAGGCGGTCGCGGCGAACACCCTCGTCGTCGTCTGCCTGTTGCACGACACCTCGGTCGACGAGGCGATGGCCGGCGTGGATCTGACCGGCCGGGACCTGGTCAACCTGACCACCGGCACCCCCGCCCAGGCCCGCGCCCGCGCCGCGTGGGCACACGAGCGGGGTGCCCGCTACCTCGACGGCGGTATCATGGCTGTCCCGCCGATGATCGGCGTACCGGATGCGGGCGGCTTTGTCTTCTACAGCGGCTCGCGGGAACTGTTCGACCGGCACCGGGAGACGCTCGGCGTCCCGGCCGGCACCACCTTCGTGGGCGAGGACCCGGGTTTCGCCGCCCTGTACGACGTGGCCCTGCTCAGCGCCATGTACGGCATGTTCGCCGGGATCACCCACGCCTTCGCCCTGATCCGCGAGGAGGACATCGATCCCGCGGCGTTCGCCGCACTGCTCGCGGACTGGCTCGTCGCCATGGCCCCGACCGCGCACCAGACCGCCGACCGCCTGCGCAGCGGCGACTACACCACGGATGTCGTCTCCACTCTCGGCATGCAGGTGGCCGGCACGCCGACCTTCCTGCGCACCGCCGAGCAGCAGGGTGTCAGCGCGGAACTGCTCAGCCCCTACTTCGCGCTGATGCGCCGTTGCCTGGCCGAGGGCGCCGGGGAGGAGGATCTGGCCGGCCTGGTCGATCTGCTGACGCGCCGCACACCCTCTAGGGCGTCCTAGGAGGCTGGCCTGTGGGTGTCGTCGGTGTTTGCCGACCCGGAGGTCGGGAACCGACCCGCGTCAGTCGGCGGACGAGACCGGGAGCGTGGCATGCAGATCGGCTACAAGCTGGCCGCGGAGGGCTACGGCCCCCAGGAGATCATCCGGCAGGCCGTCCTGGCCGAACAGGCTGGATTCGACTTCGTCGAGATGAGCGACCACTTCCACCCCTGGCTGGACGCGCAGGGCCACTCGTCGTTCACCTGGAGCGTGCTCGGCGCCATCGCCGCCAAGACCAGCACCCTGCGTCTGGCCACCGGCGTCACCTGCCCGACCGTCCGCTACCACCCGGCGATCATCGCGCAGGCCGCAGCGACCATGGCGCTGGTCTCCGACGGACGGTTCGCCCTCGGAGTGGGGGCCGGCGAACGACTCAACGAGCACGTGGTCGGGCAGGGCTTCCCCAGCGTCCGGGGCCGGCACGAGCGGCTCCGCGAGGCGCTGGAGATCATCCGGCTGCTCTGGCAGGGCGGCTACCAGTCCTACGAGGGCCGGCACCTGCACCTGGAGGACGCCCGGATCTTCGACCTGCCGGACACCCCGCCGGTGATCGCGGTGGCGGCCAGCGGCGAGGCGTCGGCCCGGCTCGCCGCCGAGTTGGGCGACGGGTTGTTCGCCACCGAGCCGGACGCCTCGATCGTCGATCACTACCGTCGGGCCCGCGGCTCCGGCCCGCGCTACGCCGAGGTTCCGCTGGCCTGGGCCAGTGATGAGGACCAGGCGGTGCAGGCGGTGTTGCAGACCAGCAGATGGATGGTCACCGGCTGGAAGGTGATGAGCGAACTGCCGAACCCGGTCAACTTCGACGCGGCCAGCGCGCACGTGGAGGAGAAACACATCCGCCAGCTCTTCGCCATCGGCCCCGACCCGGAACCACACGTGGCGAAGGTCCGGTCGTACGTTCAGGCCGGCTTCGACCACGTCGTCCTGCAGAACGCCGGCCCCGACCCGGACGGTTTCCTCGACTTCTTCGCCGGCACCCTCTCCGACCGGCTGCGTGCCATGTCCTGACGCCGCCGGCACGGCCACCGCCCGAACGATCGCAGCGGTACGGCGAAACAGCGGACGGCCGCCCGGACGATCACCACGATCGTCCGGGCGGCCGGCTGTGCGCTCCGGATGGGTGCGCGGTTCGGCTCAGCGGAAGCAGCGCGCGACAGGTACCGCGCTGCCCTCGCAGTTGGTCGGCTCGTTCTCGATGACCACGCTCTCGTCGTCGATCTTGACCTGGGCGTGGGCGGCGAAGATGCCACCGGGCTTCACCGTCGACGCGTTGTGGGTGATCTTGCTGGTGTAGATCGCCACCGAACCCGCGGACGCGTAGATGCCACCGCCGCTGGACGCCGCGCCGACCGCCTCGTTGCGGGTCACGTCGCTGCCGCGGACCAGCAGGTTCGCCTTCTCGGCGTAGATGCCGGCGCCGACGCCGTGGGTGGTGTTGCCGTCGACCACGCTGTCGTCGAGCGGCGTCAGGCCCTTCACGGTGGAGATACCGCCGCCGTTGACGGTGGACGTGTTGCCACGGATGGTCATCGTGCGCATCACCAGCACCGCGTCGGAGTTGGCGGCACCGCCGCCGACCTGCGCGGTGTTGTTCAGCAGCTCGGTGTCGGAGACCTTCGTCCGGGCCGAGAAGCTGGCCAGCCCGCCACCCTGGCCGGCGCTGTTCTGGGTGAAGGAGACGCTCTCCACGTCGGCGGCACCGCGGTAGTTGCCGAGCCCGCCGCCGTAGGCGTTGGCGCTGTTGCGGTGGAACTCCGAGCGCTTCAGCGTCAGCACGCCACCGTTGAGCAGGCCCCCGCCCTTGCCCGCGGCGCCGGAGGCGCTGTTGCCGACGAACGTGGAGTCGGTGACCACCATGTTGCCGTCGTTGAAGATCCCACCGCCGCCGCCCTCGGGGGACAGCGAGGTGCTCTGCGTGACGGTGACCCGCTCCACCACGGCGGTCGCCCCGTGCACCACGTGCACGCTGCCGCCCTCGATGTTCGAGCGGCCGTTGTGCAGTTCCACGTCGCGCAGGGTCAACTCGCCGCCGTCGCGGACGGTGAAGAAGCGGAACGGCGCGGCCTGGGCGTCGCGCGCGATGGTGGCGCCGGCGCCGTCGATCGTGATGGCCTGGTAGATCACCGGCAGGCCAGCGGTGTCGTCGGCCGGGTTGTGCGGCGGCGCATCGGCGTCACCGGGGGTTTCCGCCGCGTCGGCCGCCTCCCGTGCGTCGCGGATCCCGCCGTCGTACTGGTCGGTCTCGTGGAACGCCTCGGTGAGCAGGTAGCGGCACCTGGGCGCGAGCCGCAGGTCCGCGCCGCCCTCGGCGTTGGCCGTCACGAGCGCCGCCACCAGCTTCGCGGCGTCGCAGGGCACCGACACCACGCCCCGCTTGCCGGTGCCCGGGCTGGGGGCAGTGCCCCGTTCGGCGTCGTCCGGGTCGCGCTGCGCCCCGCCCTGGTCGCCGGCACGGCGGTCGTCGTCGCTGCCGGCCGCCGCGCTCAGCCGGCCCAGACCGGGAAGGGAGAGGTCACGGTCGGCCGCGACGGCCACGCCGGTCACGCCGGCCGCTCCCACGACCAGGCTTCCGGCCAGCAACCCGCTGGCCAAGAACCATCGGGACCGGCGTCTGGGTCGGATCTCGCGGTCTCCTCCGTGGTACGTGGACATCAAAGGTGCCTGCCTTCCTGCCTGCAAGACGTGACCGCGCGCCGATCCGGGCGCGGGGGGCTCGACGTAGCGTCGACCGCCAAACGTCACGATAGGTCCGCAATACGGACAGGAAGGTGTGAACGTGAATAGTGCCCCTATTCATCTTTCCACCCCGTCAAACGGGCAGCCGGTCACCCGCCGACGTGGATACCGGGACGACGCAGCGGGTCCCGCTCGGTCCGCCGGATGATCTCCCGCACCACCGGCGGGGTGTCCCCGCGACCGAGGATGAGATAGCGCGCCAGGTGCGCGATCGGGCTCCCCTCCGACCACTCGAAGTGCGCGTGCGGCCGCACCCCGGTGGCGTCGCGAAGGGCCAACAGGATCGCGGCGATCGCGTTGGGCACGGCGGGGCTGCTGGCCCGCAACACCCGGAAGCCACCCACCTCGATCCCGTGCACCCGCAGCACCTGGCTGAATTCCGACGGGTCGACCACGTCGATCTCCAGGAACAGCACGTCCGCCGCACCGGGCACCGGATTCATCCCCCGCTGCGCCCGTTCCTTGATCGTGTACTCCTTCACCGATCCACTCTGCCGCTTGTTCGCGATCAGGTGCAGCTGCCCGTCGTGGGCCAGCGACTCGGTGATGAACCGCCGGGCCGGCTCGTCGAACTCGATCCGCTCGGCGCGCAGTTCGGTGGTCCGGGTGACCCGGGAGACCAACGAGACCACGATGATGCCGAGGATGAACAACGCGGAGATGGTGATCCCGTCCGGCTGCTCGATGACGTTCTCCAGCAACGCGTACAGCAGCACCAGGGTCAGCAGTGTGAACCCGACGGCTCCGGCGCGCTGGCGGTGGCGGACCGCGGAGATCGTCACCGCCACCGCGCCGGAGACCATCATCGCCAGGATGCCCGTCGCGTACGCCCCGGCCTGAGCGTTGACGTCGGCGCGGAAGGCGATCGTGATGGCGACGCTGACCACCGTGTAGACGATCACCACCGGGCGCACCGCCCGCGCCCACTCCGGTGCCATGCCGTACGAGGGCAGGTAGCGCGGCACGATGTTGATCAGCCCGGCCATCGCCGAGGCGCCGGCGAACCAGAGGATGAGCACGCTGCTGACGTCGTAGACGGTGCCGAAGGCCTCGCCCAGCTGGGCGTGCGCCAGGAACGCCAGGGCCCGGCCGTTGGCCGCCCCTCCGGGCCGGAACTCCTCCTGCGGGATGAGCGCCGTGGTCACGAATGTCGTCGAGACGAGGTAGACCGACATGATCAGCGCGGCGGTGGTGAGCAGCCGGCGTGTGTTGCGGATCCGGGCGGCGAGCCGGGCCTGCTTGTCCGCCCCGTCGGCCCGGACCAGCGGCATCATGCTCACCCCGGTCTCGAAACCGGACAGGCCCAGCACCAGCAGCGGGAACGCCAGCACGGCCGTGAGCAGCACGTGACCCGGCCCGCCGCCGCCCGTGGTCAGCGCGGCGGTCCAGTCCGAAACGATGCCCGGGTCGTCGACGATCCGGGCCAGGGCCACCACGACGATCACCGCGTTGAGCACGAGGAAGACGGCGACCAGCGGGATGGCCACCACCACCGCCTCGCGGAAGCCGAGCAGGAACACCCCACCGAGGATGAGCAGCAGCACCACGGTGACCACGACCGGGACGGCGGGGCCGTGCAGCGCGTCGGGCAGGTACGGGTTCTCCAGCAGGTGCACGGTGGCGTCCGCCGAGGAGAGGGTGATCGTGATGATCCAGGAGGTGGCCACGAAGCCGAGCAGCACGAGTACGAAGATCTTGCCCCGCCAGAACGGCAGCAGGCGCTCCAGCATCGCCACCGACCCCTGCCCGTGCGGGCTCTCCTGGGCCACCCGCCGGTACATCGGCAGCATCCCGAACAGGGTGAGCGCGACGATCAGCAGGGTCGCCAGCGGCGACAGCGCACCGGCCGCCACCGCCGCGATGCCCGGCAGGTACGACAGCGTGGAGAAGTAGTCGACGCCGGTCAGGCACATCACCTGCCACCAGGCGTGCCGGCGGTTCTGTCCCTCGCCCGCCTCCGGGCCCGGCGGCTGCACCTGGTGCTGGAAGAGCCACCGGCGCAGTGGACTGGCCGGTGGCGCCGACCGCGCCGCCGTCGCCACGCGTTCGGGCACCACGACACCCGGCCGGCCGCCCCGGTGCGGGCGGGCCGGATCGCGGGCCGCCCGCAGCGCCGGGTCCGGCCCCGTCGGCGCGTGGCGGCGTCCGCCCCAACGTCGTGGTTTCGCCCGGTGCTCGTCACCCATCGCCAGTCCCACCCTCACAGGTCCTGATCCGACGGTAGGCGGTGGCGCGGGACCCGACCGGCGGAACCGGGCAGGTGGATGGCCAGCTCAGGACAGGTCCGGTACGGCGAGCAGGCGGGCCAGTGCGGGCGGGTCGGCCACGGTCACCGTGGCCGCCGGATGTCGTGGCCGCCCGCCCGGGACCACTGCCGGCACCGGGGCGCCGAAGCGCAGGCAGATCCCGCCGGCCGTGCTGCTGCCGAAGCTCGCGCCCCCGTCGGCCAGCGACACGTGTGGCCCGATCACCCGCCACCAGCGGTACGGGCCGCTCAGCTCGACGGCTGTCACGTTCTCCCGGTCGGTCCGCAGCTGCCAGGGCCCGTACCGGATCACCAGATCCCGGTCGGTGACGGCGACCCAGGCCGTCGCCGGGCGAACCCCCAGCAGCGCCAACACCGGGCGGAACAGCGGATCGAAGCGGAACGCGAACCGCGTCGCGGCAGCGGTCATCGCGCACCGGGTCGGACGGTGGGTCGCGGCACCGGGCCACCTGGCCGCAGCGGGCCGGGCCGCGCGGGCCGGGGTCGGGCGGCGGGCCGGCGCCGGGCCAGGACGGTCATGGCGCGGGCGTACCCGTTAAGCGCCCGCCGACACCCCCGAGATCCGCCACCGGCGGGACGAGCGCGACGCCCTCCCCCACCGCCGGCCGGCACCCCCCGGGCCGGCCGACGGTGGCAGACGGTCGGCACCCCCCGGAGCCGGCCGGCTGCACCCCTGGGTCGACCGGCCGCGGCCGGCCACCCGAGGGTGGGCGAATCTGATGGGACGCGCCCCCGCGCTCCGCCACCCCCCACGGGGCGGAACGCGGGGACCCCCCGTCCCGGCTACTGCAGAAACGCCCCCAGGGGCGACAGCAGTAGCCGGCCGAGCGCCGCGGCGTTGTCGTCCAACCGCGTGCGCTCACATTCGCGGGCGTCCGGATCGTGCCGGCACCGCCAGATCTTCTGCGCGTTACGCCAGGCGACATTGCGGGTGTACTCCACCAGCTCCCCCTGGTACCAGTCGTCGATGTCGCCGTTGAGCATGTCGATGAGCAGCTGCCACTGCTCCAGATAGCCTCGGCGCAGACCGGGGATCTTGTCCGCGAAGATCTTGTTGATCTCCAGGTAGTCGTGGTGCTGGTCGCTGCCGTCGACCGGCTCCGACTCCAGGTGGTCGAACGTGGTCACCAGCGCGAAGGGCAGGTCGAAGTTGATGTGCGCGTTGACCCCGGCCGCCGCCGACGGCAGCGGACGGGCGTCCGGTCCACGCATCCGCTCGAAGAGGCACGACCACGCCTTCGGGGTGCCCGGGCTGGAGTCGGTCCAGAGCCGCATCGCGTCGAAATACCGCGCGGCGAACTCCACGTCCAGCCGGGACAGGAAGGCCGGGTCGATGAAACGATCCTCGTACAGCCCGTCCAACACGCTGCTGGTGATGGTCAGGTAGAGCCTGTTGAAGTCGGCCAACGGGCAACTGGCCTCCAACGGAGGAAGCCGCACCAGCATGTCCTGAAGTTTGGTGAGGTGGTCGACCACGGCCGGCACGTCCGCCGGATGGTCGGCGAGCAGGTCGACGATGTCCCGGTGCACGGGCCCCCAGACCGGAGCGGTCATCTCTCCTCCATAGTGGTCGGCGGCATCCCCCGCGCCGTCGTCGACGCGGCCCAGCCTTTCAGCCGACACCCACTCACCGAATCAGTAGAACGACGTATCCCGGTACGCACACGCGCCAGTGGACGGTGCGGAACGTCAGCTTCGGACGTTGCGCAACTGGATCGCGCTGGCCTGGACCCGGGTACGGACCTGGAGCTTGTCGAAGATGTGCGACACGTGCACGCCGATGGTCCGCTCGCTGATGAACAGCCGCTGCCCGATCTCCTTGTTGGTCAGGCCCTCCGCGACAAGCGCGAGCACCTCCCGCTCCCGTGCGGTGAGCGGCGCCAACTCGTCGTCGGACGCCTCGGCCGGCGCGCTCCTCGTGCCGCTGAGTACCTCGTGCTCCTCCAGCGACACCCGGGCCCGCCCGGCCAGCTCGCGGATCTCCGAGGTCAGCGGCACCGCGCCCAGCCCCTGCGCCACCCGGTACGCCTCCCGCAGCAGCTTGCCGGCGGTGGCCAGCCGGCTGCGGCGGGCCAGCAACGCCTCGGCCTGCCGCAGCCGCGAGTACGCCGCCGGGTAGGGGTGGTGGCGTCGGTCCCACTCGGCGACGGACGCGGCCCACAGGTCCGGGTCGCTGCTGTCGAGGCGGCTCACCTCGGCGGCGCAGAGCGCCAGGAACCCCTCCACCACCGAGCGCACCGGACCGGCCGCGCCGACGCTCTTGCGGGCCACCCGGTCCGCCACGTCACGCAGCCGGCGCACCACCGTCGGGTCCACCGCCACGGCACGACTGGCGTGCGCCTCGGCCTCGGCTCGCAGGCCGTGCCAGACCAGCGCCGACAGGATCGTCACGTCGTCGGACCGGCTCTCGGTGAGGCCCCGTTGCACCGCCAACCGCGCCACATCGTGGCGGCCTTCCCACATGGCCAGCCCGGCGCGCAGGGTGAGCAGCGGAATGACGTGCCGCGCCCCACCACCGGCGAGCAGGGTCGCCACCGCGTCGAGGTCACGGCTGGCAGCGTCGATGTCGCCGTAGCCCACCGACAGCCGGCACCGGGCCAGCAGCAGCTCGACGGCGTCCGCACCGGACGGTCGGTGCCGCAGGGCGGCGGCGACCACCTTCTCCGCCTCGGCCCACTGGCCCACCCGGAACAGGCCGTTGATGGCGACGGCCAGCAGCCGGGTCTCCCAGGTGCGACCCAACCCCAGTTCGGCGACCCGCTCGGCGCCACGACGGGCGACCACCACGCCCTCTTCGAGGATGTTCAGTGGCCCGGTCAACAGCTCCGCCAGGTGCAGGTACGCGCAGGCCACATCCTCGGGCTGGCCGGCGCGCTCGGCGGTGTCGAGGGCGTCGCGCATCACCGCGAGCCCCGCGTCCGGGTCCTCCAGGTAGGCGTCGCTGAAGCCCAGCGCCGAGCTGGCCAGCACCACCTCGGTGGCGGAGCCCTCCACGTCGGCGGCCAACGCCAGCGCCTCCCGGGCCCACCTGCCGGCGTCGGCGTAGCGGCCCAGGTGCAGGAGCAGCTCGGCGAGGCGGGCGGCGGCGGTGGCCCGGTCGCGCGGGGAACAGTCGGCGGCGGTCAGCGCCCGCTGGTATTCCTCCTCGGCCAGCGCCGAGCGGCCGGCCGCGGCCAGGTAGCGGGCCCGGCGGATGTGCAGCGCGCTGGGCTCGCCACCCGGCAGCGCGGCCACCTCTTCCAGGAGGACCAGCGCGCGGGCGTGCTCCCCGCAGTGGTGGGCCGCCTCGGCGGCGTTCTTGAGCAGCTCGACCCGGTCCACCGCCAGCGGACCCGGCTCGGCAGCCAGTTGCAACGCCGCCGACCAGTGCCGGTGCGCCTCGGCGTAACCGTGCAGCCGCTCGGCCTCCTGCGCCGCCGCCACCGCGGCCGGCAACGCGCGCGCCGGCTCACCGGCCAACCGCCAGTGGTGCGCCAGCCGGGCCTGGTGCAGCTCACCCGGCGCGGCGGTCAGCGCCTCGGCGTAGCGGCGGTGCAGCCCGGAACGCTCGGCCGGCAGCAGTTCGTGCGCGAGCACCTCGGCAACCAGGCGGTGCCGCAGCCGGTAACCGTCGTCGGCGCCGACCAGCAGCCGGTGGGCCACCGCCGCGCGGGCCGCGTCGATCAGCTCGTCCTCGGGCAACCGCAGCACCTGCGCCAGCAGCCAGTGCTGGACCGGCTCGACACCGGCGGCGACCGCGTGCACCACCGCGTGGGCGTGCTGGGGTAGCGCGTCGACCCGGTCGAGGAAGATCTCCCGCAACGTCTCGGACAGGCCGTCGCGGCCGTCGCGGAGATCGCGGGCCAGCTCCTCGATGACGAACGGGTTGCCGCCGCTGCGCTGCCAGATCTGCTCGGCCGCCTCGGCGGGCAGCGTCTTGCCGACCACCGCGGCAGCGAGCTTCTCGGTGTCGGCCCGGCCCAGCGGAGCCAGGTCGAGCACCCGCACCGTACGCAGCCGACGCAGCTCGGTGAGCACCCGGCGCAGTGGGTGCGCGCCCTGCAGCGACTCGGCGCGCACCGCCGCCAGCACGGAGAGCTGGAGGTCGCCGAGCCCGGCCAACAGGTAGAGCAGCAACTGTCGGGTGCTCCGGTCGACCCACTGCAGGTCGTCGAGGATGAGCACCAGTGGTCTGCCCTCGGCGATCAGGTGCAACCCGCGGCTGGCCCGCTCCAGCAACGCGCCCGCGCCGTCCGGGCTGGCGGTCTCGTCGGCGAACATCTGCAGCAGCCCTCGCACCGCGGAGGAGGTGCGGGCGTGCGAGGTGGACAGATCGGCGTCGAAGCGGCGCAGCGCCTGCAACAGCGGGTGCAGCGGGGAGGCGTCGCCGATGTCCAGGCAGCTGCCGGTGAGCACCACGGCACCCTGGGCACGTAGTTGGTCGGCGACCTCACCCAACAGCCGGGTCTTGCCCACACCGCTCTCACCGGTCAGGAAGACGGCGGCGGTCTGCCCGTGCGCGGCGTCACCGTGCAGCGCGGCCCGAACCGTCTGCACCAGCTCGGCCCGGCCCACGAGCGGTGCGGTGTCCCCATCGCTGGCCATGGCACGCAGCCTAATCACAGGTCCCCGAACCGTTCTACGGCCAACTGCCGCTTCTGGTACTCCTCGCGTCGACTTTGCGACAAAAGGTTGCGGGTGGCCGACATACGTCGTTCGGCAGATCCCCGGTCAGCTCAGGGATGTCAATCTCCGGAGGTCACCTGGCATCAGCGGGGGGAAGGGTTGGTGCGAAGCCATGACCACCATCGCTACTACCAGCAGCATCATCGCCGGCGACGCACGGCGGCCCGTGCCCCCGCACTGGCCCGTGCCGGAGGAGAGACGTACCGTCACGGTGCTCTTCGCCGACATCGTCGGCTCCACGGCGTTGGTGAGCCGACTCGACCCGGAGGACGTCCGCGCGATGCAGCGGGTCTACTTCGACACCGTCACCGGCGTGCTGCACCGCTGGCAGGGAGTGGTGGAGAAGTACGTCGGCGACGCCGTGATGGCGCTGTTCGGCGCTCGGCGCTCCGACGGCTTCGACGCGTACCGCGCGGTGCGGGCCGGACTCGAGATCCAGGCCGCGCTGGACCGCCGGCCGATGGTCGGGGACATCCGACTGCGGGTGCGCGTCGGTGTCGCCACCGGCGAGGTCGTGGTCGACCTGGGCGACGCGGTCAGCGGCGGGCACGGCGTGGCCAGCGGCGCGGTGATCACCACCGCGGCCCGCCTCCAGGAGTACGCGCCACCGGGTGCCGTCGCGCTCTGCGCGGCCACCGCACGGGCCACCGCCGGCCTGATCACCCAGCGTCAGCTGCCACCGGTGCCGGTCGCCGGCCGGATGTCGCCGGGACCGCTCTGGCACGCCATCGGCCCCGTCCGACCCGGCCCGGACCGGCACGACGGTCCGCTGATCGGTCGCCGCCGCGAGCTGGCCACGATCCGCGACCAGCTGACCCTGGCCATCCGGGAGCGGAACCCGTGCTGGGTCTCGCTGGTCGGGCCCACCGGCAGTGGCCGCAGCCGGCTGCTGCACGAGTTGACCCGTGGGCTGACCACGGTGGACGGCGCTTCGGTGCGCTGGTCCGTGGAGGCCTGCCAGCCGTACCCCGATCAGGTCCTGGAACCGGTCGCCGAGCTGCTGCGGGGTGTCGCCGGGGTCCGCCGCGGTGACGGCCCGGCGGCGGTCCACGAACGGCTCGTCGCCGCCCTGACCGCCCTGTTCCCACCGGCGCGGGTCGCCGCCGCGGTCCCGACGCTGCAGCGGATGCTGACCAACCCGGACGACTCCGCCGCGGCGATGGCCGGCGCGGCGATCTGCCGCGACGTCCTGCTGCGGCTGGCCACCCAGGCGCCGCTCGTCGTCGCGGTGGACGACGTGGACCGGGCGGCGCCCGCGGTGAGCGGATTCCTCCGGGCGCTGTTCGACGCGGCGACGGCACGGCGGCTACCACTGGCCGTGGTCACCCTGCACCAACCGCAGTGGGCCGACACCCGGCCCGGCCCAGCCCGCCGGATGGCGATCCGACCGCTGACCACTGTGCCGTCCGGGCGACTGCTGCGCCATCTCCTGACCCGGTCCGGTCAGCCGGTGACCCTGGTGGACCGGCTGCTGCCGCTGGTGGGCGGCCGGCCCGGGCACGCGACGGCGTACGTCGCGTCGATCGCGGCCGGGGCCGACCCGGCGGTGCTCCCGCTGCCCGAGGCGGTCCGCCGGACCGTCGGCGCCGAGGTGGACCACCTCGATGGTGAGCGGCGAGCGGTCCTGATGGCCGCCGGTGTCCTCGGCGGCGTGGTCTCCGGCGCGACGGTCGACCGCGCGCTCGGCTGGACGCCCGGCCGGTCCGTGTCGGCACTACGCCGGCTGGTCGCCGCCGGACTGCTCATCCCCCAGCGCACCGGGGGGTACGCGTTCGCCTCGCCCGCGCTGCGCCAGGTCGCCGCCGAGCGGTTGCCCCGCGCGCTGCGGGCCGTCTTCACCCGCCGGGCCGCCGACGCCCCACGCCGCGACACCGCCCTCGTGGCGTTGGCCCCCGCGCCAGGATCCGGCCCGCCGCGCCTCCCCGCCCCGACGATGGCGACTCCGCCGGCCGCGCCGCCCCGCGGAACCAACCGTGCGCCGGGCGTCAACCGGCTCCGAACCGTCGCGCCGGCCGGTGGCGTGCCGCCGACCTCGGCGGTGCCGGCCGCGGTGGCGCAGGCCAATACGGGCGGTCACTGGCCCTCGGCCATCGACCGCATCCCGGTGGCGATCCGCGCGGTGCCCGCCGTGGCGGAGTCGACGAGACCCGGCACCGGCGTCGGCGGGCTGCCCGATCGGGTACGCGCCTTACCCGTCCCACCGTTGATCCGCCAGCCGGACAGCCTGGGCTACGGGCAGCCCGCCTCAGGCGGGTACGTCACGACGAACGACTGACCCCGGGCGGCCGCCCGCCGAACTGCCAGTTGTGCACCTCGACGTCGGCGTACCGGTCCACGGTCAGGATGGCGCGCGCCGCGTCCGGGGTCGGCGCCCGGACCAGCGCGGCGGTGCCGAGCCACGTGTCGCCGTCGTCGGACAGCAGCGGCCCGTACGCGATCAGCTCGTCCGGGTCGGGTGGCACGGGCAGGTCGACGGCCTGCCCCGCGCCGAGGCCGAGCACCAGGTAGCGGTTGCCGCCGTCCCGACCACCGGGGAAGTCCCACATGGTGCGGCCCAGCGTGTTGCGCCATCGGCGCAGCAGCACATCCCGGTACACGCCGGCCTGGTAGTTGGGCTCGTCGAAGGCGAACGTCCGCGCGGCGGCCGGATCGGGCAGGTCGACGATGTGCACGCTGCCGGTGGCGGTGTCACCGGACAGGGTGGGGCCGCGGGCGATCAACTCCTCCGCGTACCGGTCCATGTAGGACCAGTGTTCGGCCAACAACTCGTCGCGCAACGTCCCCGAGTCGGGCCGGTCGCGGTGGTAGCACAGGAATTCCATGCCACGCATTCTCGCCGTGGGGCGGACCGCCGGGTGGCCGGGTGTCGCCCGTGGCCTACGGCACGGACGCCGAGGCCAGCAGCGCCGCGGTCGGCAGGACGAGCAGACCGTCCGCGTCGCGGTAGGCGGCGGTCAGCTCGTCGTACGCGGCACGGATGCGGGTGATCACCTCCGGCGGCTGGGCCGCCAGCACCAGACCCGCCTTGCTGATGCCGTTGGCCGGGCCGCTCCACCAGGCATCGGGGTGGGTGCGGTGCGCCCAGGTGATCGGGTCGCAGCGCGCGTCGGCGAGACCGGCGGCGTCGAGCAGACCCGCGAACCCGTCCGGGGTACGCGGGAAGTCCCGCTCCGCGTCCACCGTCGGCACCGAGGTCGGGCGCTGGACCCCGGCGGCGTCGAACACCGCTCCCCAGAGCCGCTGCGCCTCGGGTGGCGGGTCGGGCCAGATCGTCACCGCGATCCGACCGGCCGGCCGGACGACCCGTCGCAGTTCGCTGATCGCGGCCACCGGATCGCCGACGTGATTGATCACGAAGTTCGCCACGGCCGCGTCGAAGTGCCCGGTGGGAAACGGCAGATAGGGCAGGGCCGCGAGGCGAACCTCGGCGGACGGGACCCGGCCGCGCACCAGCTCGACCATGCTGGGCTCGGCATCGACGGCCACGACGGTGGCGCCCCGAGCGCTCGCCAGCGCGGCCACGGTGCCGGAGCCGGTGCCCGCGTCCAGCACCCGCATGCCCACGGCGACGCCCGCGGCGTCCAGCAACGCCGGGGCGGGATGGGCGCAGAGGGCGGCGAAACTGCCGTCGTACGCCGCCGCGCGCCCGGCCCAGCGCGACCGCTCGTGTTCGTCGAAAGCTGTCGTCGGCACCGCGTCACCCCCGCTCAGGATCTTGCTGGTGGCGACGATATCCAACGGGATCTGCCGGGGTTGCCCCGCGCCCTCGACGCCGCCCGTACCCCCGGTGAGCTGGGTGTCCGATGTCCACCGGCAGCGGTGACTAGGATTGGTCGGTCATGCTGCTACGGGTGCTCGGGCCGCTTGAGGTCGAGGTCGACACAGGCGGACCGGTCGACCTCGGCGGCCCCCGCCAACGCGCCGTGCTCGCGCGGCTGCTGGCGGCCCGAGGCGAGGTCGTCTCCGTCGGTCAGATGATCGAGGACCTGTGGCGGGGTGACGCGCCGCCACGGGCGATCGCCTCCGTCCAGGCGTACGTCTCGCACCTGCGCCGCCTGTTGGAGCCGTCCCGCGAGCGCCGCACGCCGGCGCGGGTCCTGGTCACCGCGCCGCCCGGCTATGCGATCCGGGTGCCCACCGAGGCCGTCGACGCCGGCCGGTTCGAGACGCTGCTCGTCGAGGCGCGCACAGCCAGTGCCACCGATCCGGGTCGGGCGCGGCTGCTGCTGAGCGGCGCGCTCGACCTGTGGCGCGGTCGGGCGTACGCCGAGTTCGCCGGGGAGCCGTGGGCGCAGGCCGAGGTGCTGCGGCTGGAGGAGCTGCGGCTCGGCGCCCGGGAGTCGCTGCTCGACGTGGTCGTGCGGTGCGGCGACGCGGCCGAGGCGGTGGCGGAGGCGGAGGTGCTGACCCGGCAGGCGCCGCTGCGGGAGGAGAGCTGGCGGCTGCTGGCATTGGCGTTGTGGCGGGCCGGCCGGCAGGGCGACGCGCTCGCCGCGCTGCGCCGGGCGCGGGCGACCCTCGTGGACGAACTCGGCCTGGATCCGGGCCCGGCGTTGGTCGAGCTGGAGTCCGCCATCCTGGGCCAACGACTCGACCTGCTCCCACGGGTGGCCGCGGCACGCGTCGACACCGGGCGACCGGCGACCGCTGAGGTGTTCGTCGGGCGGGAGACCGAGCTGGCCGCTCTGGGACGGGCCGCCGCCGAGGCGGTGGCGGGCGGGCCGCGGGTGGCGCTGCTCAGCGGGGAGGCCGGCGCGGGCAAGACGAGTCTGCTCGCCCGCTTCCGGGAGGCGCTCACCGCCCGCGACTGGCTGGTCGCCGTCGGCCGCTGCCCCGAGGTCGAGGGCGCCCCGCCCGCCTGGGCCTGGGTCGAGGCGCTGCGGCAACTCGCCGAGCAGGTGCCGCCGGGTGATCTCGCACCGGCGCTCGTCCCGCTGCTCGGCGGAAGCGCCGGCGAGTCCGGGGGCGACGTCACCGCCGGCCGGTTCCGGCTGCACCACGCCGTTGGCGCCTGGTTGGACGCGGCGGCGATCCGCCGACCGGTCGCCGTCATCCTCGACGACCTGCACGCCGCCGACGCCGAGACGCTGCTCCTGCTGAACAGCGTCATCGAGGTGACCACCGGGGCCGTGCTGGTCGTCGCGGCGCTACGCCCCGCCGACAACCGCGAGCGGCTCGCCGACACGATGGCCGTCCTGGCCCGTCGGTCTCCCCACCGGATCCGGCTGGGTGGCCTGACGACGGCCGAGATCGAGACACTGCTCGGGGCGCTCGCCCGGCGACCCGTCGACGCGGAGACGGTCGCCGCGCTGACCGAGCGGACCGGCGGCAACCCCTTCTACGTACGCGAGTCGGCGCGGCTCCTCGCCGCCGAGGGCACGCTCGTCGCCACCAGCGACGTGCCGGACGGGGTACGTGACGTGCTGCGCCGACGACTGTCGCGCCTGCCGTCGCCGGCGGTCGCGGTGCTGCGCCTCGCCGCCACGCTCGGCCGGGAGGCGGACGTGCCGACACTCCTCGACGCCGCCGACACCGACGAGACCGCCACCCTCGAAGCGCTGGAGATCGGGCTGGCCGCCGGGCTGCTCACCGAACCGGCGCCGGGGCGGGTTCGCTTCGTGCACGGGCTGGTCCGCGACACCATCTACACCGACCTGCCCCACCTGCGCCGCACCCGACTGCACGCCCGGATCGCCGCCGCCACCCGGCGGTTGGCACCCGACGACTATCCGGCCCTGGCGCACCACTACGCCCGTGCGGCGTCGGCCGACACCGCTCCGCTCGCCGTCGACTACGCCATCCGCGCCGCCGAGCTGGCGGAGCGGCGGTACGCGTACGACGCGGCGGTCGAGGTGCTCGGCAACGCCGTCGACGCCGCCGGGTCGGTCACCGGGGATCGCGACGCGCTGCGGGTCGACCTGCTCGGCCGGCTGTTACGCGCCCAGGCTCGGGCCGGTGCGGTGGCCGCCGCCCGGCAGACCCGCGCCCGAGCCGTGGACGTGGCCGTCGCGTCCGGCCGGGACGAGCTGCTGATCGCGGCGTTCACCGCGTGGACCGTCCCCACGCCGTGGCTGACACACGCGTACGGCGTCGTGGACCATCGGGTCGTCGAGCTGCTCAGCCGGCTGTTGCGGTCCGACGACCTGGACCCAGTGGCCCGCTGCCGTGTGCTCGACGCCCTGGCCACCGAGTTGGACGGCGAGTCGGACCCCCGGGGTGTGTCGGCCGGGCGGGAGGCGCTGACGATCGCCCGGCGGCTGGGCGACCCGGAGCTGCGCGCCCTGGGGCTGGCCGCCCGGGTCCGGACCATGAGCTACGAGCGGGAGGCGCCGCACCGTCGGGAGTTGGCCCTGGAGTTGCGCGACCTCGCCGACGAGCACGGGCTGGTGATCTACCGCTGGGTCGCCGAGCAGGTGCTCGCCCACTGCGCCGCCGCGCTCACCGAACCGGCCGAGGTTCGCGCCGCGATCGTCCGACAGGGGTGGCTGGCCGAGACGTACCAGCTCAACGAGGGGCAGGTGATCTACCTGTGCGGGCGGGGTGCCCTCGCGCACATCGCCGGCGACTTCGTCGCCGCTCGCCGACACTACGACGAGGTGGCCGTGCAGATGCGGCGCCAGGGTTCGCTGCACGCCGAGGCCTTCCACTATTTTTCGGTCGGGACCCTGCTGATCAGCCAGGGACGTTTCGGCGAGCATCTGGAGGCGACCCGCCGCATCCGTCGGTCGCTGGGGCCGATCGTGGACGACCTGCTGGCGCTGGCGCTGATCGAGAGCGGACGGGTGGACGAGGCGCGGGCCATGCCGATCGGTCGGCACACCTACCGCCCGGACTACTTCGAGTCGGCGCTGCTCAGCGTACGCGGCATGGTCATCGTGGCCCTGGGTCGGCGAGACCTGGCCCAGCCCGTGATCGACGCCCTGCTCCCGGTCCGCGACCAACTGGCTGGTTTCTCCACCACCGCGGCCGTGGTGCGACCGGTCGCGCTGACGCTCGGGGAGCTGTTCCGGCTGGTGGGACGCACCGAGGAGGCGGCCCGGCACTTCACCCTGGCGGCCGGGGTGGCCCGCCGGTGGGAGTCGCCGCACTGGCTGGCCGAGTCGACGGCCGCGTTGGCCGACTGAACCGGTTACTGGGTTCCAAGCCGATTCCAAGTGCCACCGAGCATGATCAACAGATCTGTGTCAGTTGATTTCCTCGGAAAGGTCACCGTGAACCAGAACCACCGCGAAGCCATGGCCGACGTCCGCGACATGTACATGGCGCACACCGTCTTCCGTCGCGAGTTCGGCCTGCTGCCGCAGCTCGTCCGCGACGTCAGGCCGGGCGACGTCGGCCGCGCGGAGGTCGTCGGCGCCCACGCCGAGATGCTCTGTCACACCCTGCACCTGCACCACGAGGGCGAGGACCTGCTGCTGTGGCCCCGACTACTGGCGCGCGGCGGCGCGGAGGCCGCCGCCATCGTCCCCACCATGGAGGCGCAGCACCACGCCATCGAGGAGGCCCACGCGGCGGTGGTGGCCCTGCTGCCGGGGTGGCGGCGTACCGGGCACGGTGGTGACCACCTCGCCGACGCCTTCGAGCACCTCCGCACCGCGCTGACCGAACACATGGCCATGGAGGAGAGCGAGATCCTGCCGCTGGCCGAACGGCACGTCACCGCCGCGGAGTGGATGGAACTCGGCGAGCACGGGATGGGTAAGACCCCGAAGAAGCGGCTGCCGCTGGCCTTCGGCCTGGCCATGTACGAGGGCGACCCCGAGGTGATCAAGGCGGTGCTGGCGCACGCCCCGCTGCCGGCCCGGCTGCTCATGCCGATCATCGCCCCCCGGCTCTTCGCCGCCCACGCCAAGCGGGTGCACGGCACCGCGACTCCCCCGCGCATCGGCGCCGCCGCACGCTGAGCGAGGCCGGCCACCGACCCAGGCCCCGGGGTCGACGGCTCGTCAGCCGGCAGCGAGGAAGGCCAGCACCCGCGGCCAGGTCTCCGCGTCGGCGCTCGGGGCGTACTCGCTCAGGTCCGGGTCGGTGAACAGGTGCCCCGCGCCGGGATAGCGGAAGACCGTCAACTCGGCACCGGCGTCGGTCATCGCCTGCTGCCACTCGTCGACCTCGTCCGGCGCGTCGTACGGGTCGGGGTCGGCGAGGTGCAGCTGCACCGGTATCCCGGGCCGGACCGCGTCCGGTGCGCCACCGGTGCCGTGCAGCAGAAGTAGACCGGCGGCGGCGGGGCGCTCGGCCAGCAGCGCCCCGGCCACGCCGGCGCCCATCGAGAGGCCGGCGAGCACCGTCTCCGGTGGCAGGTCGCGCAGCGCGGCTCGGGCCCGGTCCAGCACCACGTCGTGGCCGATCTTGTCGAGCAGCGCGAAGCCCTCCTCGACGGTGTCCGTGGCCGGCACGCCGTACAGGTCGGGGGTGCTGACCTGGTGCCCGGCGGCGCGTAACCGGTCGGCGGTCGCGCGCACGGCGGGCCGCAGCCCGTACACGGAGTGGAACAGCAGGACGTGTGACATCACGTCATCCTGCCGCAGTCACGGGTCCGTCCGGTGTGGGCACGCGGGGCGGACGTCAGACCAACGCGGTCAGCCGCGCGACCAGGTCGCTCGGCGGTGGCATCGCGGCGATCTCGCGACTGACCTGGCCCGCGGCGGTACGCAGGCGCTCGTCGGTGAGCAACCGGGTCAGGGCCTGCGCGGTGATGTCCCGGGGGCGCAGCGCCAGGCCGACGCCCCGGCGAGCCAGCAGCTCGGCGTTGTGCCGCCGGTCCCCCGGACCCACGGTGGCGAGTTGGGGCAGGCCGGCGGCGAGGGCGCCGAAGGCACTGCCCGCACCGCCGTGGTGCACCAGCGCCGCGCTCGCCGGTAACGCCTCGTCGAGCGGAATCCAGTCGACCACCCGCACGTTCGGGGGCAGCGAACGCGCCGACCGCTCGTCCGGGCGGACCAGCACGATCTCGGCGTCCACGTCGGCGGCGGCGGTGACCACGGCGGGCATCGGACCTCGGTCGCCGGGGCCGGTCAGGGTGCTGCGGGTGACCAGGATCCGGGGCCGGTCGCCCGGCTCGCGCAGCCAGGCCGGCAGCTCGCCGCCGCCGACGTAGGACGTGTAGCGCATCGGCCAACCGCCCTGCGCGGCCACGCTGGGCGGGGCCACGGCGAGGGCTGCGGCGGGTGGCGGCAGCTCGCTCAGGCCGTGCCGGCGTAGTGCGCCACCGAGTCGGACGACGGTGGCGCGGACCAGGTCCCGGCCGTCGAACAGGGCGTTCTCCTGGCGTACGGCCGGCACATCGAGCCGCGCGGCGGCCACCGCGCCGGCGACCGCGAACGGCTCGTGCAGCACCAGATCCGGTCGCCACCGGGTGGCCAGCGCGACCACCGGGTCGGTGAGCTGGTCGTTGAGCGCGCCGAACAGCAGGCCGGCGCCCCGGGTGCCGGCGGTGCCGGCCATTTCGGCGCGCGCGATCAGCGGATGGCGGGGAAAGACCCGCAGCGCGATTCGGCCGAAGTCGAAGCCCGGTGCGATGTCGTGCACCGGCAGACCCGCGTCGGCGGCGGCCAGGCCACCACCTCCGGTGGCCAGCAGCACGTCGTGGCCGGCGTCGCGCAGCGCGACGGCGAGCGGCACCAGCGGGAAGACGTGCCCGACCAGGGGCGCGGAGACCACCAGCACACGCATGGGCAGGATCCTATGTCCAGGACGCGACCGGGCGGGGTGGGTCAGCCGGCCGCTCGCTGGTCGACGATGCGGCGCATCTTGCCCATCGACCGCTCCACCCCGTCCGGGGCGAGGACGTCGACCGCCACGCTCACGCCGATGGTGTTCTTCACCAGCTCCACAAGCGTCGCGCCGGCCCGCTCGGCGGCGTCCACGGCGACGCCGGCCCGCCGCTCCACCCGCACGGTCAGGGTGTCCAGCCGGCCCTGCCGATCGAGGACGCACTGGAAGTGCGGCGACAGCTGCGGGGTCCGCAGGATCAGCTCCTCGATCTGGGTGGGGAAGATGTTCACCCCGCGCACGATCATCATGTCGTCCGTGCGGCCGGTGATCTTCTCGATCCGGCGCATCGGGCGGGCGGTGCCGGGCAGCAGTCGGGTCAGGTCGCGGGTGCGGTAGCGCACGACCGGCATCGCCTCCTTGGTCAGGGAGGTCAACACCAGCTCACCGCGCTCACCGTCGGGCAGCACCGCCCCGGTCACCGGGTCGATGATCTCCGGGTAGAAGTGGTCCTCCCAGAGGTGCAGCCCGTCCTTGGTCTCGACGCACTCGGTGGCCACGCCGGGGCCCATCACCTCGGAGAGCCCGTAGATGTCGACGGCGTGGATGTCCAGCCGCTGCTCGATCTCGCGGCGCATGTCCTCGGTCCACGGCTCGGCGCCGAAGATGCCCACCCGCAGGGAGGTGGCCCGCGGGTCGATGCCCTGGCGCTGCATCTCGTCGACGATGGCGAGCAGGTAGCTGGGCGTGACCATGATGACCTCGGGTTCGAAGTCGCGGATCAGCATCACCTGACGCTCGGTCATGCCCCCGGAGACCGGGATGACCGTGCAGCCCAGCTCCTCGGCCCCGTAGTGCGCGCCCAGGCCGCCGGTGAAGAGCCCGTAGCCGTACGCGATGTGCACCCGGTCGCCGGGACGGCCGCCGGAGGCGCGGATCGACCGGGCCATCAGTCGCGCCCAGGTGCGCAGGTCGTCGCGGGTGTAGCCGACCACCGTCGGCCGGCCGGTGGTGCCGGAGGACGCGTGCAGCCGGGCCACCCGCTCCCGGGGTACGGCGAACATCCCGAACGGGTAGTTCTCCCGCAGCTCCGCCTTGCCGGTGAACGGGAAGCGGGCCAGGTCGTCGAGGTCCCGGCAGTCGTCGGGGTGCACCCCGGCCGCGTCGAACGCCCGACGGTAGTGCGGCACGTTGTCGTACGCGTGCCGCAACGACCAGCGCAGTCGGTCGCGTTGCAGGGCGCGCAGCTCGTCGATGCCGGCGCGCTCGATCGGCTCCAGCTCCTCCGGACGAGGGGTGCGGTCCTGCATCGGCTGCCTCCTTGGCGCGGCGGTCCCGGTGGGGCTGCGGGTACCGTACGCCCGCCGTCGCCGGGTCCGGCGGGGCGGTCAGCGGGTGGCCGGCAGCCGGTGCAGGGCGTCGACCAGCGGGGCCAGCTCGGGGGTGGCCTCCGCCTGGGCGAGCGCGTCGCTGAGCACCCGGTCGTGGGTGGGGCGGGTCTGGGCGAGCAGCTCGGAGCCGGCCGGCGTCAGCTCGGTGTAGATCCCGCGCCGGTCGTCGGCGCAGAGGATGCGGGTGAGCAGCCCCCGCTGTTCGAGGCGGGTGACCAGCCGGGTGGTGGCGCTGCCGGAGAGCGCGGCGGCGCGGGCGAGCTGGCTCATCCGCATGTGCCAGCCGTCCTGGCGGGAGAGCGCGTCGAGCACCGTGTACTCGACGACGGACAGGTCGTGGCCGGCCTGCAACTCCCGTTCCAGGGATGTCTCGATCAACCCGTGCAGGGCGGCGAGGGTGCGCCAGCCCTGCGCGCGGATCTCGACCGCGTCGTCGGCGATGCCCATGCCGGCCCTCCTCGGGTGTGCTCTCGACGGCCCAGGCTACCACGCTTGCGCTGATATCCAGCGCGTGCAAGTATTTCGTTGTCGACGCGTGTAGTTGCACGCGCCGAATATCCGCCCCCTCCCGATGGGAAGACCATGTCCGTACGCCACAAGTCCCTGCCACCCGGCCTGATCGCGCTGGCCATCGGCGCCTTCGGCATCGGGCTCACCGAATTCGTGATCATGGGGCTGCTGCCCGAGGTGGCCGCCGACTTCGCCGTCACCGAACCGGTCGCCGGCTGGCTGATCTCCGGCTACGCGCTCAGCGTGGCCGTCGGCGGGGTGGCCCTCACCGCGGCGGTCACCCGACTGCCGCGCAAGCCGGTGCTGCTCGGCCTGATGGTGCTGTTCATCATCGGCAACCTGCTCTCCGCCGTCGCCGGCGACTACGCCGTGATGATGGCCGGCCGGATCGTCGCCGCGCTCTGCCACGGCGCGTTCTTCGGCATCGGCGCCGTGGTGGCCGCCGGCCTGGTCGCGCCGGCCCGCCGGGCGGGTGCCATCGCCATGATGTTCGCCGGTCTGACCATCGCGAACGTGCTCGGCGTGCCCTTCGGCACCTTCCTCGGGCAGCACTTCGGCTGGCGGTCGACGTTCTGGGCGATCACCGCGATCGGCGTGGTGGCACTGATCGGGCTGGCCCTGCTCATCCCGGCCGGCGACACCGCGAACGCCGACCGTCCGGCCGGTGGGCTGCGCGGCGAGTTGCGGGCCTTCACCCACTCGCAGGTCTGGTTGTCGCTGGTGATCACGGTCCTGGGCTTTGGCGGCATGTTCGGCGCGTTCACCTACATCGCCTACACCCTCACCGAGGTCAGCGGCTTCGCCAGCAGCACCGTGCCGTGGCTGCTCGTCCTCTTCGGCGTGGGGCTCTTCGTCGGCAACCTGCTCGGCGGCCGGGCCGCGGACAGGTCACTGTCGCGCACCCTGGTCACCGTCCTGGCGGTGCTCACCGTGGTGCTCGTCGGCTTCGCGCTGACCGCCACGAACCCGGTGCTGACAATCGTCGCGTTGGTGCTGATGGGTGGGTTCGGCTTCGCCACCGTGCCGCCGTTGCAGATGCGGATCATGCACTACGCCCACCAGGCGCCGACCCTCGCGTCCGGGGCGAACATCGCGGCGTTCAACCTCGGCAACGCGCTGGGCGCGTGGATCGGCGGGGTGACGATCGCCGCCGGGCTCGGCTACACCTCGCCGATCTGGGCCGGCGCGGCGCTCACCCTGGTCGGCCTGGGTGTCCTGCTGGCAGCGCTGCGGCTGGCCCGCCGCCAGGAGCCGGCGAACGCCGACGCGGCCCTGGTGGACACGGCGGCCTGACCGGGTAGACGAGCGGACGCGGGGCCGGGCATCCGCCCGGCCCCGCGTCACTCTGATCATCGCCCTGCCATCTTCTCGCAATTGCAAGTTATGTGCAACAAGGTCTGGACACCGCGATCGGTACGTAACTAGCCTGCTTGCCATGAGTCCTTACATCTTGGAGCCCTGGTCCTGGCAGGAGAGCTGGGATCGCCAGCAGGAGGCGTTCATGCCGGACCGGGAACACCGGTTCGCCACCATGCTGGACACCGTCGACGCGGTGCTCGACGGGCGGCCGCCGCGCGTGCTCGACCTGGCCGGCGGCACCGGCACGATCTCGCTGCGGACACTGGCGCGCTTCCCCGACGCCGAGGTGACCCTGCTGGACCTCGACCCGGCACTGCTGGCCATCGCCGGGGCCACACTTGCCGACCGGGCCACCATCGTCCCGGCCGACCTCGGCACCCCCGAGTGGCGCGCCGCGCTCCCCCACCGCGACTACGACGCCGTTCTCACCGCCACCGCCCTGCACTGGCTGCCGGCCGACCGGCTCGGGCAGCTCTACGCCGAACTGCGCGACGTGCTGCGGCCGGGCGGAGTCTTCGTCAACGCCGACCACATGCCCGACGACACCCTGCCGGAGCTGACCAAGCGGCTGATGGACCGGGCCCGGGACCGGCGCAACGCCCGGTACGCCGCCGGCGCGGTGCTGTCCTGGTCGGACTGGTGGGAGCGGGCCGGGGCCGACCCGGCGCTGGCCCCGCTGGTCACCCAACGGCAGGACATCTACCCGACCGGGCACAGCCCGGAGTGGAACCCGCCGGCCTCCTGGCACCTGGCCGCACTCACCACCGCCGGGTTCAGCGAGGTCGGCACGGTGTGGCGCGGCGGTCCGGACGCCGCCGTAGCAGCGGTGCGCTGAACCGGCCATCGCCGGCAGCACGCTCGATGCCGCCGTCGCTGGCACTACGCTGAGGACTCGTGCCAGAGCCATTCGAGCCGCGTACCGACCCCGACGTCGACCTGCGCCTCCCCGCCGACCGCCGCGAGCTGACCGCGCGCCCCGCGACGGTTCTCGCCACCATCGCGGCCGGCGGGGTGCTCGGTGCGCTGGCCCGGGCCGGCCTGCAACACGCCGCCCCGCACCCGCCGACCGGTTTCCCCTGGGCGACGTTCGGCATCAACCTGTCCGGTTGCCTGCTGATCGGGGTGCTGATGGCGACGCTCGGGCACCTCGGCGGTGGGCACCCCCTGGCCCGCCCGTTCCTCGGGGTGGGGGTGCTCGGCGGGTTCACCACGTTCTCCGCCTACGCGGTCGACATCCAGCAGGCGCTGGTCGCGGGCGCGCCGGGCACCGCGCTGGCGTACCTGGCGGCGACGCTGCTCGGGGCGCTCGTCGCGGTCGGGCTGGGCGACGCCGCCACCACCGCCCTCCTGGGCCGGAGGGCAACCCGGTGACCGTGCTGCTCATCGCCCTGGGGGCGGCCGTCGGAGCGCCGTTGCGCTACCTCACCGACCGGGCCGTGCAGTCCCGGCACGACTCGGCGTTTCCCTGGGGCACGCTCACCGTCAACGTGGTCGGCTCGCTGCTACTCGGCGTGCTCGTCGGGTGGCCGAGCGGCCCGGCGGTCACCGCGCTGCTCGGCACCGGATTCTGCGGGGCGCTGACCACCTACTCCACCTTCAGCTACGAGACGCTGCGGCTGACCCGGGGCGGTCACCGTCTCCTCGCGCTTGCCAATGTCGTGGGCAGCGTCGTCGCCGGGCTCGTCGCGGCCACCGCCGGCTACGCCCTGGCCCGCGCCCTGACCGGCTGACCTGCGCGAATCGCGCCCTGAGCGGGGAACACACCGGAGGTATATACGCGAGGTATACCCCCGGTGTAGTCTCCTCCCATGAGCGTGCCACTGACCCTTCTCGGCCTCCTCGAACGGGAGCCCAGCCACGGCTACGACCTGAAGCGCGACTACGACGCCTTCTTCGGCCGGGGCAAGCCACTGCCGTTCGGCCAGGTCTACTCCACCCTCAGCCGACTGGCCCGCGACGGCAAGGTGGTGATCAGCGACGTCGCGCCCGGCTCCGGCCCCGACCGCAAGCGATACGTCATCACCGACCTGGGCGCGACCGAGGTCCAGCAGTGGCTGACCCAGCCGGTCGACCCGGAGCCGCACCTGCAGACGGTGCTCTTCGCCAAGGTCGTGCTCGCGCTGATGCTCGAACGTCCCGCCGACGAATACCTCGACACCCAGCGCAGCGCGCACCTGCACCGGATGCGCGAGCTCACCGAGATCAAGCGCGCCGGCAGCCTGGTCGACGCGCTGCTGGCCGACCACGGCCTCTACCACCTGGAGGCGGACCTCCGATGGATCGAGATGACAAGCGCCCGGCTGGACGCCCTGCGCAAGGAGGTGCGGCCGTGAGCGTCGTGATCGAAGCACGGGACGTGCAGTTCTCGTTCGGCCAGACGCCCGCCCTGCGGGGCGCAGGCGTGGCCGTCGGCGCGGGCGAGATCCTCGCCATCATGGGTCCCAGCGGCTCGGGCAAGTCCACCCTGTTGCACTGCCTGGCCGGCATCCTCGTGCCCGACTCCGGCGAGATCCTCTTCGACGGGACCCGGATCGACACCATGACCGAGACCCAGCGCAGCAGCCTGCGCCGGGACCGCTTCGGTTTCGTGTTCCAGTTCGGTCAGCTCGTCCCCGAGCTGACCGCCCTGGAGAACGTCGCCCTGCCGCTCCTGCTCAGCGGCGTACACCGCAAGCAGGCGCTGCCGAAGGCGAGTGCCTGGTTCGCGCGCCTGGGCCTGGACGGCCTGGAGCAGCGGCGCTCGGGTGAGCTGTCCGGCGGGCAGGCGCAACGGGTCGCCCTGGCCCGCGGCCTGGTCGCCGAGCCGCAGGTGCTCTTCGCCGACGAGCCGACCGGCGCGCTCGACTCGCTGACCGGCGAGCAGGTGATGGACCTGCTGGTCAGCGCTGCCCGCGAGCAGGGCACGACTGTCATCCTGGTGACCCACGAGGCCCGGATCGCCGCGTACGCCGACCGTGAGGTCATGGTCCGCGACGGGCGCGTGAACGCGCCGGACCGGATCGCCTCATGATCGGCTTCGGGCTCCGCCTCGTCGTGGCCGGCGGCCGGGAGGCGCTGACCCGCCTGCTCGTCATCGCCGCCGCCGTCGCGATCGGCAGTGGGCTGCTGCTGACCACCCTGGCCGGAGTCAACGCCGTCAACGCCCAGCTCACCCGGTACGCCTCGATGTATCCCCAGGCCTCGGCCGGCGACGCCGACCCGCTGTGGTGGTCGACCCGGTTCGACTACTTCCACGGCAAGCAGATCATCCGGATCGACGTCGCCGCTACCGGCGCGACCGCGCCCACCCCGGTCGGTGTCCCGACCACCCCTGGTCCCGGCGAGTACTACGCCTCGCCCGCGTTGCGCGACCTGCTGGCCGCCCACCCGGCCGACCAACTGGGCGACCGCTACCCCGGGCGGGACCTGGGCACCGTCGGACCCGCCGCGCTGACCTCGCCGGACACCCTGCTCGTCATCGCCGGCGGCACGCCCGACCAGGTCGCCAAGCTGCCCGCCGCGAAGCAGGTCACCAGCGTTGGCGACACCCCCGCCCTCCCCGAGACCACGGTGAACCTCATCCTGGGCGTGATCGCCGGCGGGCTGCTGTTCCCGGTGCTGATCTTCATCGGCACCGCCACCCGGCTCAGCGCCGCCCGCCGGGAGCAGCGCTTCGCCGCGATGCGGCTGGTCGGCGCGACACCCCGGCAGATCGCGATCGTCGCCGCGGTGGAGGCGACCGCCGCGGCCGTCGCCGGAACCGCCGTCGGCTTCGGCCTGTTCTACGCGTTCCGCGGTCCGCTCGCGGGCATCCCGTTCACCGGCATGCCGTTCTTCCCCAGCGACCTGTCGCTGGGGATGCTGGACGCCCTACTGGTGGCGCTCGGCGTCCCGGCCGGCGCGGCGGTGGCGGCCCAGGTCTCGCTGCGCCGCGTACGGATCTCGCCGCTGGGCGTCACCCGGCGGGTCACCCCCCGCGCGCCGCGCGCGTACCGGCTGATCCCGGCCCTGCTCGGTGTCGCCGTGCTGTTCTTCGCCATCGGCTTCAAACCGGAAACGTCCGACGGCCAAACCGCGGTGTTCCTGCCGGGCCTGCTGCTCATCATGGCCGGCCTGGTCTTCGCCGGCCCCTGGCTGACGATGGTCGGCGCCCAGGTCATGGCTCGGTACGCCAACCGTCCGGCCACCCTCATCGCCGCGCGACGCCTCGCCGACAACCCGAAGGCCGGCTTCCGGGCGATCAGCGGCATCATGCTCGCGCTCTTCGTGACGAGCGTGGCCGTCGGCGTGATCACCACGATCATCGCCAACCGCGGCCCGGCACCGGTCGGCTCGACCGAGGCGGGACAGGTGTCGCTCTACCTTCCTGAGGATGCACCGGCGACGCCTGACTCGCTCTTCACCGACCTGCGCTCGATCACCGACGTGCGGTCCGCGTTCGCGGTACGCGAGAACCCGGACTGGATGAGCGCGAGCGAGCCCGGCCTGATCGCGTGCGCCGAGATCCCGAGCGCGTACGGCCGGTGCGCCGAGGGCGCCACCGTCGCCGAGGTGGCGACGGGTCTCATCCCCTTCCGGCAGTCGGCGTCGTCCAGCCGGGTCTGGCCCGCCGCATCGGTCCCGCTCGGCGATCTCCAACGACTGCCGGTGATGTCGATCCTCGTCGACACGGACGGATCGGCAGCCGCCGTCGAACGTTCACGCACCGTCCTCGAGGCCGCCTTCCCGGCCTTCCGGGTGGCGCCGAACGTGCCCGGCGACTTCGAGTCGGACTTCGCCAACACGCTGCGTGGCTGGGAACAGTTGGCAAACGTCGTCATCGTCGCCAGCCTCGCGCTCGGCGGGTGCAGCCTCGCGGTCAGCGTCATCGGCGGTCTCACCGAACGCCGACGCCCGTTCAGCCTGCTGCGCCTCAGCGGCGCTCCGGTGCGCGTCCTGCGCCGGGTGGTGGCGCTGGAGAGCGCCGTACCGATGCTCGCCGTCGCCGCCGTCGCCATCGGGATGGGCCTGCTCGCCGCGCACCTGTTCCTGCGGGCACAGATGCACTACACGCTCGTCGCGCCGGAGCCACGCTTCTACGTGATCGTGGTGATCGGGTTGGCCACCTGCCTCGGTGTCATCGCCTCCACCCTGCCGCTGCTGGAACGCATCACCGGCCCGGAGACCGCCCGCAGCGAGTAGCCGTCAGTCCGTCGGCCCGGTGGTCGTGAGCGCGACCACCGGGCCGAGGACGAAGACGGCCGGCGGACCGATGTCCTCCCGGGCGGCGAGCGCGCCGATCTCGTCCAGCCGGGCCGGCACGGACCGCTGGCCGGGATGCCCGGCGTCCTGCACGGCGAGCACCGGAGCCTCCGGGGCGCGGCCGTGCTCGATCAGCACTGCGGCGATCTTGGCGATGGTGTCGACGGCCATCAACAGCACGACGGTCCCCCGGGCCCGGGCCAGCGCCGCCCAGTCGACGAGCGAGTCGGGGTGCCCGGGGGGCAGGTGCCCGGAGACCACCGTGACGTCATGCGCGACTCCCCGGTGGGTGACCGGCACGCCGGCGAGGGCCGGGGCGGCGAGGGCGCTGCTCACCCCGGGGACCACTGTCACCGGCACGCCGGCCGCCGTGCAGGCCTGCACCTCCTCGTGGCCGCGTCCGAAGACGTACGGGTCGCCGCCCTTGAGCCGGACCACCCGGCGGCCGGCGCGCGCGTGCGTCACCAGGGCCTCGTTGATCGCCTCCTGGGCCATCGACGGGCCACGGGGCACCTTCGCGGCGTCGACCACCACCACGTCCGGGCGCAGTCCGGCGAGCAGCCCCTGCGGGGCGAGCCGGTCGACCACCACCACGTCGGCGGCGTCGAGCAGGGCCTTTCCGCGTACCGTGATCAGGTCGTCGGGTCCCGGCCCTCCGCCGACCACCGCGACCGACCCGGGACCGTGACCGTGGTCGTGGCCCTGATCGTGGTCGTGGTCGTGGTGCTGGCCGTGGTCGTGCCCGTGGTGATGGTGGTGACCGACCGGGTCGTCGGGGTGGTCGTGCGGGCGTTGCGGGCGGCCCACCTTGTCGGCGAAGCCGGGCATCAGCACCCGGTACGCGCAGGTGTCGCAGTTCATCCGGATGTCGCCGCCCAGCGCCTCGGCGTAGCGCTCCCGCACCAGGTCGGCGAGGGCGTCGCAGTCGCCGATCACCTCGGCGACCCGCACGTCCAGGTCGGGGTGGGCGGCGGCGAACTCCGCCGACTGGGCGACGATCCGGTCGGGCAGCACCCCGGCGAACAGGAAGTACGGCGCCACGACGATCCGCCGCGCGCCGAGGCGGCGCAGCCGCTCCAGCACCGCCGGCACCGATGGTTGCGCCAGGGAGACGAACCCCGGCTCGACACCGGCGTAGCCGCGCCCCTCCCAGAGCAGCCGGGCCACCTTGGCCACCTCGGCGTTGGCGTCCGGGTCGGTGGAGCCCCGCCCGATCAACGCCACCCACGTGCCGGCCCGGTCGGCCGTGTCCGGCGGAACCGCACCGGCCAGCGCCGCGTCGGCCCGGTCGGTGCCTGCCAGCGCCGCGTCGATGCGTTCTTCGAGGGCTTCGTGCAGCAGCGGGTGCGGGCCGAGCGGGCGCCCGTAGCGGTAGGTCAGCCCCGGGTGCCGTTCCTGTTCCCGCGCCATCGCGGCGGGGATGTCGCCCTTGCCGTGCCCGGCGGCGGTGAGCACCAGGGGCAGCGCCACAAGCGCCCGGTGCCCGCGCGCGACGAGCGCACCGACCGCGTCGGTCAGCGGCGGGCGGGACAGCTCGATGAAACCGCCCTCGACGTCGCCGACGTCACCGCGCCGGCGGACCCGCTCGACGAGAGCGGCGAACTGGTCGACCCCGGCCGCGCTGCGCGTGCCGTGCCCGACGATGACCAACCCGGTCATGACTTCTCCTCGACGTAGAGCAGGGCGTTGAGGGCGGCGGCGGCGACCGCCGAGCCACCCTTCTCCCCCACGTTGGACACGGCGGGCAGGCCGCTGGCCCGCAGCGCCGCCTTTGACTCGGCGGCACCGACGAAGCCGACCGGCAGGCCGACGACGAGCGCCGGAGCGGCGTCCAGGGTGAGCAGTTCGACGAGCGCGGTGGGCGCGCAGCCGACCACCCACACCGCGCCCGGACCGACCCGGTCGAGGGCGATCCGCACGGCCGCCGCCGAACGGGTGATGCCGGCCGCGCGGCCCAGCTCGGCGGCGGCCGGCTCGGCGACCGGGCAGACCAACTCCTGGCCGGCACGGGTGATGCCGGCGGCGACCATCGCCACGTCGGTGACGACGGGCGCCCCGGCGCGCAACGCGGCCAGCCCCGACTCCAGCGCGGCCTCGTCGCAGACCAGCTCGTCGACGTACGCGAGGTCGGCGCTGGCGTGCACCACCCGCTCGGTCACCGCGCGGCTCAGCGGCGGCAGGTGCGACAGGTCGACGCGTTCGCGCAGGATGCGGTACGACTCGACCTCGATCGGATGCACCACTCGGTTCATCGGGCTCCTCCAGCAGGGTCGGGCTCGACGACGCGGGTCGCGTCAGGGTCAGCGACGACGCGGGTCGCGTCAGGGTCAGCGACGACGCGGGTCGCGTCAGGGTCAGCGACGACGCGGATCGCGTCGACGGGGCAGATCTCCAGGCACTCCAGGCAACCCGTACACCGGTCGGCGCGGACCGTCAGGCCGCCGGCGACCGGCCGGATCGCGTGCGTGGGGCAGGTGAGCAGGCACGCGCCGCAGCCCTGGCAGGCGTCGATCGTCACGAGCGCCACCGGTACCCCCGAGGCGTCACCATCCGGCCGGCGACCAGCCTCGTGTCGCTGTTGCCGACCACCACCACGCTGTACATGTCGACGACGGCCGGGTCGAGGGTGGCCAGGGTCGCGAGGTGGACCCGTTCGCCGGGGCGGCTGGCGTTGCGGACCACCCCGACCGGGGTGTCCGGTGGCCGGTGGCCGGCGAGGATGCCGAGCGCCTTGCCGAGCTGCCAGTCCCGGGCGCGGCTGCGCGGGTTGTAGAACAGCGTGACGAAGTCACCCTCGGCCGCCGCGGCCACCCGCCGCTCGATGACCTCCCACGGGGTGTGCAGGTCGGACAGGCTCACGTAGGCGTGGTCGTGGCCGAGGGGCGCGCCGAGCAGCGCGCCGGCGGCCAGCGCCGCGGTCACCCCGGGCACGCCCACCACGTCGATGCGCTCGTCGGCGTACTCCAGGGCGGGGCTGGCCATCGCGTACACCCCGGCGTCGCCGGAGCCGATCAGCGCGACCGCCCGACCGGCGACGGCCTCGGCGACGGCGGCGCGGGCGCGCGCCTCCTCCGCGCCCAGCCCGCTGGACAGCACCCGGGTGCCCGGGCGGAGCACGTCGCGGACCTGGTCGAGGTACTGGTCCAGGCCGACCACCACGGCCGCGCGACGCAGCTCGGCCACCGCGCGAGGGGTGCGCAGGTCGGCGGCGCCGGGTCCGAGCCCGACGACGGCGAGCCGGCCGCGTGGCGCGTGCCGGGCCACCGCCACGGTGGCCATCGCCGTCGCGGTCTTGCCCACCAGCAGCGTGGCGTCGTCCGGCCGGCCGTCCGCGCCGAGCAGGGCCGCGGCCTCCGCCACGCTCGGCGTGCCGACCGCGGCGCGGACCACCTCGCTGGGATGCGGTACGTCGACGGTGGCCAGCCGCGTCGCCGGCCAGGTCACCAGGGGTACGCCGAGCGCGTCGACGGTGCTGCGGATGCCCGCCTCGTCGGCCTTGATGTCGGCGGTGGCCAGGCAGCGCAGGCTCGCCGGGTCGAGGCCGGCCTCGGCCAGCACCCGGTGCAGCAACTCCGCCACCTCGGCGGCCGGTACGCCCCGACTCGCCCCGACGCCGGCGACAAGCGACGGTGGTCGCAGCACGGCGGTCCGCCCGTCCAGCGGCACCACCCGGTCGGTGACCAGCAGCCGGTAACCGGCCCCCGCCGCGCCGCCAGCCTCGTTGTCGGCGGCGGCTTGGGCCTGGACGTTCGGCGGCAGGGCGGGCAGCGGCCAGTGGGCGTCGGCGAACAGGTGGACCGGCTCGCCGTCCAGGATGGCCCGGGACACCGCGGCGACCGCGCCCTGCACGGGCCAGCCCAGGGTGTCCAGCCCCGGCAGACCGACCGTGTCGGTGGCGGTGGTGATCACCGGGCGGGCGTCCAGCAGGGCGCCGACCTGCTCGGCGAGGTCGTTGCCGCCGCCGGCGTGCCCGCCCAGCAGTGCCACGGCGTGCCGAGCCGCCTCGTCGACGACCACCACGGCCGGGTCGCTGCGCTTGTCGGTGAGCAGCGGCGCGAGGATCCGCACCACCGCGCCGGTCGCCAGGAACGCGACCACCGCGTCGCACTCCACCCAGGCGGTCCGCAGCGCGTCGGTGACGCTCTCCCCCTCCACCAGCCGCGCGTGTGGCCAGGCGGCGGCGACGGTGTGCGCGTGTCGGCGGCCGGCGGCGGTGGCCGCCACCAGCCCGATGTGCGCGGGCGGGTTCTGGTGGTTCACGGGCGCTCCCCGGTGAGGACGACCACCGGGTTGGTGGCCGCGAGGCGGATCGACCCACCGGGCAGGTCGGCGAGGCGGGCGGCGGAGAGCTGAGCGCCCTCGACCGTGTAACCGGCGGCGCGCAGCAGACCCACGGCCGGCGCGACCCGGTCCAGGGCGGCCAGGGTGAGCACCACCCGCTCGGGTCGGCGCGCCACCACGGCGGCGAGGACGTCGACCCCGCCGCCGCCGACGAAGACCGCGTCCGGCTCGGGCAGGCCGACCAGCGCCTGCGGGGCTCGACCGGTGACGATCCGCACGTCCACGGCGTGCGCCCTCGCGTTGGCCCGGATGGTCGCGCCGGCCCCGGCGTCCTGTTCGACGGCGAGCACGGCCGCGCCGAGCAGCGCGCACTCGATGCCGACCGAGCCGCTGCCCGCGCCGATGTCCCAGATCAGCCGGCCCAGTCGGGGGCGGAGCCGGGCGACGACGAGGGCGCGCACCTCCGACTTGGTGATCATGGAGTCGCGGTGGGCGTACCGGCTCTCCGGCAACGCCCAGCCCCCGGCCGGGGCGGCGGCCGGCTGGTTGTCGGCGCGCATCCCGCCGCGCGGTCTGGAAACGCCGCCGGCGTCGGCACCGGAAACGGCGTCGGCGTCGGTGTCGGTGTCGGTGTCGGTGTCGGTGTCGGTGTCGGTGAGGCTGAGCAGGACGTGCGGGTCGGCCCAGGTCTCGGCGGCGGCCTGTTCGGGGCTCACCACGCGGATCCGTTCGGCGTCGGTGCCCAGGTGCTCGGCGACAAGCAGGCGGCGGGACCAGCCGATCAGGCCCTCGCCCAGCTCGGTGGCACCGGCGCCGGGCGCGGTCAGCACCGCGACCAGCGGCAGCGCCCGGCAGGCGTTCAGGGCCGGGCGCGGGTCGCGGCCGTGTGCGGTGACCACGGCGGCGCCGTCCCAGGGCAGGCCGGCGCGGGCGAACGCGGCGGCCACACTGGACACCGCCGGCACCACCCGCAGCGGCAGCCCGGCCGCGCGCAGCCGCCGGACGATGCCGAACAGGCCGGGATCCCCGCTGGCCAGCACCACGGCCGGCACCCCGGCGGCGACGGCCTCGGCCAACCGGTGCAGGGCGGGGGCGAGTGGCCCGAGGGTGACGGTGTCCGCGCCGGCCGGTACGGGCACGACGGCCAGGTGCCGGGCAGCCCCGACGACCAGCCCGGCGGCGCCCAGCACCGGTCCGAGGGCGGGGTGTGGCGGTGCGCCGGCGGCGTCCAGGCCGACCACGGTCACGGCGTTCGCCGGGGCCGCCGACGCCCCTGGCGTCGCCGAGGCCCCCGCAACCATCCGCGTCATCGGGACCACCGGCCGGAGGAGGCGACCACGTGCGCGCCGGCGAAGTCGACCATCGCCACGTCCACGGTGACCGTCGGCCCGGCGAAGCGCCGCAGCACCTGGCGGACCCGCTGGCAGAGCAGGTCGCCGGCCGGGGCGAGCAGCCCGGCGGCCTCCCACAGCTCGTACGCGTGCCGCCCGGTGTTCGCCTCGGTCACGGCGGCGACGAGCGTCGGGTCACCACCGGCCTCGGCGGTCACCGCGCCGAGCAGGGACAGGTCCACCTTCGATCGGGTGTAGTGGGTCATCAGGATGCCCGCCGCGAGTTTGGCCAGCTTGCCGGCCATGCCGACGAAGACCACGCCGGTCATCTCGTCACCCACGGCGGCCGTGACGGCGGCCCCGGTGAAGTCACCGACCTCGACGAAGCACACCTCGGGCAGGTCCGGCAGGAGCGCGCGGGCGGCCCGCTCGGTACGCCCGCCGGTGCAGAGCACCACGGTCCGCTCGCCCTGGGCGGCCATCACGTGCACGGCCTGCACGACGCTGGCCCGCCAGGACGCGGTGGAGAACGGGCGCACGATCCCGGTGGTGCCGAGGATCGAGATGCCGCCGAGGATGCCGAGCCGTCGGTTGGTGGTCTTGCGCGCCATGATCTCGCCGCGGGGCACGCTGATCACCACCCGTACGCCGACCTCGCTGAGGTCGACCACCTCGGCCACCGCCTCGCCGATCATCCGGCGGGGGGTGTCGTTGATCGCCGGGCCGCCGACGGCGAGCCCGAGGCCGGGTTTGGTGACCGTGCCGACGCCGGCGCCGCCGGCGAGCCGCAGACCGGGAACATCGGTCCAGTCCACGGTGGCGGTCAGCTCGGCGCCGTGGGTGACGTCCGGGTCGTCGCCGGCGTCCTTGACCACCACCGCCTCGGCGCGAACCGGCGGCGTGCCGGTCAGCTCACAGCGTTCCACTCCGAAGCGCACCCGTTGCCCGGCGGGCAGGCCGATCTCCACGTCCGGCTGGATCTCACCGGTGACCAGCGCGGTGACCGCCGCCTTGGCCGCCGCCGTCGCGCACGCCCCGGTGGTCCAGCCGGTACGCAGCGCGGTGGGCCGGACCTTCGCGGTACGCGGCAGGTCCGGCTCACGCAGCGGCGGCTCGGCGTACGTCATGGTGTGGCTGTCCCCCCGGTGCGGGCGCTGGCCTGGCGGCGCAGCTCGGCGCGGGCGGCCGGCTCGGCCCGGCGGAAGGTGTGGAAGTGCCCGGGGTGGTACAGGTGCGAGCGGGTGCCCTCGGCGGCGAGTGCCGGCCCGACCAGGAAGAGGGTGTGCTTCCACAGCTTGTGCTGCTTGACCGTCGCCTCCAGGGTGCCGACCGTGCAGCGCACCACCAGCTCGTCGGGCCAGGTCGCCTGGTACGCCACCACGGCCGGGGTGTCCTCCGGGTAGCCGCCGGCCAGCAGCTCGGCCTGCACCTGCCCGGAACGGGCGGCGGAGAGGAACAGCGCCATCGTGGTGCCGTGCCGGGCGAAGTCGCGGACCCGCTCACCGGGAGGCATCGGGGTCTTGCCACCTTCGAGGCGGGTGAGGATGACCGACTGGGCCACCTCGGGCACGGTCAGCTCCCGCCCGACGATCGCCGCGACGGCGGTGAACGAGGACACCCCGGGCACGATCTCCACGGCCAGGTCGAGTGCCCGGCACACGTCCAGTTGCTCCTGCACCGCGCCCCACAGCGCCGGGTCCCCGGAGTGGATCCGGGCCACGGTCAGCCCCTGCTCGGCGGCCCGCTGGTAGAGCGGCAGCACGCCCTCGATGGGCAGCTGCGACGAGTCGATGATCTCCGCGCCGGGGCGGGCGTGGTCGAGCACGTCGGCGTGCACCAGGCTGGCCGCCCAGATCACGATGTCCGCCTCGGCGATCACCCGGGCGGCCCGCAGGGTCAGCAGGTCCGCCGCACCCGGACCGGCTCCGACGAACCACACCTTGCCGTCGCTTGTCACAGTTTTCCTCCTCGGTGCTCGCGGCGGGCCGGGACCAGCAGCGTCGACAGGTACGGCAGGTCGTTCGTGGTCTCGTCGACCGGGCCGATGTGTTCACCGGGCAGCCCCAGACTGCGTCCGAGCACCGCGTCGGAGAGCCGGCCCTGTCGGCGCAGCTCGGCGAGCAACTCCGGGTGCCGCCGCCAGCCCTTGTAGGCGACCACGGTGCCCGGCCCGGCGAGGGCGTCGGCGAACAGCGCCAGGCCGGCGGTGGCCGGCAGCAGGGTGAGCGGTTCGCGTCCCTCGCAGAGCGGGGTGCCGCTGCGCGCGGCCAACTCCTGCATCGCGGTGACACCGGGGACGGTCGCCACCCGCACCGCCGGGCGCAGCGCGCGGACGCTCTGCGCCAGGTACCCGAAGGTGGAGTAGACGTTGGGATCGCCGATGGTGGCGAACGCCAGGGACCGCGCGCCCGCGTCGATCGCCTCGACCACCACCCGGGCCGCGTCGTCCCAGGCCGCCGCCCGGCGGGCGGTCACCCCACCCCGGTCGTCCAGGGCGAACGGCAGCCGGCGCAGCCGGTCCGCCGCGACGTGGGAGCGCACGGTCGCCTCGGCGCGCCCGGCGTCCGCACCCACCGGCGTCGCGGCGGCGGTCGCGGCGGTCGCGCTCCGGTCGGCCATCACGGGTACGAAGACCAGGTCGGCCTCGCGCAGCACCCGCACCGCCTTGACGGTGAGCAGTTCCGGGTCACCCGGGCCGACCCCCACCCCGGTCAGCGTGGCCTCGCCGGTCCGGCTCGCGTGGGCGCGCTGCGCGTCGGCGCTCATCGGCACGCCTCGACCAGTCGACGGGCCGCGTCCGGGTGACCGGCCCAGTGGGTGTGCAGGTAGGAGGCGTGCACCCGACGGCTCACGAAGCCGTGCGGCGCGTCGTCCCAGCGCCACGCCGGCCGGTCGCCGTGCCCCGGGTCGGTGGTGGTGCGGTGGAACTCGTGGCCGCGTACGCCCTCGCCGGCGCGGGCCACCGGGGAGTCGGTGACGGCCACGGCCTCGCGGTAGCCGAGGGTGAGCCGGCCGGTCATCCGGGCGGTCAGGTCCAGCCGTCCGCACATCGGTACGCCGTCCAGGGACCGCCCGAGGTAGAGCAGGCCGGCGCACTCGGCCACGATCGGCCCGTCGAAGTCGGCCAGCTCGGCGCGGAGCGTGGTGTTGCCGGCCAGCGCCTCCGCGTACGCCTCGGGGAAGCCGCCGCCGATGACCACCGCGCGGGTGCCGGCGGGCAGCGTCGGGTCGCGCAGCGGGTCGACGGTGACCACGTCCGCGCCGGCCGCGGTGAGCAGTTCGGCGGTCTCCGCGTACGAGAAGGTGAAGGCCGGGCCACCGGCGAGCGCGACCCGTGGCCGCTCGACGCCGGCCGGCCCGCCGACGGCGGTGACCGGGTCCCACGCCGGGGCGGTCAGCGGCGGGGCGGTGCGGGCCAGGTCCAGCACGGCGTCGAGGTCCACGGTGGCCTCGACCAGCTCGGCCAGCGCGGTGACGATCGCCAGGGACTCGGGTGCCCGCTCGGCGACCGGGACCAGCCCGAGGTGCCGGGCCGGCGCGGCCACCTCGACGGCGCGGGTGACGGCCCCGAGCACCGGTACGCCGACCTCGGCGAGGGCGTCGCGCAGCAGCGTCTCGTGTCGGGGTGAGCCGACCCGGTTGAGGATCACCCCGCCGATCCGTACGGCCGGGTCGAAGGCGGCCATGCCCAGCGTCAGCGCGGCGGCCGAGCGGCCCTGCGCGGTGGTGTCCAGCACCAGCAGCACGGGCGCGTCGATCAGCCGGGCGACATGCGCGGTGGAGGCGTAGTCGCGGCGGCCCACGGCACCGTCGTGCAGGCCCATGACGCCCTCGACGACGGCGATGTCGGCAGGTGTCGGGACGCTCGCGCCGTGGCGCAGCAGAGCGGCGATCCGCTCGGCCCCGACCAGGAACGGGTCGAGGTTGCGCCCGGGCCGCCCGGCGGCGAGCGCGTGGTAGCCGGGGTCGATGTAGTCGGGGCCGACCTTGTGCGGGCTGACCGTCAGGCCGCGACGGCGCAGCGCGGCGAGCAGCCCGGTGGCGACTGTCGTCTTGCCGTGGCCGCTGGCCGGCGCGGCGACCACCAGCCGGGGCAGCGCCCAGGGTGCGCTCACCACTCGATGCCCTTCTGGCCCTTCTGGCCGGCGTCCATCGGGTGCTTGACCTTGGTCAGCTCGGCCACCAGGTCGGCGGCGGCGACCAGGCGCGGGTCGGCGTCCCGTCCGGTGATCACGACGTGCTGGAAGCCGGGCCGGTCGGCCAGGGTGGCGACCACCTCGTCGACGTCCACCCAGCCCCACTTCATCGGGTAGGTGAACTCGTCCAGCACGTACAGCCCGTAGCGCTCGGCGGCCAGGTCACGCTGGATCTGCCGCCAACCCTCCAGGGCGTCGGCGGCGTGGTCGGCCTCGCCGCCGCGCTGGATCCACGACCAGCCCTCACCCATCTTGTGCCAGGCCACCGGCGCGCCCTCGCCGGTGCGCTCGTGCACCTCGCCGAGCGCGCGGAAGGCGTTCTCCTCCCCCACCCGCCACTTGGCGCTCTTGACGAACTGGAACACGCCGATCGGCAGACCGGCCGTCCAGGCCCGCAACGCCAACCCGAAGGCCGCCGTCGACTTCCCCTTCATCTGTCCGGTGTGGACGATCAGCAGCGGTCGGTGCCGCCGCTGCCGGGTGGTCAACCCGTCGAGAGGCACCGAACTCGGTTGTCCCTGCGGCATCAGCCCGTCTCCCATCCCGCGTCGGTGTGTCCCGCGATCTTGCGATTTCTGTCGGTCATTTGCGTGCTTCGCCCCGTTATGCCGCGACAGGAAGTGCAAGATCGCGGGCGTGGGGGTGGGTGAGGGCTTCCAGGGGGGTTCGGGGGGCGTTCAGCTGGGTGGCCAGGCGGGTGGCCAGGTGCAGGCGGACGGGGCCGGACTCGCAGTCGACGACCACGCACGGGGCGGCCGTCGCCGCCAGGACCTTCGCGGCTGCTGCCGCGCGGTCGAGCGGGCGGGTGCCGGCGGTGGCTCGGCCGTCGGTGACGATGAGCACCAGCGGGCGACGCTTCGGGTCGCGCAGGCGTTCCAGCCGCAGCAGATCCGCGGCGGCGAGCAGCCCCTCGGCCAGCGGCGTACGCCCGCCGGTGGGCAACTCGGCCAGCCGGGTCGAGGCGGCCAGCACCGACGAGGTCGCCGGCAGCAGGGTCCGGGCGCCGGCGCCCCGGAACGCGATCACCGCGACCTTGTCCCGCCGCTGGTACGCGTCGGTGAGCAGGGCGAGGACCGCGTCCTTGACGGCGGTCATCCGCTGCCGGGCGCCCATCGAGCCGCTCGCGTCCACCACGAACAGCACCAGGTTGCCCTCACGTCCCTCGCGAACCGCCTCGCGCACGTCGTCCGGGCGCAGTCGCAGCGGACCGCTGCGCCGGCCCCGGACCGCCTGGTGCGGCGCGGCGGCGCGGATCGTGGCCGGCAGGTGCAGCGCGCCGACCCGGCCCGCCGGCACCCGCGCGCCGGTGGTGCGACCCCGTCCGGTGCGCGCCCGCGACCGCCGGCCCGGCACCCCGTCACCCACGCCCGGCGCGGTGAGCACCCGCGCCTTCAACCCACCCCGGGGTACGGCCACCGACGGGGACTCCCCGCCGCGAGTCGGGTCGTCGTCAGCGGTCGCCGGTCCCCGGCCGGCGCGCGTGCGCGCGTCCTGGCCGTCGGCGCGCCGGCCGTCCGCCGGGCGCTGCGGCCAGCCGTCGTCGCCCCCGTCACCCGTCTGGTGCTGGGGCCGGCCGTCGGCACCGTCCGGGCCGTCGCTGCGCCCGTCCGGACCACTGCCGTCCCACGCCGCCGAGTGCCCCGCCGACTCGGGTCCGCCCTGGTCGCCGCCGTCACCGCCCTGCGGACCGCCGCCGTTCGGGCCGCCATCGCCGGCCGGGCCGCCGCCCCGCGGGCCGGTGTCGTCCGGGCCACGGTCGTCGGGGCCGTCGTCGTCCGGCTCGTCGGGGTGGGCGTCCTGGGCACGCTGCAACGCCTCGTCGAGGCGCTTCTCGTCCAGCCCCGGGGTGTCGAACGGGTCGCGACGGCGACGGTGCGGCAGGGCCAGCCGCGCGGCCACCCGGACGTCGTCGACGGTGACCCGGTCCCGGCCGTGCCAGGCGGCGTGCGCGAGAGCGGCACGGGCGGTGACGATGTCGGCGCGCATCCCGTCCACGTCGAACGCGGCGCACACCTCGGCGATCTGCCGCAGCGCGGCGTCCGGCAGGCGTACCCCGGGAAGCCGGCGGCGGGCGGCGGCCACCTGGGCGGCGATCTCCGCGTCGGCGTCGGCCCAGCGGGCGGCGAAACCGGCCGGGTCGGCGTCGGCGGCGAGCCGGCGGCGGACCACCTCGACCCGCACCTCCGGGTCCCGGCTGGCACCCACCTCCACGGTGAGCCCGAACCGGTCGAGCAACTGCGGACGCAGCTCCCCCTCCTCCGGGTTCATCGTGCCGACCAGCAGGAACCGGGCCGCGTGGCTGACCGAGACACCTTCGCGCTCGACGTGGCTGCGACCCATCGCCGCCGCGTCCAGCAGCAGGTCCACGAGGTGGTCGTGCAGCAGGTTGACCTCGTCGACGTAGAGCACCCCCCGGTGGGCGGCAGCGAGCAGACCCGGCTCGAAGGCGCGGACGCCCTCGCCGAGGGCCTTCTCCAGATCCAGCGAGCCGACCACCCGGTCCTCGGCGGCGCCCACCGGCAACTCCACCAGCCGGGCCGAACGGGTCTCGGCGGTGGCGTCGGCCGGATGCGGCCCGTCCGGGCAGGCAGGGTCCGGCTCGGCCGGGTCACAGCCGAAGCGGCAGCCCGCCACCCGGCGGACCGGGGGCAGCAGCGCGGCCAGCGCGCGCACGGCGGTGGACTTGGCGGTCCCCTTCTCCCCCCGGACCAGCACCCCGCCGATCGCCGGAGACACCGCGTTGAGCAGCAGCGCCAGCCGCATGTCGGCCATGCCGAGCACCGCGCTGAACGGATAGGTCGTGGTCACGGTCACTGGGCCTTCTTTCGTTCGCGACTGCGGGGCTCGCAGAACCGGCTCGCTCCTCGCGCTCACACCCGGTCCTCCAGGTCGCCCTCGCTGGCCAGGTACGTGTCGCGCAGCCGGTCCAGGGTGGCCGGCTCGGGTTTGGCCCACAGCCCCCGGTCGGCGGCCTCCAACAGGCGCTCGGTGATGCCGCGCAGCGCCCACGGGTTGGACTGCTCCAGGAACTGCCGGGTGGTGTCGTCGAACAGGTACGCGGCGGCCAGGTGCTCGTACATCCAGTCGTCGACCACGCCGGCGGTGGCGTCGTAGCCGAACAGGTAGTCCACGGTGGCGGCCAGCTCGAACGCGCCCTTGTAGCCGTGCCGGCGCATCGCCGCGATCCACTTCGGGTTGACCACCCGGGCGCGGAACACCCGCCGGGTCTCCTCGCCCAGCGTGCGGGTGCGCACGTCGTGCGGCATCGCCGAGTCACCCACGTACGCCTGCGGTGACGTGCCGGTGAGGTGCCGGACCATCGCCACCATCCCGCCGTGGTACTGGAAGTAGTCGTCGGAGTCGACGATGTCGTGCTCGCGGGTGTCCTGGTTCTTCACCGCCACCGCGATCCGGGCGAAGGAGCGTTCCATGTCGGCGCGCGCCTCCCGCCCGTCCAGGCCCCGGCCGTAGGCGTAGCCGCCCCACACCGCGTACACCTCGGCCAGGTCGGCGTCGCTGCGCCAGGTCCGGGCGTCGATCAGGGGCAGCAGGCCCGCGCCGTACGCCCCCGGCTTGGAACCGAAGATGCGGGCGGTGGCCCGCCGCTCGTCACCGTGCTCGGCGAGGTCCGCGGCGACGTGCGCCCGCAGGTAGTTGTCCTCGTCCGGCTCGTCCAGGGCGGCGACCCGCCGCACGGCATCGTCGAGCAGCGCCACCACGTGCGGGAACGCGTCGCGGAAGAACCCCGAGATGCGCACGGTCACGTCGACACGCGGCCGGCCCAGCTCGGCGGTCGGCACCACCTCGATGCCGGTGACCCGCCGCGACCGGTCGTCCCACACCGGCCGGCAGCCCAGCAGCGCGAGCACCTCGGCGATGTCGTCGCCCTGGGTGCGCATCGCGCTGGTGCCCCACACGGTCAGACCCACCGAGCGGGGGTACGACCCGGTGTCGGCGAGGTGCCGGGCCAGCAGCGAGTCGGCGAGGGCCACCCCGACGTCCCAGGCGTTGCGGCTGGGAATGGCCTTGGGGTCGACGGAGTAGAAGTTGCGGCCGGTGGGCAGCACGTTGACCAGGCCCCGGGTGGGTGAACCGGACGGGCCGGGCGGCACGAACCGGCCGTCGAGCGCGCCGAGAGTATTGGTCAGCTCGTCGGTGGTCCGGTCCAGCCGGGGCACCAGCTCGGTGGCGGCGAAGTGCAGCACAGCGGCGACGTCCGGGATCGACTGGCCGGTCACCTCGACAACCACCGCGTCGACGGCCTCGGCGTCCCAGCCGAGCGTCTCCATCCCGATAACCAACCGCCGGGCGAGGGCCTCGATCAGGTCGACCGCGTCGGCGGCGGTGCCGGCCGGCCCGTCCACCACGTCGGTCAGCGCCGTGGGCACCGCCAGTCGTTCGCCCGGTGCCGCGAGCAGCTCCTGCTCGTCGAGGGAGTACGCGACGGCGAGCGCCTGCCGCAGGCCGGGCAGGGAGCGGGCGCCACCCCAGATCTGCGGGGCGCGCAGCACCGCGAGGACCAGGTTGACCCGGGGCTCACCGGTGGGCGCGTCGGCGAGGATGTGCAGCCCGTCGCGGATCTGCACGTCCTTGATCTCGCAGAGGTACCCGTCGAGGTGCAGCACGAACTCGTCGAAGTCATCCGCGTCGGGCATCGCCTCGGCGTGCAGGTCGTGGTGCAGCTCCGCCGCGCGGACGAGGTCCCAGATCTGCGCCCGCACGGTGGGCACCTTCGCCGGGTCGAGGGCCTGCACGGTGGCGTACTCGTCGAGCAGTTGCTCCAGTTTGGCCAGGTCGCCGTAGGTTTCGGCGCGGGCCATCGGCGGCACCAGGTGGTCGATGACCACGGCGTGCGCGCGACGTTTGGCCTGGGTGCCCTCGCCGGGGTCGTTGACGATGAACGGGTAGACCAGCGGCAGGTCACCGAGGACCGCGTCGGGGGCGCAGTCGGCGGCCAGGCCGAGGCGCTTGCCGGGCAGCCACTCCAGGGTGCCGTGCTTGCCCAGGTGCACCACGGCGTCCGCGCCGAAGCCGCCGTCGGCGACCGGGGCGGCCAGCCAGCGGTACGCGGCCAGGTAGTGGTGACTCGGCGGCAGGTCCGGGTCGTGGTAGATGGCGATCGGGTTCTCCCCGAAGCCGCGCGGCGGTTGGATCAGCAGCACCACGTTGCCGAAGCGCAGCCCGGCGAGCACGATGTCCCCGCCCTCGGTGTAGAGCTGGCCGGGCGGCTCACCCCAGTGTTCCCGCATCCGTTCCCGCAGCTCGGACGGCACCTGGTCGAACCACCGCCGGTAGGTCTGCCCCGGGATCCGGGCCTCGGCGGCGGCCAACTGCTCCGGGGTGAGCCACTCCACGTCGTGACCACCGGCGGCGATCAGCGCGTGGATCAGAGCGTCGCCGTCGTCGGGCACCGGCGCGTCGCCCAGGTGGTAGCCGGCCTCGGCGAACGCGGCGAGCAGTCGGACCGCCGAGACCGGGGTGTCCAGCCCGACGGCGTTGCCGACCCGGGAGTGCTTGGTGGGGTACGAGCTGAGCACCACGGCGACCCGCTTGTCGGCGTTGGGGACGTACCGCAGCCGGGCGTGGCGCACGGCGATCCCGGCGACCCGGGCGGCCCGGTCGGCGTCGGCCGCGTAGACCGAGAGGCCGTCGGCGTCGATCTGCTTGAACGAGAACGGCACGCTGACGATCCGGCCGTCGAACTCGGGGATGGCCACCTGCATCGCCGCGTCCAACGGGGACAGCCCCGCGTCGCTGCCGGCCCACTGCTCGCGGGTGCTGGTCAGGCAGAGCGCCTGGATGATCGGCACGTCCAGGGCGGCCAGGGCGCCGACGTCCCAGGCGTCCTCGTCGCCGCCCCCGGAGGCGTCCGCGGCGACCGCGCCACCGGCGGCCAGCACGGTGACCAGCAGCGCGTCGCAGCGGGCGAACAGCCCGAGCGGTCCCGCGCCGGTGGTCAGCCCTCGCAGCGAGCCGCAGAAGATCGGCAACGGGTTGCCGCCGGCGTTGTGGACCGCGTCCGCGAGGACGTCGACGAATTCGGTGTTGCCGGCGAGGGCGTGCGCCCGGTAGAAGACGATCCCCACGGTGGGCCGCAGCGGGTCGGTCGGGTGTTCGCCGTGCACGCCGTACGCGGGGGTGGGCGCGGGCGGGGCGAACCCCTCGCCGGTGAGCAGCACCGTGTCGGAGAGGAACCGGGCGAGCTGCCCCAGGTTGTCCGGCCCACCCTCGACGAGGTACGCCAACGCCTGGGTGACGACCCCGGACGGCACTGTGGAGATGGCCATCAGCTCCGCGTCGGGCAGCGCCTCGCCGCCGAGCACGACCGTCGGCACACCGGTGGCGAGCACCGCGGCGAGGCCGTCCGGCCACGCCTGCCGACCGCCGAGCAGGCGTACGACGACGAGGTCGACCCCGTCGAGCAGGGCGGGCACCTCGTCGGCGGCGACCCGCGCGGGGTTGGCGAGCCGGTAGTCGGCGCCGCTGGCGCGGGCGGCCAGCAGGTCGGTGTCGGCGGTGGAGAGCAGCAGGATGCGCACGGCGGGCTCCGGAGAGTGACGCCCTGGCCGCTACGGAGGCGACCTGGACGAAGCGGGTGGGTGCGGCGTCAGCCGGTACGACGGCTCGGCCGGGCTCAGCGACGCGGACGTCGGGGCCGGTCAGCGCCGGACGCCCAGGTCAGCGGTACCGGAAGCCAGCGGTCTGGCGCACGCCGCGACGGCCGGGCCGGGACGTGCGGGGCCGGCCGGTTGTGGGCGCGGTGCAGTGCCCGCCAAACGGCTCATGACGATGATCGTCAATGGATGAGACGCTGTGCGTCATCGGGTCCTCCTCGGGTGTCCACGCCCTGGGGTACATCCCGACGGCCGAAGTATCCTGGCTTCCGGATCGACGCTCTCCCCCGGCCTTCCAACCGCAGACACACGGTCGTGACTCACGAGGGGGGATCGCTCCCCGGTGACAGTGGCGGGACCGCGTCGGAATCGCACCGACTTCCTTCACTGCCGTCAGGCCGCGAATGCTGCCACACCCCTCCGCCGCCGGTCAACGCCGGCCCTGGCACCGCCCGGCCGCGCTCATCACATTGACCTGGGAAAATATAGGTGCGCGGGGTTGCCCGACGCACAAGACGGCGAGCTGGTTGGCCGGTGGCGGAGGGAACCGAGTGTCGGTATGACTCCCGTTGTAGCTGATGCCGTAGACGATTCAGCACCGACGCGGTCCGCCCTGGATTACTCGTGCGCCTCGCGGCGTGGCCGGCGGGTCAGCGACAGCCAGCCGAGAAAACGGACGTGCATTCTGGCAAGGTCGGGGCGACCGCCGATGCTGTACAAGTCGTGGATTGCCTCGTTCATGCAAGAAGTCAGGTAGAGGGCGAGCGGCAGCGAGTGGCCATAGAACTCGGCGACGAGATCGAGTTGGGCTCGGGAGCACGGCCACGCGGCGGCACAGTTGCGGCACAGCCAGGCGGGTCGCATGGCAGGTGCGGATGGGACCGAAGACTCACACCACGACCCTGCTCACCGCAACCGCCGCCATCCATCACAGTGGGTGATCCCTCGGCGGATAACTTCCATCCACCCTCCGGATGTCGTCCCGGCACCGCCATCAGATCGCTGGATATGCTGACCCTCATCCCCGGTGCGGGAAGGGAGCCGCGCGTGAGCGTTCGAACTGAAGCTCCTCGGCGCCGGCACGCGCCTCCGTTGCCTGTTCCTCGATCCAGCCGGCTGAGGCGATCAGGCGGCAGGAGCGTGAGGACGACTATCCGGACGGACACCTCAGCGCGCTCACCGAACTCAACATCCAGAACCTGGCCCGCCGCATTCGTGACCGGCTCCCCGCAGGTGTCCGAGACCACCTGGCCATCGGCGTCTACGACGAGTCCATTCGCGCCAACGTGCTTCTGATCGATGACCGACTCTGCGTCGTCCAGCACTACCTACCGCGGATGCGGGGCGTCGACTGCCCGACGATGGTCATCGAACGCGACACGAGTCCCTCCGGCCTCTACCCGATATTCGACGAGATGTTCACCTCACTCTGGGAGCGCAGCCGCCAGCTATGACTGACCACGCCCGCCTCCTCCCCCTCGCACAGGAGGCCGTCGACCTGGCACACGACCTGATGCGGACGCTCCAGCCCGGCGCGCTGACCTTCAAGGGTGACCGTGACATGGCGTCCGAGGTGGACTACGCCATCGAGCGAGCGGTCCGCGAGCATCTGGCCGCCACGGCGCCGGACATCGGTTTCCTCGGCGAGGAGTATGGCGGCAGCGGCGACACCGGCGCACTGACCTGGGCACTCGACCCCGTCGACGGCACCGTCAACTTCGTCCACGGCTCACCCCTGTGCGCGATCTCCCTCGGCCTCCTGCACGGCACAGACGCCGTCCTCGGCGTCATCGACCTGCCGTTCCTCGGCACCCGCTACCACGCCGTTCAGGGGCACGGCGCCTATGCCGACAACCGACGCATCTGCGCCAGCCAGGTCACCGATCTCCGGGACGCCGTCGTCGCCATCGGCGACTACGCGGTCGGTGCCGACGCCAGCCGGAAGAACGCCGAGAGACTCGCCATCACCGAGCAGCTCACCCGGCACGTCCAACGGATCCGCATGCACGGTTCGGCCGCGATCGACCTCGCCTGGTTGGCGCAGGGCAGGATCGACGCGTTCATCATGCTCAACAACAAGCCCTGGGACACCGTCGCGGGCGTCGTGATCGCCCGAGAGGCCGGTGCGCTCGTCGTCGACGTCGACGGCACGCCCCACAGCGCACACGCTGTCGCCACGATCGGCGGCAACGATCTGCTCCTACCGCCCGTCCTCACGCTCGTTCAGCGATCACTCGCATGTGCGGAAGGCATGACTGGTCTTCCGCCTCACCCAGCGGATCCCCATTGATCACCTGCCGGTGATCACGCCACCGCTCACACGACGAGAGTGCACGGGCAACAACGGCTCCAACGTCGGGACACCACCTGGTCGCAGTCCCGCCTTGTCGATCATGGGGTTGTGGTGGGCGACAAAGCAGCCTTTCGTGGCCAAACTAGGCACCACACCTCCATGATCGACCCCGATATCGGGTCGCTCGGCAGCATGATTCGTGGACGTTTCGCCTCAGCGGGCGTGGCGTTCCGGGTGGGCGCGGCTCCAGGTCCGCATCCGTTCCGGGTAGCCGGTGCGGCCCGCCTCGTACAGCGGCACCGCGTGCTTGCGGGCGATGGACCCGGCCGCGCGGGGGGTGCCGGTACGGCGGCGGATCCACTCCCCGTCGTGGGCGATCGCCACCACCGTGGTGTCCGTCGCGGTGGTCTCCGGCTCCAGGTAGAACTCCACCCCGCGCCGGCTCGTGACGAACGCCTCCAGCGCGGCGAGGTCGTCCCGGGTCGCCTCCCGGTCCAGCTTCGTCGGGGTCGCCTCGGCGCCCCGTGACCGGCGACTGAACCAGCTCATGCCCCACCCCTTCCCTCGACGCCCCTCCAGTGCAGCACCGAATCCTGGCAATACGCTGCACGCCGGGTGGGAGACAGCTGATCCGACGGGGGTGGAACCCGCCACGCGTGGGCGGTGTCATGAGTGTGACCCGAACGGAGGTTCCCCTGGACGACGAGGCGCTCGTCACCCGCGCTCGCTCCGGTGACCTGGAGGCGTACGACCTCCTGGTCGCCCGGCACACCGCGTCCGCGTACCGGACGGCGTCGCTGCTCGGGGCGGGCTCGGACTCCGAGGACGTCATCCAGGAGGCGTTCGTGAAGGCGTACCGCAAGTTGTCCCGTTATCGGGGCGAGTCGTCCTTCCGGTCCTGGTTGCTCGCGATCGTCGCCAACGAGACCCGCAACCTGCACCGGTCGCGCGGCCGCCGCGACGGCCTCGTCCTGCGTGCCGCGGCGGCGGATCCGACGGCGGAGATCGCCGAGGACGGCGCGGTGGGCGCGGTCCTCGCCGGGGAGCGCCGCGCCGCGCTGGTGCGGGCCCTGCGGCAACTGCCGGTACGCGACCGCGAGGTGATCGTCTGCCGGTTCTTCCTCGACCTCAGCGAGGAGGAGACGGTGGCGGCACTGGGTTGGCCCCGGGGCACGGTGAAGTCGCGCACGTCCCGGGCCCTGGCGAAGCTTCGCGGCCTGCTCGACCGGGAGGAGGTCCGGCATGGGTGACCTCGAACGGGAACTGCGGGACCTGTCCGCCTGGCTGGAGACGCCCGAGCCGCCCGACGTGCGCGCCCAGGTCCGCGGACGGCTGCACCGGCCGGTGCGGCGGTGGCGTCCGCTCGCCGCGGCGGCGCTGGCCGCCCTGCTGCTGGTGGCGGTGTTGCCGCCGACGCGTGCCGCCGTCGCCGACGCGGTGACCGGGCTGCTGCGCTTCGCCGGCGTCAGCATCGCCGTCGCGCCCACGCCGACGGTGCCCAGCGGCGTCGCGTCGCCGTTGCCCGGGCAGCGGGTCGTGGGCCTGGACGAGGCACAACGGAGGGTACGGTTCCCGATCCGTCTGCCGGCGAAGCTGGGTCCGCCCGAGCGGGTGCTGGTCGCCGACCCCGACCCCGCGGGCACCTGCCGGGTCGCGACGCTGCTCTACGACGGCGGTGCGCTGCGCGTCGACGCGTTCGACGGTCGCCTCAACCTGTCGTTCCACAAGGAGGTCATCCTGCCGGGAGCGGACTGGGTCGAGGTCAGCGGCGACTTCGCGGTGTGGGTCGACGGCCCGCACGTGCTGTCGTACGTGGACCGTTCGGGAGTGGTCCGCAAGGAGAGCGCCCGACTTGCCGCCTCGACGCTGATCTGGCAGGACGCCGACGTCAGCTACCGGCTCGAGGGCGCGGTCACCAGGGCCGAGGCGATCGAGATCGCCCGCTCCCTGCGCTAGGAACCGGACGGGCGCGACCGGTGTCCTGAAGATGAGGTGAGTCGTCGACACGTACCGGAGGGTCGAGATGGGTTCATGGGGCCGGCCGCTGCTGGCGGCATCGGTGGTTCTGCTGGCGGGATGCGCGACCGCGACCGACCGTGGGTCGGCCGCGCCGCCCGCCGCCACCGCGAGCGCCGGGAGTAGCGCGAGTGCCGGGAGTTCCGCGAGTGCCGCGACGGGCTGTCATTCGCCGGTCCAGACGGAGTCGCTGCCCGACTGGGCGGACGCCGGGTTCCACGGGAGCAGCCGGGGGCCGCACGTCTTCGGCGCGAAGGGCGACATCGTGGCGGTGCTGTTCGCCCATCCGCTGCGCCAGGTGCGAAGCGACGGGTCGAACAACAAGATCCTGTGGGTGGCCCGTGCCGCCACGACGTCACCCGACCCGACCGCGCCGGCGACCCTGGTGATCACCGCGACGCTGGACGGCACCGCCACCCGGGTGACCCGAGAGGTCGCCGGTGGGCCAGGGCCGTCGATCATCGACATGCCGCAGGCCGGCTGCTGGCATCTCGACCTGCGCTGGTCCGGGCACACCGACACGATGGACCTGGTCTACGCCCCCTGAGCTACGTACCGTGGCGGCCATGGTGAGTCTGCTCGACGGCATGACGCCGCTGTACGTGGCGGCGGACATCCACGGTCACCGGTCGGAGTTCCGGGAGTCCCTTCGCGACGCCGGGCTCGTCGACCACACCGGCCACTGGTCCGGGGGCGGCGCGCGGTTGTGGCTGCTCGGCGACTACGTCGACCGCGGCCCGGACGGGGTCGGCGTCATCGACGACATCCAGCGGCTCGCGGTCTCCGCACGTGAGGCGGGCGGCCACGTCGGGGTGCTGTTGGGTAACCACGAGGCGCAGTTGCTCGCCGCGCACCGGTTCGGCACCAGGCCCGTCGCCGGGTGGGACGAGCCCGGTGGGTTTCAGGGTGGCTGGACCCGGTTCGGCGGACGTGCAGAGGACCTGCGCCAGCTGACGCCGCAGCATGTCGAGTGGATGACGCGGCTGCCCGCGGTCGCGGTCGTCGACGGGTTCCTGCTCGTGCACTCGGACACCGCCCGGTACCTGGAACTGGGATCCAGTGTGGCCACCGTGAACGCGGCGGTCAGCATGGCCCTCGGCTCCAGCGACCCCACGGCGTGGCTGGAGTTCTGCGGCCGGATGAGCGATCGGGGTGCCTTTCGCGACGCCGTGCCGACGAACCCCGACGACCCGGTGTCGATGATGCTGCGCACGCTCGGCGGCAGCGTGCTCGTCCACGGGCACAGCACCCTCACCAAGCACTTCGGTGTGGCGCCGCAGGATGTCACCGTCGCGCTGCGGTACGCCGACGACCGAGTCATCGCCATCGACGGCGGCGTCTACGAGGGCGGCCGGATCCTGCTCACTCGACTCCGCTGACCCTGGCTAGGCTGCCCGACGTGCTGGACGACGTGCGGACGGCGGCCCGCGACAACGCCGAGTGGTGCGACATCGTCTGCGGCAGCCACGGCCTGGCCGGCCGTACCGACGCCGACGCCTGGTCGGTCCCCCACCGGTCGCCGCCGTGGTATCCGGACGCGGTCACCCTGCGGCCGGGCGTCGACGCCGGGGCCCTGCTGGCCCGGATCGACGCGGGGCCCGGCGCGTCGGTGAAGGACAGCTTCGCCGACCTCGACCTGTCCGGGTACGGGTTCCGGGTGCTCTTCGACGCGCGGTGGATCCACCGGCCACCGTCGCCGCCGCCGGCCGACGAACCCCTCACCCCGGTCACCAGCGCCGACGACCTGGCGGTCTGGGCGGCGGCCCACGGCGGTGGGAAGTTGTTCCGCCCCACGCTGCTGGCCGATCCCCGGGTGCGGGTGCTCGCCCGCCACGACGGCCGGGGTGTGCTCACCGGCGGGGCGGTGCTCAGCGGCGACGGCCCGTACGGCGTCTCCAACCTGTTCACCCGCACCGACAACCCCCGCGACATCTGGCGCGCGGTGTGCGCCACCGTGTCCGACGCGCCGCTGGTCGGCTACGAGACCACCCCGGACCTGGCGGCGGCCCTCGCCGCCGGCTTCACCACCACCGGCCCTCTCCGCGTCTGGCTGCGGGCCTAGCGCACCGGCCACTGGCACGGCGTACGGGCGGCTATGCTGGGCGGCATCGGCACCGATCCGGCCATCACCGGGGAGCCTCCGGAAGAACGGGCAGCTCGACCGCCCCAGTAGAACCGGACGTAGCGGCACGTCACGTCGCGAAATCGAGCGGCGCCCGCACCATCGGGGCGCAAGCGGGGTGGTACCGCGGAGTCCTGGCCATACGCCCGGCGCTTCGTCCCCGTGTGGGCAGTGAGCTGATGCCCGCGCGAGCGGATGTGGAGTGTAGGGAGAACGTCGGTGCCGGACGGTCCGTTGAAGTCGCCATTCGTCCCACTGCCCACCAAGATCGATCTTGGTGGGATGGACCGTGCGGTCATCGAGTGGTGGCAGACCAACAACGTGTTCAACCGGAGCCTGGAGCAGACTGCCGACGGTCCGCCGTGGGTGTTCTACGAGGGGCCGCCGACCGCCAACGGCACGCCGGGCACCCACCACATCGAGGCGAGGGTCTTCAAGGACCTCTTTCCCCGGTACCGCACGATGCGCGGCTTCTCGGTGCCCCGCCGCGCCGGGTGGGACTGCCACGGCCTGCCGGTTGAGCTCGCGGTGGAGAAGGAACTGGGCCTCAGCGGCAAGCCCGACATCGAGAAGATGGGCATCGCCGAGTTCAACGCCCGGTGTCGCACCTCCGTGCTGCGGCACGTGGACGAGTTCGTCCAGCTCAGCGAGCGGATGGGGTACTGGATCGACCTGGAGCACCCGTACCAGACGATGTCCCCCGAGTACGTGGACAGTGTCTGGTGGTCACTGAAGCAGATCCACGACGCCGGGCGGCTGGTGGAGGACTTCCGGGTCGCCCCGTACTGCACCCGCGACGGCACGACCCTGTCCGACCACGAGGTGGCGCAGGGGTACGAGACCGTCACCGACCCGTCCGTGTACGTACGGTTCCCGGTGCGCGAAGCGGTGGCCGGACACCACGGCGTCGAGCTGCTGATCTGGACCACCACCCCGTGGACCCTGGTGTCCAACACCGCCGTCGCCGTCCATCCCACGGTGACGTACACCCTCGCCCGCACCGAGCAGGGCACGTTCGTCGTCGCCGAACCGCTGACCCGGCGGGTGCTCGGTGACGAAGCGGAGATCCTGGCGACCGTACCGGGGTCGGCCCTGGAGGGGTTGCGGTACGAGCGGCCGTTCGACCTGGTGGACATCCCGGACGCCCACCGCGTGGTCCTCGCCGACTACGTCACGACCGAGGACGGCACCGGCCTGGTGCACCAGGCGCCGGCCTTCGGCGCGGACGACCTCGCCGTCTGCCGCGCCTACGGGTTGCCGCTGGTGAACCCGGTCGCCCCGAACGGGCGGTTCGACGACGGCATCGACCTGGTCGGCGGGGTGTTCTTCAAGGACGCCGACGCGCTGCTCATCGACCGCCTCCGGACCTCCGGTCGGTTGTTCCGGCACGAGCCGTTCGAGCACCCCTACCCGCACTGCTGGCGGTGCCACACCCCGCTGATGTACTACGCGCAGCCGTCCTGGTACATCCGGACCACCGAGGTCCGCGACGAGCTGACCCGGGAGAACGAGAGCACCAACTGGTTCCCGGAGCACATCAAACACGGCCGGTACGGCGACTGGCTGAAGAACAACATCGACTGGGCGGTGTCCCGTTCCCGGTACTGGGGCACCCCGCTGCCGCTGTGGCGCTGCCCGGACAACCACGTGACCGCGGTCGGCTCCCGAACCGAACTCGGGGAGCTGGCCGACGCCGACCTGTCCGAGCTGGATCCGCACCGCCCGTACGTCGACGAGATCACCTTCGCCTGCCCGGACTGCGGCCGGACCGCCACCCGGGTGCCCGAGGTGATCGACGCCTGGTACGACTCCGGAGCGATGCCGTTCGCGTCGGTGGGCTACCCCCACCTGCCGGGCAGCAAGGAGATCTTCGAGCGCACCTACCCGGCCCAGTACATCTGCGAGGCGATCGACCAGACCCGGGGATGGTTCTACACGCTGATGGCGGTGGGCACCCTGGTCTTCGACAGGTCCCCGTACGAGAACGTCGTCTGCCTCGGGCACATCCTGGCCGAGGACGGCCGCAAGATGAGCAAGCACCTCGGCAACATCCTGCTGCCGATCCCGTTGATGGACACCCACGGCGCGGACGCGGTGCGCTGGTTCATGGCCTGCTCCGGCTCACCGTGGTCACCGCGCCGGGTCGGGCCCGGCCCTCTCGACGAGATCGTCCGCAAGGTGTTGATGACGTACTGGAACACGGCGGCGTTCTTCTCCCTCTACGCCGCGAACTCGACGTGGGCACCGGAGCTGGCGCAGCCGGTCGCCCAACGACCGGTGCTGGACCGGTGGATCGTCGGTGCGGTCCACGCCCTCGCCGCCGCCGTGGACGACCGACTGCAGAACTACGACACGGCCCGTGCCGGCCGACTGCTCGCCGACTTCGTCGACGACCTGTCGAACTGGTACGTACGGCGCTCGCGGCAGCGCTTCTGGGAGGGCGACCCGGACGCCCTCACCACCCTGTACGAGTGCCTCGACATCCTCACCCGGCTCCTCGCGCCGTTCATCCCCTTCCTCACGGAGCAGGTGTGGCAGCAGGTCATCCGGCGGGGCGCCGGGTCGGCCCCGGAGTCGGTGCACCTGGCGACCTGGCCGACGCCCGACACCACGGTGATCAGCGCCGAGTTGTCGGCCCAGGTGGCCACGGCGCGGGCGTTGGCCGAGGCGGGCCGGTCCGCGCGTAAGGCGAGCAGCCTGCGGATCCGCCAGCCGTTGAGCCGGGCGCTGGTGGGACTACCGGCCGGCACGGTGCTTCCGCAGGCGTTGCTCGACGACATCGGCGACGAGTTGAACGTCAAGGTCCTCCAGCCGCTCGACTCCCAGAGCGGGGTCATCGACGTGCGGGTCAAGGCGAACTTCCGGACCCTGGGCCGCCGGTTCGGCAACCGCACACAGCACGTCGCGAAGGCCGTCGCCGCCGTGGCCGCGCGGGAGCTGGTCGACGGTGTCCGGGCGAACGGGACGTTCCCGCTGGTGGTCGACGGCGAGCAGGTCGAGGTGGGCCTGGACGACATCCTGATCACGGAGGTGCCACGAACGGGCTGGGTCGTGGAGTCCCAGCGCGGAGTGACGATCGCCCTGGACACCGAGATCACCCCCGAACTGGCGGCCGAGGGCGTCGCCCGCGACGTCGTCCGTACCGTCCAGCAGGCCCGCCGCGACGCCGACCTGGAGGTCGCCGACCGGATCACGGTGTCGATCGCCGCGCCCGCGCAGGTCGCGGCGGCGATCTCCACGCATCAGTTGCTCATCGCGCACGAGACCCTCGCGCGCACGCTGACCGTGGTGGACGCGTTGTCGGAGGGCTTCGCCGGCACCGTGGGCGACGGTCAGGAGATCCTGGTGCACGTCCTGCGGGCCTGAACGCTGCCGGGGCGGACGATCACCGCAGACGGGTCAGATCCTCCGGGGTCAGGCGAAGGGCTCCGGCGGCCACGTTCTGCGCCAGGTGCTCCGGGTCCGCGGTGCCGGGGATGGCGAGCACGTGGGACCCCTGGTGCAGGGTCCAGGCCAGGCGTACCTGCTGCGGTGTGACGCCGTGGGCGCGGGCGACGGCCTCGACGGCCTCGTTCTGCGTGGCGCTCGCGCCCGCCTCCCGACCGGTGCCGGCCAACGCGAAGAACGGCACGAAGGCGATCCCCCGCCGACCGCAGAGCTGGACGAGCTCGTCCTGGTTCCGGTAGGCGTCCACCCCGTAGTTGTTCTGCACACAGACCACCGGCGCGATGTCGGCCACCTCGTCCAGCTGCTCGGGCCGGACACCGGAGAGCCCCAGGTGCCGGATCACCCCGGCGGCCCGCAGTTCGGCGAGCGCGCCGAACCGGTCGGCCAACGGCACCGTGCCGACGCCCCGGCCGAGGCGCAGGTTCACCACGTCGAGCTGGTCGCGGCCGAGCCGACGCAGGTTCTCCTCGACCTGGGCGCGCAACTGCGCCGGGGTGAGCGCCTCGGTGAAGCCCACCTCCGGGTCGTACCCGAAGCCGACCTTGGTGGCGATGACCAGGTCCTCCGGGTACGGGGCGAGCGCCGCGCGGATCAGCTCCGTGGCGTAGCGGGCCGGGCCGGTGCCGACCCGCAGTGCCCCGCCGGGCGAGACGTAGAACGCGGCCGTGTCGATGTGGTTGACCCCCAGCTCGACGGCGCGGCGCAGCAGGGCGACCGCCCGGTCCGGGTCCGGGTTCGCGGTGATCCGCATGGAGCCGAAGCCCATCCGGCGGACGGTGCGGTCGCCCAGGGTCCAGGTGCCCGCCGCGTCGGCGGTGATCTCGTCGGTTGGCATTCGGCGACCCTAGCCAGCGCGGGTACGCGGCGCAGTCGGCCGCGCACCCGATACCGCTCGACGGCGCCGCGGGTTAGTTTTAGTGTGCGGCCGGCGTCGACTCGGCGGTGTGCGGCTCGGCGGTGTGCGGCGGGCGCAGCACCGGCACCAGCAGCAGGGTCGGCAGCAGCAGCAGCGGCACCACCAGCAGGGCACGCAGCGTGCCGACCTGGTCGCCGAGCAGCCCCAGCAGCGGCGGCCCACCCAGGAACGCGGTGTAGCCGATCACCGCGACCACGCTCACCCGTACCGGCGCGTGTGCCTCCTCGTCGGCGGCCGCGCTCATCCCCACCGGGAAGCCCAGCGACGCACCGAGGCCCCACAGCGCGACGCCGACGATCGCCAGCGGCCCCGAACCGGCCAGCACGGCCAGGCCGGCGCCGAGCACGGCGAGCCCGATGGTGCCGGAGAGCACCGGCACCCGCCCCCACCGGTCCAGCGCGACCGTGCCCGCGGTGCGCCCGGCGGTCATGCCGACGACGAAGACCCCGAAGACCGCCGCGCCGGCTGCCTCGCTCAGGTCCCGTCCGTCGATGAACGCGACGGCCAGCCAGTCGTTGGCGGCACCCTCGGTGAACGCCGCCACCAGCACGAACAGCCCGATCAGCAGGGTCCGCGGCTCCCGCCAGGCGGCGAGCTGCGCACGGCGGCGGGCCGCCGGGGTGGCGTCCGCCGGGTCGCCGGTGTGATCGCCCGCGACGGGCAGGAACGTCCGGGAGGCGAGCACGGTGCCGGCCAACACGACCACCGCCACCGCGACGAGGTGCGCGCCGACCGCCACGTCGAACCGGGCCGCACCGGCGCCGAGCGCCGCTCCGGCCACCGAACCGAGGCTCCACCCCGCGTGGAAACGGGGCATGATCGTACGATTCAGGCGCCGTTCCACAGCGGCGCCCTCGACGTTCATCGCCACGTCGCAGGCGCCGGAGCCGTAGCCGAAGGCGACAAGTCCCAGGGCCACGACGGCGAACGACCCGGTCATCGTGGCGCCCAGCCCCGCCACGGTCAGACCGAGCGCGACAAGCACGGTGGCCAGGGTCACGGTGCGGGCCGCGCCGAGTCGCTGCGCGAGCAGGCCGGAGGTGGGCATGGCGAGCAGCGCGCCGACGCTCATCGCCAGCAGGAGCAACCCGAGGCGACCGGCGGAGAGGTCCAACGCCTCACGGACCGCCGGCACGCGGGAGAACCAGCTGCCGACGGCCAGCCCGTTGAGGGTGAAGGTGACAGCGACGCCGTTGCGGGCGAGCAGCACCGCCCGTGCGGGCGGTGCGGTGTCCGGGGTTACGGCTCTGCTGGTGGGGGCGCTCACGGGGTCTTGTCCTCTTTCTCGGGGTGATCTCCTGGCACGATCGCACACCTGAGAGCGCTACCACCACAACCGGCAACCGCCCCTTACCGCCGACGGACCGGCCAGGGCATGATGTGAACAGGCGTTTGTCCGACCGGACGGGCCGCCGCGGGGAGGCGACGATGACGGCAGCGGCACAGCGACCGGCCACTCTCGAGGACGTCGCCCGGGTGGCCGGGGTGTCGCGGTCCACCGCGTCGCGGGTGATCGCCGGCACGGGGTTCGCCTCGCCCGCAGCTCGGGAACAGGTCACGGCAGCCGTCGACCACCTCGGTTACGTGCCGAACCCGGCCGCCCGGGCGCTGGTCCGCGGCGGCGGCCTCCGGCTGGTCGTGGCCGCCCAGGGGGCCAGCCCGGCGGTGCTGGACGACCCGTACGTGCACCAGGTGGTCGGCTCGGCCGCCCGGGTGTGCACACCCGCCGGTGTCGGGGTGGCGCTGCACTGGCTGCCGCTCGGCGACCCGCGCGGCCTGCACCAGCTCGCCGGGGACCGCACCGTGTGCGGGGTGATCCTGGTCAACACCACCGAGGACCTGCTGGCGGCGGTGCCCGGGTCGCTGAGCGGCCGGGTGGTCTCGATCGGAGTCGGCTCGGCGACCGTGCCGTCGTTCGACGTCGACAACGCCGCCGGCTCGGACGCCGTGCTGCGCCACCTGTACGCCTCGGGCCGCCGCCGGATCGCCATGGTGACCGGCCCCCGGTGGCTGCCTTGCGCGCAACGCCCCGTGCAGACGTACCGCCGACTGATGCGCCAGGCCGGCCTGCCGGAGTGGGAGATCACCGGGGACTTCACGGCGGCGCGCGGCCGGGCGGCGGCCGGCGAGGCGCTGCGCCGCTGGGCGGACGTCGACGCGATCTACGCGATCAGCGACGACACCGCGCTCGGAGTGATCGCGGGCCTGCGCGACGCCGGTGTGCGGGTGCCCAGCGACGTCGCGGTGGCCGGCTTCGACGACATTCCGCTGGCCGGGATGACCGCCCCGGCGCTGACCACGGCGAGCCATCCGGTCGGGCGGATCGCCGTCGCCGCGGCCAGCGCCCTGTTGGACGGGCGTCCGGCCGCCCGGGTGACGCTCTTCCCGTCCACCCTGGTGGCCCGCTCCAGCGCCTGACGGCGACGAGATCCCCGGTCCGCGAGTCGACCACGACCCCGGAACGCGTGTGGGGACGTCAGACGGCGGGGAGGCCGAGGGCTTCGTCGACGCGGGCGAGGACGGCGGCGTCGTCCTCCGGGTTGACCCCGCGCAGCAGGTCGATGGCCGTGGCCCGGACCTGACCGATGATCATCGCTAGGGGCAGGGTCGGCGTGGCGCCGAAGAGCTGCCCGGCGGTGTGCACGGCGGCCAACGCGGACTCGTCGGCCCGGCCGCCGTGCCGGTCGGCGGTCTCGTCCTGGCCGTCGAGGTCGGCGGCGAGGGCGGCACCGGCCTGGCGGACGGCCTCGGCCAGGGATCGCAGGGCGGCGCCCAGCTCGGGTGGCGCCGGGGTGTGCAGCCGGCTCAGTGTCACGCCCGCGCGGGCCAGCACCCGGACGTTGCGCACCGCGTAGTCGATCTGCCGGATCGACTCGTCCACGGACCTCAGCCGACCGATGTGCCGGCGCCGACGGACGTTGAGCCGCAGCGCCTCACCGGCGGCCAGCACCCCGTCGCGCAGCCCGTCCACCCGGGCGTCCATTCCCCGGGCCTGGGTCAGCGCCGCGAACGCGGCGGCCTCGTCGCCGCGGTCCAGCGCGTCGGCGATCTCGCCCAGCAGCCCGGCGAGCTCGTCGAAGGTCCGCCGCACCTCGGCGACCAGCGGCGCGAGGGGGTGCCGGGCGTCGACCAGCAGGCTGGCCGCGAGCGCGACCGCGCCGCCGATCAGCGCGTCGACGAACCGGAACGGCACCAACGACCCGTCCGGCGGTGCGACCACCACCAGGTAGAGCGCGGAGACCGCGGCCTGCACCAGCGTCACACCGGTCGCGCCGAAGGCCACCGCGAGGAGAACGGTGAGCAGGATGACGGTGCCGACCGTCCAGGTGCTGCCCGGGCCGAGTGCCTGCACCACCAGGTCCGCGACGAGCACCCCGGCGGCGACCCCGAGCACGACCTCGACGGCTCGGCGAATACGTTGACCGCGCGCCTGACCGAGAACGATCAGCGCCGCGGCCGGCGCGAAGAAGGGCTGCGGGTGCCCGAGCAACCGGGTGGCCAGCAGCCACGCCACGGTCGCCGCGACGGTCGCCTCCAGCACCGGCCGCCAGCCGTGCCGCAGCCGCCCGCCGGCCGTCCGCAGGCCACTGAACCGCACCATCGCCACCCTCCTCGCGCCGCCGGCCCACGACACCCGAGGTGATCGTCTCCCATCACGCGACGGACCTGCTCACCGGGCTGCTCCGGGGTGCGGTCGCGGACCGGGGCGGTGGACTACTTCCCGGTGAGGGCGCGCAGCAGCGTACGGATCGCGGCGCTCAGGTCGGCACGGCTGGCCGGGCTTCCGGGCTGCGGGGCACTGAGCGCGCCCGCGCCGACCAGCCGGTCGAAGAGCAGCCCGTCCACGAACGCGACGAACTGGTCGCCCTGCCGATCGGGGTCGGTGGCCCCGGCCCGGGTCAACAGGTCCCGGGCCTGCGCCCGCAGGCCGGTGCCGTGTTGCAGGATGCCGCGCAGCTCGGGCCGGTGCACCGCCTCCAGCAGGCAGGCGTATCGGGCCAGGGTCCGGCTGCGCCCGGTGCTCAACCAGCGGTCGAGCACCTCGGCGACGCCGACGGCGAGGCCGTCGAGATCGTTTCCGTCGAGCCGGGGGGCGACGGTCGGGGGCGGACCGGTCGGCAGGTCGTGGTGCGCCAGGTCGGCCCGGTCCCGTTCGGCGAGCCGTCCCACCACGGCCTCGATCAGCGCCTGCCGGGTGCGCAGGTACGCCGAAGTGGTGCCGGGCGGCATCGCGGCGCGGCCGTCGACCGCCCGGTGGGTCAGCGCTCGCATGCCGCCCTCGGCGATCAACTCGATGGCCGCGTCGGTGAGCGTCGCGATCCGGTTCGCCCGCGCCGTCATGGCACTCCTTCTTCTCGGGGTCCGCAGGTAGTATCACTCTTCTACAGATGTAGAAGGAGGTTCGTCATGGACGACGCACACGCGGTCGTGGTGGGCGGCGGGATCGGCGGGTTGAGCGCGGCTCTCGCCCTGCACCGGCACGGGTGGCGGGTCACCGTGCTGGAGCGCGCCGCCGAGCTGCGCGAGGTCGGCGCCGGCCTGAGCCTGATGGCCAACGCGGTACGCGGGCTGGACGCCCTCGGCCTCGGCCCGGCCCTGCGCCGGGGTGGCCACGGCGAGGCACCCGGCGGTGTCCGCGACCGGCACGGGCGGTGGCTGTCCCGGATGGACGCCGCGGAGATGATCCGGCAGCTCGGCACCACGGCGCTCGGTGTGCACCGGGCCACGCTGCACCGCACCCTGCGCGAGGCGCTGCCGGCCTCCTCCCTGCGCACCAACGCCACGGTGGACCACGTCGAGTCCGGCCCGGACCACGCCGAGGTCCGCTACCAGGGACCCGACGGCCCACACACCCTCGACGCCGACCTGGTGGTCGCCGCCGACGGCCTGCGCAGCCGGGTCCGCGCCCAGCTCTGGCCGCACCACCCCGGCCCGGTGTACGCCGGATCGACGACGTGGCGGGCGGCCATCGCGTTCCCGGACCCGATCCCGGCAGCGATCACCTGGGGACCGGGAGCCGAGTTCGGCATGGTGCCGATCGGCGACGGCCAGCTCTACTGGTACGGCGCACTCAACGCCCCGCCCGGCGGCCACGCCCCCGACGAGCTGGCGGTCCTGCGGGAACACTTCGGCGACTGGCACGACCCCATCCCGGCGCTTCTCGCGGCGACCCCACCCGACGTCGTCCTGCGCAACGACATCCACCACCTGGCCGTCCCGCTGCCCTCGTACGTGCGGGGACGGGTGGCGCTGCTCGGCGACGCCGCCCACCCGATGACGCCCAACCTGGGGCAGGGCGCCGGGCAGGCGATCGAGGACGCCGTGGTGCTCGGCGCGGTCTGCGCCGGCGGCGCCGAGGGGGTGCCGGCCGCCCTGGCCGCGTACGACCAGCAGCGTCGACCGCGCAGTCAGTCCGTCGCCCGGGCCTCCCACGTCGCCGGGCGGTTCGGGCAGCAGTTGCACAACCCGATCGCCTTCGCGGTACGCAGCACCGCGTTGCGCCTCATCCCGGCCCGGGTCGCCCTGCGCAGCGCGGCCCGGTACGCCGACTGGCGACCGCCCGCCGGTTAGGCCGACTCCGCGGGGCCCGGGCCGGTGAACGCGGCGGTGTACTCGGGCGCGGCGAGGAACGGGGTCAGCACCTCGACGGTGCCCGGCGTCCAGGGACGACCGTTGAGCACCTCGTCGCCGGGCACGAAGACCATCGCCGCGCCCTCACCGAGCACCACGTCCTCCTGCCCGGCCCGGGTACGGCCGAGAAAGTAGTGCATCTCCCGGTTCAGCTCGGGTCGCGACTGCACGGCGATCAAGCGCAGCGGCCCGTCGGCGCGCAGGCCGGTCTCCTCCCACAGCTCCCGCTCGGCGGCCTGCTCCGGCGTCTCCCCCGCCTCCGCGTGGCCGCCGGGCAGCCCCCACACGTCCGGGTGGTGCATCGCGCCGGCGTCACGCAGTTGCAGCAGCAGCCGCCCGGCGGGATCCACAAGCAGCACACACGCGACGACAATCACCGGCTCAGCTTAAGGCTTGTTTCATAAGAACTGGCCGGCCTGCGGCGGGCCCGGACGACGACCGGCGGCGTTGCGGTTTCGCCCGGATACAACACCGGTATCCGGACGAAACCGCGCCTTGCCGGATCGCCGCCCGGACTCCGCCTCGGCTCGACCGCCCTTATGAAACAAGCCTTAGGCGGGTGAACCGCCCCGGTACGCCTGCTCCCCCACCGCCACCAGTCGCGCGCGGTCGGCGGCGTCCCCGAGCAGGCCGCGCAGGCCCGCGGCGTAGGCGGTCGCGGCGGTCACCCCGAGCTGGGCGGCGAAGGCGTACTCGTCGGCCAGGGTGATGTCGAAGATGGCCGGGTCGTCGGTGGACACCGAGCAGGCGACCCCGGCGTCGGTCAGCACGGTCAACGGATGCGGACGGTCCTCGCGGGCCACGCCGAGGCGCAGGTTGGAGGTGGGCGTCACGTCCAACACGACGCCCCGCGCGGCCAACTCGGCGACCAGCTCCGGGTCCTCCACGGCCCGCACCCCGTGCCGGATCCGGACCGCACCCATCGCCAGCACCTCGCGGACCGCCTCCGGCCCGGCCGCCTCGCCCGCGTGCGGCACGAACGGCAGGCCGCCGTCGCGGGCCAGCTCCACCATCCGGCGGTACGGCGTGGTCGGGTACCGCCCCTCGGCACCGGACAGTCCGAAGCCGACCACCCCCTGCCCGGCGAACCGGGTGGCGATGCGGGCCGCGCTCTCGGTGAAGTCGACGTCGTGACCCCGGCAGACCTGCGGGGTCAACCCGATCGACACCCCGTACGACTCGCGGGCCTCGGCCGCCGCGTCGACCAGGGCGGCGAGCAGGTCGGCCCAACCGGACAACCCGAGCCGCTGGTCGGCGTCCACGATCGGTTCCAGGTGGACCGCGCCGTCGCGGGCGGCCTCCGCGGCGTACGCCAGCAGTGCCCGCTGGTAGTCCTGCGGCGTCCGCAGCACCGTGGTCATCGCGTTCCACGTGGTGATGAAGTCGTACAGGTCGTCGAACCGTCCGGACGTCTCGGCCGGCACCGGGAGGCGATGGCCGTGGGCCAGCGCGGCGAGCAGCGCCGGACGGACCGTCCCCTCCAGGTGGACGTGCAGTTCGATCTTCGGGGTGTGGCGCTGAGCCGGCGTCATCGCGATCCTCGGGGGTGGGCTGAACGGGTGCGCCCAGCCTGTCCCACCCCGACCCGGCTGGCCTCCCCCAGGCGGGGGATCACCACCGGAAAACTGTTCTCGGCCCAAAGCTCCAGGGTAGTCAATTCCGCCCCGATTTGCCTCGGTCACATATGACAGTGCGTCGGTACAATCGGCGACTGCCTTGTGACTGATCGCTGACTGCCGATGGTGAAATGGATCACACACACTGAGCCCATGAACAGGAGAGTCAACCGCGGTAAGGCACTCCGCGTCGCGGTGTGTCTCCTTCTGGTGGCGGCGTTGAGTGGCTGCATGCAACTCAACATGGGGCTCACCGTGAACGCCGACGACACGGTCGACGGGCAGTTGCTGCTGACCGCCGAGAAGTCTCTGCTGACCTCGCGAAACAAGAACATCCCGGCAGCCTTCGCGGAGCTGCGGCAGAACATTCCCGCCCTGCCGGCGGGCGAAGAGACCCGGTACGAGGACGACAAACTCTTCGGCGCCCAGATCAGTTATCGCAAGGCGCCGCTGGCAGGTTTCGACACGGAGAGCGTAAAACTGGTTCGGGACGGCGACTTGTACCGTTTCACGTTGCCGCTCGATCCGTCGAAATACGGCGGAAAGGTAGCGCAGCAGAATCCGCAGCAACAGCAGGCGTTCCTCAAGCTGATGTCGTTCGAGATCTCGGTGGCATTTCCCGGCCGGGTGATCGACAGCAACGGCACCGTCAACGGCCGCTCGGTCAGCTGGAAGGTCGAACCCAACCAGGACAAGCCGATCGAGCTGCGCGCGGTCGCCGAGGCGCCACCTCGACCGTCCACCTCACCGGTTGCCGCCGGTGACGACGGCGAGATCGGGTGGCCGCTGATCGTCGGCGGCGTACTCCTGCTGCTGCTGCTCGCCGCGGTGGGCGTACTCCTGCTGCGACGCCGGCGGCCGACGGCGCCGGACGCCCCCGGACCGACCTCGCCCGGACCGACACCGCCGGGCCCGCCCGCCGGCGCGCCGGGGCCCGGTTGATCCACCCGGTGGCCGGCTCTGCCGGCCACGCCCGGCCCCGGCCGCCCCGAGACGACGGCGACCGGCCCCGGTGCTCCCACTCGGCAGCACCGGACCTCACCACCACCACATCCCGGTCGCACCATCGCAGAAAAGGGGGATCGTCATGAACGATCTCTTCACCTGGGCAGCCCTGGGCACCATCGCCGGCGCGAGCGCCGCCACCCTCCTGGCCACCAACGTCATCGGCGGGCTGATCGGCCCCAGTGGCGACAAGCTCCGCAAGTGGATCGCCATCGCCATCGCGCTCCTGCTGTCCTACCTCACCGCGGCGTTCGCGGATGAGGTCGGTGGCGAGAAGTGGATCATCGCGTTCTTCAACGCGCTCGTCATCTTCTCCGCCGCGCTCGGCGTCAGCCAGTTCCCGCCCGGCAACCGGCAGGCGACGCCGACCCAACTCGCGAGCGGTCGCGAGCCCAAGATCTTCCGCTCCTGGGTCTGAGGGGTACCGTCATGGTCTTCGGAATTCTCAGCGCGGCGATCCAGGTCATCCTCGGCGCCCTGTTCGGCTTCCTCGCCGGCGGCTCGATCGGACTTCTGGTCGGCGCCGTCGTGGGCCTGCTGGTCGGCGCGGTGTTCGGCTGGGCGGTGGCCTCCGCCGGGGTGTACGCGGCGGACGCCCGCGGCATCTTCCTCTTCGTCGTCGACCACACCTGGAGTCTGCTCAACACGGTCGTCGGCGCCATCTACCTGACCGTGCACCTGGTCTTCGGGCACTCACTGGACCGACCCACCTCGTCGGGCAGCGGCCGGGTCAGCGTGGTGGAGGGGGTCTCGCCCCGCTACGCCACCACCATCGGCACCGTCTGCGCCGGCTCCAGCTCGGGCATCCAACGGCACGAGGACGTGCACATCTTCCAGGGTCGCCTGCTCGGCCCGCTCTACATCCCGCTGGTGCTGGCAAACTACGTGCTGTTCACCATCGCCCCGGTGTGGTTGCTCTACCACGACCACACCAACGCCCCGATCAACCGGTTCACCAGGTACTTCGAGATCGGCGTCTACCCGCACGTGTGGAACGAGGCCATCGCGTACCGGATCCAGGGGACGCCGCCGCGATGACCACCGACGGGCGCGGACCGATCGAGACGGCCACCGCCGAGTTGGCCGCCTGGCTGACCAGTGCCGCGGGGGAACCCGTCCCGGTCGGCCCGCCCCGCACCGGCGGCGACGCCGCCGGGCTCACCCTCTGGCCGCTGGAGCTGCGCCCGGCCCGGCAGACCCGCTCCAGCGGCGTGGTCCGCGAACCGTACCGGTTCACGGTCCGCTACCTGCTCTGCGTGACCGGGCCGGCCGGGTTGCCCCGGCTGGACCGGGTGCTCACCGTCGCGACCCGCGAGGGCAGCTACCCGGTCGTCCTGGAGGCCGGCGATCCGCCACTGTGGGCGGCGTTCGGCGCCGCGCCGCGCCCGGCGCTGCTGATCGACGTACCCGCCCAGGTCGACCACCCGACCCCGGCCGCGCCCCCGGTGCTGCAACCGCTGCGGCTGCGGCACCTGGAGGTACACACTCTCACCGGCCGGGTGGTCGGCCCCGAGGACCAACCCCTCGCCGCGATGCGGGTCGAGCTGTCGGCCACCGGGTCCGCCACCCGCACCGACACCGACGGGCGGTTCCACCTCGTCGGCGTCCCGCACGACCCCGAACACCCGAGCCCGGCCCGGCTGCGGCTGACCGGGCGTGGGCTCGTCCTCACCGCCGACGTCGACCCCGGCGAACCCGACCTCGTCATCGTCTGCGCGCCACCGACCCACTGACGCCCGCCCACCCGCACAGGAGGATCGATGCCCAGCTACTTCTCCCCCGGCATCTATGTCGAGGAGGTCCCCAGCGGCGCCCGACCGATCGGCCCGGCGAGCACCAGCATCGCCGCCTTCGTCGGACTCGCCCCGAACCACGACGCCCACCTGGGTCGGGCGGTGCCGGTCAACAACTGGACGGAGTTCCTGCGGCTCTTCGCCGACGGAGACCGGGTGGAGAGCACCCCGCTGGCCCGAGCGGTCTTCGGCTTCCTGGACAACGGGGGCGCCCGCTGCTGGGTGGTGAACGTCGGCGAGGGCGGCGCGATCACCGGCACCGGGCAGCGACGCGGTGGCCTGCAACTGCTGGAGGCCATCGACGAGATCTCCATCATCGCCGCACCCGGTTTCCACGACGTGGTGTCGCACGAGGCGCTGCTCAGCATGGCCGAGCGGACCCGCACCATGGTCGCCATCTGCGACCCGGCACCGGACATCGACGACATCGCCGCGCTGACCCGGGTCGCGACGCCGTCCACCGGCAAACCCCCCAAACCCGCCGAGGGTACGGGCGGCGGCCCGGCCGGTCCCGGCGGCGGCGGCTCGGCCGGTTCCGGCGGCGGGTCGGCCGGTTCCGGCGGCGGGTCTGCCCAGCCGGGTGGCTCGGGCGGGCACGAGGGGGCGGCGTACCGGCCCCGGCAGTCCGAGTTCGGCGCCTTCTACTACCCCTGGCTGCGCGTGCGCGACCCGATCAGCGGCGAGCTGGAACTGACCCCGCCGAGCGGGCACCTGGCCGGCATCTGGGCCCGCACCGACGCCCTGCGTGGAGTGCACAAGGCACCGGCCAACGAGCCGGTGCGGGGTGCCGTCGACCTGGGCTACCTGGTCACCCGGCCGGAGCACGACGTGCTCAACCCCAAGGGCGTCAACGTGATCCGCTACTTCGCCGGTGAGGGCATCCGGGTCTGGGGCGCCCGTACGCTCGCCGCCGAAGCCAGCGAGTGGCGCTACCTCAACGTCCGGCGACTCAGCATCGCCATCGAACAGGCCATCGCCAACGGCACCCGGTGGATGGTCTTCGAACCCAACGACTTCACCCTCTGGCGCTCGATCCGCCGCGACATCGGGGCGTTCCTCACCCGGGTGTGGCGCGACGGCGCACTGCTCGGGCGCAGCCCGGAGGAGGCGTTCTTCGTCAAGTGCGACGAGGAGACCAACCCGGTCGACGTCCGCGACGCGGGCATGGTGATCGCCCACATCGGCATCGCGGTCGTCAAGCCCGCCGAGTTCGTGGTGTTCAAGCTGAGCCAGTGGGCCGGCGGCACCGAGACCGAGACGATCGGAGGCTGACATGCCCACCACAGCCACCCAGCAGCCCGGCGCACCGGTCGACCCGTACCGGGCGTACAACTTCCGACTGCTCATCAACGGCGTCACCAACGGCCACTTCACCGAGATGACCGGGCTGGAGGTGAACATCCCCGGGCAGCCGTACCGGGAGCACGGCCTGGGCCGGATGCGGATGGTGCCCGGCCAGGCCGAGTACGAGCCGGTGACGCTGCACTTCGGCCTCACCGCCTCCCGCGAGCTGTGGGACTGGGTGAACGCCACCGCGCAGGGCACCCTCAACCGGCGCAACGTCTCGGTGGTGCTGCTCGACTCGGTAGGCACCGCCGAGGTGCTGCGGTGGAACCTGATCGACGCCTGGCCCACCCGGTGGCGTGGCGCGCACCTCAACACCCTCAGCCACGAGATCGCCATCGCCTCGTTGACCCTGCGCTACGAGGGTCTGGAGCTGGAGACCGGCGGTGCCACCGCGCCGACACCCGCGTAGCTGGCTGGCCGGCCGGCTGCGCTCGGCTGCCGGGGCGGTGCAGCGCCTCGCCGGGCGCGTCGAGCCCGCCGAGGACCGTGCGCCCGCCGGGGATCGTGCGCCCGCCGGGCATCGGCCACCCGCCGAGGACCCGACGCCCGCCGAGCACCGGGCGCCACAGCCGTCGCCGGAGACGTCCGGGGCTCCACCGCGCCGCTTCGGGGAGCCACCGCAGCACTGGCTGGACGTGGTCGCCGCCCACGCGCCCGGCCTGCTGCACGACCTGGACCTCGACCGGCCCGCCGCCGCACCGACGGAGGGGCGCGATGACCCGGCCGACGGCTTCGGCTCCGGCTCCGGCTCCGGCTCCGGCTTCGGCTTCGGCTTCGGCTTCGGCGATCGAGTCGATAGCGGCGGACCGGACCGGTGGACCGCGGTGACGCGACCACCTCGGGCCGCCGGGGAGGATGCCTGGTTGCCTGATGATCCGGCGGGTCGTCGTGCCCCTGGCATGGTGGGCCGTCATGCGCCCGGCACGGGTGGTGGGCACGGCCGCGGAGCCAGCGTGAGCGGCCCGGACCCGGACGCGCACTCCTACCGGCGTGACCGCCCGGCGTTTGCCACACCGGGCACGGTGGGTGACGACGGCACGGTCGGGCACGACGGCACGGTGGACGTGGCGTACGGCGTCAACGGGCCGGAGGCGGTGAGCGGGGTGGCAAGGCCGGACGGGTCGCGGTCGACGGGCGCGACCGGGTCGACGGGCGCGTCGAGGGCAGACGACAGGTCCGGCGGCCCACGGATGGGTGGCACCAGGCCCCGGGGCGGCAACGATGCCTCCGCCGTCGCAGTGATCGCCAACGCGCCCCTCACACCGGGTGCGGGCCGACGTTCGCCAGGCCGGCTGCTGGACGCTTGGCGCCTGCGCACAGCCCGACGGGGCGCGGCGCCAGGACCGGCGCCGGATGACATTCCGGCCACCGACACGAAGGAGCGGCCCCGACTCGGAGAGCCAACCACCCCGGCCAATCCTCGCCTCCGCACCTACCCTGCCGAGATCTTGGAAGATTTCGGCCCCTCCAGGGGCACTTTCCTTCCAAGGTCTACAACCGACTCCGCCGATGTCGGCGGGGCGAGGCCGGACCAGGCGGCAGCTCGGGACGGGCGATCAGCCGTCGGCGGGACGGCTGACGGTGGGGCGGTAGCCCACGGTGGGGCGGCAGCCAGCGGTGGGACGACGGCTGGCGGCGGTCTCTGGCCGGCCCTGCCCGACGAGCGGGCACGGTCGGGGCAGCAGGTTGGTGATCGGGATGGTCAGGGCTCCGTAGCCCCCTACGGTCCGGCCGTCGGTGTGGCCTGGATCGGCTCGGCGCGCCGCGATCCGGGTGCGCAAGGGCCGGAGAGCACTGCCGACGCGACGGCGTTCGACAGGTGGCCGGCGCTGCCCGACGACACCGCGCTGTGGACGGTCGCCGGTACGGCGCTGGACAACGCTCAGCTGACCCGGCTGGACCGGGAACAGGCGGGTGGCTGATGGAACGCGTCGCCTTCCTCATCGACTCCTCTGGCGAGCGCGTGGACTGCCTGCTGAATCCGGAGACGGTGCAGGTGACCCGGCTCGCCGGCGTACGCCAGCGGGGTGCCGGCGACGGGCAGCTCACCGGGTCCGGGCTGGCCGACGACCCGCTGGTCTTCACCGGCGGCGGCCGGACCGAACTGGTGCTCGACCTGCTCTTCGACGTCGACTTCGTCCAGGCGCCGACCCGTCCGGCCGACGTACGGGTGCTCACCCGTCCCCTGTGGATGCTCGCGGAGAACTCGGCCGCCGAGCATGGCTGGCTGCGTCCGCCGCTGGTCCGGCTGGTGTGGGGAAAGACCTGGAACGTGCCCGGTGTGATCATCGCGGTGGCGGAGCGGTTCGACGCGTTCACCGGCACCGGCTCGCCCCGGCGTTCCTGGCTGCGGCTGAAGCTGGTCCGCGCCGCCGAGACGGCCGACCAGGCCGAGGCGGGATTCGCCGAGGAGTTGGCCGCGGCCAGCACCCCGACCGCCGCGCCGGGCAGCGCGGTGATCGCCGCCGGCGACGGCGCGGCCGAGCCGGGCCGTTCCGGTGTGCGCTTCGACCTGCTGGCCAACGACGCGCTCGGCTCGCCGCTGCGCTGGCGCCTGCTGGCCGAGCACAACCGGATCACCGACCCCCTCGCCGTACCGGCCGGCACCACGCTCGCCGTGCCCCCCGCGGCCGGCGTCCGCGCCGGCGGCGTCCCGGGAAGCGGATCGACGGTCGCCGGTGTGCTGGCCGGGATGGCGCAGGCGGTGGCCGGCGCGCTGAGCACCGGCCCCGGCAGCACCGCAGCTGTCGCCTCCGACGGGCGCGGCAACCCCGGGGGTACGCCGTGACAAGCGTCGCGCCCCGGGCCTTGCTCGTCCTGCTCGACGGCGCCGAGCTGACCGGCGCGGTTCGTCAGCGGATCCGCTCGCTGCGGGTGGCGGCACGGCTGGACCAGCCCACGCAGGCGGAGCTCGTGCTCGCCACCTCCGTCGGCGTCGGCGCGTTCGACCCGGCGGTACGCCCCGGCACGGCGCTCGACATCCGACTCGCCGACCACGCCGACGCCCTGTTCAGCGGGGAGGTCACCGCCGTGGAGGTCGAGTACGCCGCCGACGGTACGGCGGTGCTGCGGCTGCGGGCGTACGACCGGCTGCACCGGCTGCGCAAGCGGCAGGGGTTGCGGGTGTTCACCTCGGTGACCGCCGTCGACCTGGCCCGGGAACTGTGCGGCGCGGTGGGGCTCGAGGTGACCGCCGAGGTCGACGGGCCCCGGTTGGACCGGCTGTCGCAGCACCGGCACAGTGATCTGGAGTTGCTGTGCGAGGTGGCCGGCCGGGCCGGGCTGCACCTGGCCGCCGACGGTGACGGGGTCCGGTTGGTCACCCTCGCGGGCTACGGGGAGCCGGTCGCGCTGACCCTCGGCGCGGACGTGCACACCCTGCGCCTGTCCACGAACGCCGACCAGGCCAGCGGTGCCAGTGCCGCGTTGGGCTGGCACCCGCAGCGGGCCGAGGTGATCAGCCAGCAGGCCGACGAGGCACGGTGTGGCCGGCCGGCGTACGACCGACCGGACCCGGCCGACGTGGGTGCCGACGGGGTTCGCACCGCCGTCGACCAGCCGGGGCGCAGCGACGACGAGTTGGCGGCGCTGGCCCAGGCGCGACTGGACACCCGCGCGGCCACGCTGGTCACCGCCGAGGGGGTGGCCGAGGGTGATCCGGCGCTGCGACCGGGCCGACGGATCGACCTGAGCGGTGTGCCCGAGCCGGTCGCCGGGGCGTACGTGCTGACCGAGGTGGTGCACACCGTGGACGGCAACGGACACCTGACCCGGTTCTCCACCGTGCCGCCGGTCGCCCCACCGACCCCGGCCGGCGGTGCGGTCGTCACCCTGGGCACGGTCACCGACGTCGCCGACCCCGACGGGTTGGGCCGGGTCCGGCTGACCCTGCCGGCGTACGGGGACCTGGACGCCGGCTGGCTCGCCGTGCTCTGCCCCGGCGCGGGGCGGGGCAAGGGCCTGGTGGCGCTGCCGGATCCGGACGACAGCGTGCTGGTGGTGCTGCCCGGTGGCGAGCCGGCCTCGGGGATCGTGCTCGGTTCGCTGTTCGGCGCCGTCGAGCCGTACGACGCGGGCATCGACGACGGCAAGTCGCGGCGCTGGACGCTGCGCACCGCCGGCGGGCAGTCGATCGTCGTCGACGACGTGCGGCGCAGCCTGCGGCTGGGCACCGAGGACGGCAGCTATCTGGAACTGACCCCCGACCTGGCCACGCTGCACGCGGCATCCGACCTGGTGATCTCCGCGCCCGGCCGGGCCATGGTGGTCCGCGCCCGCAGCGTGGACTTCCTGCGCGCCGAGTCGACCGAGGACCCGACCACCGCGGCGCGGCAGGCCCGAACGCTTGCCCGCGCCCACCACGAAGGAGGCGGCTGATGCGCTGGATCCACCGTGACTCCGTGATCACCTGCGATCACGACGGCCGGGTCGAGAACCGACCCTCGCAGCAGTGGGTGACCGTCACCGGCGTACCCGTGCTTGTCGACGACGACCCGCAGGGGCGCGACATCACGGCCTGTCCCAACTACGGCCCGACGATCAAGCCGTGCGGCAAGACCCTCAGCGTGCGGGTCGGCTACAGCGACTGGCTGCGGGTCGACGGGCACCGGGTGGTGCTGTCGCACCTGGAGGGGTTCACCGACGGCACCCCACCGGGGCTGGTCCACCACACGGTGCGTGACCCGGGTCAGGGGTTCCTCGGGGCGGACCGGTGAGGGCCTTCCGCTTCGTCGGGGCCGGCTTCGACGCCGGGCGCGGCGGCGGCCTGGCACTCACCGCGGCCGGCGGCCTGGCGATGACCGAGGGCGACGAGAGCGTACGGCAGGCGCTGTTCCTGCTCCTGTCGACCACGCCGGGCGAGCGGCTGATGCGACCCGGGTACGGGTCCCGGCTGCACCGACTCGTCTTCGCGCCCAACGACGACACCACGGCCGGCCTGGCCATCCACTACGTCCGGCAGGCCATCGCCCGGTGGGAGCCACGGGTCGAGGTGATCGACGTGGACGCCGGGCCGGATCCGGACGACGCGTGGCGGCTGGTGATCCGGCTGGACTACCGGGTGCGCGCCAGCCTGACGCCCGGGCAGCTGGTCCTGTCCGTGGACCTGCTTCCCGCCGACGAACCCGCGCAGGGAGGACCGTCATGACGTTGCCCGTGCCGCACCTGGACGATCGCGGTTTCCTCGACCTCGTCACCGAGGCCCGGGAACGGATCCGGCAGTCCTGCCCGGCGTGGACCGACCTGTCGGCGCACGACCCCGGGATGGCCCTGGTGGAGGCGTTCGCCCACCTGACCGAGGTGATGATCTACCGGTTGAACCAGTTGCCGGACAAGGCGTACGTCTCGTTTCTGAACCTGCTCGGGGTCACCCGGCACGCACCCACCGCGGCCTGGGCGGACGTCCGGTTCACCCGCAGCGGCAGCGACCGGGCGGCCATCCGGATCCCGGCGGGTCTGCGGGTCGCGGCGGCGCGCGGCGCGGATCCCCGGCCGGTCGTCTTCGTCACCACCGAGCCGACGCTGCTGCCCGCCGACGAGACGTCGGTGACGGTACGGATGCACCACTGCGAACTCGTCGAGGCGGAGTTGCTCGGCGTGGGCACCGGCCAGCCGGGGCAGGTGCTGCGGGCCGCGCACGCGCCGTTGGCGCACACCGCCGAGACACTGGACCTGCTGCTCGGCGTGGAGGTGCCGGCCGGCACCGTGGAGTTGGGCGCGGCGGCCCGGGAGCACGACGGTCGCACGTTTGAGATCTGGCGGCCGGTGGACAGTTTCGCCGGGCTCGGCCCGCAGGCCAAGGCGTACCTGGTGGACCGTTGCTCGGGCACCGTCACCTTCGCCCCGGCCCTGGACCTGCGACCGCCGGCCGCGCCCGGCGACCCCGCACCACCCGGCCCGGCGCCGGTGACGGTGGCGGCGGTGCCGCCGGCCGGCCGACAGGTTCGGCTCTGGTACCGCGCCGGCGGCGGCCCCACCGGCAACGTGGCGGCGGGCACGCTGACCAGCCTGCGCGACCCGCTGCCCGGGGTACGCGTGGACAACCCCGCCCCGGCGGCCGGCGGCCGGGAGGTGGAGGCGTTGGAGTCGGTGCTGCTGCGCGGCCCGTACGAGTTCTTCGCCCAGCAACGGGCGGTCACCGCCCGCGACTTCGAGGTCCTCGCCACCAGCTCCGGGGCGGTGGCACGGGCGCGGGCGTTCACCCGCGCGGCGGTGTACAGCTTCGCCCGGCCCGGTGAGGTCGAGGTGGTGCTGGTGCCGTACGTGCCGCCGACGGCCCGCCCCGGTGGCCGGTTGCCGGTGACCGTGCTGCGCGAGCACGAGGTGCCCGAGGCGCGTCGCCGGGTGGAGGCGGACCTGGAGGAACGCCGGATGGTCGGCATCCGGTCCCGGGCCACCTGGGCCCGGTTCAAGGCGGTGTCGGTCCGGGCCCGGGTGGTGGTCCGCCGGGAGGAGGACGTGGACGCGGTACGCCGCCGGATCCACGACCGGCTGCACCAGACGCTGAGCCCGCTGCCGACCGCGCTGAACCCGACCGGGTGGCCGTTCGGGGAGCCGCTGCGCGCGTCGAACGTGTACCGACTGCTGGAGCACGCCGAGCCCGGTGTGCGCTACGTCGAGTCGGTCCGGTTCGTGGTCGACGAGGCCCCCGACGCGGGGGTACGCGCCCTCGCCGTCGACCAGTACCAGCCGCGCACCTGGTACGCCGGGCGCGGCCCGGTGCTGTTCCGCTCCAGCAACGGCGGCGCGGGCTGGGAGCCGGCCGGCCGGTTCGACGACGAGACGGTGCTGCGGGTGGCGCCCGCTCCCGCGCCGGTGCGGCCGGGCATCGTCGCGCGCCCCGGCTCGGTGGCCGTGGTGACGCTGCGGTCGTCCGGCGGCTCCCGGGTGCACCTGAGCACCGACCTGGGCGAGACCTGGTCGCTGCTCACCGACCTGGACGCGCGGATCTCCGACGTGGCCTGGCTGGACCGCGACGGCGCGGGCGCGCTCCTGGTGGCCACCGACACCGGCCTGTACGAGGTGTCGTTGCTGCCCGGGGCGGTGCCGTTGCAGATCCTGGTCGACCCGTCCGACGCCGACCGGGGGTTCTACGCGGTGCGCGCGTTCGTCTCGGAGCGGGGCGCGCCGGGGGTGGCGGTGGCCGCGCAGGCCAGCTTCGGGGTGTACCTGTCGACCGCCGGCGGCCGACCGGGCAGCTTCACGCACGTGGGCCTGGCCAACGTGGACAACCGGGTGCTCGCCGTGCAGTACGACGGCCCGGCGACCCTGCTGTGGAGCGGCGCGGGCGAGCCGGACCCGAAGAAGCCGGGACAGGGTTGCCACCGCACCCGGTTGTTCGAGTCCGACGTGAAGTGGCAGCCGGTGCAGTCCGGCTGGGTCGGCGGCACGTGCCGCGACCTGGCGTTCGCCGGCCAGCTCGCGGTGGCGGCGACGCAGAGCGGCGGGGTGCTGCGGCTGGACACCCTGGGCGCGCAGCCGCAGTGGCAGTCGGTGTCGGTCAACTGCGGGTTGCCGCTGCGCGACCGGACCCGGTTCGTGCCGGTGGACGCCATCGCGGTGGGCGGTCCGACAGTCGGCGGCGCGGGCGGTGCGACCGGCGGCACCGGCACGGCGGAGCGGCTGCTCCTGGCCGGCGGCGAACGCGGCGTGCACCGCAGCGCCAACGCGGTGGACTGGACGCCCAGCGCCAACCAGGCCACCGCCGACGTGGTGACCGTCCCGGATACCTGGCTGCTCTGCTCCGGCGAGCACGACATCGAGGTGGTGCGCCAGGATGCGACGTTCGGCGATTGAACGGCTGCTGCCCGCCGCCTACCAGCGGGCCTGTGTGCCCGGCAGTGTGCTCTGGGCGCTGCTGGACGTGATGGAGGGGCTGCACGCCCCGGACGAGGCGATCCTCGCCGAGGTGGACGCCCTGTTCGACCCGTACCGGGCGCCGGACGGGCTGGTCGTGCGGTTGACCCGCTGGGTGGCGATGGACCACGTGGTCGCCTCACCCCGGCCGGACGCGCCCCTGCCGCTGCCGGTGGGACGACTGCGCGACCTGGTGGCCAACGCCGCCCTGCTGGCCCGGTGGCGCGGCTCCCCGTACGGCATGCGGCGGGCCCTGGAGCTGGCCACCGGTCTGCCGGGCTTCGCGATCGACGAGCCGACCGAACGGCCCTTCCACGTCGTGGTGCGGGTTCCCGCCGCCGCCGCCGGCCAACTCGCCGTGATCACCCGCATCGTCGAGGCGGAGAAACCCGCCTCGACCACCGTCGAGATCGTCCTGGAAGAGGAGTCGTCATGACCACCGAATGGGCGGTCGTCGCCGCCGCCGAGCAGTTCACCCTCGACCCGCGCAACAGCGGCGAGCTGACCTTCACCGTCTCCAACCCGGGCGCCGCACCGGACACGGTGGTGTTCGACGTGGCGCCCGGTGACGGCTCCCAGCGGGCGTGGTTCACCGTCGCCGAGCCACAGCGGGTGGTGCAGGGGCAGGGCTCGGTGTCGTTCCTGGTCACCCTCGCCGTGCCCGCGGGCACCCCACCTCGACGCTACGACATGACCGGGTTCGCGTACTCGGCGAACACCGCGCCGGAGGAGAGCTCCCGGTCCAGCGGTCGGGTCACCTACGAGGTACGGGCGGTCGCGCCACCTCGGCGTACCCCGTGGTTGTGGATCGCCGCCGCGGCGGCGTTGGTGCTGGTGGTGGTGGCCGTGGGGGTGGTCCTGCTGACCCGCGACGGCGCGCCGGATCCCGGCGAGCCGCGGGTGGTCACCATCGAGGCGGAGAGCCTGGTGGACGCCGCGGTCATCACGTCGCCGCAGAAGACCAAGGCCGCCGTGGGCGCGCAGCCCAACTGCTGCGCGGTGACCTGGTCCGGGGACAAGCAGCTCTTCTTCACCGGGTTGGCGATCGGCGATCAGGTCACCGTGACGGTGCAGATCCCGGCCGACGGCACCTGGCGCTTCGCGACGGTGCGCACCACCTCGTTCGACTACGCCAACACCGTCTTCACCATCGACGGCAACCAGGTCGGTGGCACGTTCCTCGGCTTCACGCCGACGACGCAGAAGACGGAGTTCCTGGACGTCGGCACCGTCCAGCTCAGTAAGGGGGCACACCAGGTCACACTGCTGGTGGTGGGCAAGACGCAGGGCACCAACCGCTACTTCGCGGGTGTCGACCTGATCCGGTTCAGCGAGGTCGTCGCGCCGGCCGCCGCGCGATGAGTGGCCGGCAGAAGGCGCTGCTGGGGCTGCTCGCCGTGCTGCTCGTGGCGCTGTTCGTGGTCGCGGTCGGCGTGGGCGGCGACGACCGGGGTGATCCGGGTGCCCGGCACGGGTTGGTCGACCGGCTGGGCGTGCTGGGCGGGGAGCGCGCGGCGGTGGATCCGGCCACGGTCGACGCCGACTGCGCCGACCAGACGGGCCGGTTGACGTTCTCCGGCAGGTGCGTGGTGCGGGTCGCCGATCCGGGTGGGCTGCGCACCCTGGTGCTGCGCAGCGCGGCACGGTTCACGGTCGTCGCGCCGGCGCCCGGCGACGCCGACCTCACCATCCGCGACGAGGTCGAGCCGGCGCCCGACGGCACCGGCGCGGTGGCGAAGGTCGCGGTCGACGAGGCCACCGAGGTGGGCCTGATCTGCCCCGGCCTCGGTGGTTGCACGGTCGTCGTGGCCACGTCCTGACCCTGATCGTCACGGTCAGGTCCTGACCCTGATCGTCGCGGCCACTGTTGATCCTGATCGTCGCGGCCACGTGTTGAGCTGAGAGGAAGGTGCCGCCGTGGGTGACCTGCGCAAGCCGTTCCTGCTGCTGGCGATGCTCGCCATCGTCCTGGCGATCGGTGTGGAGCTGGGCGCCGGGCTGCTGCTGGGCGGCGCCGACGCCGGCGCGGCCCTCGCCGACAGCGCCGGCGCGCTGGAGGTGGATCTCGACGACGTGTCCGGGGTCAGTGAGCCATCCGGCCGGGGCACCGGCTATCTGGCGTTGATCGACGCGGTGGCGGTCTGGAGCACCGGGCTGTTCTGCCTGGGCATGCTGCTGCCCGAACGCGTCCAGGGCCGGGTGCAGGGCGTCGCCAGCCTGATCTTCTCGATCATCCTGATCATCGTCGGACTGGTCGCGCTGGTCATCGCGTTCGTGGAGCTGTCCATCATGGTGTCGCTGTTTCTGGCGGTCCCGTTCGGGACGATCGCGTACCTGGCGCTGTGGGGGTTCTTCCCGGTCGGCGAGGCGGCGCTGCTGCTGGGGCTGGTGCTGCTGCTCAAGCTGGTGTGGGCCGGGCTGTTGGTGCTGGCCCAGCCGCGCTTCCTGCAGAACAAGGGCCTCGTCCTGCTGATCCTCACCACCCTGCTGTGCACTGTCGTCCTGGAGTTCCTGCACCACCTGGTGCCGGTGATCCTGGTCAGCATCGTCGACGACGTGGCGGCACTGGTCTTCGCGGTGATCGCGATCATCTGGGGGCTGGTGCTGCTGATCGGGTCGATCCCGGCGATCGTGAAGGCCATCCGGGTGACGGCCGCCCTGCCGGCCCGACGCCCACCCCGGTGATCCCAACGCCCACCCCGGCGTGTCGTGCCGCCAACTCCATGATCGACGAGGTGGCGCGGCGGCCGGTCACTCCACCTTGGTCAGGAGGGGCTTGCCCTTCTCCACCACGTAGGTGGCCAGCTCCACAGCGATGCCGTCGCCCACGTTGCGGGCCTGGTGGTGGACGCCGTACGGCACGGTCAGCGCATCACCGGCGTTGCACACCACCGGCGGCTGGCCTTCGAGCGTGTACTCCAGAGACCCCTGAAGAACGCAGATGATCTCCTCGCCGGGATGGAAGTGCTTGAACGGCGGCGAGTCCGGCGTGAACTCCACCCGACTCTGGACGACCTCCCGTCCGGGGATGCTGAGATCGTGTTTCTGCAGATCGACGCGCCACAGTCCGGGCGCCCCCTGCACCGCCGTCGGACTGATGCCCTCCGGTCGATCCTCTCCGCTCATCACGGCCCCCTGTACGCCGTCGCACCGACGGCACCCGCTCCGGTTGGCATGTCGGCTCGAGGATAAGGGGCCGCCGACCGGTCGGGGGCAAGGATGCCGAACGAGGGAGCTTCAGTGCGGTGAGCTGGGGTGATCCGTCGCGCCGGTCGGGATGCGCGGACCTGCGGGGCAGTGCGGGTCCGGGCCGTGCGATACGGCCAGGGAACGTGCGGATCGGGCGTACGGCCCCGGACCGGTCGAGTCGCGGATGACCAGGTCGGTCGGGAGCATGACCCGCGCGGTGGTACGACGGACGCCGAGCGCCGGGCCGGCACCGGGTCCCCGCGCGCCGCGTGGTGACTCGACGTCCTGTTGCAACAGCATGTCGACGGCCGTCCGGCCGGCGGCCCCGGTGGGTGTGGCCACCGTCGTCAGTTTGGGGCGGGTGAGCCGGCTCAGGGTGATGTCGTCGACCCCGACTACGCTCACCTCCTGCGGCACCCGCACCCCGAGCGCGTCCAGCCCTTCGATGAGGCCGATCGCCATCAGGTCGTTGTAGGCGAGCACGGCCGACACTCCGCTGCGTCGCACCTGCTCGGCGACGGCGGCGCCGCCGACCTCGGTGGGCGCGTTCGGGCCGAGCACGGTCAGCTCCGCGCCGCCGGCGCGGGCGGCCGTACCGGCGGCGCGGCGCATCTCCCGGTTGGTCCACGAGTTGCGCGGGCCACCGAGCAGCGCGATGCCGCGGTGCCCCAGGCCGACCAGGTGCTCGATCGCCGAGCGGGCGCCCTGCCCGACGTCCATCAGTACGCAGGGCAGGCCGGTCACCTGACGGTTCACCACCACCATCGGCACCTCGCGGCTGAGCTGCTCGATCAGGCTGTTGCTCATCCGCGGGCTGCACAGCAGCACCCCGTCCACCTGCTTGGCCAGCGCGTGGACCAACTCCTCCTCGGCGGTCGGGTCCTCGTTGGTGTCGGCCACGAAGACGTGGTAGTCGCGGTGTCGGGCCTGAGACTCCGCCGCCTTGATCAGCGGCGGGAAGTACGGGTTCGCGATGTCCGCGATGATCAGCCCGAGGTTGTGCGTCCGCCCGGTGATCAGGGCTCGGGCGGCGCGGTTCGGCCGGTAACCCAGGTCCTCCGCGCAGGTCAGCACACGGACCCGGGTGTCCGGGTTGACCAGGTGCGGGGCGGAGAAGGTGCGGGACACGGTGGAGATGTGCACACCGGACGCCCGGGCGACGTCCCGGATGGTGACGGGCACGGCTGACCCTTCGTCCGAGGTGGCGGCGGTGCCGTGGGTGTGGCCATTAATGCAAACGGTTGCAGCATTGTCAATTGTCGATAGTCACGGGGGTTGTCCAGCACGGACACGCCGATCCGTGATCCGCGGCCGTACGAAATCGGTGATCGCCGTCGGTTGACGCAGTCGCATTGATCGTGATTACTTCATTGCAAACCTTTGCAGGATCACCGGGAGGCGGCCGCATGCCACCGAGCGCCGGCAGCCGGGTGACCCGTCGCGTTCGACCACCGCCAACCGGTCCAGGTCACCGACCCGCTCACTCCCGCTGACCAGGAGACGAGGAGCCCCTCCCCGTGCCGACGTTCGACCACACCGACATGCTCCTGCCGCCCGAACCGGGCCAACGCGCGCTGGCCCGGGAGCTGTACGCCCTCGCGGCGGAGCAGCCCATCATCTCGCCGCACGGGCACGTCGACCCGGCCCTGCTCGCCGAGGATCGGCCCTTCCCGGACCCGGCGCGGTTGCTCATCGTGCCCGACCACTACCTGACGAGGATGCTGCTCAGCCAGGGCGTCCCCCCGTCCGACCTGGGTGTGCCCACCCGCGACGGCAGCCCGGTGGAGACCGACGGGCGGGTGATCTGGCGGCGCTTCGCCGCACACTGGCACCTGTTCCGGGGCACCCCGTCGCGGCTCTGGTTGGAGCAGACCTTCCGCACCGTGTTCGGGGTGCACACCGCGTTCGGCCCGGCCACCGCCGACGCGATCTACGACGAGATCGCGGCCCGACTCGCCGAGCCGGACTTCCGGCCCCGGGCGCTGTTCGAGCGGTTCGGCATCGAGGTCCTCGCCACCACCGAGTCGCCACTTGACGACCTGAGCCAGCACGCCACACTCGCCGCCGACGGCTGGGGCGGGCCGGGCGGCCGGGTGGTCACCACCTTCCGCCCGGACGACGTGGTGGACATGGAGTACGACGGCTGGGCGACGAACGTGGACCGGCTCGGCGAGCGGGCCGGCGAGGACACCGGCACCTACGCCGGCTACCTGGCCGCCCTGCGGACCCGACGGGCCGCGTTCATCGCCGCCGGGGCGACCTCCACCGACCACGGCCATCCCACCGCGCGCACCCTGGACCTGACGCCGGCCGAGGCGGAGCGGCTCTACGACCGGGGCCGGCGCGGCGAGGCGAACGCCGCCGACGCGGAGGCGTTCCGGGCGCACATGCTGATGGAGTTCGCCCGGATGTCGCTCGACGACGGCCTGGTCATGCAGCTGCACCCCGGCGCGGTACGCAACCACAACAGGTGGCTGCACGCCCGGCACGGCCGCGACGTGGGCGGCGACATCCCGCAGGCCACCGAGTACGTGCACGCGCTCGCCCCGCTGCTCGAGCGCTACGGCAACGACCCGCGGCTGCGGCTGGTGCTCTACACCCTCGACGAGGACACCTTCACCCGCGAGTTGGCGCCCCTCGCGGGCGGGTACGCCGCGGTGCTGCTCGGCGCGCCCTGGTGGTTCCTGGACTCCCCCGAGGTGCTGCGCCGGTTCCGGGAGACGGTCACCGAGACCGCCGGCTTCTACAACACCACCGGATTCGTCGACGACACCCGGGCGTTCTGCTCCATCCCGGTCCGTCACGACGTCGCCCGCAGGGTCGACGCCGGCTTCCTGGCCCGGCTGGTCGCCGAGCACCGGCTGCCGATGGACGAGGCCGCCGAGACCATCGTGGACCTGGCGTACCGGCTGCCCAAGCGGGTCTTCAACTTCGGAAAGGTGGAGCGGTGAGCATCACCATCACCTCCGTCGAGGTGCACGACGTGCGGTTCCCGACCGCCGCGCGGGGCGACGGCTCCGACGCGGTCAACCGGGGCGACTACTCCGCGACGTACGTGGAGTTGGGCACCGACGCCGGCCCGACCGGCGCGGGGTTCACCTTCACCAACGGCCGGGGCAACGAGATCACCTGCGCGGCGGTCCGCGCCCTTGCCCACCACGTCCAGGGCCGCACCATCGAGGAGATCACGGCCGAGCCGGTCGCGTTCTGGCGCTCGCTCAGCGCCGACGTGCAACTGCGGTGGCTCGGTCCCGAGAAGGGCGTCATCCACATGGCGACCGGCGCGCTTGTCAACGCGGTGTGGGACCTGCGGGCCACCCTCGCCGGCAAGCCGATGTGGCGGTTCCTCGCCGAGCTGCCCACCGACGACCTCGTGGCCAGCGTCGACTTCAAGCACATCACCGACGCGCTCACCCCGGACGAGGCGGCCGCCATCCTGGACGAAGGACGCGACGGGCTGGCCGACCGGTTGGCCACCCTCGAACGCGACGGCTTCGCGTCGTACACCACCTCGGTCGGCTGGCTCGGCTACGCGGACGACAAGGTGCGGGCGCTGACCCGGCAGGCGTACGCCGACGGCTGGCGGGCGATGAAGATGAAGGTCGGCGGCCCGCTCGCCGACGACCTGCGGCGGGCCCGGATCATCCGGGAGGAGATCGGCCCGGACGCGCTGCTGATGATGGACGCCAACCAGGTCTGGGACGTGGACGAGGCGATCACCGCGATGGCCACCCTCGCGGAGGTGGATCCGTACTGGATCGAGGAGCCGACCCACGCCGACGACATCCTCGGCCACGCCCGGATCGCCCGCGCGGTCACCGAGCTGACCGGTGGCCGGTGCCGGGTCGCCACCGGCGAGGTGGCTGCCAACCGGGTGATCTTCAAGCAGTTGCTCCAGGCGGAGGCGATCGGCGTGATGCAGGTCGACGCCTGCCGGGTCGGCGGCGTCGACGAGGTCCTCGCCGAGTTGCTGCTGGCGGCGAAGTTCGGGGTGCCGGTCTGCCCGCACGCCGGTGGGGTCGGCCTCTGCGAGTACGTCCAACACCTGGCGATCTTCGACTACCTGCGGGTGGGCACCGGCCTGGAGGGGCGGATGATCGAGTACGTCGACCACCTGCACGAGCACTTCGTCGACCCGGTCCGCACCCGCGGTGGCCGCTATCTGCTGCCCGAGCGGCCCGGTTACAGCGCCACCATGAAGCCGGCGTCGATCGCCGAGTTCCGCTTCCCGGACGGCCCGGAATGGCGATGACCGTCGGCGCCCGACTCGGCCTGGGCGTGCTGCGCCGACTGCCCGCCGAGGCCCGCCCGCTGATTCGGCCGGGCACGGTCCCGACCGGCGTCGTCCACCTGGGTTTGGGCGCGTTCCACCGGGCGCACCAGGCCGTCTTCACCGAGGCGGCGGTCGGCGCGGCCGGCGGTGACTGGGGCATCGTGGCCGTCGCTCCGCGCAGCACCGCCGTGGTCGAGGCGCTCGCCGCGCAGGACAACCTGTTCAGTGTCAGCACCCTCTCCGCCGCGGGCAGCGGCACCCGGGTGGTGGGCGCTCTCAGCGGCGTACTCCACGCTCCCCGCGACCCGCAGGCGGTGGTCGCGCTGCTCGCCGACCCGGCGGTGCGGGTGGTGACGCTGACCGTCACCGAGAAGGCGTACCAGCTCGACCCGGTGACCGGCCAGCTGTCCCCGGACGCGGCGCTCGCCGCCGACCTGGCCGGCGGCCGACCGCCGACCACCGTGCCGGGGTTGCTGCTGCGCGGGCTGGCCGCGCGGGCCGCCGCGGACGCCGGACCGGTGGCCCTGGTCAGCTGCGACAACCTGCCGGCCAACGGCCGACGCCTGCGCGGCATGCTCGACCAGACGGTCGGCCGAGCCGCTCAGGTGCCCGCCGGGCTGGTCGAGTGGGTGGCCGGCAACGTCACCTGCCCGGGCACCATGGTGGACCGGATCGTGCCGGCCAGCACGCCGGAGACGATCGAGGCGGCCCGCCGGGCGCTCGGCGTGACCGACCTGGCCGCGGTCGCCGCCGAGCCGTACGCGCAGTGGGTGATCGAGGACGACTTCCCCGGCGGTCGGCCGGGCTGGGAGCAGGCCGGCGCGGTCCTCACCGACGACGCCGGCTCGTGGGAGCGGCTGAAGCTGCGCACCCTCAACGGTGTGCACTCGGCCATCGCGTACCTGGGTGCGCTGGCCGGGCGGGAAACCATCGCCGACGCGCTGGAGATCCCGCACCTGGCCGACGTGCTGCGCCGGCTGATCGCCGAGGACGTCGCGGCCAGCCTCACCCCACCGGACGGCGTCCGGGTGGTCGACTACGGCGAGCAGGTCCTCGCCCGGTTCGGTAACCCGGCGATCCACCACCGCACCCTCCAGGTCGCGGTGGACGGCTCGCAGAAGCTGCCGCAACGGGTCCTGCACACCATCGCCGACCTGCGCGCGGCCGGCCGGTCCGCGCGCTGGAGCGCGCTGGTCGTGGCGTCCTGGTTGCGCTTCGCGCTGGGGTACGCCGACGACGGCCGACCGTTGCCGTTGCAGGACCCGCTGGCCGGGCCGATCCGGGCCGCCCTGGACGCCGGCGCGCACACCCCGGCCGGCGCGGTGGACGCCGTCTTCGCGCTCCGCGAGATCTTGCCAGCGGAGGTGGCCGACGACGACGAGGTCCGCGCCGAGGTGATCGCCTGGCTGACCGCGCTGGGACGCCACGGTGTCGAGGCGACCCTGGCCGGCGCCCGGTGAGGTGGCCGGTCGGCGAGCGCGCGCCAACCGGCCGTGGCGTTGTCGCGAGATGTCGGGTCGGGTCGGCGACGTACGGGCTCATCGACGTGGGGAAGATCGGCTATAAGTGACGCATGGACTTCCCGCCGCACCTGGGCAGCATGCCGATGCACGCGATCACCGAGATCCACGGCGAACCGGGCCTGCTGGAGCGCTTCCGGTTGGAGGTCCAGCAGTTCGACGACGCCGCCCGCGAGCGGTTGACCGCCGCGCTCGACCTCGCCGCCGAGTTGCACCGCGACGACCGGCGCGTCCGGGAGCCGTACCTCAACCACCTGCTGCGGGTGGCGATCCGGTTGATGCACCACTACCAGGTGCGCGACGTGGACGTGATCGTCGCCGGTCTGCTGCACGACGCGGTCGAGGACCATCCGGTCGAGCTGGCCGGCGGCGACGCGGGCGCCGACCCGACCGCGGCCGCGCTGGCCGCGCTCGCCGCGCGGTTCGGGACGCGCGTCGCGACGCTCGTCGCCGCCGTCACCAACCCGGTGTACGACCCCGAGCGGGACCGCAACACGCAGTACCGGGAGCACCTGGCGGTCAGCCTGGACCGCGAGCCCTGGGCCCGGGTGATCAAGGTGTCGGACTTCACCGACAACGGCGTCGGGGTGATCCACACGGTCGGGCCGAAGGTCGTGTCGTCGGCCCGGAAGTACCGGCCGCTGGTGCCGCTCTTCCGGGACCTGATCGGCCGGCCGGACACACCGTTGTCGGCGGTGGTGAAGAGGCACATCTTCGGCCAGCTCGACCTCGCCGAGGAGCGGTTCAGCGCCATCCTGGACCAGCCCGCGCGCCCCAACTGAGCTGCCGCTTCCTCACCCGACCGGGTTCTGTGACAACTTCTCGGATCTTTACCGCCGCCTGCGGCATTACGGTGGTTTTGCGTCAGTTGAGAGGCAAAAGTCCTCTCGATCGAAGTTCTGGCGTAACCCCGATCGAGAGGACTCGGACCATGCGCGACCTTTCTCGTCGCGACCTGCTCAAGGCGACGGCCGTCGGCGCCGGAGCGGTCGCCATCCCCGGAGTGATTGCCGGCAGTTCGGCGTTGGCGGCGGCGGACGGCCCGTCCTCTGGCGGGGAGAAGTTCCCGCCCGCCACGTTGACCGGCCGGATCGTCCGTCCCCAGAGCCCCAACTACGCGGAGGCGAGCCTCGGCTGGGACGAGTTGTTCGTGCGCTACCCGCTGGTGATCGTCTTCGCCCAGGAGACCCAGGACGTCGTCAACGCCCTCACCTGGGCCCGGCAGCACGACGTCGCGCTGCGGGTGCGCAGCGGCCGGCACAGCCTGGAAGGCTGGTCGAACGTCGACAACGGCATCGTGATCGACGTCAGTGAGCTGAAGGACGTCGACATCAACACCGCCAGCCGCACGGCGAAGCTCGGCGCGGGGCTCACCCAGTCCGAGGCGGTCGCCGCACTCGGGGAGTACGACCTCGCGGCGACGACCGGAGGCGAGGGGACCGTCGGCCTGTCCGGTGCGACCCTCGGGGGCGGTCTCGGTTTCCTCACCCGCTACATCGGCATGGCCTGCGACAACCTGATCGGCGTGGAGATCGTCGTCGCGGCGGGGGCCGACGGCGCGAAGGTGCTCCACGTGGACCCGTGGAACCACGCGGACCTGCTCTGGGCGCTGCGCGGCGCCGGAAACGGCAACTTCGGAATCGTCACGTCCCTGACCTACCAGGTGGCTCCGCTGGAGAGCGTCGCCTACCTGCAGGTGACCTGGCCGGGCCTCGACAACCTGCACGACGTCTTCGACACCTGGCAGCACACCGGACCGTTCGCCGACCCTCGTCTCGGCACCCAGGTCGAGGTCCACCCGGACGAGATCCTGCTGTTCGCGGTGCTCGCCGAGGGGTCGGAGACCGAGGCGAGAAGACTGCTCGAGCCGCTCCTCTCGATCGGCAACCCCGAGGTCGTCGTGCGAATCGGCGGCTGGGCCGAGACGTACGCCGGGTTCCAGATCCCGACCGACGAAGATCCGGCGAAGTGGAAGTTCTACTCGCAGTTCACCAGGGAGTTCTTCCCGGCGGAGGCGATCAGCATCGTCCGCCGGTTCATGGAGAAGGCCCCGTCGCCGGACAGCAACTTCTTCGCCCAGGCCTTCGGCCGGGGAGCCCAACGACAGGAGCCCTTCGGCGGCGCGGCGTTCCCGCACCGCGACGCGCTCTTCTACTCCGAGCCCGGCGCGGGCTGGGGCACTCGCGGCGAGCCGGACAGCGACGACGCCGTCACCCCGATCGCCCAGGCCTGGATCGCCGAGTTCAGCCTGGCGATGCGGCCCTACGTGGACGGCGCCTACGTCAACGTGCCGAACATCGGCATGGCGGAGTGGGAGGAGGCCTACTGGGGTCGCAACTTCCCGCGGCTGCGCAAGATCAAGGCAAAGTACGACCCGCACAACGTCTTCCAGTACGAGCAGAGCATCCCGCCCGCGACCCACTGACCTGGACGGCCGGCGGCGAGGGTGACCCCCACCCGCGCCGCCGGCCGCTTCCAACCGCGCCCAGCCCCACGTCGGGATGCGAGTTCCCACCGGTCAAGGGGACTAGGCATGACGCAGGACGACGCGCAGCGGGTGCGGGGCGGTGGTGGCCAGGTCGCCCAACACGGCGAGCAGCAGGACGTACTGACCAGCCGGCTCGTCGGCGAGCAACTCACCGGCGTCGTCGATCAGCAGGGTGAGCGGACCGGCGTCCAGCCGGTCCCGAAGCACGTCGGCGAGGGCGTCCCAGGTGCCACCCAGGTGAGCGGGCAGGGTCAGCGCGTCGGCCAACGCGGCGAAGAGCGCGGGCCTGGTCCGGGTCGTCGCGCCGGCCAGCACCGACGCGCCGCGCACCTCCGGGCACCCGTCCCGGCACACGGTCAACCACCGGTCGTCGTCCGGAGCGACCATCACGTACCTCCCTCGTCTCACCGGTGCCGGCCGGGTCGGACCGGCCGGCACCGGGGGCGGTCAGAGCCGGTAGAAGTCGCTGTAGTGGTTCGGCGAGAACCAGGTGACCCCGGTGCTGCGGTTCACCACGATCCGGTACGCGTCCCGCGCGGCGCCCTGAGTGCGGGGGTAGACGTCGTACTCGTGGTAGGTGGCGTTGGTGGGCAGTTGACCCTCGTAGTTGTAGAACCGGCCGCCGGCGAAGTTGGAGGTGCCACCGCTCCAGGAATACCAGCCACGGCTGGTCGGAAAACCCTTGGCGGACCAGCCGGAGCGGGCGGTGCGGGCGTCCGCGCAGCGGCTGATGGTGCAGGAGCTGTAGACCGCCGCCGAGGCGGAGTCGGTCAACCGGGGGGTGACCACGGACGGACCGACCAGCGCGGCGGCGACCATGGCGAGGAGCAGGGTGAGTGTGGTGGTACGCCGGCGGATCGCGCCGAGCGTGGCCAGCGGGGACACGGGGGTGGACACAGGCTGCCTCCAGACCATCCAGTCCATCGATCCACATGATTGTCGGATCGGGTCCAGTCTCGCCGCTACCGTCCGGCGGTAACACCCCTGGGCACCTCAACTGCTCCACAATGCTCGGTGAACGCCGGATGATCCTCTCCCCGCGGCACCCACGGCGCTTCCCGACGGTGCCGGCCACCGAGGTCGAAAGCCCGGCAGTGACGCGTGGCGTGCCAGCGGGACGGTCCGGTTCGCACCGGTATGCGACGGCGTGGCGACGGGCAAATCCGTCACCGGTTGTTAGCGTGAAACGCGGAACCGTGACCGTGGAGGGGTGCCATGACGGACGCCCCGGACGGGAGGCCAAGGCCGGCGGACCAGTGGCGGCACCGGGGCGTTCGAGGGCTGACCATCGCCCGCGACGCGAGTGTCCGCGGTTGGCGGTGGTGGGCACGAAGCTGGGATCGACTGGTCGCGGCGCTCCAGGACGAGGCGCCCGTCGGATCTGGCGCCGCACCCGCGCCGTCCGGCCCGCTCGTCGAACAACGCGACGTGCCCCGGCTGATCGCGGTCCCGGCCCGCGGGTACGTGTACTCGTTCTACATCCGCGCCACCTTCGCCTGGTCGTCACCGGCGAGCATGCGGGCCGAGGTGCTGAGCTGGTACGTGCAGTACTTCCAGCCCAACGCCATCCAGCGGCTGACCCGGCTCGCCTCCGACGCCGCCCGGGACCTCCCGCCGCACCGGGCCGGGGACCTGGAGTTGGCGTTGCAAGAGGCGCTCGCCGAGGATCCCCAGTGGCACTACCAGCGGGGTGACATCGTCATCACCTGCCGCCCCGACGCCGCCGTCCGGCTCGACGAGCGCATCATGCCGGCGCTCCAGCCGCACGTCGACCGGCTGGTGGAGCTGGAGTACCAGTTCGACGAGCAGCTCCGCAAAGCCCGGTACGCCGAGGAGGTGAGCCGCCAGTGGGCGACGCTCCTGAGCGACCACGCCGAAGACCAGGACATCGCCGACGCCCGCGACCACATGCTCACCGCGCAGAGGGATGCCGCCCGCTGGATCACCGAACTCCTCCGCCGCCACTCCGAGCACCCGACAGACTCGGTGAGCGCGCCCCCGATCCCGCCGCAACAGAGCCGCCCCACCGAGCCCTAGCAGGGGCCCTCCGCCCCCGGAAAAAGAGCACGAGTGAAGAAATACCCCCGATCTCCCGGGCGCGGGTCCGCTACCCACAGGTGATTGGCAAGGTGCAGACGGGCGAGGTCGAGGGACTTCCGCCGATTCTTGGCGTTGAATCTCGGCGCGCCATAGACCGGCGTACGCGCCGCCTGCATCGACTGATGGTGTCGGACTTCTGATGGACGTGGCCGAAACGATCTGCGCGTTCTCTCTGGGTCTAACCGCCGAAGCTCAGCGCCTGCCGCAGACCCACGTCCAGGCTGTCGTTGTACTGCGGATCGGGCTCAGCCGCGGAAGCACTGAGGACGGTGCTGAAGAAGCATCTGGCGCCGACGGCGAGGATCACGCGGAAGATCTCCGTGTCATCGAGACCGTGACTGCGCAGACCCACGACGTCGGCCTCGGTGACGGAGTTCGCGTCTGCCGCGACCTTTCCGGCGAAGTTGACGACTGCGACCTCCTGCGCGGAGAGACCGGCGCTGCCGTGATCCGACGCGATGGCGGCGACGGTCGGCGCGTCGAAGAACTTGTCGCGTAGGACCTTTCCGTGTGCCAGGCCGCAGTAGGAGGATCTCAGGGCCCGAGCCGCGGCGAGGGTCACCAACTCATAGCGGCGCAGCTCCATCTCTGCCTTCACCGCACCGTTGAGCTGCTGCCATGCCAGGTACGCCGCCGGGCTGTGCGCGAACAACCTGGTGTAGTTGGGCAGGTAGCCCATCGCCTTCGTGTCCGTGTCGAACATCCGCTCGGTGTCCGGCGACTGCTCTGCCTGCTGCAGAAGACTCATCCGACTCCCCCCGTGGTTAACGCGGACGGTACGCGGTCGGGACTGCGGACGCTGTCGGGAAATCGGCCGTGCACGGGGGCCGCTACGTGGCCTCCCGTCAACCCAGTCGACCGGGGCAACCGGTCAGACGGCTGCCGCTGCGCTGCGGTGGGCGTTGACGACCCAGGCATCCGGCAAGGCGATCCACTCGTTGTCTCCCACCCGCACCACCGCGCCGTCCAACTTGGGCAGCAACGCCGGATCCTCCATCGGGCAGAGCAGCCACACGTCTCCCGCCCCGCCGCGCGCCGCATCGACCAGCTCGTGCAGCCGCTCCATCGCCCGGTATGGCACCAGCACCGCCGCGTCGTGCAGGAGCACCGGCCCGTCGGCGGACGAGAGCGAGACGCGCAGGGCCGGCGCGGTCATCTGCCACGCCTGCTCGACGTACTGCCCCAGCTTGATCGCCGCCCGCGACCTCTCCTCGGCGACGTCCGCGCCGAAGCCGGCCGTTCAGGCTCTTGATCTCGACGAGGTAGAGGCCGCGGGGGCGGCAACCAACAGATCGACCTCGTAGGGATGGCCATCGTCTCCCGGCGCACCTCGTCGATCTCGTGTACCAGTCGACGGTGGGCGAACCGGACCACCACGATTCCGATGGTTGCGAGCAGCGCATCCCGGCGCAGGTCGATCTCCCGCTGGTGCGGGTCGCCGTGGCTGGTCGCACCGTCGAGTTCGAGGTTGACCCGTTCCCGCTCGGCGAACATGTCGAGGTAGATCGTCCGCCCGACGCTCACCGGCACCTGCCGGCGGAACGCCGGCATGCCGGGGCCGGTGAAGACGTGCTCATGTCCCAGATCTCCAGCGGGCTGCGGCAGCCGTCGGCGAGCTTGGTCAGCAGTGTTCGGAGCACCGCCCGCCCGACGAGCTTCGGCACGGTGTCCAGGGCCGCTGTGAGCCGTTGGGGTGTGGTCAGCCAGTTGTTCACCGCTCGGATCACCGGCGCCCGCCGCTCGGCGGGTGGCAGCATCGGCCAGGAGTCGACAAGTGCCCGCTCGATACGCATGACCGGCAGGTCCCGCCGGACGACGACGTGCGGTGGTCCCATGCTCAGGCCGCAGCGTCGATGTACGACAAGTCCGGGTCGGGTGCGCAGGCTGGCGCTCGCCGGTGTGCTGAGGTGCACCGGTTCACCGGGCGCCGACGGGCGCAACCCCCACAGATCGAGCGCGCTGAGGTGACTGAGCGCGCCGCAGCCGTCTGCCCAGGCGAGAGCCGCCCGATGACCCAGGGCCGGGCCGAGCCGACTGACGGCAGGGGTGCCGGGTCGACTGTCGAGCAGGTAAGCCGCCGCGAAGACCTCGGGCAGCACCACCCCGACCTTCGGCAACCACACCCGCGGCTGCCCTGTGGAAACCCAACCGCCTGTGGACAACGCCCCGCCCAGCTCGACGTCTGTTAGCCGTACTGATCGTTGGCTGCCCAGCACGGCGGGTACCAGCGTGTCGAGTCGCTCAGCTGCCAACGATCAGGGGGATGCGTGTGCAACTGGGAGAACGGGGGTGCCTGTGCTGAGGCTGTCATCTCGCCACCTGATTGGTCTCGCCGTACTCGCCACGGATCGGTAGGTAGTAGGCGGGGAGGAAGCCGGCGATGATGGCAACGCCCGCGATCGGCACGAACCCGCCGACGAGGATGCCGGAGCCGATCCAGAGCAGCGCGAGCGCGAATCGGCGACCGATGGCCCGGACGCCGAACGCGCCGAGGGTGGGGTCGAGCAGTTTGGCGCGGCGGAGGTAGAACCAGATGACGTTGAACAGGGCCGCCGCCATCCACAGTGTGCTGCCGTAGACGAGGACCGCGGTGCGCAGTCCCTGCTCCGCACGGAGCGCCCCGGCGAGGAGCGAGGTGGAGAACGGCAGGAACGCGATGACCATCAGGAGCAACGTGTTGAGGAACAGGATTCCCCGGTTGACGTGTCGGACGCGGTCGTACATGACGTGGTGGTTGACCCACACCTGTCCGATGAGCAGGAAGCTCAGCGCGTAGGCCAGGTACGACGACCAGAGCGCCCCGAGGCCCCGCAGGAGGTGCCCGAAGTCTCGCGGCGGTTGGATCTCCAGCACGAGCAGCGTCACGGCGATGGCGAAGACACCGTCACTGAAGGACACCAGCCGACCCGGTTGACGGGTCAGTGGCGGCGTATCCTTCTGGGCGTTCATGCACCAATCATGCTATATGCCGTTTTGGCCCGTGGCTGGGAACCGGCTCAGGCGGCCAGGGTGGCGTAGCGGCCGTTGCGGTTCAGCAGGCTGTCGTGGGTGCCGGCCTCCACGATCCGGCCGTGGTCGAGCACCGCGATCTGGTCGGCGTCGCGCACTGTGGACAGCCGGTGGGCGATGGTGATCGTGGTACGCCCCTCGGCGAGCACGTCGAACGCCCGCTGCACGGCCCGCTCGGTCTCGGTGTCCAGCGCGCTGGTGGCCTCGTCGAGGACCAGGATGCGCGGGTCGCGCAGCAGCGTACGGGCGATGGCGAGCCGCTGCTTCTCACCGCCGGAGAAGCGGTGGCCGCGGGAGCCGACCATGGTGTCGTACCCGTCGGGCAGCCCGGCGATCAGGTCGTGGATCTGGGCGGCGCGGGCGGCGTCCTCGATCTCGGTGTCGGTGGCCTCCGGTCGGGCGTAGCGCAGGTTCTCCCGGACGGTGGTGTGCAGCAGGTACGTCTCCTGGCTGACCACGCCGACGATCGCGGCCAGGTCGGCCAGGCGCAGGTCGCGCAGGTCGACGCCGTCGACGGTGAGCCGGCCGGCGGTCGGGTCGTGCAGGCGGCTGACCAGGCCGGCGAGGGTGCTCTTGCCGGAGCCGGTCTCGCCGACCAGGGCGAGGCTGGTGCCGGCGGGCACGTCCAGGGTGATCCCGGCGAGGGCGGCGGTGTCGCTGCCCGGGTAGCCGAAGGTGACGTCCTCCAGGCGCAGGTGTCCGCGTACCCGGGCGGGGTCGAGGCGGACCGGCTCGGCGGGGTCGGCCACGTCGACCGGCAGGTCGAGGTACTCGAAGATCCGGGCGAAGAGCGCCAGTGACGCGGTGAGCGAGACGCCCACGTTGAGCAGGCCCATCAGCGGTCGGAACAGGCCGCCCTGCAGGGCGGTGAACGCGACGAGGGTGCCGATGCTCAGCGTGCCGGCGGTGCCCGGCAGTCCGGCGGCGAGGTAGATGACCGCCGGTACGGCGGCGAAGATGATGCTCATCGAGGCCATCCGCCAGCGGCCGGCCAGCTCGCTGCGCAGTTCCAGGTCGACGAGTCGCTCCGAGGAGGCGGTGAACCTGTCGATCAGCGCGGGGCCGGTGCCGAGGGTCTTGGCGAGCTGCACGCCGCTGATCGACAGGCCCTCCTCGACCGTGACGTTGAGGTCGGCGAGTTCGCGTTGCCGCTGGGCGGTGATCTCGCGGCGCATCCGAGCGACGCGGCGGGTCAGCCAGATCGCCGGCGGCAGCACCACGAGCGAGACGAGGGAGAGCTGCCAGGAGAGCGCGACCATGGCCACGGCGGTGGCGACCACCGTGGTGAGGTTGGCCGCGACGGCGGTGGCGGTCGAGGTGACGACCGACTGCATGCCGCCGATGTCGTTGGTGATCCGCGACTGCACCTCGCCGGTGCGCGTGCGGGTGAAGAAGCCCAGCGACTGGCGCTGGAGGTGGCTGAAGACGTCGGTGCGCAGCCGGTGCATCACCCGCTGCCCGACCTGGGTGGAGATCCAGGTCTGCACGACGCCGAGGGCGGAGGTCACGGCCGCGACGGCGACCATGCCGAGGACCAGCCAGACCAGCAGGGTCACGTCACCCTGCGGCAGGGCGCGGTCGATCACGGTACGCAGGAGGAAGGGAGTAGCCATCGCGATGATCGAGGAGAGCACGATGATCACGGTGACCACTGCCAGGGCGGGCCGGTGGGGAGTGAACAGGCGGCCGATGCGGCGTAGTGACACCTGGCGGGCCTGCGTCTTCTCTTCGGCGCTGAGGGTGCGGCGGCCGCGGTCGCGGCCCATGGGGGTGGGTTCCAAGGGGCACTGCCTTTCCGTCGGATATGCTGAGGTTACCTCAACATGAGGTAGCAACCGCATTGGCTGCTACGGTATTCCGGTGACCGAGGACACCACCGGGACTGGCGACGACGACAGCCTGGCCGAGACGTTCTGGGCCGTGGCGTCCCGTTTGCGACGGCAGACGCGGGAGTCGCTGGCCCCCTGGGACATCACCCCCAGCCAGTCCCGAGCCCTCGGTGTGCTGGGCCGCCACGGTGAGGTACGCCCCGGCACGCTCGCCGAGCACCTGCGCATCGCGGCCCGCTCGGCAACCGAGGTCGTCGACGACCTGCAGACCCGGGGGCTGGTCGAACGCCGACCCGACCCGGCCGACCGGCGGGCGACCCTGGTCGCGCTCACCGAGGAGGGCAAGCGCCTCGGCACCGCCATCCGCACCGCCCGCCGCGCCGAGGCCGATCGCTTCTTCGGCCACCTCAACGACACCGACCGCGCCGAGTTGGCCCGCATCCTGCGCACGCTGCGCGCATAACGACCGCCCGCCCGGGTAGCCAGCGGCCCCCGTCTGGTCGGCGGGACCGGCCAGCAAGGGCCGGGGCGACGGTGACGGGAGGCCCGGCTGATGTGCGGGATCAGCGGGGAGGCGCGCTTCGACGGCCGGTCGCCCGACGCGGCGGCGGTCACCCGGATGACCGAGGCGATGCGCTCACGCGGCCCCGACGACGAGGGCCTGCTCGCCGACGGCTGGGTGACCCTCGGGCACCGCCGGCTGACCATCATCGACCTGTCCGACGCGGGCGGACAGCCGATGGTCCGCGACGACCTGGGCCTGGCGCTGGTCTTCAACGGCTGTATCTACAACTACCCGGAGCTGCGCGAGGAGTTGCAGAACGCCGGGTACGCCTTCGAATCCACAAGCGACACCGAGGTGATCCTGGTCGCGTACGCGCACTGGGGTGAACGCTTCGTCGACCACCTGGTCGGCATGTTCGCGATCGGGCTGGTCGACCGGGTGCGGCGACGGCTGGTCCTGGCCCGCGACCGGCTCGGCATCAAACCGCTCTACCTCGCCGAGACACCTGGGCGGCTCCGGTTCGCCTCCACCCTGCCCGCGCTGCTGCGGGCCGGCGACGTCGACACCGGCATCGACCCGGTGGCGCTGCACCACTACCTGTCCTGGCACTCCATCGTTCCCGCGCCGCGCACCGTGCTGCGCGGTGTGCGCAAGCTGCCACCGGCCACCCTGCGGGTGATCGAGGCGGACGGCCGCAGCCGCGAGGAGGTGTACTGGCGGCCCGACTACGTGCGGGAGCCCGCCGACGCGGGGATGGACGCCGCCGACTGGCGGGCCGCCGTCGGGGACGCGCTGCGCACAGCGGTACGCCGACGGCTGGTCGCCGACGTGCCGGTCGGTGTGCTGCTCTCCGGTGGGCTGGACTCCAGCCTCATCGTGGCGCTGCTCGCCGAGGCCGGCCAGCAGCACCTGCGCACGTTCAGCATCGGCTTCGACAGCCGCGACGGCGAGTCCGGCGACGAGTTCCACTACTCCGACCTGGTGGCCCGCGCGTACGACACCGACCACCACCGGATCCGGCTGGCCGACGACGACCTGGTGCCCGCGGTCCGGCGTGCCGTGCTGGCGATGACCGAGCCCATGGGCAGCCACGACGTGGTCGCCTTCCACCTGCTGTCCGAGCAGGTGGCGCGGCACGTGAAGGTGGCACAGTCCGGGCAGGGCGCCGACGAGGTGTTCGCCGGCTACGGCTACCACCAGCCCCTCACCGGGACACCCCGGCACAGTGCCGCCGAGACGTTCGCCGCCGCGTTCTTCGACCGCGACCACGACGAGCTGCGCAGCATCGTCGGCCCGGCGTACGCGTTGGAGCACGACGCCAGCCGAGCGCTGCTCACCGAGCACCTCGCCGCGCCCGGGGCGCAGACCGCGCTGGACGCCGTGCTGCGCCTGGACACCCACCTGATGCTGCCCGACGACCCGGTCAAGCGGGTGGACAGCATGAGCATGGCGTGGGGCCTGGAGGTGCGCACGCCGTTCCTCGACCAGGACCTGGTCACCCTCGCCGCGCACTGCCCCCCGCAGCACAAGGCCGCCCAGGGCGGCAAGGGCGTGCTCAAGGAGGTCGCCCGGGAGGTGTTGCCCGCCGAGGTGACCGACCGCCCCAAGGGCTACTTCCCGGTGCCGGCACTGCGCAACGTGGACGGCCCGGTGCGCGAGATGGTCGCCGAGGCGTTGCAGGCGCCGGCCGCGCGCGAGCGGGGACTGTTCCGCCCGGAGTACGTGGCACGCCTGCTCGCCGAGCCGGACCGGGCCGAGGCGGCGGCCGGCAGCAACAAACTGTGGCAGCTCGGACTGCTGGAGCTGTGGCTCCAGACCCACGACATCCGCTGAGCGCCGCCGATCACCAGGCCGTCGTGCGGGCGGCCAGGTCGTCGAGGACGGCGCGCACCTCACCGGTACGCTCCAGCACCCGCCGCTGCCGGGCGGCGCCGGTGCCGTCGCGGCGCAGCCGGGCCAGCTGTGCCAACACGTACCCCAGGTCGCCGTGGCGCAGCAGGGCCGGAGCGATCACCGCCATCAACTCGTCGACGAGCGCCCAGGCCGGCCGGGTGCCGCCGGCGCGCAGGTCGATCAGCTCGCCGTCGAGGCCGTCGTGGGCGGCCCGCCAGTGCGCGGCGGCCACCAGACAGTCGCGGACGGGCGGCGCGGTCACCCCGGCGCGGACGTCGTCGGCGAGGGTGGCGACAAGCGACCGGACCAGGGCGGCGACCAGCACCGCGTCGTCCACGTCCGGGCAGACGTCGCCCACCCGGATCTCCACGGTCGGGAAGGTCGACGACGGTCGGGCGTACCAGTAGACCATCGCGGCATCGAGCATGATGCCGGCGGCGATCAGCTCGTCGACGGTCCGGTCGTAGTCGGCCGCGGAGTCGAAGTACGGCGTCGGGCCGATGCTGGGCCACCGCTCCAGTTGCATCGACCGCCAACTGGCGTGGCCGGTGTCGTGGCCGTCCTGCAGCGGCGAGTTGGTGGTGATCGCCTGCACCACCGGCAGCCACGCCCGCAGGTGGTTGCAGACCTGCACGGCCAACTCCCGGTCGGGCAGCCCGACGTGGATGTGGCAGCCGCACACCGCCGGGTCGTGCGCCACCGGGCCGTACCGGCGCGACATCGCGTGGTAGCGCGGCTCGTCGGGGACCGTCCGGTGCGGCTCGGCCACCGGCGTGGCACCGATCGCCACGAGCCGCGCCCCGGCCGCCGTGGCGGCCTCGGCGGCGGAGTGGCGCGATGCCACCAGGTGCGCGCGCAGCTCGCCGAGGTCGGCGCAGACCGGGGTGACCATCTCCACCATGCTGTGCCGGAACTCCTGCCGGCTCTGGTCCCGGGCCGGGCCGTGCAGCGCGGCCAGCACCTGGGCGGCCACCGGCAGATTGCGCCCGCTGTCCGGGTCGAGCAGCAGGAACTCCTCCTCGACGCCCAGCGTGAGGGTGGACAGGTCGGGCACGATGCCGGCGGTCGCCGAACGGTATGCCATGACACCTCCCCCACTGCTGCGGCCGGCGCCTCGGTTTCCCGGGCCACCCCGGTGACAAACGCGCGCTCAGGAGAGCAGTGTGCGGGGATGCCGTAGTTGATGCCGTTCGGAGGAGGTTCGGTGAGTCATGGGCCAGGCGGTTGCGGGTAAGCAGAGCGCCGTGACCGACGGCATCCGGGTGGTCGTGGTCGGCGCCGGTTTCTCCGGTCTCGCCGCCGCGCTGGCGCTCAGCCGCGCCGGCGCCCAGGTGCGGGTGTTGGAGGCCCGCGACCGGGTGGGCGGTCGGGTGTTGACCCGTTGGCTGCCCGAGGTCACGCAGCTCGACCTGGGGGCGCAGTGGATCGGCCCGACCCAGGACCGGATGTACGCGCTGGTCGCCGAGCATGGCCTGGCCACCTTCGCGTCGGCGGCCCTCGGCGCGCCCACCCTGCTCTGGGCCGGCCAGCGCCGGGCCGAGCCACCGGCGGACGTCGGCCGGGTGCTCGGCCTGCTCGACGGTTACGCCGCGCGCCTGGACCCGGCCGCGCCCTGGCAGGCGCCGGAGGCCGCGCAGTGGGATCGGACGAACCTCGGCGGCTGGCTGCGCGCGACGGCCGGGGACGACGACACCGCCGACTACCTGGGGCGGCTGCTCGCCGGCGGGCTGCTGGCCACCGGCGCGGACGAGCTGTCCCTGTTGCATCTGCTGTTCTACCTGCGCAGCGCCGGTGGGACCGGTCCGTTGCTGGGGATGGCCGGCGGCGCACAGCAGGACCGGATCGTGGGTGGGCCGCCGGCGCTCGCCGAACGGATGGCCGCCGCCCTGCCCACGGGAACGCTGACGTTTGCCACACCGGTGCGGTCGATCCAACAGAGCATCGACGGGGTGACGGCGTGGACCGACACCGGCCGCGTCGCCGCCGACGCCGTGGTGGTCGCGCTGCCCCCGGCACTGGCCGGCCGGATCCGGTACGACCCGCCGCTGCCCGTGCTGCGCGACGGGCTGACCCAGCGGATGCCGATGGGTTCGGCGTTGAAGGTGCACGCGGTCTACGCGGAGCCGTTCTGGCGCGCCGACGGGCTGTCCGGGGTGTCCACCAGCAGCGCCGGCCCGCTCACCGAGACGGTGGACAACTCCACCCCCACCTCGCCGCTCGGCGTGCTGACCGGGTTCAGCTACGCCACGGACGCCGCCGCGCTGCGGGGCATGTCCCCCGCGCGGCGTCGGCGGTGCCTGCTGGAGGCGTTCGCCAGCGTGGTCGGGCCGCGCGCCGCAGACCCAATGGACCTCGTCGAGTACGACTGGTCGGCCGACGAGTGGACCCGGGGCTGCTTCTGCGGCGCGCTCACCCCGGGCACCTGGCAGACGTACGGTCCGCACCTGCGGGCGCCGGTGGGGCGGGTGCACTGGGCGGGCACCGAGACGGCGACCCGCTGGACCGGCTACCTGGAAGGCGCGGTGCGGGCTGGTGAGCGGGCGGCGGCGGAGGTGCTGGCGGGTTGAGCGGGCACGACCGAGGCCGGCCCGGTCTCGGCGGGACCGGGCCGGCTCGGCCCACGGTGGCGACCCGCGCCAACCCGGCAACCACCGGGCCGGCGCGGGCGCACCGGTCAGGGGTAGGTGGTCAGGTACACCTGCTGGTTGGCCGCGTTCGCGGTGCCACCGGCGTTGTTGATCACCCGGTTGATGGTGCCGACGCCACCGAGCGAGACGGTGACCATGTTGGTGAAGCGCACGTTCGGGTTGGTGGGCACCTCGAAGGCCCGTTCCTCCACGACGGCGGGGTTGACGTTGAAGTAGCTGTAGCTGCCCAGCCCGAACGCCTGGTGGCTGGTCACCGAGTCGGCGACCTTGTACGCGGCGTAGCCCCGGGTCGACCCGTTCATCCAGGCCGCCTGGTTGGGCGGGTCGTACGGCAGTTCGTTCTGGTAGAAGTACGTCCGACCGCCGTTGCCGTTCCAGATGGTCTGGTACTTCTGGTAGTGCTCGACGAAGAGGCCGTACATGGTGACGTTGTCGCCGTTGACGGTGAGCCCGGTGTCGGCGGTGTTCAACGTCCACCCGGTCGGTACGCCGCTGGCGGCGTGGTCGGCCCGCCACAGCCACATGTGGTCTCCGATCACGTTGTCGCTGTTGACGGTCAACGTGTTGGTGGCCTTGCCGACGTGCGGCCCGCCGATGCGGAAGAACACGTCGTGCAGGGAGGTCGGGTTGCTGGCGTGGTTCGCCGACGATCCGGACGGCCCGACCTCCATCAGTACCGGCGAGTTGGTCGTGCCGGCCTCGAACATCAGGCCGGCGACCTTGACGCCGTCGACGTCGGCCACCCGCATCCCGACGCTGCCGTTGTCGGCCTGGATGGTGGCCAGGCCGAGACCGAGGATCACCGTGTCGGCCCGGTTGACCTGGATCGGCTCGGTGACGTGGTGCACGCCCGGGGTGAAGAGCAGGTGCTTGCCCTGGGCGAGGGCCGCGTTGATGGTGGCGGCGCTGGTGCCGGCCTGGACGACGAAGAACTGCGACAGCGAGATGGACGAGCCGGCCGGGGTCTTGTTGTACCAGCTGGTGCCCGTCGAGTTGGTGCGCAGCGCCGGCACGAAGACCCGGTACTCGCCGGTGCCGTCGACGTAGAGGAACGGCTTCTCGCGGACCTGTGGGGTCTGCGCGATGACGGTGTGCGACGGGTTGGGGAAGCTCGGCGCGGGAGCGCCGTTGACGCCCTGGAAGACCATGTTCCACACCGAGCCGGTCCAGCCGTTGCCGAACTCGCTGTTGCGGGAGTACCACTGCTGCTGCGAGCCGGAGACGACCAGGCCGTCGACGCGGGTGTCGGCCATCAGGCCGCCGCTGGACCAGCCGTCGCCGCCGTTCCAGAGCTGGATCTGGTTCTGCGCGCCGCGCAGGTGCATCCGCCGGTACGGCGCGGCCTGGGACACCGCCCAGCGCTCCACGGTCTGCCCGGCGGGCAGGGTGACCGAGAGGTTCTCGGCGGCCCGCCAGAAGTTCTGGGTGGCGTTGCCGCCGAACCAGAACGCCTCGGTGCGGACGTGACCGTTGAGGTTGACGTCGTCCGGGCTCATGCCGAGGCCGGCGACCTGGGTGAAGAAGCCGAGGTTGACGTCGGCGGTGTAGGTGCCGGGCTTGAACAGCACCGCGTAGCGCTGCGGGCCGAACTGGTTGGTCTCCTGCTGGGTGAACAGGGTGTTCAGTCGACTCTGGATGGTCGACGTCGGGGTGCTCGGGTCGAAGACGAACGTGTTCGGGCCGAGGTTCGGGTTGCGCGGGTCGGTCGTGTCGACCGGGGGCTCGCTGGTCCCGCCGCCGGTGGTGTTCACCGCCAGCTCCCACAGCGAGTAGCCGTAGGCGGTGCCCCGCGCGGTGCCGTACATCCGCAGGTAGCGGCCGCTGCCGCTGACGGTGAGGGACTGCGTGCCGCCGGTGCCGGTGGTGGTCGAGTAGATCGACGTCCACGTGGACCCGTCGGTCGAGGTCTGGAGCTGGAAGGCCCGGGCGTACGCGGCTTCCCAGGTGAGCACCACCCGGCAGATCGTGCGGGTGCTGCCCAGGTCGACGCGCAGCCACTGCGGGTCGCTGGCGGTGCTGGCCCAGCGGGTGCCGGTGTTGCCGTCGACGGCGGCGGACGCCGCGAGGCCGGCGTCCTGGGTGGACGAGGCGGTCGCCGGGCTGCCCTGGGCGACGTTGGTGCTGCCGCAGGTGGGCGTGGTGCCCCCGGTCTCGCCGTAGACCTGGAACTCCCAGAGCGAGTAGCCGTAGGCGGTGCCCCGGGCGGTGCCGTTCATCCGGACGTAGCGGCCGGCGCCGGTGACGGTGAGGTTCTGGGTGCCGCCGGTGCCGGTGGTGGTCGAGTAGATCGTGGTCCAGGTGGCACCGTCGTCGGAGGTCTGGAGCTGGAAGGCCCGCCCGTAGGCGCCCTCCCAGAGCAGGTTCACCTGGCTGATGGTGGCCCGGGCACCCAGGTCGACCTGGAGCCACTGCGGGTCGCTGAACGCGCTGGCCCAGCGGGTGCCGGTGTTGCCGTCCACGGCGGCGCTGGCGGGGGTGCCGGCGTTCTCGGTGGACGAGGCGGTGGCGGGGCGGCCCTGCGAGAGCAGGGTGGGCGCGGCCTGCGCGGGGGTGGTGGCACCGGCGGGCGTGAGCGCCGCGACCAGGGCCACGGCGAGCCCGACGAGCAGGTGTCGAACCGCCCGTCGGGGACGCGGGCGTACGGATGTTGCACGAGATGTCATGACATCGCCTGTCGATAGGGGGTTACGGATGCCGCGAGGGTGGGATCGGGCTCGCCCCGTGGTGCCGTGGGTGGTGCCGCCGACGCGACGCCGCGGGTCGGAGAGCGCTCTCGTAGGAGTGTTGCGGCGAGATTGCGGCGGCGTCAAGACATCGATCTATAAGTTCGTTATTTATCCCGAGGATTCTTTTTGTGTAATTCGCCGCAGCCGCCGCCGGTCGTGTTCACCCGGTGATCAAGAGGTTTGCGTCATCCCAGGCGTGATTCCTGACGCAAACCTCTTGATCAACAAGAAAAAGGGGGGGGTGGGGCTCAGCGGCGGACGCCGCCCTCGGTGAGGAAGCGGGCGATCGGCAGCGTGGCGGCGCCCAACGCCACCGCGTCCACGCCGAGGCGGCACAGCTCGATCGACGCCTGCTCGAACGGTTGGCGCAGGGCCTGCCGACCGGCGGCCTCGCGGACGGCCGGCAGCAGGTCGCCCAGCGCCATCGCCGCCCAGCCGCCGAGCACCACCCGCTCCGGGTTGAACAGGTTGATCAGGTTGGCCACGCCCGCACCGAGGTAGCCGGCGGTCTCGTCCAGCACCCGCCGGGCGGTGACCGAGGTGTCGGCGGCGGCGACGAGCGCGGCGAGCTGGGACTCCTCGTCCTCGCCCGGCACCTGTCGACCTCGGCGCGCCTCCCGGTAGCGGTCGATGATCGCCTCCGCGCCCACGTACGCCTCCAGGCAGCCGCGCGCGCCGCACCGGCAGGCCCGGCCGCCGTACACCAGGGTGGTGTGCCCCCACTCCCCCGCGCTGCTGGACGCGCCCCGGTAGGTGGCACCGCCGGTCACCACCGACGCGCCCACGCCGGAGCCGACGAGCGCGAAGACGGCGTGCCGGGCGCCTCGGCCGGCGCCGAACCACATCTCGGCCTGGCCGAGGGTCTTCGCGCCGTTGTCGATGTGCAGGGGCAGGTCGGTGCCCGCGCTGATCAGCCGTTCCAGCGGCACCCGGTCCCAGCCGAGGGCCTGGGCGTGCACGACGGCCTCGACGCCCTGCTCGACGACTCCCGAGACGCCGATGCCGACGCCGAGCACGTCGCCGGGGGCCACCTGCGCCTGACCGGTCACCGCGTCGATGCCGGCCAGCACGTGCCCGGCCACCAGGTCCGGCTCGGTGCGGGCCGGGTCGAGCGGATACTCGACGCTGGCCAGCAGGGTCATCGCGAAGTCGAACAGCTCCACCCGGACCCGGGTCTCACCGACGTCCACGCCCACCAGGAACGCGAAGCGGGGCGCGATCCGCAGCAGCATGCTGGGCCGCCCACCGTCGGACTCGGCGGCCCCGGCCTCGGCGACCAGCCCCTCGTCGATCAGGTCGGCCACCACGTTGCTGACCGCCGGCTGGCTCAGCCCGGTGCTGCGCACCAGGTCCTGTCGGGTGAGCGGGCCGTCGAGGAAGAGCTTGGTCAGCAGGGCGGACCGGTTGCGCAGCCGCACACTGCGGTTGGTGGCACGCGCCAGCTCCACTCGACACCTCGTTCCCGTCGGTCGTTCGAGGCGACTGTAACCGCCTCGTGCTTGACGACCCACCGGCCAACCACTTTAATGACGACATAAATTAAGCCGTGATGTAACTCCCGGGAAACGCCGACGGACCCCGACGGCGCACCCCCGAACCCTGTCCCGCAGCCGGCCACCCGTCGCCCGACCCCTATCGGCGACGGAGGTCGGCGGACCCCCACCACGCACCGGAAGGGCTGACCCGTGTCGAGACGACACCTCGGGATATTCACCGCCGCCGTACTGGCCGCCGCCTCGCTGACCGCCTGCGGCGGCTCCGGCGACGACTCCGCCGCATCGCCCAAGACGCTTACCTACTGGGCCAGCAACCAGGGCGCCAGCCTGGAGGCCGACAAGACGACCCTCCAGCCCGAGCTGGACAAGTTCGAGAAGCAGACCGGGATCAAGGTCACCGTCGAGGTGGTCCCCTGGTCGGACCTGCTCAACCGGCTGCTCGCCGCCGCCGCCTCGGGCAAGGGCCCGGACGTGGTCAACATCGGCAACACCTGGTCGGCGTCGTTGCAGGCCACCGGCGCGCTCGTCGAGTTCGACGACGCCACCCTGCAGGCCGTCGGCGGCAAGGACCGGATCGTGCCCGCCGCGCTCGCCGCCGCCGGCGCCCCCGGCAAGCCGCCGGCCGCCGTGCCGCTCTACAGCATGGCGTACAGCCTGTACTACAACAAGAAGTCGTTCGCCGACGCCGGCATCACCGCGCCGCCGACCACCTGGGAGCAGCTCGCCGAGTACGGCAAGAAGCTGAGCACCGGCGGCAAGTGGGGCCTGGCCATCGAGGGCGCCAACCCGTCGGAGAACGCCCACCACGCGTTCACCTTCAGCCAGCAGTACGGCGGCGAGTGGTTCGACTCGGCCGGCAAGCCGACCTTCGACACCCCGCAGAACGTCTCGGCGATCAAGCGGTACATCGACTTCATGGCCGCCGACAAGATCACCAACCCGAGCAACGCCGAGTACGCGCAGAACCAGTCGGTCTCCGACTTCGCCAACGGCAAGGCCGCCATGCTGCTGTGGCAGTCCGCCGGCTCGAACCTGAAGACGCAGAACATGCCCGCCGACGCGTACGGGGTGGCCCCGGTGCCGTTCCTGGCCAGCCCGCCGGCCGGCGGCAAGAAGGTCAACAGCATGGTCGCCGGCATCAACATGGCCGTCTTCAAGCACACCAAGAACAAGGACGGCGCGCTGAGCTTCGTGAAGTTCATGACCAGCGACGAGGAGCAGACGATCCTCAACAAGACGTACGGTTCGCTGCCGGCGGTGAAGACCGCGGGTTCCGACCCGGCGTTCAGCGCCACCGAGCAGAAGACCATCCAGGAGACCCTGGTCACCACGGCGGCCCCGCTGCCGCAGGTGCCCGAGGAGAGCACCTTCGAGACCCTGGTCGGCACCGCGATGAAGGAGCTGTTCGCGGACGCGGCCAGCGGCAAGCCGGTCACCGAGGCCTCGGTGAAGGCGAAGCTGACCGACGCGCAGCAGAAGATGCGCTGACCCAGGCGTCACCGGTGGCCGTGGTCAGGCGCTGAGCCTGGCCACGGCCACCGCCTCCGAGAGGACCCCGATGGCAACCAGCACCACCGCGCCGGACGCCGACCGGCGCGAACCCCGGGCCGGGTCACCGGCCCGGGAGCCGGCCCGCCGGCCCCGCGGCCCCCGCCGCTCCCTCCTGCCGTACCTGCTGCTCGCCCCGGCCATCGTGCTGGAACTCGCCATCCACGTGATCCCGATGGTGGTCGGGGTCTGGATGAGCCTGCTGGAGCTGACCCAGTTCCACATTCGCAACTGGTCCACCGCGCCCTTCGTCGGACTGGAGAACTACCGGGCGACGCTGGATCTGAACAGCGCCGCCGGCAAGGAACTGCTGCACTCGTTCTGGATCACCCTGGCCTACAGCGTGCTCTCGGTCGGGTTCGCCTGGCTGCTCGGCATCTCGGCGGCGGTCGTCCTGCAGAAGCCGTTCCGTGGGCGGGCGATCCTGCGGGCGCTCTTCCTCACCCCGTACGCCCTGCCGGTCTACGCCGCGGTGATCACCTGGAGCTTCCTGCTGCAACGCGACACCGGCCTGGTCAACCACGTGCTGGTCGACCAGCTCGGGCTGCTCAACGAGCGGCCGTTCTGGCTGATCGGCGACAACAGCTTCTGGTCGCTGCTGGTGGTGTCGGTGTGGCGCAACTGGCCGTTCGCGTTCCTCTGCCTGATGGCCGGCCTGCAGAACGTGCCCGGCGAGATGTACGAGGCCGCCGCGATCGACGGCGCCGGGTTCTGGCGTCGGCTGCGCTCGGTCACCCTGCCGATGCTGCGGCCGGTGAACCGGGTGCTGCTGCTGGTGCTGTTCCTGTGGACCTTCAACGACTTCAACACCCCGTTCGTGCTCTTCGGCGGCTCCGCCCCCGAGCAGGCCGACCTCATCTCCATCCACATCTACCGCAGTTCCTTCAAGACCTGGGACTTCGGCTCCGGCTCGGCCATGTCGGTGGCGCTGCTGCTGTTCCTGATGATCGTCTCGGCCGCCTACCTGCTGATCACCAACCGTCGGAGGGACGACCATGCGTGAGACCGCCGGTGAGCGCTGGGGCCGGCGCATCGTGCTGACCCTGCTCACCCTCTTCGTCGTCATCCCGCTCTACGTGATGGTGACCTCCGCGGCGAAGCCGTTGCAGGACGTGCAGAACGGCTTCACCTGGTGGCCCAGCCGGCCCACGCTGCAACCGTTCATCGACATGTGGAGCACCGTGCCACTGGCCCGGTACCTGGTGAACAGCCTGGTGGTGTCGAGCATCGCGGCGATCTGCTCGGTCGTGGTGGCCATCTTCGCCGCGTTCGCGGTCAGCAGGTACCGGTTCCGCGGCCGGGGCGTCTTCACGGTGACGGTGCTGTCCACCCAGATGTTCCCGGGCATCCTGTTCCTGCTGCCGCTGTTCCTCATCTACGTCAACCTCGGCAACGCCACCGGCATCGAGTTGTACGCCAGCCGTACCGGTCTGGTCATCACGTACCTGACCTTCTCGCTGCCGTTCTCGATCTGGATGCTCGTCGGTTACTTCGACTCGATCCCCCGGGGCCTGGACGAGGCGGCGCAGGTCGACGGCGCCGGGCCACTGCGCACCCTGTTCCAGGTCATCCTGCCGGCCGCCGTGCCGGGCGTCGTGGCGGTCACCGTGTACGCGTTCATGACCGCCTGGGGCGAGGTGCTCTTCGCGTCGGTGATGACCGACGAGGGCAGCCGCACCCTGGCCGTCGGCCTGCAGGGCTACTCCACCCAGTTCAACGTCTACTGGAACCAGATCATGGCCGCCTCGCTCGTGGTCAGCGTCCCGGTCGTCGTCGGGTTCCTGGCCCTGCAGCGGTACTTCGTCGCCGGGCTCACCGCCGGCGCGGTCAAGTGAGTCAGTCAATCCCAGAGGAGACCCGTCCCGTGCCCGACCTGTCCAAGCTGCCACCCGACTTCCTCTGGGGTGTCGCCACGGCGGCGTACCAGATCGAGGGGGCCGTCGACGTCGACGGCCGGGCGCCGTCCATCTGGGACACCTTCTCGGCGACCCCCGGCAAGGTCGAGAACGGCGACACCGGCGCGGTGGCCTGCGACCACTACCACCGGTGGCCCGAGGACTTCGCGTTGCTGCGTCGGCTCGGCGTGGACGCGTACCGTTTCTCGGTGGCCTGGCCCCGGGTGATGCCCGACGGCGTCGGTCGGGTCAACCCCGCCGGGCTGGACTTCTACGACCGGCTCGTCGACACGCTGCTCACCGACGGGATCCGGCCGTTCGTCACGCTCTACCACTGGGATCTGCCGCAGACGTTGCAGGATCGCGGCGGCTGGCCGGAGCGCGCGACCGCCGAGGCGTTCGCCGACTACGCGGCGGTGGTCGCCGCCCGCCTCGGTGACCGGGTCGGCGACTGGAACACGGTCAACGAGCCGCTGTGCGTGTGCTGGATCGGGCACCTGGACGGCACCATGGCCCCCGGCGAGCGGGACCTCACCCGCGCGGTGCACGCCTCACACCACGTGCTGCTCGGGCACGGCCTGGCCACCCAGGCGATCCGCGCCAACGCCACCCGGCCGGCCTCGGTGGGTCTGGTGCTCAACCTCAGCCCGATCGAGGCGGCCACCGACCGACCCGAGGACGTGGCGGCGGCCCGCCGGGCCGACGGGCACGTCAACAGGTGGTGGCTGGACCCGATCCACGGGCGCGGCTACCCCGCCGACATGATCGCCACCTACGGTGTCGAGCCACCGGTACGCGGTGACGACCTCACGGTGATCGCCACGCCCACCGACTTCCTCGGAGTGAACTACTACTTCCGCCAACTGGTGGTCGACGACCCGACCGGCCCGGCCCCGTACGCCCGGCAGGTGCCGGTGCCCGGCTCGGTGGAGACCGCGATGGGCTGGGAGATGTACCCGGCGGGACTGGAACGGCTGCTCGTCGACGTGCACGAGGAGTACCGGCCCGGCCGGATCATCGTCACCGAGAGCGGCTCCGCCTGGCCGGACGAGGTCACCGCCGACGGCCGGGTGGAGGACAAGGAGCGCACCGACCACCTGGAGCAGCACCTGGCCGCGTGCGCGTCGGCGGTGGCCCGGGGGGTTCCGCTGGACGGCTACTTCGTCTGGTCGCTGCTGGACAACTTCGAGTGGGCGTACGGCTACGACAAGCGCTTCGGGCTGGTGCACGTCGACTACGCCACCCAGCGTCGGACGGTGAAGGCGAGCGGCCTGCGCTACGCCGAGCTGATCCGCGCGCACCAACGGCTCGTCCGGACCACCGGCACCGCGACGCCGGTGGCCTGAACGGGGGCGGCGCGAACGGCCGCCCGGGGTGTCGACCCCGGGCGGCCGTTCCCGTCTCCGTTCGGACGACCCGCCCGCTGGCTCACCCGTCGATGAGGGTGCGCAGCCGCAGCAGGTCGGCCGGGGTGTCCACGTCCAGCGGGGACCCGACGTCGTCACAGGGCACCTCGACCACCAGGTCCGGCCGGTCGCGCAGCAGGTCGCGGGCACCCCGGTCGCCGAGGGCGTAGTAGTCCAGCAGCGGCCAGGTCTCCCGACCCAGCAGCACCGGGTGCCCCGGCCGGCCGGCGTAGGTGGCGACCGCGACGACCGCGCCGTCGGCGTACGCGGCCCGAACCCGGTGGACCGCGACCGGGCTGAGCAGCGGCTGGTCGACGAGGACCACGACCACGGCCGGCACGTGGGCCGGCAGGGAGGCCAGGCCCCGGCGCAGCGACGAGCCCAGCCCGTCGGACCAGCGGTCGTGCCGGACCGACACCGCGCCGGGCAGGGCGGGCATCTCGTCGGCGCCCGCGCCGAGCACCACGTGCACGGGTGCGCAGCCGCCGTCGCCGAGCAGCCGGACCCCGCGCCGCACCAGCGGCTCACCATCAAGCTCGACAAGCGCCTTCGGGAGGCCGTACCGCCGCCCGGCGCCGGCGGCCAGCAGCAGCCCGGCGGTCACCGATGGGTCCGGCACCCGGTCACCTCCTGTGTTATTCGCCCTTATTTGTACCGGTAAAGCTAGTCTGGGCCGGTGCCGGACCGAGCAGAGAACGCGACGACCACCGACGAGCGCCACTCGTCCCGGGTGACGGTCGAGGTCAACGGCGCGACCCGCGCGGTGACCCTGGACAACCGCACCACCCTGCTCGACACGCTGCGCGAGCACCTCGACCTGACCGGGGCGAAGAAGGGCTGCGACCACGGCCAGTGCGGCTCCTGCACGGTGCTGCTCGACGGCCGGCGGGTGAAGAGCTGTCTGGTCTTCGCGGTCACCGTGGACGGCCGGTCGGTGGTGACCGTCGAAGGGCTGGCCGGGCCGGACGAACTGTCCCCGTTGCAGGCCGCGTTCATCGCGCACGACGCGTTCCAGTGCGGCTACTGCACCCCCGGGCAGCTCTGCTCCGCCCGCGGCATGCTCGACGAGGTCGCCCGGGGTTGGCCCAGCGCGGTCACCGACGACCTGAACAGGTCCGCCGAGTTGACCGACGCGGAGATCCGCGAGCGGATGGCCGGCAACCTGTGCCGCTGCGCCGCGTACCCGCACATCGTGGCGGCCGTCCGCGAGACGGCCGCGACGCGATGAGGGCGTTCCGCTACCACCGGCCGGTCGACGTGGCCGACGCGGTCGCCGTGCTCGGCGCGGAACCGCACGCGGCCTACCTCGGCGGCGGCACCAACCTGGTGGACCTGATGAAACTCGGCGTGCAGCGCCCCGACGTGCTGGTGGACGTGACCGGGCTCCCCCTGGACACCGTCGAGGAGTTGCCCGACGGCGGGCTGCGCATCGGCGCGACCGTGCGCAACAGCGACCTCGCGGCCCACCCCGTGGTCCGCCGGGACTACCCGGTGCTGGCCCGCGCCCTGCTCGCCGCCGCCTCCGGACAGCTGCGCAACATGGCCACCACCGGCGGCAACCTGTTGCAGCGCACCCGCTGCGTCTACTTCCAGGACACCGGCAAGGCGTGCAACAAGCGGGAGCCGGGCAGCGGGTGCGCCGCCCTGCACGGCCAGAACCGCGATCTGGCGGTGCTGGACTGGTCCGAACAGTGCGTGGCCACCCACCCGTCCGACCTGGCCGTGGCGTTGACCGCCCTCGACGCGGTGGTGCAGGTGCACGAGACCGACGGCCCCCGCGACCTCCCGATCACCGCGCTGTACCGCGCCCCCGGCACGCACCCGGAACGGGAGACCACCCTGGCCCGGGGCGCGCTGATCACCGCCGTGCGGTTGCCACCGCTGCCGGCCGCGCGCCGCTCGACGTACCTCAAGGTGCGCGACCGGGCCTCGTTCGCCTTCGCCGCCGGGTCGGTGGCCGCCGTGCTGGACCTCGACGGCGACGTGGTCCGCGACGTGCGGCTGGCGTACGGGGCGGTGGCGCACCGGCCGTGGCGGGCGTACCGGGCCGAGGAGGAGCTGCGGGGTCGACAGTTCAGCCCGGAGCTGGCCGGGCGGGCCGCCGACGCGGAGCTGGCCGAGGCCCGCCCGTTGCGGCACAACGGCTTCAAGGTGCCGCTGACCCGGGCCATCACCGTGCGGGCGCTCAGCGAGCTGGCGGCGTCGTGAGCACCGACGCGGTCGGCCACGCGTACCCCCGGCTGGAGGGCCGCGCGAAGGTCACCGGCACCGCCCGGTACGCGGTGGAGTACCCGGTGGACGGCATCACCTACGGCTGGGCGGTGCCGTCCGCGGTGGTGCGCGGCCGGATCACCCGGATCGACACCACGGAGGCGCTGGCGTCGCCCGGTGTGCTGGCCGTGGTGCACCACGGCAACGCGCCCCGGATGGCACCCGGCCCGCAGCCGGAGCTGTGGCTGTTGCAGGAGCCGACGGTGCACTACCGGGGGCAGTACGTCGCCGTGGTGGTGGCCACCAGCCTGGAGGCGGCCCGGGAGGGTGCCCGGCTGGTCCGCATCGACTACGACGCCGGCCCGCACAGCACCGTGCTCACCGACGACCACCCCGGCCTGTACCAGCCGGACCACGTCAACCCCAGCTACCCGACGGACACCGCCGAGGGTGACTTCGACGCCGGGTACGCGGCGGCACCGGTGCGGGTGGACGCCACGTACCGCACGCCGGCGTACCACAACAACCCGATGGAGCCGCACGCCACGACGGCACAGTGGCGCGACGGCCGGCTGTTGGTGCACGACTCCACCCAGGGCGCGTCACCGGTGCGGGCCACCCTCGCCGAGATGTTCGAGCTGCCCCCGGAGTCGATCCGGGTGGTCGCCGAGCACGTCGGCGGCGGCTTCGGCAGCAAGGGGTACGCCAAGTCCTCGGTGGTGCTGGCCGCCCTCGCGGCCCGGCACGTGGACCGGCCGGTGAAGCTGGCGCTGACCCGCCAGCAACTGTTCGGGCCGGTCGGCTACCGCACCCCCACCATCCAGCGGGTCCGCCTCGCCGCCGACACCGACGGGCGACTCACCGCCATCTGCCACGACGCGATCAGCCAGACCTCGACCGTCCGGGAGTTCGCCGAGCAGACCGCCGTCTACACCCGCAGCATGTACGCCGCACCGCACCGCCGCACCACGCACCGGCTGGTCCGCCTCGACGTGCCGACCCCGTTCTGGATGCGCGCCCCCGGCGAGTGCCCCGGCGCGTACGCCCTGGAGTCGGCGATGGACGAGCTGGCCATCGCCGTCGGCGTCGACCCGGTGGAGCTGCGCATCCGCAACGACACCGCGGTCGACCCGGACCAGGGGCGGCCGTTCACCAGCCGCAACCTGGTGTCCTGTCTGCGCGAGGGTGCGCAGCGGTTCGGCTGGACCGACCGGGACCCGACGCCCCGCGCCCGGCGCGACGGGCGCTGGCTGATCGGCACCGGGATGGCCGGGTCGAGCTACCCGGCCCGGGCCCGGCCGTCGTCGGCCACGGCCACCGCCCGACCGGACGGGAGCTTCCTGGTCCGGATCGACGCCACCGACATCGGCACCGGCGCCCGGACGGCGATCTGGCAGGTGGCCGCCGACGCCCTCGGGGTGCCGCCGGAACGGGTGGAGATCCACATCGGGGACAGCGCCCTGCCGACCGCGCCGTTGGCCGGCGGCTCGATGGGCACCGCCAGTTGGAGTTGGGCGGTGATCCGCGCCGCGCAGGCGCTGCGCGACAAGCTGCGCGACGGCGGGCCGCCGACCGGCGAGGTCACCGCCGAGGCGGACACCACCGAGGAGGTGGGCGGGCAGCCCGCCCTGCCCCGGTACGCCTACGGGGCGCAGTTCGTCGAGGTGCGGGTCGACGCGGACACCGGCGAGGTACGGCTGAACCGGATGCTCGGCGTGTTCGCGGCCGGCCGGGTGGTGAACCCGACGACGGCCCGCAGCCAGCTCATCGGCGGCATGACGATGGGGCTGTCGATGGCCCTGCACGAGGAGGGCCTGCTCGACGAGCGGTACGGCGACTGGGTCAACCACGACCTGGCCACCTATCACATCACCGGCTGCGCGGACGTCGAGTCCATCGAGGCGTACTGGCTGGACGAGCGCGACGACGAGCTGAACCCGGCCGGGGTGAAGGGCATCGGCGAGATCGGCATCGTCGGCGCGGCGGCGGCGGTCGCCAACGCGGTGCACCATGCCACCGGCGTGCGGATCCGGGACCTGCCGATCCGACTGGACAAGCTGATCGGGTTATCACGCTTGGCTTAAATAAGCTTCTGCTGATATAACTGTCGCGTGCACGCCTTCGACGTGCTGGGCGATCCGGTCCGGCGCCGCATCCTGGAGCTGCTCGCCACCGGCGAGCAGACCGCCGGCGCGGTCAGCGCGGTGATCCGCGACGAGTTCGGCATCTCCCAGCCCGCCGTGTCCCAACACCTCAAGGTGTTACGGGACAACGGTTTCGCCACCGTGCGGCCGGAGGGCACCCGGCGGCTGTACGCGGTCGACCCACGGCCACTGCGTGAGGTCGACGGCTGGCTGGAGCACTTCCGCCGGTTCTGGACCCCGCCCCTGGCGGCACTCGCCACCGAACTGGCCCGGGGCCGACGCGAGCGCCGGCTGCGCGAGGCAGCCGACCCACCCGACGAGAGGAACACCTGATGTTCGACGCCACCGAGCAGATCAACGCCGTGCGGCGCACGGTCGGCAGCCGCACCCTGGAGGCCGGTGAGGCTCGGGTGACCACGATCAGCCAGACCTACCAGGCGACGGCCGAGGATCTGTGGGACGCCTGCACCAACGCCGAGCGCATCCCCCGCTGGTTCCTGCCGATCTCCGGCGACCTGCGGCTGCACGGCAAGTACGAGCTGCAGGGCAACGCCCACGGCGTCGTCGAGAGCTGCGAGCCGCCGCACCGCTTCACCGCCACCTGGGAAATGGGCGGCGAGGTGAGCTGGATCGAGGTGCGGATCACCCCGGTCGACGACGAGCGGGCACGCCTCGACCTGGACCACATCGCGCACGTCGACCAGGACCGGTGGGCCCAGTTCGGGCCGGGCGCCGTCGGTGTCGGCTGGGACCTCGGGTTCCTCGGTCTCGCCACCCACCTGGCCGGCGACGGCAGCGGGGTCACCCCGGAGCAGGCTGCCGAGTGGAGCGCCTCGCCCGAGGGCCGACGGGCCGTGGAGCTGAGCAGCCGACTGTGGGGTGCGGCGAGCATCGCCGCCGGCACCGACCCCAACGAGGCGAACGCCGCCGCCGCGCGTACCACCGCCTTCTACACCGGCGCCCCGGAGGCCTGAGCCTGAGCGCGGGCGGCGGCGCGGCAGAGTGGGCGGCGGCGGGGGGGTAACGTGCTGCGGATGACCGGCACGCCGTACTCGCACTGCTCCTACTGCGGCGCCGCCTACCCGCCGGCCGCCGGATGGCCGCGGGTCTGCGCGGCCTGCGGCGAGACCGTCTGGCGCAACCCGCTGCCCGTGGCGGTCGCGGTGCTGCCGGTCCGCACGGCCGACGGCCTGGGTGTCGTGGTGGTCCGCCGGGACATCGAGCCGGCCCGCGGGCTGCTCGCGCTGCCGGGCGGCTTCGTCGAGTACGGCGAGGAGTGGTCCGACGCCCTCGTTCGTGAGCTGCGGGAGGAGACCGGCCTGGTCGCGGCCGCCGAGGACGCCCGACTGCTCGCGGTGCGCGGCGCCCCGCACGGCGGCACGATGATGATCTTCGGAGTGCTGCCCGAGCGAGCGGCCGAGGACCTGCCACCGTCGACGCCGACGGAGGAGGCCACCGAGTGGCTCGTGCTCTCCGACCCGGTCGAGTTGGCGTTCTCCACCCACACGCGGGTCCTGGCCGAGTTCCTGACCGCCACCTCCTGACGTCTCCAGCATCGGATACGGCACCTGCCCACGCGGCCACGGCAAGAGCCTCGATCCATTCTGGTGGCCCGACGACCTCTGACCGTGGCCGTTGCCGCCATCAAGGGTTCCGTCGATCCGCAGTATCATGCGAGCGCCGCCGCGCCGCTAGGCTGCGGCCTCGACATCGCATGGCTGGTAAGAGGAGACGGACATGTCGCAGGACCACGCTGAGCAGCCGGCCGGAGGTTCGGCCGCCAAGCTGGACACGACGGTGCCGCACTCGGCACGGGTGTGGAACTACTGGCTCGGCGGTAAGGACAACTTCGCCCCGGATCGCGAGGTCGGCCAACAGGTACGGGCCGTCTTCCCGGAAATCGTCGAGGCGGCACGGTATTCGCGCGCGTTCCTCGGACGAGCCGTGACGTATCTCGCCGCGGAGGCGGGGATCCGCCAGTTCCTCGACGTCGGTACCGGCCTGCCCACGGCCGACAACACCCACGAGGTCGCCCAACGGATCACGCCGCAGGCGCGCGTCGTCTACGTCGACAACGACCCGATGGTTCTCGCGCACGCCCGGGTGCTGCTGACCAGCAGCCAGGAGGGTGCCACCCAGTACGTCGACGCCGACCTGCGCGACCCGGAGAAGATCGTCCAGGACGCCCGCGACACACTGGACTTCGGTGCGCCGATCGCGCTGATGCTGCTGGGCGTCATGGGTCACGTCGAGAAGCCGGCCGAGGCCCAGGCCATCGTCAACGCTCTGGTCTCGTCCCTACCGTCGGGCAGCTTCCTGGCGATGTCCGACGGTACGGCTACCAGCGAGCGGGTCATCGAGTCGCATCGGCAGTACAACGAAAGCGGTGCTCTGCCGTACCACCTGCGGGAGGTCGCGGACTTCACGGCGTTCTTCGACGGCCTCGACCTGGTCGAGCCGGGCGTCGTGCCGCTGGGGCACTGGCGGACCGACAGCAGGCCCCCGGCCCCGGTCGATGGCTACTGCGGGGTCGCCCGCGTGCTCTGACGCCCCGGCATAGACTCCGTCGATGCGTGAGGTGTCGGGGGACTTCGAAATCCACATCACTGTCCAAGATCACGAGGCGAACCTGCTGTCTGCCTTCACGGCCCGGCACGGGATGAAGTTCGTGCACATCGTGCTCGACCGGGGCACGTTCGCCTACCAGCCGATGCTCACCCTGACCGGGCGAGGCACGCTGGCCGAGCAGCGGGCCGCGGCGCTGCGCTGGGAACGCGAGGTGCGGGCCGCCGGTATGCAGGTGCGCCGCACGAAGATCGAAGCGGCACCGTGGTGCGTCGGCGTGCCGCAGTCGGACGAGCAGGCGGCGACGGAGCCGAAGGGCCGGTACTTCGAGCATCACCTCAAGCTGCTGCTGACCGGCCCGGCGGTGGCGCAGGTACTGGCGCTGACCGATCTGGTCGTGCCGCACGGGGCGCGGCTGTCCCGCAACGCCCGCCGGGAACGCGCTGACGGTGTGCAGGAACGGTTCGTCAACCAGCGCTGCCACGGCGTCGGGCTCACCACCGCCAAGCAGCGCCTGGACGACCTCGTCGCGGCCCTGGCCGCCGCCGGGCATGAGCCCGTCGCCGTCGAGCAGGAGTACGTCGTGTTCGACGGCAACCCGGCACACGACGACCGCTGGATGGACGTGCCCGAAGGCCGCGTGAACGAGTGGCAGGCGACGCGCGAGAACACCGTGAGGTCCGCACCGGAGGGCATGCCGGGCTTTCCGCCGACCTACCGACCACTGCCCGCCGACGTACCCGTCCGCCAGCGGGCGGCGTTCGATCCGGCGCTCAGGCAGTATTCGAACGCGTACCGGGCTGGTGAGCCCGACTTCCTCGCGGCCGCCACCGGTGAGCGGTGGACCACCGCCCGGCGCGCCGCGATGCGACAGATCCTGGCGGTCATCGCGGCGATCCCCGAGAGCCGCCATCTGGTGCTGCGCGGGAGTGTCCTCCTGCCGGCCCAGGTCGGTGACGGCGCCCGCGAGCCGGGCGACCTCGACTTCGTCGTCGTCCCACACACGATCACCAGCGACAGTGCCGACGCCCGTGCGCTACTCGACGCCGTCAAGGCCGCCGTCCGGGCCACCCCGGATGCCGGCCTGCAACCGGACCGGATCAGCGAGGCCGCCATCTGGACGTACGACCGGGCCGACGGCCGCCGCCTCGTCGTCCCGTTCAGCACGGCCGGGGCGCCGGACGGCCACGTACAGATCGACATCGTCTTCGGCGAACAGCTCCCCCTCCCACCGGAAACGGTCATGCTGCCGGGTGTCGCGGAGCCGATGCTGGCCGCACCCGCCGCGCTGGCGCTGGCGTGGAAGCTGCTGTGGCTGGCCACCGACTCGTATCCGCAGGGCAAGGATCTCTACGACGCAGTTCTCCTCGCCGAAACCACAACCGTCGACCTGGACCTGGTCCGCCGGCTCATGCGACCGGACCTCGCCGTCGAAGCCGACCGCTTCGACGCCGAGACCGTGCTGACCTGGGGCGTCGACTGGGCCAACTTCACCGACGAGTACCCGGGTATCGAGGGCACCGTCGAGCAGTGGACACAGCGGCTCGCGCTGGCCCTCGACCGCGCCTGGGCATAGGGCCTGTGTCAAAGTCCTCGGTGCAGCCGAGCCGTCTGGGGCCGTCGCAGGCCGGCCAGGGACTTTGACACCGGGCCCTGGCCGCCGCGTCGGTCCGCGGCAGCCTCCTCGGCTGGGCTCGGCGCGATCTGGTCAGCGGGTGTCGGCGGGGCGGCGTTCGTCGGTGCCGGTCAGGTAGCCGCTGGCCCGCAGGTCGAACAGCTCACGGTAGAGGCCGCCGGCGGTCATCAGTTCGTCGTGGCTGCCGTGCTGGACGAGTCGACCCCGTTCCAGCACGAAGATCCGGTCGGCGTGCCGGACGTTTGCCAGCCGGTGGGTGATCAGCACGACCGCCCGGTCGGGGCGGCGGCGCAGGTGCTGGAACAGGGCGTGTTCGGCACGCGCGTCCAGGGCGGCGGAGGGTTCGTCACAGATCAGCAGGGCGGCGTCGCGGTAGAGGCCGCGAGCCGCGACGAGCCGCTGCCACTGCCCACCGGACAGCTCGTGACCGTCCTTGAACTCCCGGTCGAGCAGCGTGTCGTAGCCGCGCGGCAGGCCGACGATCATGTCGTGCGCGGCGGCCGCACGAGCCGCCTCCTGCACACTCGGGCCGGACCGGTCCGGTGGGCGGTCGTGCCGGCCGACGCGGATGTTCTGCCCGGCGGTGAACGGGAACTTCCACCACTCCTGGGTCATCACGGCCACCTCGGCGCCCAGGGCGCGCGGGTCCAACTCCGCCGCGTCGACGCCGTCCCAACGGATCACCCCGCCGGTCGGCTGATAGAGGCCCGCGATCAGTTTGGCCAGGGTGGTCTTGCCGGAGCCGTTCTCGCCGACAAGCGCGATCACCTCGCCCCGGCGGACGGTCAGGCTGACCCGGTCCACCGCCGGGGCGTCGGTGTCCGGGTAGCGCAGGCTCACGTCGTCCACCTCGATCACGTCGACACCGTCGGTCACCCGGTTGCCGCCGATCGGCACCCGGGCGTGGGCGCGGGCCAGGAAGTCCTGGTAGTCCTGGTAGTAGAGGGCGTCCTCGTACAGCGAGTTGGTGGCGACGACGGCCACGCCCAGGCTGGTCCGCGCGGACTGCAACGCGAGCAGGGCGGTGGCCGCGGCGGCGAGGGCCACCATCCCACTGAGCAGCAGGCCGCCGAGGACCGCGTACACGCCGAAGGTGGCCAGCCCCGCCACCGTGGCACCGATGACCCGGGTGCCGGTCTGGGAGCGGACCAGCCGCAGCTCGGCGCGGGTCTCGACCGCCATCACCCCGCGATACTCGGCGAGCAGGAAGTCGCGCATCTGGTACGCGCGTACCTCGGCGGCGGTGTGCCGGTTGGCCATCAGGTGGGCCAGCATCCACATCCGGCGTCGCCTGGTGATCCGGGCCAGCATCGCCAGGTACTCCCGGCGGGCCATCCGCACCGCGGTGACCGCCTGGGGCACCGCGGCCAGCAGCAGGCAGGGCAGCAGCAGCGGTTGGATGACGGTCACCGCGACGGCGGTGGCGAGCATCCCCACCACGCCGGTGACCAGGTTGACGGTGTGGTCGACGATGTACGCGGCCTCCGCCATCCCCCGGTCGCGCGCCCGGTCCATCTCCTCGGCGAAGCCGGCGTCGTCGAACGCGGCGAGGTCCACCGCCGTGGTGGCCTCGAACAGCCGCAGCTCCACCTGATAGTTGATCTGCGGGATCAGCCGGGCCTGCGCCCAACCCGCCGCGATGGTCAGGCCGCCGCGCGCCGACACCGCCGCCGCGGCCACGATCAGCGCCGGCAGGGCCGAGCGGACCCGGTCCGGGGTGGGACCGACGGCGAACAACTCGCGCAGCACGCTTGTCGTCGCGAGCAGGCCGAACGTGGTCATCACCCCGGCGGCGATGTTCAGGCCGATGGAGGCGACCGTGTCCCGGCGGTTGGTGGACCAGGCCAGGCCGACCGCCGCCCGGACCAGCCGGGGCAGCCGGCGGGCCACCGCCCAGAAGCTGGTGTGCGCGAACTCCTGTGCGTGGTGCAGCCACTCACGATCCTCCAGCTCCGGCAACATCGTGTCCGGTGGATCATCCGGCTGGTCGTTCTCCACGGTGGTGCGCTGGCGTGCCATCGACTCCACGGGACCCTCCTCGGGGGCGGGATCACGAAACGCCGCCCGAGACTACTGCCCGCTACCGCCCGCTGTCTCTAGGTAGTCGGCGCGTCGCCGGGCACCTCCGGTGCGCCCTCCGTGATCGGCAGCAGCACCCGGAACGTGGTCCGTCCCGGCTCGGTCTCCACCCGGATGTCACCGTGGTGCTTGTGCACCACGATCCGGTACGAGATGTCCAGCCCCAGGCCGGTGCCCGCGCCGACCGGCTTGGTGGTGAAGAACGGTTCGAAGATGCGTGGACGCACCTCGGGCGGGATACCCGGGCCGGTGTCGGTGACCTCGACCGCCAACTGGTCACCGACGCGGCCGGTGTGGACGGTCAGCACCCCCTTCTCCCCCATCGCGCCCAACGCGTTGTCGATCAGGTTGGTCCACACCTGGTTCAGCTCGGCCGCGTACGCCGGGACCGGCGGGATGCTGCGGTCGTACTCGCGGACCAGCTTCACCTCGGCGGGGATCTTCCCCTTGAACATCACGAGCGTGGCGTCGAGCAGGTCGTGCACGTCCACCACCCGGTGCGGCGCGCGGTCCAGCTGCGAATACTGCTTGGCGGCGTCCACCAGACCGGAGATCCGGGTGACCGCGTCGCCGATCTCCCGCATCAGCAGCTCGGTGTCGACCGTGTAGGTGAGCCAGCGCACCGCCGCCTCCAGGTCCGCCGCGCCGACAGCGGCCTTGACCTGCGCCAACCAGGCCGCGTCGAGCCCGCCTCCTACCAGGATCGGTGCCAGATCCCAGGCGCCGCCGACGCCGTGCTCCTCCAGCCAGTCGGTGAGGGTGTCCTCGGCATCGGCGGTGGCCATCGGGGTCAACTTCGGCGCGGTGGCCACCCGAGCGACAGCCTCCTCCTGCAACGCGACAAGGCCGTGCAGGGCGGTGCCGTCGAGCCGACCATCGGCGACCATGGCGAGCTTGTGCCGCATCCCGGCGACCCGGTCCCGCAGCACCGAGGTGGCCCGCACCGCCGCCGCGGCCGGATTGTTCAGCTCGTGGGTCAGCCCCGCCGACAGCGAGCCGAGGGCCAGCAGTCGCTCCCGCTCGCCGACGATGGTCTGGCTGTTCCGCAGGCCGAGGAACAACCCCTCCAACAGGTGCATCGGCATCGGGAACCAGGACCGCAGGGCGTGCGCGAAGTCCTCCGCCGGCAGCACGAAGAAGTCCGAGTCGACAAGCGCCCGCATGGTGTTGCGGTAGATCTGGTCGACCTGGTCACCCAGGTACGCCTGGACCGCCCCGCCGTACACGCCGCGCTGGTCGGTGCGGCTGACCTCGATGTCGTCGCCGCGCACCTGGCGGCTCAGCGCCACCGCGCCGCGCACCAGCACGAAGAAGCAGGTCCCGGGCTCCCCCTCGGCGTACACGAGGGTGCCGCCGGCGCGCTGCTCGACCCGGCCGCGTTCGGCCAGCCAGTCGAGCTGCCCCTCGTCGAGGGACTCGAACAGGAACAGGGTGCGCAACTGCGCGGGTGTCAGCCGATCAGACGCGGTGGTCACTGGATCTCCTTCGTTCGCGACTGCGGGGCCTCGCTGAACCGGCTCATTGGGCTTCCAAATAGCGGTGCACGAGCGAGACGGCCATCGCGCCCTCGCCGACGGCCGAGGCGACCCGCTTGACCGACTCGGCTCGCACGTCCCCGGCCGCGAACACCCCCGGAACGCTGGTCTCCAGGTGGTACGGGTCGCGCGACAGCGACCAGCCGGCCGGCCGGCGTCCCCCGGCCAACAGGTCCGGGCCGGTGACGATGAAGCCGCGTCCGTCCCGGACCACCACCCCGTCCAACCAGTCGGTACGGGGCTCCGCGCCGATGAAGATGAACAGCCAGGAGGTGTCGACCGAGCGGGCCTCCCCGGTACGGGTGTCGCAGAGGGTGAGCCGTTGCAGGTGGTCCTCACCCGCACCGCCGACCACGGCCGTGTGCGGGTGCACGGTGATCCGGTCGATCCGCTCCAACTGGTCGATCAGGTAACGCGACATCGAGGCGGTCAGGTCCGCGCCCCGGATCAGCAGGTGCACCCTCGACGCGTACCGGGAGAAGTGCACCGCAGCCTGGCCGGCGGAGTTGGCCCCGCCGACGATGTAGACGTCCTGCTCGACGCAGCTCGGCGCCTCGGTGGCGGCCGCACCGTAGAACACCCCCCGACCGGTGAGGTCGGCCAGCCCGGGAGCGTCCAGCACCCGGTACGACACGCCGGTGGCCAGCACCACGGTGTGCGCCGCGATCTCGGAGCCGTCGCCGAAGCGCAACAGCCGGGCGCCGCCGGCCTCACTCAGACCGACCACCTCCCGGGCACTGAGCAACTCGGCGCCGAACTTGACCGCCTGCCGCCGGGCCCGATCGGTCAACTGCGCGCCCGAGACGCCGTCGGGGAAACCCAGGTAGTTCTCGATCCGGCTGCTCTGCCCGGCCTGCCCGCCGGTCGCCCGCCGCTCGACGAGCACGGTGCGCAGCCCCTCCGACGCGCCGTAGACAGCGGAACCGAGGCCGGCCGGGCCGCCACCGATCACCACCAGGTCGTAGAAGTCCGACGCGGGCACCACGGTGAGCCCTGCCAACGCGGCCAACTCGGCCTCGTTCGGGGCGATCAACGCCTTACCGTCGGCCGTCACCACCAGCGGCACGTCCGCCTCGGTGGCCCCGGCCGCGTCGAGCAGGCGGGCGCCCTCCGGGTCGTCGGAGAGCATCCACCGGTACGGCACCAGGTTGCGGGCCAGGAAGTCACGGACCTTGAACGACGGCGCCGACCAGCGGTGCCCTACGACCCGGATCTCGGCGCTCACCGCGTCCGGGGTGACCGACCATGCCTCCAGCAGCCCGTCGACCACCGGGTACAGCTTCTCCTCCGGCGGATGCCAGGGCTTGAGTAGGTAGTGGTCCAGGTCCACCACGTTGATCGCCTCGATCGCGGCATCGGTGTCCGCGTAGGCGGTGAGCAGCACCCGGCGGGCAGCCGGGAAGATGTCCATCGCCGCTTCCAGGAACTCCACGCCGGTCATCTCCGGCATCCGGTGGTCGGCCAGGAGCAGCGCCACCTGCTCGCCGCGCAGCTTGACCTCCCGCAGCGCGTCCAGCGCCTCCGGTCCGGAGGACGCCCGCAGCACCCGGTAGCGGTCGCCGTAGCGGCGGCGGATGTCCCGGGCCACCGCGCGGGACACCACGGGGTCGTCGTCGACGGTCAGGATCACCGGATTCGCCATGGCGCCATGAAATCACCTGTTGACGGTCGGCCGCACCACGGCCCGGGCTCGGCGGATGGTTGACCGGGTTCGGGATGGGTAAGCCGGGGAGCCGCGTAGGTGGTCGTACGTCGACGACCCGCCCGGCTGCCGCGCACACCTCGGGGGGCCCATGGCGGACGTGTCGCCGACCGGACCGACCACGTCGGGCGGGATCGTGGAACTGCGGGTGCACGGTGTCTCCGGCGCGGGGGCGGATCAGGTGCTGGGCCGGCCGTACGTGCACCAGGTCGCCGGGGACCGCAGCGGCGGGTTCTACCGACCGCGCCCCGGCTACCCGGACTCGACCGGGACGGACGGGGTGACGCTGGAGGCGTACCGGTGGAGTGACCTGCCGTCCGGCACGGCCGTGCGGACGCTGTCGCTGGTGTTCCTGTTGCCCTTCATGCTCTGCAACGTGGCGCTGTGGATGCGCCCGGCGAACACCGCGTCGAAGTTGGGTTTCATGGCGCTGTGCCGGGTGCTCGCCCTCACCCTCACCATGCTCTACGTGCTCTCCATCGTCGGGGTGGCGTTGGACCTGGTCGCCTGGCGCTGCATGGACACCCCGTCGTGCCTGGCCGGGCGGAGCTGGCTGTCCTGGCTCGGCGGACGCCCGCCCGGGCTCCGCCTGGGTGTGCTGGCGTTGGTGCCGGTCGCCGCCCTCGGGTTGGTCTGGTGGCTCGGCGCCCGCCCGGGCCACTCGTTCGACGCGTTCCGCAGCCCGTCGACCCCGACCTCGAAACACCGGTTGAGCGCGGTCGGCCAGTGGGACGGCGAGCCACTCGTGGGTCGGCTGCGCTCGGTCCACGTCGCGGCGGGATTCGCCACCCTCGACGGCAGCCTGCTGGCCGCCCGCGCCAGCCAACACCGCTCGTGGGTGATGGTGCTCCTGCTGGCGGCCACCGGGGCGGTGCTGCTGGCCTGCCTGGTCCTGCTCACGGTGGTGCCGAGCATCGACCGGACCGACCCGGCGCCCCGGGTGGACGCCCTCTTCCGCGGGCTGCGCACGATCGCCTGCGGCGTGACGATGCTGGTGATCGTGCACGTCGTCATCAGCCCGGCCCCGTGGCCGCGGGGCGGCGCACTGCCCGGCTACGGAGCGATCGTGGCCTGGCTGTTCGTCAGCCAGATGATGCTGATAACCATCCTCGCCGCGCTGGTGATCTGGCGGCGGGGCGGCGGGCAGCGCGGGGGGCCGCTGCGCGCGTTGGGAGCGCCGGTCTTCGTCACGATCGCGGCCGGTCTCGCCGTGGCGTTCTCCGCCGAGCTGGTCTACCGCGTGGCGGACGTGCTCGATCGCGAGGGCACGACCGCGGACGGGCTGGAGACCAGCCCGCCCCTGGCGTACAAGTGGGCGATCTTCGGGTTTTTCCTGGCGGTGCTGACCGCTCTGCTGGTGGCCGCCCTGGTCACCAGGCTGACCCGGCGCGGGCGGCGGCGGGTAGCCCGGGCGATCGTGACCGCCGACTTCCCGCACGCTCCTCCGGCGGCGGCGGACCGGGTGCGGCGGGTCGAGCGGGCGATCGCCCGGGCCCGGTTCACCGAGCGGCTGGAACCGCTCTCCGTGGTGTACGCCGGGCTGGCGGCGCTCGGCCTGTCCACCAGCGTGCTCGGCCTGCTCCAGCTCCTGCCGGGTGAGCTGGCGCAGCGCTACGTCGGGGTGCCCGAAAGCATGGTCAACTTCCTGATCGGGTCGGGCAGCTACGCGATCGCCCTGATCCTGCTCGGCCTGGTGGTGGGCGGCATCTTCGCGTACCGGACGGCGCAGTTCCGTCGCTACGTGGGTGTGCTCTGGGACCTGGGCACGTTCTGGCCCCGGGCGGCGCACCCGTTCGCGCCGCCCTGCTACGCCGAGCGGGCCGTGCCCGAGTTGGCCAAGCGGATCACCTACCTGGTGGAACAGGGACAGGGCGTGCTGCTGGCCGGGCACAGCCACGGCTCGGTGCTGCTCGCCGCGACGGTGCTGCAACTGCCCACCCGGATCACCGACCGGGTCGCGCTGCTGACCTACGGATCGCCACTGGGTCGGTTGTACTCGCGGCTGTTCCCGGCCTACGCCGACGAGCCGGCGCTGCGGGAGATCGGCGAACGGGTCGGCTGGCGCTGGATCAACCTGTGGCGCGACACCGACCCGATCGGTGGTTGGATCTTCGCCGCCCACCGACCCGGGACGGCCGAGACGCTGACCGGTCCGGCGGCGATGGTGGACCGCCGGTTGGTCGACCCGCAGGATGTGGTGCCGGCGCCCAGCGACAGCGTTCCTCCGCCGATCCTCGGGCACTGGCCGTGCGAGTCGCAGGACGAGTTCGCCGAGGCGGTACGGGAGCTGACCGGGCGACTGCTCCCCGAACGCCGGACGACCGGCTGAGACGGCGGCCGGATATCGTCGCGGGGTGAGCCCGTCCAAGCAGCCCGAACGCCGGTTGATCGCCTCGAACAAGAAGGCCCGGCACGAGTACACCGTGCTGCGCACGTACGAGGCGGGCATCGTGCTGGTCGGGACCGAGGTGAAGTCGCTGCGCGAGGGGCGGGCCTCGCTGGTGGACGCGTTCGCGCACGAGCGCGACGGTGAGATCGTGCTGTACGGCCTGCACATCGCCGAGTACACCTACGGCACGTGGACCAACCACGCCCCGCGCCGCAACCGCAAGCTGCTGCTGCACCGGGCCGAGATCGACCGGATCCTGGACAATGTCCGCGAGGGCGGGGTGACCATGGTCCCGCTGTCGATGTACTTCGAGAACGGCTATGCCAAGGTCGAGCTGGCGCTGGCCAAGGGCAAGCGCTCCTACGACAAGCGGCAGACGCTCGCCGAGCGCGACGCGAACCGCGAGATCGCCCGCGAGCTGGGACGACACCTCAAGGGCCACCCCCGCCGGCCCTGATCTGCTGCCACCTCCGGTCTGCTGCCACCTCCGGTTTCTGTTCGCGGCGCGCCCGCGGGGTCGTTGACGTCCCTTCATCCACGTGGTCTGCTCAGTCGACGCCGTTAATGAAAACGGTAATCGTTACTCGATGCGGAGGAGAACCATGTCGCTCACCGTCCCGCCCGCCCTGCTCGACGCCGCCGAACGAGGCCCGATCGACGACGAGGCCTTCATCGCCTGCGTCCGCGACTCACTCCCGTACGCCTGGGCCACCGTGAGCCGGGTGGTCGCCGAACTCGAAGCCGGAGACGACGACCTGGCCGACAACGTCGTCCCGCCGCCCACCGACGCCGACCGGGGGCAACTGCTCCGGGCCCTGGCCAGCGACGCGATCCGCGCCGGCCTGGAACGGCACTTCGGCGTACGCCTGGCATTCCAGAACTGCCACCGCGTCGCCGCGTTCCGCCCGTCCGCCGTCGACGGGGAACGCTACCGCCGCTTCGTGTCGACCCGTGGCCAACTGCTCAACCAGTCCCCCGAACTCCGCAACTGCTGAGGAGCCCCCTCGGGGCGGGCGGACCCCGCGGCCCGCCCGCCCCCGGGGACCCTGGCGCCCGGGGACCCTGCCGCCCGACGCGCCGCCCCGCGCCCCGCGCCCCACGCCCCGCGCCCCACGCCCCGCGCCCCGCGCCCCACGCCCCACGCCCCACGCCCCACGCCCCACGCCAAGATCGTCACAACATCCGGGTAGTTGCGCGGGTCTTGATGACCAGCACCGTGCTCAGCCAGGCCCCGGGAGCGACTTCGGGCGGCTCACATCCGTTGGTCACGCTCGATCCTGGAAGTAGTGGCCTCACCAACACACCAATGCCACTACTTCCTGAATCGAGCACGATCTTGCGGCGAGGGCGCCGAGGGACCGAGACGTGCGAGGGGCGAGACGGGCGAGGGGCGAGACGGGCGGAGGCGGTGCGTCTCGGGCTCGCTGCCGCAACTGCTGACGTTGACGCCCCTGTGCCTGCGCAGATGATGGCGTGGGGGTCATATGGGCTCGCATCTGCGGGCGCTAGGGTGAGCGGGTGACGACGTACCGGATCGGGGAGGCCGCCGACCTGCTCGGCGTCAGCGCCGACACCATCCGGCGCTGGGTGGACGCCGGGCGGCTGACGGCCGGGCGCGACGAGCACGGCCACCGGGTGATCGACGGCGTCGACCTGGCCGTGTTCGCCCGCGCCCAGGCCGGCGACCCGGACGCGGGCGCCGAGTTCTCCTCGGCCCGCAACCGGCTGCGCGGCATCGTCGTCGACGTCCGCAAGGACACGGTGATGGCCCAGGTCGACATCCAGGCCGGCCCGTTCCGCGTCGTGTCGCTGATGAGCCGGGAGGCGGTCGACGAGCTGGACCTGCGGGTCGGGTCGATGGCCGTCGCGGTGATCAAGTCGACCACGGTGGTGGTGGAGCGGGCCGCACCCGCCCCGATCAGGGGAAGGTCGGCGGGATGAGCGCGCGGGCGCTACGCGCGGTGGTGGTCGTACTCGTGGCGGTGGCCGTCGCCGGCTGCGGCGCGAGCGGCGACCGAGCCTCCGGTGGTGCCGTCGACGGCCGGGTCACCGGCCGGGTGACGGTTTTCGCGGCCGCCTCGTTGACCGAGTCGTTCCGCCGCATCGGTAAGGACTTCGAGGCCGCCAACCCCGGCAGCACCGTGACTCTCAACGTGGCCGGCAGCTCCGCGCTGGCCAACCAGATCAACCAGGGTGCGCCGGCGGACGTGTTCGCCTCCGCCGCCCCGGCGAACATGGCCACGGTCACCGCGGCGGGCAACGCCGACGGTACGCCGACGACTTTCGCCCGCAACCAGTTGGTGATCGCGGTGCCCCGCGGCAACCCGGCAGGCGTGACCGGGTTGGCCGACCTGAGCAGGTCCGGCGTGAAGGTGGCGCTCTGCGCCAGCCAGGTGCCCTGCGGGGCGGCCGCCCGCACCGCCCTGGACGCGGCCGGCGTCGCGCTGACCCCGGTGACCCTGGAGCAGGACGTCAAGGGCGCGCTCGCCAAGGTGAGGCTCGGTGAGGTCGACGCGGCCCTGGTCTACCGCACGGACGCACGAGCGGCGAGCGCCGACGTGACCGGGGTGGAGTTTCCCGAGTCGGCGCGGGCGGTCAACGACTACCCGATCGTCGCGCTGAGGGACGCCCCGAATCCGGCCGGCGCGAAGGCCTTCGTCGCGTACGTCCGCTCGGCGCCGGCGCAGGCGGTCCTCGCCGAGGCCGGTTTTCAGGCGCCATGAGTCGGGTCCTCGAGCACGCCGCGCCCCGACGGCGGGGGCGGGTGCCGATCGCGCTGCTGATCCCCGCCGGGTTGGGGCTGCTCTTCCTCGTCCTCCCGCTCGTCGGTCTGGTGATCCGGGCGCCCTGGGCGACCCTGCCACAACGGCTCACCACGCCGGGGGCGCTGACCGCGCTGCGGCTGTCGGTGCAGACCGCGACCCTGGCCACCGCGCTCTGCCTGCTGCTCGGGGTGCCGCTCGCGTGGGTGCTGGCCCGGGTCGAGTTTCCCGGCCGGCGACTGGTCCGCGCGCTGGTCACCGTGCCACTGGTGTTGCCGCCGGTGGTCGGCGGGGTGGCGCTGTTGCTGGTCTTCGGCCGGCGGGGGCTGCTGGGCGGTTGGCTGGACGCCACGTTCGGCATCACCCTGCCCTTCACCACCGCGGGCGTCGTGGTGGCCGAGTCGTTCGTCGCCATGCCGTTCCTGGTCATCGCGGTGGAGGGGGCGCTGCGCGCCGCCGACCACCGTTACGAGGATGCCGCCGCCACCCTGGGTGCGGGCCGGTGGACCACCTTCACCCACGTCACGTTGCCGCTGGTGGCACCGGGGCTGGCCGCCGGGGCGGTGCTCTGTTGGGCGCGGGCGTTGGGCGAGTTCGGTGCCACCATCACCTTCGCTGGCAACTATCCCGGTCGGACACAGACCATGCCGCTCGCCGTCTACCTGGCGTTGGAGACCGACCTGGAGTCCGCGATCGTGCTCAGCCTGGTGCTGCTCGTCGTGTCGGTGGGCATTCTGGTGGCGTTGCGGGACCGCTGGATGACCAGCGCATGAAGCCTGCGCTGCTCGACGCCCGGCTCGTCGTCGACCGGGGCGCCTTCCGGCTGGACGTCCCGCTGCGCGTGGCGCCCGGTGAGGTGGTCGCGCTGCTCGGGCCGAACGGCGCCGGCAAGAGCACCGCGCTGCGCGCGCTGGCCGGGCTGCATCCCCTCACCGCCGGGCACGTCACGCTCGACGGCGTCGACCTGGACCGCCCGGAGACGCGCGGCTGGGTGCCCACCGAGCGCCGGCCGATCGGCGTGGTCTTCCAGGACTACCTGCTGTTTCCGCACCTCAGTGCCCTGGACAATGTGGCGTTCGGGCCACGCCGGCACGGCGTGGACCGGCGGGGCGCGCGTGCCACCGCCCGGGACTGGCTCGCTCGGGTGGGGCTCGACGCGCAGGCGCACCGCCGTCCCCGACAACTCTCCGGTGGCCAGGCGCAGCGGGTGGCGCTGGCTCGCGCGCTGGCCGTCGCGCCGTCGCTGCTGCTGCTGGACGAGCCGCTCGCCGCGCTGGACGCGCGTACCCGGCTGGACACCCGCGCGGAGCTGCACCGGCACCTGTCCGCGCACCCGGGCGCCACGGTGCTGGTCACCCACGATCCGCTGGACGCCCTCGCGCTGGCCGACCGGCTGGTCATCGTCGAGGGTGGTCGGGTGGTCCAGGAGGGTGACGGACCGAGCGTCACCGCCCGGCCGCGCACCGACTACGTGGCCCGGCTGGTCGGGCTCAACCTCTACCGGGGCCGGGCCGAAGGACACGGGGTACGCGTCGCGCCGGCCCTGACCCTCACCGTCGCCGACCGGTTGGACGGCGAGGCCTTCGTGGCGTTCCGCCCGGCGGCGGTGGCCCTGCACCCGTCCCAGCCGGAGGGCAGCCCGCGCAACACCTGGGCGGGGACGGTGACCGGCGTGCAGCGGCACGGCGACAACCTACGGGTGCAGCTGGACGGGCCGATCGGGGTGGCCGCGGACGTCACGCCTGCCGCGGCCGCCCAACTGCGACTGATTCCCGGTCAGCGGGTCTGGGTGGCCGTCAAGGCAGCCGAGACGCACGCCTACCCGGCCACCGGCTGAACGTCGGGTCGCCACAGACACGGACGACGAGCCGGCCGCGACGGTGGTGGGTCCGCTGTCGTTTTCGTCCAAGACAACCACCGCCGTCGCGATCTAGCGTGGACCCGGCAGCTCGCCCGAGCACGAGGAGACAGCACAATGCGCAATCTGGTCTACACCGGCTTCATGTCGCTCGACGGCGTCGTGGACTCGCCCGGCGGCGGCCCAACCGAGGAGCACCGCAGCGGTGGGTGGGTGTTCAAGGACCTCGAGTTCGTCCCGGAAGCCTGGTCGTTGAAGGGCGAGGAACTCGCCGACACGACGGCGTTGATGTTCGGCCGGCGCAGCTACGAGGCGTTCGCGCCGGTCTGGCCCGGCTCGGAGGACCACGCCGGCTACAAGGAGCTGCCCAAGTACGTCGTGTCGACCTCGCTGTCCGACGACGCCGTCGTCGACGGGTGGGGGCCGACCACGATCCTGCGCTCGACCGGGGACATCGCCGCGCTCAAGGAGAGCGAGGGCGGCGCGATCTTCATCCACGGGAGCGCGGAGCTGGCTCGGCGGCTGTCCGACGCGGGCTTGATCGACCAGTACAACCTGCTCGTCTTCCCCGTGTTGCTCGGTGCCGGCAAGAGCCTGTTCGGCCGGGCCGACCGGGACAAGCACATGCTGACGTTGCGGGAGTCGGAGAGTTATCCGAACGGGATCGTCAAGCTGGTCTACGACGTCCGGCGGTGATCCAGGTCGAGGGCGATCGCGCCGCCGGACCCCTCGCGCAACTGCCGGGCGGTGCGGCCGACGTAGGAGCGCAACGCTCGGGCCAGGTGCGGCTCGTCGAAGTAGTCGAGCTTGACGACGACGGCGGCGGCCGGGTCGCCGGCAGCCAGTAACTCTGCCGCCGTGCGGGCACGCTCGATCTGCCGGACGGCGCTCCGCGTCAATCCGGTCGAGGCGCGGAACCGGCGTTCGAGCGTGCGCCCCGACACGGGCGGGCGGTGACCCCGCAGCACGTCGGCGACGAGCGCGTCACGGACCACGACCCCGGCCCGGACGAGACGGTCGACCAGAGCCTCGGCGTCGTCGGGAGAGGGCGTCTGCCAGTGCCCTCCGTCCAGCCAGAACGTCCGACGCGTGGTGTCGGGAAGCGCGATGCCACCGTCGGTCAGCGCCGAGGTGGGCACGGCCCGCAACGAGGTGCCCACGGCGAACTCGATGCCCGTGAAGGTCGCGCCCTCCGGCACCGGCGCCGTGCCGGTCCGGGTCTCGGGACCGGTGATGCCCGTGTGCGCCCGGCCGGCCTGTGTCCAGAACACCAGGCCCCACCGCACCCCCGCGACCGACGTCATCGCGGTGACCTGGTCGCTCGTGCAGGTCCAGACGGTGTCCACCCACGGCGAGTCCGATCCGCGTGTCGTGAACCGCAGCCCCACGGACGAAGGATACGGTGCCGCGCGCTCGCCGTGGCTCGCCAGCTGTGGAGGATCCCGCCGACAGCTGGCCGCGCGGACGCGGTCAGCCGGCGAGCAGGTCGTTGTGCGCCGCGCGCAGCCGGGCCAGCGTGGGGTCGCCGCCCGGGACGACCCGGCGATCCAACTCGGCCCACGCCTGCGCCAGCGCGGCGCGGATCGCGGCCAGCTCGGCGGCGTGCCGCTGGGTGCTGCGTCGGTGCTGCTCCTCGAGACGGCGTGCCCAGCCTGCGGTGACCGTGGCGAGCCGGTCGGCGTCGGCGCGGGCCTGGGCGCCGCTGCGCGCGGCTGCGGCGGGGACGATCGCGGCGACCGGGCGGGGATCGCCGTCGCGGGTGACGACGGTGACCGCGTCGGTCAGCTCGGCGAGCGCGACAAGCTGACTGAACCGGGTGCGCGCCTCACGCAGCGGCACGGAACGCGGCGGGTCGGGGTGGGGGGTGAGCGCGGGGACGGCCATGGATGAATGGTGCCGCCGGGGTACGACAAAACCCGCGGTCGTCAGTGGACAATGGTCGGCGGTGCGTCCGGTCCGGCCAGCCACTCGTCGGCCAGGACCGACCAGACCTCAAGGTCGATGCGGCCGTGCGGGCCTGGGCTGACCTGGCGGAGGGTGCCGTCGAGGCGCAAACCGAGCCGCGCCGCGAGTGCCCTGCTGCGGATGTTGTCGGCGGCGGTACGCCACTCGACCCGGTGGATGCCGCGCTCGCGGACGGCCCAGTCGACGATCCGGCGGATCGCCGGGGCGACCATTCCCCTTCCCTGCGCGGCCGGCTCCACCCAGCAACCCGCCTCGCAGACGCCCCGGGTCGCGTCGAACGACACGAACATGACGCCGCCGACGAGCGTGCCGCGCCACCACAGCCCCCAGATACCGCCGGTGTCGCTGGCCCACCGGTCGGCGTACCGCTGCAACACCGCGCGGGCCGACGGCAGGTCGGTGGCGACGAACGACGGCGCCACCCAGGGCTGGATGTGCTCCCGCGCCCGATCCAGGTGGGCGAGGAACTCCTCGGCCCGCCACGGGTCCAGCGGGCGCAGCTCGACCTCCTCGGTCAGCGGCAGGGCGAACACCGGGCCTCCAGTCAGATGCGGGAAAACAGCCTCGCACAGGCCGCACGCATGTGCCCGCGCCGGGCACGCGCTCAGGTCGGCAGATGGGTACGCAGCGCCGCGAACTGCGCCACGGTCAGGTACGACGGGTTGGCGGCCTGCGGTTGGCGGAACACCTCCAGGGCGGCGAGCCGCCCATCGGCGCGTAGTCGTTGCCGGGGCACCCGGTCCCCTTCGGCGAGGATGGGCAGGTCCAGTGGCACCGACCAGGGCTGCCCCGGTGGCCTCGGCTCGGCCGGCCCGGTGACCCGACCGATCCCCCACAGCCCGTAGGGCAGTCGACCACGACTGCCGCTGGCCCAGAAGACGATCGCCTGTCCGGCGCTCATCATCCGCGCCCGGTAGCCGGGGCGTACGCACCAGCTGGTCACCCGGGGATCCTGGGCGAACCGGGCGGTCAGGTCGACCTGGTCGGCGTTGCCCTTGATCAGCCAGGCCCCGAGGTTGTCGAGGCGGACCCGCGGCTCGGTCACCGCGTCATTCTGCCCCGTCGGCGGCCGGCCCAATCAGATGATCATGTGGGTCCAGTAGGTGAGCCAGAGCACGAACAGCACGCCCTGCACCACGGCGAGCGTCGCGGTCAGCCAGAGGTCGACGCCGCCGTCGCGGGCCCAGCGGGCCAGCACCAGGGCCACCGGGAACGCGGCGAGCAGGTAGCGCAGCAGGCTCCGGTACACCGCCGGGCCGATCGACAGCGGCACCAGCACCATGAGGACGCCGTACACCAGGTAGGCCACCTCCCGGCGGCGGAACCCGGCGACCAGCACGGCCAACACGGCCACGGCGAAGAGGACCCGCGCGGCGTCGCGGGGCTCCCCGGCCAGCCCGTTCAGCAGCACCGGCACCGGGTTCTGCGTCTCGATGCCCCATCCGGTCCGTTGCGCCTGCTGGTAGGCGAACCAGTCGCCGCCGCGCCACCGGCAGAACGCCATGAAGGTGAACCAGCCGGCGGGCAGCAGCAGCAACGGCCAGCCGATTCGCAGACAGCCGAGCAGGGCGCGGGGGCCGAGCCGCCAGTCGTGCTGACGCAGCAGCACCAAGGCCAGCGGCAGCGCGACGAGCAGGCCGACGGAGCGGCTCATCGCCAGGAAGTAGCCGAGCACACCGACCAACAGCCACTGGCGTCGCTCGGCGTGGTAGAACGCGGCCAACGCGAGACAGACGAAGAGCGACTCGGTCAACGCGGCCTGGAACAGGAACGCGGTCGGCAGCAGCACGAGGTACCTGGTGAAGCGGCGGGCCGCGGGTACGTCGCCGAGCAGCACCTCGGCGAGCCGGTAGCCGTACCAGAGCGCCAGCAGGAACGCGACGTTGCTGATCACCAGCAGGGCCAGCGCATTGTCGCCGCCGAGCAGCGCGCCGACCGGCCGGGCCAGGAACGGGTAGAGCAGCGGGAAGCCGAAGTCCCGCCACGGCCCGGTCAGGGGCAGCTCGCTCAGCCGCAGGTAGAGCAGCCCGTCCCAGGCGAACCAGAGGGAGATCCACCGGTGCCCGGAGATCTCGCGCTGCTGGGCCCACATCAGCGCCTCGTCGGGCGGCGGCGCCCCGGGCACGTCGTCCCAGGCGTGCAGGACCAGCAACCCGAGCAGGGTCAGCAGCAGTTTCGCGCCGAGGAACAGGCCGATCACGTACGGCCAGGGCGCCGGCACCCGACGGAACGCGCGCGCTCCGGCGCGGCCGACAGCGCCCACCAGGCCGGCGCGGCCGGCAGCGGCCACCAGGCCGGCGCGGCCGGCAGCGCCCAGTCGGACGGCCAGCGTCGCCGCGCCGCTCCGCCACCGGTGCATCCGCCCCGCCCCCCGGTTCGCCGGCCCACCCGCCGCTCAGGAGTGTGGTCCAACCCGTTGTACGCCGCCAGACGCCACTCCGGAGTGGAATCGATCGTTGACCGGGAGTGACATTCGGCGCAGAACGGGTAGGCGCGGCGCCACCGACGATCAGCAGAGCGGGGAGTGCGGCAGCATGGGCGAGCAGCACGGCACGGTGGTCATCGGCGCGGGGCCCGCGGGGCTCACGGCGGCGTACGAACTGCTCCGGCACGGCCGGACGGTCCGGGTCTTCGAGGCCGACGAGGTGGTCGGCGGGATCAGCCGGACCGTGGAACGCGACGGGTGGCGGTTCGACATCGGCGGGCACCGGTTCTTCACGAAGGTGCCCCGGGTGGAGGCGTTCTGGCACGAGATCCTGCCGGACGAGGACTTCCTGACCCGGCCCCGGATGAGCCGGATCTTCTACCGGGGCGCGCTGTTCAACTACCCGCTCAGCGCCGTCAACGCGCTGCGCAACCTGGGGCTGGCGGAGGCGGTCCGCTGCCTCGGGTCGTACGCCCACGCCCGGCTCCGGCCGCCACGCGACCAGTCGCACTTCGAGGGCTGGGTGTCGGCCCGGTTCGGCTGGCGGCTGTATTCGATCTTCTTCAAGACGTACACGGAGAAGGTCTGGGGAATGCCGGCGGACCGGTTGCAGGCGGACTGGGCCGCACAGCGGATCAAGAATTTGTCCCTGGCCACGGCGATCCGCAACGCGCTGCTGCCCCGGCGGCGACGCACGGACGTGACAAGCCTGATCGAGGAGTTCCAGTACCCGAAGTACGGGCCGGGGATGATGTGGGAGCGCTGCGCCGAGCAGGTGTGCCACCGGGGTGGGCAGGTGTCGACGGGCACCTGGGTCACCGCCGTGCACCGCGACCCGGGGCGACGGCGGGCGATCAGCGTGACGGTCAACGGCGCGGACGGGCAGCGTACCGAGCCAGCCGACCACGTGATCTCGTCGATGCCGATCTCGGAGCTGGTGTCCGTCCTGCGTCCGGCGGCGCCGCCGGAGGTGCTGGCCTGCGCCGCCGACCTGCGCTACCGCGACTTCCTGACGGTGGCGCTGGTGGTGCCCGCGGAGTTCTCGTTCCCGGACAACTGGATCTACGTGCACGATCCGGGGGTACGGGTGGGCCGGATCCAGAACTTCGGCTCCTGGTCGCCGTACCTCGTCAAGGACGGCCGTACCTGCCTCGGCCTGGAGTACTTCGTGTTCGAGGACGACGAGATGTGGCGTACCCCGGATGCCGACCTCGTGGCCCTGGCCACCGCGGAGCTGGAGCGGCTGGGGTTGGCGCGGCCCGGCGTGGTGGAGGCCGGCTACGTCGTGCGGATGCCGAAGGCCTACCCGGTGTACGACGAGCGCTACCAGCACAACGTGGACGTGATCCGGGCGTGGCTGGCCGAGGCGGTGCCGAACGTGCACCCGGTGGGGCGCAACGGTATGCACCGTTACAACAACCAGGACCACTCGATGCTGACCGCGATGCTCACGGTCGAGAACATCGCCACCGGCAGTACGCACGACGTCTGGACGGTCAACGTCGAGCAGGACTACCACGAGCAGTCCTCCGGTGGCGACCGGCGCGGCACGGGCCGGGACGCGCCGGTGCTGCCCAGCCGGATCGTCGCCGCCCCGATCGTCGCTCCCGTCGGGGCGCGCGCCGGCGGCGACGGTGACCGGGCCGCGCCGCTGCCGGCACCCGTGGACTGAGCGCCCGGCCGCCCTGCCGAATGCCGTGGGCGTCGCCTGCCCCGCCTCCGAGGATCACGTGGTTTGATCTGCACGTCGATCCGAAGGGGGCAGGGTGGGGCGCAGGGCGATCATCTTCCACGGGACCGGTGGCAACCCGGACGTCGTCTGGTACCGCTGGCTGGCGCGACGGTTGGAGGCCCGGGGCTACACCGTCGAGGTCCCGCACCACCCGGGCATCAACGTCGAACCGATCGCCACGTTCCTGCCGACGGTGCTCGACGGGCACCACTTCGACGAGGACACGATCCTGGTGGGCCACTCCGGTGGCGCGGCGCTCCTTCTGGCGCTCCTCGAACACGTCGACGTGACCGTGGCGCAGGCGATCCTGGTCGCCGGTTACTGCACCCGACCCAACACCAGCGAGGAACCGGTCCTGCAGCAGAGCTACGACTGGGCCGCGATCCGGTCCCACGTGCGCGACATCTACTTCATCAACTCACGCAAGGACCCGTACGGCTGCGACGACCGCCAGGGGCGCGCCATGTTCGAGCGGCTCGGGGGCACCCAGATCGTGCGCGACGACGGGCACTTCGGCGACTACGACCAGCCGTACGAGCGGTTCGAGCTGCTCGACCGGCTCATCCCCTGACCCGCTACCCGCGCGCCCTCTGCCGTGCCGATTCGTACAGGACGACGGATCCGGCGGTGGCGGCGTTCAGGGAGCTGGCCATGCCCACCATGGGTATCCGGATCAGGTGGTCGCAGGCGTCGCGCCACGCCGAACTCAGCCCGGACGTCTCGTTGCCGACCACCAGCAGCGTCGGCCGGGTGAAGTCGTACTCCGCCGCCTCCACCGTGCCGCTCTCGTCGGTCCCCACCACCTGCACGTCGACGCCGTCCGCGCGGATGGCCTCGACCCAGTCGAGCACCGTCCGGTGGGAGGGCACCCGCACCGCGGGGACCGAGAAGAGTGAGCCCGTGCTGGCCCGAACCGACTTGGGGTCGTAGACGTCGGCGGCATGGCCGGTGACGATGACGCCCCCGGCGCCGAAGGCGTCCGCCGAGCGGACCAGCGTCCCGATGTTTCCGGGGCTGGTGGGCCTGTCGAACACGACCGCGAGCAGGTCGGGACCGGTCGGGATGCGACCGAGGTCGTCATCGGGCAACGCCACGACGGCGAGCAGTTCCGGGGCGACGTCCGCCTTGCCACCCAGCTCGAGCATCAGCTCGCCGGCAACGGCCACCTTCGTCGCGCGGGCCGCGTCGAGGGTCTCGTGCGCCCAGCTCGACAGGTGTGCGTCCGCGTTGTACAGGAGTTGGCGGACCTGCCACCCGAGCTGGGTCGCGAGCGTGATGGGTCGGACGCCCTGCACGAGGAACTCGCCGCTGCGCTGGCGCTTGGTGCGGTTGCCCAACAGCGCCTCCCACTGTTGGAACCGCGCATTGCGAGTTGTCACCCGTAGGACCGCCACCAACCCCGCCTCCATCGCGTCTGACCGTGCGCCGAGCGTACTGGGGTGGGCACCGCGGTCGGCACGCGCTCCGGCCGGAGTCGGCCCGGCCGTGGTCGTGCTCACCCCACGGCCACTCCCCCGGCCGGGGCAGGGGATCCCCTGCGCAGGGGAGGAGAGACGACCCATCGCCAGAGATCATCGGTCCATGACGGTCCCCGTGGTCGCCCACCTCCGGCCCCGCTCGCCCGGATCTCGCGGGCAGCTGTGGGTACCACCGGCCGCCGCGCTGTGGGTCACCGCGTACGCGGTCGTGCACGCCTGGTGGGCGCTCCGGGGCGCGCCCCGATTCGCCGAGCCGGGCGAATCCTTCTTTCCCGGCGGGTGGCTTCCGGTGGTGCCCGCGGTGCTGTCGGCGGCGGCGATCCTGCTGATCAGCTCGGGCGTCGAACGCGACCGGAGCACGAGCGTCCGTTGGACGCTGGCCGTACTCGGCTGGGTGTCCGGTGTGTCGATGGTCCTGTACTCGTTCATGGTCCCGCTGACCCTCCTGATGATCCTCGGCGGCCTGTTCGGGATGGATCTGGACGCGATGGACTGGGTGACGCTGCTGGCACAGGGCAGTGGCGCCCTAGGCGGCGCCCTGACCATCGTCACCGCCAACGCCGAGCAGCGGCGGGCACGCGGGGCCTGCCACCGCTGCGGTCGGGTTCACGGCCGCCGGCCCGAGGGGCGGGACGCTCCGACGCCATCCTGGGCGTGGTTCGCCGGATACCTGACGGTCGCCGCCTGCCTGGCGCGCTTCACCGCCGAGCGGGTGCACGGCTTCCTGTCGAGCAAGGCACCGGAGATCCCCTGGACCTTCATGATCACTTTCGTCGTCCTGATGCTCCTCGCGGGCACACTGTTGCCGCTGGCGTTGGTACACCGCTGGGGCCGGATCTGGCCCGGCTGGGTCCTGCCGCTCGCCGGCCGAAAGGTCCCACGTTGGCTGGTGGCCGGCCCCGGACTCTTCGTCGGCGCGGGCCTCACCACCTATTTCGGTATCGCCGGCATGACCGCCTGGGCCACCGGCGACAACGTGGACGGGCCGGCGTGGTTCCTGGCCGTCGTGCTGCCGGCGTACACGCTGTGGGGTCTGGGGCTGCTGGTCGCCGCCGGCTCGTACCTCAGCCTGACCAAACCCGAGTGCACGCTGAGTCGAACGAGCGCTCCCCGGGCCGTATCTCGGTAAACGGGTCTCGGGGCGAGCCCTCAGCGCGGCAGGTGCGTCCAGTACGCCACCGTGGCGTCGTCCGGGACCTGGCCGTCGGGGTCGGCTTCGGCTTCGGCCTCCCGGACGGCCCGGATGACGCCGGCCGGGCCGTGGGCGGCGAGCAGGGCCAGCACGCCGGGCCAGTCGGTCCGCCCGTACGGATCGACGATGCGGCTGGCGCCGTTGCTGAGCAGCGCGATGCCGAACAGGTCGGCAAGGGACCGACTGCCGGTCACCGCCTCCCGGGCCGCGTGCGGGTCGTCCTTGGCGATCCAGTAGCCGCCCGGCCGGTTCCGGCGGGCACGCAGCGCGCTGGCACAGGAGGCGCGAATGCGGTCGTACTCGGGCGTGTCCCGAGCTACACCGCTCAGCGGGACGGAACAGTCGCGCCGGGCGATCACCTCACGCTCGTCGGTGATCACCTGCGGGCCGCCGTGGGCCTGGTCGAGGACGAGATAGGAATCCGCGAGGAGCAGGTAGTCGAGCCGACCCCGATGGACGCGGGCCAGCACGACTGTCGCCTGCGGGCTGCTGGGATCCGCGATGTCGCAGGTGTGCCGGTGCGCGGCGGCGATCTCGTCGATGGCGGTGGCGAGGACGGTCGCGAGGTCCCGGCCGTCGTCGGGCGACAACCGGCCGAGCAGCGCGCCGCCGAGGCGATGGGTGTACCAGGCAACCCCGTGGCGGCAGAGCGACTCCGCTCCCGGGATGCCCGCGCCGTCCAACAGGACGACAGCACCCGGCACCGCGCCGACGAAGTCCTCGTTGCGCCGGTTGGCCCTGCCGGGGCTCGTCGCCATGCTGACGTGCACTCTCGAACTCCTGACGTCCCGGCCGTCGATCCCCGTCAGGGGTGGCCCTGGTGCAGGGCCCACTCGTGCTCGAGAATCGACATGTCGTGGGCGTCGATCCAATCGTCGTCAAAGCGCAGGGCGTGGCGGCGGGTGCCTTCGTGGACGAAGCCGACTTTCTCGTACACGTGGCGGGCGCGGGGGTTGAAGTCGAAGACCTCCAACCCGACCCGGTGCATTTCGAGCTGGCCGAAGGCGTAGCCGAGCAGCAGCCGGGTCGCCTCGGTGCCCAGGCCACGATCGCGCCCCTCCGGCCCGATGAGGGTACGGAAGCTGACGCTGCGGGCGTCGGGGTCGTGACAGTTGAGGACGACCTCGCCGACCAGGGCGCCTGTCGCGTTGTCCACGATGGCCAGGTCCAGCCGGTCGTCGGTGGCGCCTCGGGAGCCGTACCAGTCGCGGCTGACCTCCAGCGGCGGGGCCTCCCCCAGCTCCGCGCTGCTGCTGACACTGCCGGTGAGCCGGGCCACCTCGGGATCGATCATGATCGCGGTCATCGCCTCGGCGTCATCGGCGGTCACGGGCCGCAACGTGACCAGACGCCCGGTCAGGGTCGGCTTGTGGCTGAGATTCGTCATTGACCTACCCCCGTGGCCGCGTGAACGAGAACTCACCATACGTCGTCGCCATTCCGGGCGTCCGGCTCCCAGCTGCCGAGGGATGACGGGGCGGAACATTGACACGTAGTCTGCTGTCGATGACGGGCCGTGTGGTTGTCGACACTGCGGGAGGTGCGAGCGGTGGGCAGATGGTTCAACCGCGGCCGTAAACGCGACGACGAGCCACCGCGCGAGTCGAAGCCGTCCGGCCCGGTCATCGAGATCACCGTCACCCAGGGCGGTCGTTCAAGCACCACGACCCTCGGTGGTCCGACCGCCTTCGGGTTGCAGTACCACGCCTACCACGAGCAGTACGGCGCGACCGACGCGCGAACGTTGGAGGCGGGGACCCTCTACGCGCAGGAGTTGATGCGCGACAACGACATCGACGAGGCCGTAGCCCTCTATCAGGAGGTCGTGGCGTTGCGCAGCTCGGCGCTCGGGCCGGAGCATCCGGACACCCTGCGCAGCAAGCACAGCCTGGCCTTCGCGCTCTGGCAGCGCGGCTCCCACGCCGAGGCGCAACGCGTGCAACGGGACGCCTACGAGGCGCGGCGCCGGGTGCTGGGCGACGACGACGTCGAGACGTTGCGCAGCGGCAACAACCTCGGCTGGCTGCTGATCGAGCTGGGTCGGATGGACGAGGCCGAGCCGCTGCTGCGGCGGGTCGCCGACGGCATGGCCCGGACGCTGGGCCGAGACGACCCGGACACCCTGACCTGCCAGATGAAGCTGGCCGGGCTCCAGCACCTACAGGGCCGCAGCCAAGAGGCCGAACGGGCTCTGCGGGACGTGGCCCGGCGGCTGAGCCGGGCGGTGGGGTCCACGAACCCGGTGACGCTGCAGGCCCGCAGCAACCTGCTGGTCGTCCTGCTCGACAACGGCCGGGCGGCCGAGGCGGTCGACGCGGCCCGGTCACTGGCGGACGACGCCGGTCGAGTCCTGAGTAACACCGACGGCGTACTCCTGCACGCCCGGCACTCCCTGGCCCGAGCGTTGGACGGAGTGGGCCGGCGGGCCGAGGCGATCCGGTTGCTGGCGGACACGGTGCCGGACAGTGAACGGGGCCGCGGCGTCGACCATCCCGCGACCCTGGAGATGCGGACGCTCTTCGCCCTGCTGCTGGTCGAGGCGGGTGACCGGCGGGCGGGCCAGGAGGCACGGGCCGCGCTGGCCGGGTGCGAACGCGTACACGGCCCGACCCATCCCCACACGGAGAAGGCCCGGGCGCTGGTCCGGCGCACCCGCTGACGCCGACGGGCGGTGGTCAGCCGCCGGTGTGGATGTGCGCCGCCCACAGCGTCGGTGCCAGCGGGTAGCGGTCCCGCAGCGCCCGCACGGCCGCGTGCAGCGCGTACGCCGCCGCCCCGGTCGCGTCGCCGTGCTGGTAGAAGGCGGTGGTCAGGGCGAGGGAGACCGCGTCGTCGATCTCCCACAGGGTGCCGATGACGTGCCGGAATCCGGCGAGCTGGAAGGCGCCGGTGATGTGCAGCGCCTCGTCGACGAGGGTCGGCGGGGCCTGGGCGGTGGCGCAGGCCGACAGGAAGGCGAACTCCGCGTCCAGGTCGAGCTGGGACACGTCGGCCACGGTGAGAGGGCTGTCCTGGTGGTCGTGGACGAGCAGTCGGCCCTGCGCCGGGTCGTGCGGGTCGGCCACCGCGTGGCACGCGAAGTGCGCGTAGGCCGAGCCGGCCAACCGGTCCAGGACGTGCTGCCGGGTGGCCGTCGCGTCCAGCCCCAGCCACGCTCCGGGCAGCGCCCCCGCCGCCGCCACGGCCTCGCGTTCGGCGCTGGGCAGCGCCTGCGGGCCGCCGGGGGTGGCGCGCATCGCCACGACGCAGGACCGGGCGTCGGGCCGGGACTGTCGCGGCCCGGTGCGTTTGCGGGCGAGCGCGGTCACGGTCGGGGTGTAGGAGGAGACCACCCGGTCGAGGGCGGATCGGCCGGCACCGGCCTGGGCGGCGTGCAGGGGGAAGAACGCCAGCGGGCCGACCGGGCACCACCAGACGCGGGGCAGCTCACCGGCCGCCCCGGGCGCGTCGATCCGGTCCAGCACCGGCCCGACGAGGGCATGCCACAACCATTCCAGTACGCCGGTGAGCACCGACTGGGCGCGCAGCCTGCTCCGCGCGTCCGCCGTCGGGTCGTACGCCGTGGTGGTGGCCTCCTGGAGCAGCCGTAGCTGCGTCATCGCGTCGGTCAGCGACAGATCCGGCAGCGGCAGCACCGTCACGCGGTGCTGCCGCAGGATGAGCGCGTCGCAGCGCAACTCGCTCGCGATCGGCACGATCACGGTCCCGTCGACCTGGTCGAGCAGCTGCCGCGCGCTGGGCGGGCGCAGGAAGTCACCCAGGCCGGGCAGCTCCCGGATCGTCGCCAGCAGCACGTTCCACTCGGTTTCCCGGTCCCGGCCGAAGGTGGTGCGTCGGGGCGCTTCGGGGGCGGGCGCTTCGAAGTCCTGGCGCATCCGCTGGAAGTCGACCGCCAGACGCGGGTCGGCGCGTTGGAGCGCCGCCCACTCGCCGTCCGCCGTCAACCGCTGGTGCAGCAGCAGGCCCCGGCCACGTTCGAGCAGCTCCAGGGCGCGCTCCGGCTGCCCGGCGCCGATCGCGCAGGAGGCGGCCGTCGCTGCCAACCCGGCCGTCGAGCCGAGGTCGGCGTACTGGTCGTGGCGGGTACGCCCCCGGGAGGCCAGCCGGGGCAGCAACGTGATGGCCTCGTCGAAGGCCTCCGTCGCCTCGTCCCACCGGCCCAGCGTGGTCAGCGTGTAGGCCGCCTTGTCGAAGGCCTGGATCCGGACCGGCACGGCGCCGGAGTCGATGCGGCCGGCGGCGCGCGCCCGCTCGGCGGCCTCGGTGAGCAGGGCGGGCTCACCGGTACGCAGATAGGTTGCCCGCAACGCCTGGGCGATGGACAACCCGGTTTTGACACGCTGCGGATCGCGCGCGGGCAGGGCGTCGAGCGCCCTGCGCAGCAGGACGAGCGCTTCCTCCAGGTAGGCGGGCTCCCCGGTGGCGTCGTAGAGCAGCCGGAGGCTGTAGCCCAACTGGTCCAGGTACAGGGCGTGGTTGGCCTCGCCGCGGACGGAGAGTGCGAGCGCCCGGCGCAGCAGGCCGATCGCCGACTCCAGGGCGGAGATGTCGCCGGTCAGTTGGTGGGTCTTCATGCCGACGCTGGCGAGACTGGCGAGCGCCATCCGATGTTCCGGATGCCCGTCTCCGACGGTGTTCAGCGCGGCGGTGAACTCCTCCCACGCCGGGCCGAGCAACTCGGCGCGGCCGGTGCGGTCGACCAGGGTGAGCAACGTCTGCCCGGCCAGGAAGCGCGGGCCGTTGCTCTGCGGGGTGTGCCCCCGCAGCACCGCGACGGCCCGCTCGGCATCGGCGGTGTGGGTGGTCCCGGCCGCCCTGACCAGCAGGCACCGGGCTCGCAGCATGACGATCTGGTCCTGGTTGGGGCCGGTCGTGTCCACCGAGGACACCAGCTCCATCGCCTCGTCGACGTAGTCCTCCACCCCGGTGAGCTGGTGGGCGCGCAACAGCGCCTCCGCGTGGATGCCGCGCAACACGGGCCGGTGCTCCTCGCTGATCCACGACTCGGCCAGCTTGGCGATGGCCGTGAGCCGGTAGAGCGTGTCGACCGAGCCGTCGAAGGTGTGCCGGGCTCGATGGACCTGGCAGGTCTTGAGCATCAGCAACGCGCTGTTGCCGAGGTCGGCCGAGGCGTCCTCGGCGAACTGCAGATACTGCTCGGCGATGTCCAGTAGCTGCGGATCACTGTCGATCCGGGCTCTGGCCAGCAGCACATCGGTGTACGTGGCCAGCGCGCGGACACCGTGCGCCGTACCCAACTCCTCGGCCAGAAAGGAGTCGGCCATCGTGCGGATCGCGGCCTCCAGCACGACGGTGGCCTCGATCAGGTCCTCCCGCGCCTGGTCCGCGTGGTGCCTGTCGAGCAGCGCGGCCCCCAACTCCACCTGGGCCTCGGCCCACCGCCGGTCCCCACGCGGCTGCCCGGCCGCGGCCCGACGCCAGTGGTCGACGGCGTCCCCTGCGTAGCGGCTCACCGGCACACCTCCCCGTCGCGGTCGCTCCCCAGCCTGCCAGCCGCGCGTCCACATCGACAGGAGATAATCAGCCGATGAGTCAATCGGCGCCGGACAGGCGACTCGACGACGACCGGGCGGCCCGGCTGGCCCGGGTCTGCGCGGACATCGCGCAGGTGGGCGACCTGCTCGGGCCGGAACCGGCCCGGGCCCTGGCGCGGCTGCGGGACCGGCCGCTGTCCGACCAGGGCGTGGACGCGGTGCTCGCCGAGGTGACCGAGTTGATGCGCCGTAGCGGGCTGGTCGGTGGTGACACGACCGCCCGGGGCCACCCCTACCTGCCACTGGCCGGCATCCACGGCCGCCGCCCGGAGATCGTCCAGGTGTGCCCCGGTGACCTGTGCGACCGGGTGGAGATCCCCCGGCCGGACGCCGGCCCGCCGCACTGCGCCGTGTGGGACTGCTCGCTGCCGACGTTCCGGATGGACCGGTGAACGCGGTCATCGCCTCGCTCGGCGGGAAACTGGCGGAGCGGTGGCTCGCCGGGCTGGCGTTGCCCGGTGTGGTGTTCGTGGCGCTGGCCGCCGTGGCGGTGCGACTCGGCCACGCCCACTGGTGGGACCTGCGCCTGCTGGCGCGGGAGGTGGACCGGCTCGCCCTCGGGTCACCGGCCCCGGGCACCGGCTCCGCGCTGCTGATCGTCCTCGGTGTCGTGCTGGCCAGCGTCGTCGCCGCGACGGCCGCTCAGAGCCTGGAACGCCTGGTCGTGGCCCTGTGGACGCAGGGCTGGGGCCGGGCCGGCGAGGCGGTGACACGTCGGCGGCGCCGCCGGTGGCACGCCGCCGTGGACCGCTACGAGAACGCCCTGCGGGACAAGGCACGCCGGTTGCGGTCCGCCGACGGCGCGACCGGACCGCTGCCGGACACCCAGGCGCTCGCCCGCGCCTGCGACCGGATCGCGTTGACCAAGCCGGACCGGCCAACCTGGATCGGTGACCGCATGATCGCCACGGCGGTACGGGTGCGGGACTGCTACGGCCTGGACCTGGCCGCGGCCTGGCCCCGACTGTGGTTGCTGCTGCCCGAGGAGAGCCGGGACCCGCTCGCCCTCGCGCAGGCCGACTTCACCGCCGCCGCCCGGCGGGTGGGCTGGGGGCTGCTGTATCTGGCGCTCGGCCTGCTGTGGTGGCCTGCGGCGGTCATCGGCCTCGGCCTGTGCGTGGCGGGTTGGCGACAGGGCCGCGGCACGGTGTCCGTGCTGGCCGACCTGGTGGAGGCGGTGGTCGATCTGCACGTCCGCGCCCTCGCCGCCGCGCTGGGCCACCCCACCGACGGCATGTTCGGCACGGCCGACGGCCAGGCGGTGACAGTGCTGCTCCGCAAGGACCGATGATCCTGAGCCGACGGTGCTTCCGATCAGGCTGGCGTCGTCGGGCCGCCGAGGGCAACTGTGCAGCGTTCCGACCCACCGTCCCGGTCGTACGCCAGCGTCAGCGTGCGCGCCTCGTCCGGCGGGCCGGGTTCGAAGACCACCGTCTCCATGGACAGTCCCCCGCGCTGTTCGCCGCTGCCGCCGCCCGCCCGGTACTGCGTTCCCGCGTCGTCCCACCCGCGCCACCGCCGCAACCGGTCGTGCATGCCGTCCAGCGAACCCGGGTCGCGGGCGTCGGTGCCGGCGTACGCCAGCCTCACCAGGACCATCGTCGACCAGCGTTCCAGGCTGATCAGCGTGGCGGGCACCGCGTGAAGCGTCAGCGTGCGACCGGCCAGCGAGATCACCTCCCGCAACCGGGCAGGGTCGACAGCCGGCTCCTGCCACCGCGCGCGGTCACGACCGTGCTGTAACGCCAACTGTTGCCGGGTCTCGACCGACAGCGGCGCCCAGTGATCGGGCGTCAGGCGACCCTCGGTCGACATGCGCTTCTCGGTCGACATGCGCGTCTCGAGACGGGCCAACCGGCCACGTCGCTCCAACTCCCGATCCAGGTCGGCGAGGATGCGTTCCATGTCCTCCTGAGCCAGGGCACCGGCCGCCACCAGTCCCACCGCCACGCCACGGATCTCCGAACGGTCCACCGTCAGCCCGTGCGGCGGCTGACCAGCACCGGCCGGCAGTCGATCGACAATGTACTTCTCCAGGTACGCCCGTCCCTCCATCCACCCATCATCCATCGACGCGCCCGCCGACCCGGACGTCGTCGGCCGGCCGGACCGGCTCCGGCGCCGACCAGTCCTTCCGCCTGGGCAGCAGGAGCGGGGTGGCGAGCAGGAGTACGCCGGAGACGGTGATCGCGGCGAGCGCGCTGGTGCGGGTGGCGAGCACACCCCAGATCACCATCAGGACGGCCTGGAGGAGTCTGCTGCTGGCACTCCAGGTGCTGAGGACCCGGGCGGTGTGCGCCACCGGAGTCCGTTGCAGGCGTTCGGTCGCGTAGATCGGATTGAAGATGCCCATGCAGGTGATCAGCAGACCCTCGACGACGATCACGGTGACCACCCCGGGGATGCCGGGCTGGACGAACGCGAGACCGATAGGGAACACCGATCGCAGCCAACCGGTGACCATCAGGACGCGGTGCCGGCCGTGGCGGTGCACGAGGCGCGCGGACAGGCGGGCACCCACGAACCCGCCGAGCGCCGGGATGCCGAAGGCGAGACCGTACTGCCAGGCCGGGACGTCGTACTCGCCCAGCAGGAGAACGGCCAGGAGCGGGGCGGTGGCCATGATGAGGCCGCCGACCAGCACCGAGTTGAGAAACAGACCCCGCAGGACGCGGTCGCCGAGGATGACTCGCCAGCCGTGCAGCAGGTCGGCTGGGCGCAGCCGGGTGACCCGGTCGCGGGGAGTCGCGACGTCGCCGCCCCGAATACGCAGGACCGCGAGCGCGGACAGCAGGTAGCTGAGCGCGTCGGCCAGGATCGTGACGACCGGGCCGAGCAACCCGACGAGCGCGCCACCGACGGGCGGACCCATTGCGGTCGCCGACCAGGTCGTGCCCTCGAACCGCCCGTTCGCCACCAGCAGGTGCTCACCACGGACCAGATACCTCAGGTACGCGCCGGAGGCGGCGGCGAACGCGATGCTCGCCGTCCCGGAAACAACCGAGACAACCAGCAGTTGACCGTACGACAGGACGCCGAGGACGTACGCGACCGGGACACTGACCATCGCCGCGAACCGGACCAGGTCCATCGCGATCATGACCGGACGCTTGGCCCGGTGCTCGACCCACGGTCCGAGCGAGAGGGCGAGGATCGCCGCGACGGCGAGCCCCGCCGCCTCCAGGAGTGCCACGGCGAACGCCGACGAGTCCAGCACTTGCACCGCGAGCAGCGGAAACGCGCCGAAGGCGAGCCACGTGCCGTAGGCGCTGACACCGTACGCCGACCACAGCCACCCGAAGTCGGGCCCCAACCGGACGCGCATGTGACTCCCTCCTGACAGGCGGTGTTCGGATCGGGGCATCCCACCCCACGGGCCGGCGCGGAATCAAACAACCGATGTTCGGGCGAGCCACAACCAGCGGTTGTGCGTGCGCATAATGGGTCGGTGGATACCGAGGCGGTGCGATCGTTCGTCCGGGCGGCGGACCTCGGGCAGCTGCAACAGGCGGCCGACGAGCTGGGCGTGACGCAACAGGCCGTGTCGAAGCGGATCGCGGCCCTCGAACGTGAACTCGACGTGCGGTTGTTCACCCGTACCGCCCGAGGGGTCGAGCTGACGCTCGACGGCCAGGCGTTTCTCGCGCACGCCCGGGACGTCGTCGCCGGTGTCGACCGTGCCGTCGCCGCGATCAGGCCCGGCTCGCGGGCCCTGCGGATCGACGTCCTCGGACTGCGAACCGCGCAGGCCGTCGTCCTGCACGACTACTGGCGGTCGCATCCGGAAATCACCCTCGACGTGGTGACCCTGCGGGTCAACGACCCCCGTGCGGCGGCCGCCGCCGTCCAGGCGGGCGATATCGACGCCTCGTTCCGCTCGGTCACCGACCCGGCCGCCCTGCCGCGCGACGTGCGGATGATCCGCGCGTTCGACTCCCCGACGGAACTCCTCGTCGGCCCGCGGCACCCGCTCGCCGGCGCACGCTCACTGACACCGGCACAGCTACGCGGTCATCGGATCTGGGTGCCGGGCATCGCGCCGCGCAGCGAATGGGCGGACTTCTACGACCAGCTCGCGACCGACTTCGACCTCCGCATCGACGCGGCCGGCCCGCACTTCGGCGACGAGGTCCTCCTCGACATCCTCGCGGACTCCGCCGACGTGGCAACCCTCGTCGGCTCGCGCGACCGGTACCTCTGGCCGGCGAACCACGACCTGCGCCGCATCCCGATCGTGCGTCCGACGCTCGCGTACCCGCTGTCGCTCCTCCTGCCCCGGGCGAACCCGCACCCGGGCCTGCGGGCGGTCATCGACCACGTCGCGGGCCTGACTCCGCTCCCCGCCGCGACCTGGCGCCCCTCCTGGGCACCGGCCACCTGAGGGCGCCGGTGCCGATGTCGTCGTCCAGGCGTTGAACCCGCAGGCAGCTGCGCGCGGACATCACCGCGATCGGGTAGCCGATCGCGGCGGTGTGATCGACTTGCCAGGTGACCGAACTCCGCACCACACCATCGAGGGACGTCGAGCTTCGTCTGGCGCAGGAGAGGAACGTCTGGCTGTGTACGTTGCGGCGCGACGGCTCCCCGCACCTGACGCCGGTCTGGTTCGTCTACGCCGCCGAGACCTGGTGGATCGGCTGCGACAGCCGCAGCGTCAAGGTTCGCAACATTCTGGCCGACCCGCGGGTTTCCCTGGCCCTGGAGGGCGGCGACGCTCCCGTCGTGGCGGAGGGTGCCGCCCGGGTGCACCGCGGCGCGTTACCGAGCGCCGTCGTCACCGTGTTCGCCAGCAAGTACGGCGGCTGGGATGTCAGCGCACAGGTCAGCCCGGAGGGCGAGCGAGTCCTGCTGGAGATCCCCGTCCGGCGGTGGCTGCTCGCCGGCGTGGCGCAATAGCCATCTCGGTTTAGCGGTCAAGTCCCTACCCGCTGCCGGTGCATCTCCGGTCGGATCAGCCGGTCCGGCGGGCGGTCAGGGGGCGGCCGTTCGGCGGCCACCGTGCGAGGCGACCAGGGCGTCGGCCACGATCGCGGCGTCGGCCTCGGCGAGGTCGGCGGGATACTCCGGCAGGAGGTCGTCCCAGATGACCAACCAGGATCCGAAGAGCTGCCCCTGGCCCTCGGGCCGCGCGAAGAACCAGACGTGCAGGTGGGCGGCACCGTCACCGACGCGGTAGACGTGGGCTCGCGAGATGTGCGGCAGGGCCTGCACGTGGCGGACGATTCGCGTGCTCAGCAGTCCCAGTTCCGCGGCGAGATCGTCGGGGAGGTCGGCCATGTCGTAGTGGTCGCGCGGATACAGCATCAACGCCAACGGCACGCCCACTCCGGTGACCCGGGCCAGCCGCCAGTGCTCGTTGAACCAGATCCCCTCGTCCCGCTCCTCGCAGTTGCGGCACTCCGCCGGGTCCTCACCGTGTCGGGCGGGCTCGGGCAGCACCGGCGGGCGCAGTGGCGCGACACGCAACCCGTCCTGGTCGAAGGGGCTGATGTCCCAACCCGTCATTCCCGCCGCCAGCGGAAGCCGCCGCTCGCTGTCCGCGACGGACATCGCGTGGTCATAGAACTGGTCTGGACTCAAAGCCATGGCGGGAAGACTAGTACAACCAAGATCCTTTTGGTGTCCGTCGCCCTCACGACCGTTTCGCGGTCTGGGTAACTCCTTCCTGCCGCAGTTCCAGGATGTGTGGCTGGCCGTCGGACGGCAGGAAGCGGATCTCCAGGTCGAGTCCTGGGTGGAGGTGGCGACCGTCCGGGGCGGCCACCAGCGTCACCCGTTGCTGGCCGGGAGCGGAGAGGATCAGCTGACCGTCGGTGACCGCGACGTCGATCGGATAGTCGTCACGCAGGACGTAGTGGCCCGCGACGTCGTCGAGGGGTGCGGTGGCGAGACTGCTGGCGTACCGACGGTCGGCGGCGGCGCGGATGCTGGCCAGCAGCTCCCAGCCGTCCTCCGAGTTGGTCATCGCCGCGACTGCGGTCCCGCTGTCGGGCCACACGTAGGAGAAGCAGGTGTATCCGACGTTCAACCCGGTGTGCCCGAACCGCCGACACCCGGCGCGGTCGCCGATCTCGGTGCCGAGACCGTAGGAGCCGCCCGGAATCTGCGGTGCCCACATCTGGGTGGCCAGGTCGCGGTCGAGCAGCGTCGAATTCCCCGAGGCCGCCCGGGCGATCTCCAGGTCGAGCCGGAGCAGGTCGGTCGGGGTGCTCCACAGCCCGGCCGCCGCCAACTCCGGTTGTGTTCGCCACCCGCCGGGGATCCCGGTGCCGCCGATGTGGTGGCCCCGCGCCACCAGATGCGGTCGCTGGTGTGGAAACCGCTGGTCGAAGCTGCTGCCGGCCATGGCCACCGGGTCCAGCACCAGTGTCCGCATCAGATCCTCGAACGGCGTACCGGTCGCGTCCATCAGCACCTGCTGAAGTACGCAGTAGTGGCTGCCCGAGTAACGGAAGCGGCTGCCCGGCAGCAGGGTCGACCGTACCGGTGCGGTGGTCGTCGGGCCGCTGCCCTCCAGGACCTGCACCAGCGACGGGGCGCGATCCCCGGCGTAGCCGCGATACCAGGTGTCGGACAGGCCTGCGGTGTGGGCCAGCAGCTGCCGTACGGTGACCGCTGGTTGCCGGCCCGCGCGGTCGAGCAGTCGCCACGAGGTGAGGTAGTCGCGGACGTCGGTGTCCAGATCCAGCACGCCGTCCTGGACCAGTCGCAGTGCGCCGAACGCGGCGACGTGCTTGCTGATCGAACAGGCCGCGAAGATCGTGCGCTCGGTCACCGGCGTCGACGTCTCGCCACCCGTGACGCCGTACCCCGCCGCCCACACCTGCCCGCTCAGGTGCCCGACGGCGATGCTGACCCCCGGGACCTGGTAGCTGCTCATCAGGTCGGGCAACGAGGCCGTGTCCGCCGAGAGCTGACCGGAGGACACCTGCCGGTCAAGGTGGCTCAGTAACTGGACCCAGTCCTGCGAAAAATCCCCGTCGTCCACCGCGCCGATTCTTGACCAGATACCAGGGTGGTTCAAGAGACCCGGCCACGGCGTCCATTCCAGGATCGGCCGAGCAGGCCGGTATCGTGCCGTCGCACGATCTTCGGTTGTCCTCAGGAACCGTGACCGCGCCTAATTGAGACACCGCACTGGAGACGACGTGGTGAACCAGTTCCAGCAAGCCATGCGGTTGATGCGCAGCAATGACGCGCAGACCCAGGAAGACGGGTTCCACCAGCTGCGGCCCCACGTCGCGCAGCACCTCGACGAGCTGATCGTCGAGTTCGACCGCGAGACTGACCATGGCCTGCGCTGCTGGCTACTCGAACTGATCGGCGACGCCCGCGCCGAGCAAGCCCTGCCGGTACTCGTCGACCAACTCCACGGCGACGACGAATCGCTGCGGGACTGGGCTGCCAGAGGCCTCGAACGGCTCGACACCAAACAAGCACGTCGCGAGCTGTACCAGGCCCGCACCACTGGCTTACTCCCCTGACCCGCGCTACGGTCCGTTCGTGGACGAGGACGCTTTCTGGGCGCTTGTCGAGGAGTCCCGACGGGAGAGCGGAGACAACACCGAACTCGCCTCACGCGTTCTCTTCCGCCGCCTCCGCACGCTCGACGCGACCGAGGTCGTCGAGTTCGTCCGGCTCTGGGAACAGACACGGTCCCGCCTGTACTCCTGGCCGGTGACCGACGCGGCCTGCCTGCTGCTCGGCCCGGTCGAGGAGGAAGACCTGTGCCACATCCAGGACTGGATAATCTCCTACGGTCGCGCGGTGGCGGAGCGGATCGCTCGGGATCCGGACAGCCTCACGGACCTTGCCGCGGATGCGGGCAACGCCCGGGCGCAGTGGTTCGACGAGTTCACCACGGAGGCGCATATCGTCGTCAGCGGCACCTGGCCGCCCGGCTACGACCCGGACGGACCCGAGGATCTGCTGGGTGAGCGCACGGACCTCAACGATTGGGCTGCCGTCCGCCGACGGTTTCCCAGACTGGCCGCGTTCCGGCGGGACCACCCCGAGCTCGGCGTTCCCGAGCTTCGCTGATCGCCCCACCGTTCGACCAGGCTCGGCCGAGGGGTGCAGACCGACGGGACCCTCGGTTGCGTGAATCGTCGACCCGATTCTGGACTTGCGGGTCCATTATCTGCGAGTCAGAGTCCGATACGGCGTCGGGCACTGGCCCGGCCGTCCCGGACGTAACGGGGGAAGATCATGGACTTGCAACTTGCTGGCAGGCGCGCCCTTGTGACGGGCGCGAGCAGCGGTCTCGGTGCGGAGATCGCGGCGGCCCTGGCCGCCGAAGGCGTTGCCGTGGTCGTTCACGGCCGAGACCAGACCCGCACCGAGCAGACCGCGCAGAAGGTGGGCGGTCAGGCCGTGATCGGAGACCTCACCACTGATGTCGGCGCCGAGGCCGTGGCTACCCAGGCCGGGGAGGTGGACATCCTGGTCAACAACGCCGGCAGATACGACCCCGAATCAGGGTGGTCCGACCTGGACGCGGACGCGTGGGCCGACATGTACAACCTCAACGTGCTCAGCTCGGTCCGCCTCATCCGACACCTGGTCCCCGCGATGCGGGCCAAGGGATGGGGCCGTGTCATCCAGATCGGCAGCGCAACCGGTGAGACGCCGTCGGCGGGGCAGCCGCACTATGCGGCCAGCAACGCCGCCCGGCTCAACCTCGCCCGGTCGTTGTCACGTGACCTCAAGCACACGGGGGTGACCTCCAACGCCATCGCGGCCGGCGCCATCCTGGTCCCCGCCACCCGCGAGTACCTCATGGAACTCGGCCGCGAGAACGGGTGGGGTGAGACGTGGGAGGAGGTCGAGCGCAACGCTGCCCCGATTCGCGCTGGTACCGACGTCGGTCGCATCGGCACTCCTCGCGAGTACGCCGATCTCGTCGCGTACCTCGCCAGCCCGGTCTCCGGCTATCTGACCGGCGCCACCCTCCGGATGGACGGTGGCAGGTACGACAGATAGCCGCAGCGGACGGTGGCGGAGCGACGGTGGGACGGCGCACGTCGGCACCGCCCCACCCTCTACTACCGGCTATTCCCAGGAACTCTGCTGCGTGTAGACGAGATTTCCGGGGATGACCGCGCCGCTGGTGCTGTACTCCGTGTACGACCAGAAGTCGCCCTCGGGCAGCGGCTTGTTCGGCTTCAGCGTGAACCCTTGCGTCGAGCCGCGCTCCACCGAGGAGGGGAGCGTCAGCGTGGCACCCGCGTACGTCGCGTTCCGGCCGATGATGGCGTGGCTGAACTGGAAGTCGACGACCGGGCCGCCGGGGTACTGGGCGAACACGTACGCGGTGTAGCGCCCCGGCTCGGGCAGGAACTTGTACACCTGCTCCAGACTGGTCCAGTACCTGTCACTGCTGTAGACCAGCTTGTCGCCCTTGTACAGGTAGAGGTCCAGGTTCGTGTTCGGATCGTCGGTGTTGACCTCGGCCATGATGCCGGCGGTGTTCGCCGGCACGGTGAAGTCGAACTTCTTCACTCCGGTGGCGCCCGGGTCGAACACGCCGCCGGAGACCCCGGCCGGCATCGAGTACGACGCGCGCCGCATCGGCGTGTAGCCGGTGCTGCGACCGGACAGGGATCCGGTGAAGCCGGGCTGGATCGCGCCGAACGAGCCGCTGGTCATCCGACCGAATTCCTCCCCGTCGTCGGCGTACGGCCGGGGCATGATTCCCCACGGACGGGCGGTGACCGGGATCCGGGCGCTGTGGGCCTTGCCGCGCCAGCCGATCGACCCGGTCACGTACCGGTCCCAGGGCGCGCTGCCCCGACGCAGCGTGATGGTCACGGTCGCGGACGTGCCGGGTGCCAGCGTCACCGACGCCGGCGTCACGGTGACCTTCATGCCGTCCAGCCCGGACACCGACGAGCGGTAGGTCTCCCGCGCCTTGCCCACGTTGGTCAGGGTGCGGGTGAGTGTCACCGGACGGGTCCCGTCGTACTCGCGCAGCGAGATGGCCGGCAGGTTGAGTTCCTTGCCGTCCGGCGCGGCCGTCTCGCTGAAGGTGACCAGATCCGCCGCGGTGGGCGCGATGACCAGTCCGGGGTCGGCGGCCCCGGCCAGGTTGATGAAACCGCTGCCCTGGTCGAGGGGACTGCTGGTGCCGACCGTGTCGGTGGCGGTGGTGCGCAGCGCCGAGGCGACCGCGCCCGGCGACCAGGTCGGGTGCGCGGCACGCAGCACCGCGGCCGCGCCGGCCACGTACGGCGAGGCCATCGAGGTGCCCGAGTACGCGTCGTACGCCCGCCCGAAGTTGCCCGCCGGGGAGACCGCGGCGATGATGTCCGAACCCGGCGCGACCAGGTCCGGCTTCGCGATACCGACGGCCACACTGCTCGGGCCGGTGGAGGAGAAGTCCGCGACGCTGGGCACGCCGGGGACGCTGGAGCCGTCACCGCCGCTGCGCAGGGACACCCGCGCGTCGGTCGGGTGGCGCATCAGGTAGTTGAACAGCGTGCCGGCCTGCTTCTCGGTCGGCAGGTAGACGACCGGGAAGTTGAAGATCGAGTTGATCCGGTAGTTGCCGGTCGGCTCGAACACGACCATCGCGGCGCCGCCCTTGGCCTTGATCTCGGCGGCCGAGCCGAACATGTTGGACAGCGCGCAGGCGACCACCTTGCCCTTGATCTTGTCCGGGTCGAGGCTGCCCGGTTCGCAGTAGACCGCGCCCAGATCCGGCGATCCGGCCTGGTCGCCGAAGACCATCGGCGTGTCGCCGCCGGGCAGCGCGTCCAGCGAGCCGCCGACGAGCTTCGTGCCGTCGCCGAGCTTGACGGTCGCCTCGTCGAGCTTGGTCACCGCCGCGCCGACCGTGGTCACCCACGGTGCCGCGTTGCTGATCGCCCCGCTCACGATGCCGGTGTTGCCGGCCGAGGCCGCCACGAAGACTCCAGCCAGCGTGGCGTTGAGGAACGCGATGCCGATGGGGGTGTTGGCCTCCCAGTCGCCGAGTTCGCTGCCGATGGAGAAGTTGATCACCTGCACGCCGTCGGCGACGGCGGCGTCGATGCCGGCGATGATGTCGGCGTCGAAGCCCATGCCGTTCCAGAGCACCTTGTAGACGGCGATCTGGGCGTCCGGCGCCACCCCGGAGACGGGACCGAAGCGCCGACCGTCGATGGTGACGTTCGGGATCGGCAGACCGGCCGCCGTGGACGCGGTGTGCGTGCCGTGCCCGTTCATGTCGCGGGGAGACAGCACCTCGCCCTCGGGCACCGAGCCGCCGCCCGCGAGCCACGTGTCGGCGAAGTACCGGGCGCCGACGATCTTGCCGTTGCAGTGCTCGGCCACGAAGGCGACACCGGTCTGGCAGGTGCCGTGCCAGGTCGAGGGGGCCGGCACCTTCTTGGCGAACGACGCGCTCTCCGGCCAGATGCCGGTGTCCAGGACGCCGATGACCATGCCCGCGCCCGTGCCGGGGCCGGGCTTGACCGGCTTGCCGGCGGGACCTCCCGCCGGGGGCTGCTCCGGCGTGGTCGGAGCGGTGGGTGCCGGGGCGGTCGGCGACGGCGCGGTGGGCGGCGGCGTCCTGGTGCCGAGTGCCTGCGCGGCGGTCACCGCACGCACGCGCTTGTCCGCCCGCAGGGCGGTCACCTGCTCGGCGGTCAGCTTCGCGGAGAACCCGTTGAAGGCGGCGGTGTACGCCGCCTTGACGGTGACCCCGGCGGCGGCAGCGACGGCCTTACGCTGCGCGTCGAGGTGCCCGCGGTAGGCCCGCGAGGGTGCCGAGGTCACGTCCAGCCGGGCGCCCACCTCCGGACGGGTCCGCGCCAGCCCGGACACACCGCCGGCGTACGCGGTCAGCGGGTCCTCGGCCAGTTCGACGACGTACATGCCCGAACCGGTTGCGTCCACGGCGGCCCGTTGGCTGGCCGCGTTCCGGCCGCCGGGTCGACGATCGGCCCCGTCGGTCAGGGTGACCTTCTTGTCCTGCCCGGTGGTGAAGTAGCCGGTGCCGCTGCCCGATGCCCCTCCGGGCGCCGCCGACGCCGATCCCGCAACCCCGGTGGTGCCAGTGATCAGGGCGACGACAAGCGTCGGTATCGCTAGTCGTCGCAGCCTGTTTCCGCTCGTGCCTGTAGCCACGAGGCTCCTTTCGATGGCTCCCTTGTGGAGCTGTTCCACGATCACGATCCGCTCATGGGAGCGCTCCCCCACCTAAGCCGCCGATGGTTAATCGATGGTTTGCGCGGTGTTACGGATCGCCGGTGCGTATAAGATCACGTTCGGTCGGCCGTGCCTAGATCAAGTTTCCCCGATGCGGCCTGAGCAGGGCGGACCCCGGCAAGCCCTCGAGGCGCACGGTCAGCGGTCCTGTCTGACCTTCGCGATGTCCAGATCCAGCCGGAGGCCGAAGGACCTGGTGAAGTCCTCCAGGCAGTCCGATCGGAAGATCTCCCGCGCACCGTCGAGGATGGCGACTGCCCCGGACGGGAGGTCGAAAAGGTAGCCGACAACCTCCTCGTCCCTGATGAGAACGAAGACCTGCGGCACTTCCGCCACGACAACCGTCGGGATCTCAGGCATCGGCGGCTTGCTCGCGGGTCGCAGCTAGCCTGGCTCGCGACGATTTCCAGTCATGTACGCCCGCCTCCTGAACATGCCGGTGCGCCCGGCTTCGACGGCTGACCCACCCTCGCGCCTCCGGACGCCAGATTGTCTTGGGACAATCGATACAAGATAGTCTGGGGACAATCTGGCTCAGAGTCAAGGATTGTCACGGGACAACCGGGAAGGGTGTGGGCGTGCCGGTGCACTCGCGCTACCTGAACATCGCGGCCATGATCCGCGAGCGGATCGAAGCCGGAGAGTGGGAACCGGGCGCGCGGCTTCCGACCCTCAACGAACTCGCTGCCGCATACGACGCCAACCGCGACACCGTCGGGCGGGCCATCGCCCTGCTGGAGACGGAGGGCTACGTGTGGGCTGTGCAGGGGCGGGGCATCGCCGTTCGATACGGCACCATGCGTCCACGTCGACCCCGCGGCGATCTGGTCAAGCGCAACGAGCAAGCAACCGGATACTCATTCCCTTCGGCTAGCAGCCAGGAGGTATGGGTTCGCCACGGCAAGGCCATCAATGCGCCGGCCCCACTGGACGATCCCCGCATCGCCAAGCTTCTTGGCGTGCAGCCCGGCACCGAAGTGCTTCGCCGGTTTCGGGTTACCGGACCAGTGTCGGAAGCCCCATTTCAGATCAACATCTCGTGGATTCATCCACGTGTCGCCGACATCGTCGCCGACCTGGACGCGAACCCGGCGGCGGGCGAGTGGCTGCACCACATCGAGGCCGCCGGCCACTGGCCCATCAGTTGGATGGAGATTCACCGCGCCCGGATGCCCAGCAAAGACGAAGCAGCCCTCTTGGAGATCCCCACCAACCTGCCCGTACTGGAGATCGTGCGAGTCGGCACCTCGGGAGGCGACAAGAAGCCGGTCGAGGTGACCGAGTACGTCGTGGCGAGCGACCGAGTCGAAACGGTCCACGTCCTGCACCGCGACTCGAACGCCAAGGAGCCGTGGCCCGACGCCGAACCGAGAAATGGGTCATGACCATGGCCCTCACGGTCGAAGCCGCCAGCCGCACGCACCAGGGCCTCATCCGCAAACGGAATGAGGACTCCTACAGCCAAGGGCAATGGCTCTATGTCGTGGCCGACGGTCTCGGCGGCCACGTCGCCGGTGACATCGCCAGCAGCACAGCCATCGCTGCCGTGCAGCCGTACGACCGCCCGGTAGATCCGGAGGATCTTGCTGATGTCCTGGGACGGGCCGTCAACGAAGCGAGCGAGGCGTTACGCCGGAAAGTCCGCGAGGACCCGAAGCTGGCGGGGATGGGGACCACGTTTGTCGCTTTACTGCGATCCGGCAGTCAGGCGGTCGTGGCGAACGTCGGGGACTCCCGCGCCTACCTGATCCGACGCCATGGTTCCCACGACAATCCCTTGCTCCAGATCAGTGAGGACCACACCTACGATCATCTCGTCGCCGGCGCTCGAAAGGTGCCCAACCTCCCCGAGAAGTTGACCCGCTTCCTCGACGGCCGCAACGACGGCCGGTCGGCCGACCTGACGCCACTCCGGCTCCATCCCGGCGACCGGGTCCTGCTGTGCTCTGACGGACTGAGTTCGTACGTGCCACACGAGCAGATAAGGGCTGCGCTCGACTCCGATGGCAGCTCGGGGGACGTCGCCGATCAACTCGTGGCCTCGGCGATCGATCAGGGTGGGCACGACAACGTCACCGTCATCGTCGTTGACGTGACATCGGCGCCCGGATCGATCCGTCATCGGTTCGTCGAGTCGATCCATTGAACCCGGGTCCTCGAATTCCGCGGCCCCGCCTACTCCCCTTGCCGTACTAGGCTTTCGCCATGCTGATCATCGATGGCGCGGGCCGGTGGACCGCGCCCGCCGGGGCCGCCAACGACTGGGTCGAACAGCTGCGAGTGCCGGACCTGTCGGTGGGGACGTACTGCATCCCGGCGGGCGGCCGCGACGACCAGAGCCCGCACACCGAGGATGAGATCTACGTGGTCACGGCGGGTCGGGCGCGGATCGTGACCCCGGACGGCGCGGCCGAGGTGCACCCGGGTTCGGTGATCTTCGTGCCGGCTGGCGAGGAGCACCGGTTCGAGGAGGTGACCGAGGACCTGGCGCTGCTCGTGGTGTTCGGCCCGGCGTACGGCTCGCGCGCTCCGGACCGGCCAGCCGACTAGGCGAGCCGAGGCGCTAGTCGGACAGGCCCGCCGGTACGGGCACCGTGAGGTGCGTCAGGAGGGCGGCGACCTCACGGTCGAGTTCCCGGCCCACCTCGTGGATCGCGTCCACCCCCAGGGAGCCGAACGCGCGGCTGGGTTGCTCGATGACGAACCGCGCTCCGCCGTCGGGTCTGTCGCTGATCAACGTGCGCAGCGGCGCGTACAGCATGACCGCCGGGTCGTGGCGGAACATGCGCTCAGCGGTGGTGTGGTTGCCCATCAGGTATTCGACGCAGTGCCTGGGGTCGCCCGCGAGATTCATCATCGGTCGCAGGTCGCCGCTGCTCCAGTAGATGAGGAAGTCGTGTGGCGCCCGCTCGCGCATGAGGGCGACCACGTCGTCCCAGGGCGCGCCGCGGGCCACCAGTGCGTTGAACGCCGCCGCGTCGTAGGGCGGGACGGCCTGCTCGTACTGCCGCCGGAAGTCCTGGTAGGAGCGATCGACGGCGATGTCCAGGCACCGGGCCTGGTAGCGACGTTCGGCCCATCCCTGTTCCATCAGACCCCCTTCACCTACCGGGCTACTTCCTGGAACCTAGCAGCAATAGTCCGAAATGCGAGTTTAGTATCGAATCACTGTTGATCCGGGCGGCGACGGGGTGACGTGTGTGAACGGCGCAGAAGCACTACTGCGGACGCTTGTCGACGGCGGGGTCGAGGTGCTCTTCACGAACCCGGGCACCACCGAACTGCACCTGGTCGGCGCGCTGGAGTCGGTGCCCGAGATGCGCGGCGTACTCGCTCTCTTCGAGGGCGTGGTCAGCGGCGCGGCCGACGGTTACGCCCGGATCGCGGGCAAGCCCGCCGCGACACTGCTGCACCTCGGGCCGGGGCTCGCGTACGGCCTGACGAACCTGCACAACAGTCGACGCGCCAACTCGCCGGTGGTCAACATCGTCGGAGACCACGCGACGTTCCACACCGCCTTCGACCCACCGTTGAACTCCGACATCGCCGCGCTGGCGGGATGGCTGCGCGGCCCCGTCCGCCGCCCCGAGGACGCGGCCGGCGCCGGCCCGGACGCCGCCGCAGCCCTCGCCGCCGTCCTGGAGCCCCCCGGGCAGATCGCCACCGTGATCATGCCGGCGGACGTGTCCTGGTCCGACGGAGGCGCGGCCGGTACGCCCGTGCCGCCCCGGCCGGCACCGACCATCGACCATGAGGTGATCACCCAGGTCGCGGCGGCTCTTCGGAGCGGCGAACCGACCGCGCTGGTGATCGGCGGAGCGGCACTGCGGGAGGCGGGCCTGCTGGCCGCCGGCCGGATCGCCGCGGCGACCGGTGCACGTGTCTTCTCGGAGCTCTACTCCAACCGGGTCGAACGAGGAGCGGGCCTACCCGCGTTTCCCCGGCTCGGCTTCTATCCCGACCAGGTGCTCGACCAACTGCACGGCGTGCGGCACGTCATCGTCGCGGGCACCAAGGCGCCGGTCTCGTTCTTCGCCTACCCCGACCAGCCGAGCCTCCTCGTGCCCGAAGGCGCCCAGACGCACGTCCTGGCCGAGGTCGGTCAGGACGCCGTCGACGCGCTGGTCCGACTCGCCGACCTGGTGGCACCGGACACCGCCGCCCCGGTCACCGACCCGCACCGACCGGCACTGCCCACCGGCGCACTCACCCTGCAGAACTGGGTCGACGTCATCGCGGCGCTGCTACCCGAGCGGGCCATCATCATCGACGAATCCGTCAGCTCCGGCATCGCCCTCGCCGCCGCCACCGCCGGCGCTCCCCGACACGACGTGCTCATGCAGACCGGTGGCGCCATGGGCGACGGCCTGCCCCTGGCCGTCGGCGCCGCCGTCGCCGCACCCGACCGGCCGGTGGTGGCACTGGTGGCCGACGGCTGCGTCATGTACACCGCCACGGCGCTCTGGACCCAGGTACGCGAGCAGTTGAACATCACCAACGTGATCCTCAACAACCACGCGTACGCGATCCTGCGCCAGGAGTGGGGATACTTCAGCAACCGCCCGGGCCGCGCCGAGCCCGGCGCCAATCCGATGTTCGACCTGACCAACCCTCAGATCGACTTCGTCGGGCTGGCGAACGCGTTCGGCATGCCCGCGACCCGCGCCACCACCGCAGAGCAACTCGCGGAGCAGTTCTCCCAGGCGCTGGCCCGGACCGGCCCACACCTCATCGACGCCACCATCCCGCCCGCCGCCTAGCCGGCGACAGCGCCCGGTCACCCCGCGGGAAAGGGCTTTCTCTGCGGTACCGTGGCGCTAGCCGGCACGGCGAGACGCCGTCGACAGACCGAGAGGGCGGGCCATGGCGACCCTGTCCGATGTGGCACGCCGGGCGGGCGTCTCACCCGCCACCGCCTCCCGCGTGATCAACTGCAGCAGCAAACCGGTGACCGACGAGCTGCGGGAGCGGGTGCTCGCCGCCGTCGCCGAGTTGCAGTACGTGCCGAACGCCCACGCTCAACTGCTGGCCCGCTCGCACCGCAGCGCGGTGGGCGTGATCGTGCACGACGTCTCCGACCCGTACTTCGCCGAGATCACCCGCGGCCTGCAACGCGTCGCCACCGACCAGGGCCGGCTGCTGATGATCTGCAACAGCTACCGGGATCCGGACCGCGAGCTGGAGTACGTGGAGCTGCTGCGCGGCCACCAGGTCGCGGCGCTGATCCTGGCCGGGTCCGGTTACCACGACGAGGCGTTCACCCGGCAGCTCAACGAGAAGCTCGCCGCGTACGAGGCCACCGGCGGGCGGGTGGCGGTGATCGGTCGGCACGAACACTCCGGCGACGCGGTGATGCCGGACAACCGGGCCGGCGGCTACCTCGCCGGACGGGAGCTGTGCGGGCTGGGGCACCGGGTGATCGGGGTGGCCGCCGGTCCGCGCATCCTGACCACCACGACCGACCGCCTGGCCGGCCTGCGGCAGGCCCTCGGCGAGCAGGGCCGGGACCTGCCGGAACGGCGCATCCGGTACGCCGGGTTCGACCGCGACGGCGGCGCCGAGGCGACCGCCCGACTACTCGACGCCGACCCGGAGCTGACCGCGATCGTGGCCCTCAACGACTCGATGGCCATCGGGGTGCTCGCCACCCTGCGGACCCGTGGGCTGGACGTGCCGCAGCAGATCTCCGTGGTGGGGTTCGACGACATGCCGATCGCCCGGGACGTCACCCCGGCGCTGACCACCGTGCGGTTGCCGCTCGTGGACCTGGGAGTCCGGGCGATGTCCCTGGTGCTCGGTGCGGAGGCCCCGACCCCGCGGGTCGAGGTGCTCCCCGCCGAGCTGGTCCGCAGGGACACCGCCGGTCCCGTTCCGCCCGCCGCACCGGTGACCGTCGGCGCCGCGCCGCGCGCTCGAGCGGGTGACACCGTCTCGTGACCGGCGTCAGCCCGACGCAGCGTCTGCTCACCGGTGACGACGTGGCGTATCTGGTCCGGGCGTCGTTCGGCCCGCACACCCGGGTCCGGGACGCCGGACCGCTGGCCGGCGGCGGATACGCGACGGTCTGGTGGGCACGCCTCGACGACGACCGCCGGGTGGTGCTGAAGCTCGCCCCGCCGGCCGGTACGCCGCTGCTGCGCTACGAACGCGGACTCTGCGCCGCCGAGGCCCGCTACTTCCGCCTCGTCGCGGAGCACGCCCCGCAGGTACCCGTACCCCCGGTGTTGTGGCACGGCACCGACCCCCCGTACGGCGAGTGGTTGGTCACCGCGCTGCTGCCCGGCCGGTCCCTGTCCGAGCTGGCCAAGGCCGACGTCGCCGTCGACGACGCGCGCTACGACCTCGGCGTCGCCCTCGCCGCGTTGCACCGGGTCACCGGCGACCGGTTCGGGTACGACGGCGACCGGGCCGGCGCAGCGACCTGGCGGGTGGCGTTCACGGCGATGCTCGACGCGCTGCTCGCCGACGCGACCGACTGGCACGTGCGGCTGCCGGTGACCCCGGATCGCCTGCACACGCTCGTCGGGCGGCACGCCGACGTGCTGGACGAGGTACGCCGACCGGCGCTGCTGCACTTCGACTGCTGGGACGGCAACGTGCTGGCCGCGCCCGACGCGCAGGGTCGGCTTCGGCTGTGCGGCCTGGTCGACGGCGAACGGTTCCTCTACGGCGACCCCCTGCTGGACCTGGTCTCGCCGCTGCTCTTCCGGCGCGTCGAGGACGAGCCGGAGCATCCGCTGTTGCGCGGCTACCGCGACGCCGCCGACACACCCTTGGTGCTGGACGCCTCCGCACGCCGCCGCCTCGGTCTCTATCGACTGCACCTGTACCTGCTGATGACCGTGGAGATGCCCAGCCGTGGCATGACCCCGAGCAGCCATCCGCAGCGGCACGCCCGGCTCGCAACGCTGCTGGACGCGGAACTTCGCGCGCTCACGGCCTGACCCCAATTCCGTTTGTCCGGGCGGCTCGCCGCTCCTACCCTTCTCGGCGTGCAGATTCGGGAGTTCGTGGCGGAGGACTGGTCGCAGGTGTGGCCGATCGTCGAGGACGTGATCCGGACCCGGGAGACCTTCCCCTACGACCCGGCGATGACCACCGAGCAGGCGTACGGCATGTGGGTGGAGACGCCGCCGGGTCGGACCGTCGTCGCGGTCGACGGCGAGCGGGTGCTCGGCACCGCGAAGATGGGCACCAACCGGCCCGGGCCGGGAGCGCACGTGTCCACCGCGAGCTTCCTGGTCGCCGCCGAGGCCCGGGGCCGGGGCGTGGGCACCGCGCTGTGCCGCGACGCCCTGACCTGGGCCCGCCTTCAGGGGTACGCCGGCATGCAGTTCAACGCCGTGGTGGAGAGCAACAGCTCAGCGGTCGAGCTGTACCGGCGGGAGGGTTTCGCGGTGGTCGGCACCGTGCCCGGCGCGTTCCGCCACCCCACCCTCGGCCGGGTCGGTCTGCACGTCATGTACCAGGAGTTCTGACCGGCGGCTGACCGGCCTCGGCCTCGGCCGGCGGACGACGCGCCTCGGCGCCGGCGCGGCGGACCGGGGTGAAGAGGCCACCGACCGCGACCAGCAGGCAGCCAGCGCCGGCCGCGAGGGTGACCGCCTGGACGCCGTACCGGCCGGCGGCCCAGGTCAGCGTGGCGGCGCCGATCGGCCCGAGGGCGTAGTGCGTGCTCCAGAACGCCGAGGTGACCCGACCGAGCAGGTGGTCGGGGGTGATCTCCTGGCGCAGCGACATCGAGCAGATCCCGCCGACACTCAGGCAGCACAGGTACACCGCGGTCAGCGCGGTGACCGCCGGCACGCTCGTCGCGAGGCCGACGCCCGCCACGGCGAAACCGCAGACCGAGTGCGCGCCGATCCAGGTCGCGCCGAAGCCACGTCGACGGCGCAGCGGGGCCACCAGCAGCGCACCGGCGACCGTGCCCAGCGCCGCCAGGCCGAGCACCGCGCCGACCGTGCCCTCGGAGCCGCCGAGGTCGTGGGTGACGTGGTAGATCAGCACGTCGGTGAAGCCGTAGGTCAGGAAGATGAACACCGACAACAGGACGGTCAGCGCGCGCAGCACGGGCTGCCGCCACAGGAACCGCGCACCGGCCAGGAACTCGGCCAGTGGCCGCTCGCGGGTCGCCGGTGCGGCGGCGTCGGCTCGTACGGGTCGCAGCCGGATCAGCCACAGACCGGTTGCCGAGAGGGCGAAGCTCGCCGCGTTGACGGCGATGGCGAGCGCCGGGCCGAAGCTGGCCGACACCACGCCGGCGAGCAGCGGCCCGAGGACGGCCGCCGCCGCGTACGTCGCCTGCAACCGGCCGTTGGCCTCGGTGATCCGGTCGGAGTCGACGAGGTTGCGGACCGCGGTCACCGCCGCGACCTGGAACAGCATGCCGACCGCCTCGCAGATCGGCAGCACGACGAAGAGCAGCCAGACCTGCGGGCCGGCGAGCCAGGCAAGTGGCACCAGGCCGTAGAGCACCAACCGAGCCAGGTCCGCCACGATCATCAGGGTGCGGCGGTCGTACCTGTCGACGAGCACCCCGCCGAAGATCCCGGCGACGACGGACGCCGCGCCCGCGACGGCGGTGAGCAGGCCCATCTGCGCCACCGACCCGGTGGCCTGGAGGACCAGCAGCGGCACCGCCAGGTAGGCGAACGAGTCACCGGCCGCGGAGAGCGACTGGGCGACCCAGTACGTGCCGAAGGTGCGGTCCCGCCACAGCGGAGGCCGGCCGAGGGCGGCGGATCGGCTCATCGCGACGAGGGTAGTGGACCCGGCCACCCAGTGCTGGCCGTGGCGGGCGTCACACCGACCCGATGTCACGAAGCCGGGGCCGCCGCGCATCTCGTGGTCGTCAATCCCCGCAGAGAGGCGACAACAATGAGCACAGCGCACACCACCGGCCCGGCGGGCACGCACCACGTCCTGATGCTCGGTGCGGGTTACGCGGGCATGGCCGCGGCGACCCAGCTCGCGGCCCGGACCAGGAATGCCGACGTGCGGGTGACCCTGGTGAACGCGCACGAGCGGTTCACCGAGCGCCTCCGGCTGCACCTGACGGCGACCGGGCAACGCGTCGCCGAGTTGGACATCCCCACGCTGCTGGCGGACACGGGCGCACACTTCGTCCGCGGCTGGGTGACGGCTGTCGACGCGCAGGCGAGGACCGTCCGGATCGACGACAGTCGGGTGCTGCGCTACGACACCCTGGTGTACGGGTTGGGCAGCGTGACCGACACGGCGGTGGTGCCGGGTGTCGAGGAGCACGCGTACACGCTGGACGGTCCGAGCGACGCGACGACGCTGGCGGATCGGCTGGCGCGGCTCGGCGGCGGCACGGTCGTCGTGGTCGGCGGCGGGTTGACCGGCGTCGAGTCGGCCGCGGAGATCGCCGAACGCCACCCGGAACTCGACGTCGTGCTGGTGGGCCGGCAGGATCCCGGGGCGAGGATGACCGCGAGGGCGCGGTCGCACCTGCGGGCCGCGCTCACCCGCCTCGGTGTCCAGGTGATCAGCGGGACAGCGGTCACGAAGGTGCTGCCCGACGGGGTCGAACTGGCCGGTGCGCGGACCATCGCGGCCGACGTCGTCCTCTGGACGGCCGGTACGCGGGTGTCGCCGCTGGCCGTCGCCGCGGGGCTGACCGTGGACGAACGCGGTCGCGTCGTCACCGACGCCACGTTGCGGTCGGTGTCGCACCCCGACGTGTACGCGATCGGCGACGCGGCGGCGATCCGGCAGGGCTACGGCGTCCTGCACGGAACCTGCCAGAGCGGCATGCCGACCGGAGTGCACGCGGCGGTGTCGATCGTCCGCTCGCTGCGGGGCAGGCAACCCCGGCAGTTCCGGTTCGGTTACTACCACACGCCGGTGAGCCTGGGCCGAAACGACGCGGTCGTGCAGTTCACCCGCCCCGACGACAGCCCTCGCCGCGGGTGCCTGACCGGGCGTCCGGCGGTCTGGTACAAGGAGACCGTGAGCGCCTCACCCTGGCCGACGTACCGGCGCATGACGACCATGCCCTCCTCCGGCGTCTTCTGGCCGCGTGGCGGCCGCTTCACCCGTCGGCGGGACGACGCGCGGTGACGCACCCGCCCGACCCGGACGAGCAGGTCTTCCACCGTCACCGCAACCTGCTGTTCTCGGTGGCCTACCGCATCCTCGGCACCGCGGCCGATGCCGAGGACGCGGTGCAGGACGCCTGGATCAGGTGGTCCTCGGCCGACCGCGCCCAGGTCGCCGACCCCAAGGCGTACCTGGCCCGCATCGTGGCGAACCTCGCGCTGGAGCGCCTGCGCTCGGCCCGACGGCACCGCGAGACCTATCCGGGACCGTGGTTGCCCGAGCCCGTCCTGACCGCTGGGGACACCGCCGACGCCGTCACCGACGCCGAGTCGGTGTCGATGGCGATGCTCGTGGTGTTGGAGACGCTCAGCCCGCTCGAACGCGCGGTGTTCGTCCTGCGGGAGGTGTTCGAGTTCAGTCACGCGGAGATCGCGGTGGCGGTGGAACGCTCCGAGGCCGCGGTCCGCCAGACCGCCCACCGTGCGCGCGAGCACGTACGGGCCCAGCGGCCCCGCTTCACCGTGGACCGGTCGCAGCAGCGCGGCGTGACCGAGCGGTTCCTCGCCGCCGCGACCGGCGGGGACCTCAACACCCTGCTGGAGTTGCTGTCCCCGGACGTGACGTTGTGGACCGACGGTGGCGGAAAGGTCCGCCAGGCCCGACGTCCCGTCCGGGGCGCGGAGTCGGTCGCCGCCTGGTTCGCGGCCATCGGCACCGTCACCTACCAGGGCGTCGAGCCGCACGACATGCACGCCGCCCTGGTCGAGATCAACGGTGGTCCGGGCCTGGTGTTCAGCGGTGCGGGCCGCGTGGTCGCCACCATCTGCCTCGACATCGACGCCGCTGGCCGCGTCACCGCCATCCACAACGTGGCCAACCCCGACAAGCTCCGAGCGGTCGCCGACGGCACCACCCACCATCTCCGGACGGGCTGAGCCGCTGACGGGCCGGCCGGTCAGCCGGTCCTGGTGAGGTCGGTCGTGGCCGCGAGGTCGGTTACCACGTCCAGGAGCCGGCGCAGGGCGGGCGCGGCGTCGCCCGGCAGCCAGACCATCTCGGTGTGGGCGTAGGCGCCGGTCAGTGGGACGAACACCACGCCGCTGCGGCGAAGGCTGGCTGCCGAGCTGGCGAGCCGGGTGACGCCGACTCCGGCGGCGACCAGGCCGAGGAGACTCTGCACGCTGGCGTCCTCCTGGACGACGTTCGGCACGAACCCGGCCTCCCGGAACTGCTCCTCGAAGGTGCGGTGCCAGGGTTCCCAGGAGGTGCGCGGCGTCGTCACCCACGGTTCGTCCGCCAGGTCGGCGAGCGTCAGCTCGGCGCGGTCCGCGAGCGGGTGGCCCTCGGGCAGCACCGCGCACACCGGTTCGGTCGTCAGCCTCCGGGACGTCAGGCCGGGGACCAGCGGGGTCCGGGTGAAGGCGACGTCGTAGTGGCCGCCGAGCACGCCCCGCACCAGCGGCGCGATGGCGGTGGACTCGGTGGCCAGGTGAAGATCGGGAAGTTGCCGGTGCACGGCCCGGACCACCGGGGGCAGGAGGTGGTTGGCGACGGTGGTCAGGAAGGCGAGTCGCAGGCTGCCGACCTCGCCCCGCAGGGCGCGCCCCACGACGGCGACGGCCTCGTCGGCGCGGTCCGTCACGGCCTGCGCCTCGGGCCGGAACAGGGCACCGATGTCGGTCAGGGTGGTGCCGCGGGAGTCGCGGTCGAACAGCTTCGCCCCGAGGGTGCGTTCCAGTGCGGTGATCTGCTGGGACAGCGACTGCTGGGCGATCATCAGCCGGGCGGCGGCACGGGTGTAGCTCAGCTCCTCCGCGAGGACCAGGAAGTATCGCAGTTGCCGCAGCTCAGGGGTGGCCACAGGGACAGACTGTAGCCAGGTCAGGAAGCGTGTGTTGGCCGTCTCGTCGGACCTCCGCGCAGGATCGTTCGGGAGGCGGTAACGGCCTCCCGACGACACCCACCGAAGGAAGCCGATCATGAGTGCAACACGACTCACCACGCCGTTCCACGCCCGGTCCACCGCCAGTGACGTGGTGGCCGGTGTCGACCTCAGCGGGCAGCGCGCCGTCGTCACCGGCGCCTCGTCGGGCATCGGCGTGGAGACGGCCCGAGCCCTCGCGAGCGCGGGCGCCGAGGTGACCCTACCGGTACGGGACATCCGGGCCGGGCAGCGGACAGCGCAGGACATCGGGGACGGCGCGTCCATCCGGGTCGTACCGTTGGATCTTTCCGACCAGCGGTCGATCGCGGCCTTCGTCGCGGCCTGGGCGGGTCCCCTGCACATCCTGGTCAACAACGCCGGTGTGTCGGCGACCCCCGAGACGCGCACGCCGGAGGGCTGGGAGTTGCAGTTCGCCACGAACCACCTCGGCCACTTCACGCTCACCACCGGGCTGCACCGGGCGCTCGCGGCGGCCGGCCGGGCCCGCGTGGTGTCGCTCAGTTCCATCGCCCACGTGCAGGCGCCGATGGTCTTCGAGGACGTCAACTTCCGCGCACGCCCCTATGACCGGCTGCTCGCCTACGGCGAGTCGAAGACCGCCACCGCGCTGTTCGCGGTCGAGGCGAACCGGCGCTGGGCCGACGACGGCATCACCGTCAACGCGGCCAACCCGGGAGCGGTCGCCACGAACCTGGGGCGGCACCTCACCGAGGAGGACTACGCGGGGCTGCCGGCGTTCGACTTCAAGACCCCGGAGCAGGGGGCGGCGACCTCGGTGCTGCTCGCCGCCTGGCCGCAGCTCGACGGCGTCGGCGGTCGCTACTTCGAGGACTGCGACCAGGCTGCACGCCACCGCCCGGAGACGCCGTTGCAGGGCGTCGCCGACCACGCGACCGATCCCGTGGCGGCGGCGCGGCTGTGGCAGGTCTCGCTCGACCTGCTCGCCGACGCGGGGCGGGCCTGACCACCCGGGAGGCGGACAGACGCAGACGGCCGCGGGAGGGATCCCGCGGCCGCCTACGGACGTGCTCGAGACGATCAGGCCTGGCGCAGCGGCGCGAGCGCGGCGCTCCAGGCGACCACCTGGTCGAGGGTGGTGGTGAGCGCGTCCCGCTGGAACTCGTTGGGCTTGAACACGCTGAAGTTCTCGAAGTCGGTGAAGAGCGACAGCGCGACCTGCGAACGCACGTCGGCCATCTGCAGCTCACCGGAGATCAACCGCAGGTGCTCCACGGCTCGCGCGCCGCCGACCGAGCCGTAGCTGACGAAGCCCACGGCCTTGTTGTTCCACTCGGCGTACAGGAAGTCGATCGCGTTCTTCAGGGCACCCGAGGTCGAGTGGTTGTACTCGGGGGTGACGATGATGAACCCGTCGTAGGAGGCGATCGTCTCGGCCCACCGCTTCGTGTGCGGCTGGGAGTACTGGCCCATCGACGGCGGGTACGCCTCGTCGAGGTGCGGCAGCTGGTAGTCGAGCAGGTCGATCAGCTCGTACTCCGCGTCGGAGCGCTGCTTGGCGATCTCGAGCACCCAGCGGGCAACGGCTTCACCGTTACGCCCCGGGCGGGTGCTGCCGAGAATGATCCCGATCCTGGTCATGGTGGCGCCTTTCCTCGGTGCTTGGGCTGACGGCCCGACGCTAGCCGGTGATTGCTTGGTCAAGCAAATGTCGCCTCTATGGTCGTGGTCACACGCTGAGTAATCAGTTGCTCAATCAAGCAAGTATGCTGTGAGGATGTCCAACCCCGCCGCAGAACCCCTGCAACCCCTCAACCCCGACGAGGAGGCCCTGGTCCGCGCCCTGGGTCAGGTGATGCACGTGCTGCCCCGCGCGATCGACGCCGACATGGTCGGTGACCGTCAGCTACCGCTCACCGAATACACCGCTCTGATGAACCTATCCGAGGCGCCGGACCGGCGGATGCGGATGAACGAGCTCGCCGCGGCCTGCTACCTCTCGCTCAGCGGCATGACCCGCACCATCATCCGGCTGGAGACACAGGGCCTGGTCAAGCGGGAGCGCTGCGCGGAGGACGCGCGCGGCTGGAACGCCGTGCTCACCGACGCGGGGTTCGCCCGCCTGGAGGAGTCCTGGCCCAGCCACCTGGACGCCGTCCGCCGGCGCTTCCTTCAGCACTTCGAGAGCTTCGACCTCGCCCAGCTGACCCGCGCGTTCCAGCGGGCCGGCACCGCCGAGAGCACCGAGACGACCGACTGAGCCCGGCCCGGCCCAGCCGGTCGTCCGGCGACTCAACCGGGTAGCCGCCCCGCCACGACCAGCGCCCACGCCAGCAGCCCGAAGGCGCCGGTCGACGCGACCGCGCGGAGCACGTTGCCGCGTACCCAGCTCACCTCGAAACGCTCCCGTAGGGCCGCGAGGTCGGTGCCCCCGTCCACGTCGCCGGCGCGGGCCAGCACGTTGTTGAGCGGCACGTTCACCGCGGCGGTGACACCGAGCACCACCAGGTACAGCAGCAGCCCGGCGACGATCCAGGGCAGCACCGCCCGGCGGTCGGCGGCCAGGTGCAGCGCCGCCGCCAGCAGCGTGAACAGCAGCGCACCGCCGAAGCAGACGGCGAACCACCCGTTGAGGATGGACTCGTTGATCCGTCGCATGGCGAGCACCAGCGTCCGGTCGTCGGTGCGGCCCAGGCCCGGCATGACCGCGTACGCGAAGGCGGCGAACAACCCGGCGGTCAGGCCGGTGGTCACCGTGGCGACGAACAGGCTCGCGGTACTCAGGAATCCCATGGGCACCATTGCACCCGCTGGCACGCCTGCTGACCAGACCCGATCATGGTCACCGGGTCGGAGCGTGGGCAGCCAACGGGTTGACGAGGGTGCCGACGAACTGCAGCGCCGCCGACGGGTCGGACAGGTCGATCATCTGCTGGTTGTCGCGCAACTGGAGCCGGTTGAGGCAGGACAGCGTGAACTCCGGTGCGAACAGGTCGTAGTGGCGGACCCGCTCGGCCAGGTGCGGCACCCGGTCGAAGTAGTCGGCGGCGCAGGTCGCGACCGTACGCCAGAAGTCGTCCTCGGCGAGCACACCGGCCTCGACCAGCACCGCGTTGAGGTGGCGCAGGAAGCAGTCCACCACGTCGGTGAAGATGGTCAGCAGCTTGGTGTCGTCGGGCACGTCGACCCGGATCCGTTCCACCTCGGCGGGCAGCTCGACCTCGTCGCTCATCACCGCGATCTCCTCGGCGATGTCCTTGAAGATCACCCGCTGGACCGTGTCGTGCTCGTCGAGGACCAGGATGACGTTCTCGCCGTGCGGCATGAAGGCCAGGTCGTGGGCGTAGAAGCTGTGCAGCAGCGGGGTCAGGTAGGCGTCCAGGTAGCGGCGCAGCCACACCTCGGGGGCCAGGCCGGACCGGGCGATCAGCGCCGCCGCCAGTGAGCCACCCTCGTCGTCGACGTGCAGCAGCGCGGCCATGGTGGACAGTCGCTGTCCCGGCGCGAGGTCGGGCACCGGGCTCTCCCGCCACAGGGCGGCCAACATCTTGCGGTAGGGGGAGGTGCGGTCGGTCGCCGCCTCGTACTGCCGGTGCCGGTAACCCACGGCGGCCCGCTCCCGGATGACGGTCAGGCCGGTGCCGGTCAGCACCTCGTCGGAGGCGATCAGCTCGGCCAGCCAGTCGTTGATCGCCGGGGTGGCCGCCATGTACGCCGCCGACAGCCCTCGCATGAAGCCCATGTTCAGCACCGACAACGCGGTCTTCACGTAGTGCCGGTGTGGCGCGGTGACGTTGAAGAAGGTGCGGATGGACTGCTGGGCGAGGTACACGTCCGGCCCCGGGCCGAGGTGCACCAGCCGGCGCGCGGCCAACTCCCCGGCGAAGGTGACCGCCAGCTTGTTCCACCACTGCCACGGGTGCGCGGGGATCAGGTGGTAGTCGGCGAGGTCCAGCCCGAGATCGGTCATCGTGGCCGCGAACCGGGCCCGGGTCTCGGCGTCCAGCTCGCTCTCGATCAGCGTGTCGTAGTCGAGGTCGGCGGCGCTGCTGAACGTCGAGTGGTCCCGGTGCGCGGCGAGCCACTCCAGCCGGACCGGTGCGGCGGCCTCCGGCGCGTACCTGTGGTATTCGTCGACGCCGAAGCCGAGCCGGCCGTTGTTGGCCACGAAGCACGGGTGGCCCTCGGTCATCGACGTCTCGATGGTCTGGAAGTCCGCGTCGGCCAGTTCGGCGGCGCTCGGCGCGGCCTGGGAGAGCTTGTACGCGGTGCCGGCCAGCGTCGAGGTGATCTCCTCCAGGTAGACCGGGAGCACCCGCGCGGAGAGCCCGAGGGTGCCGCGCAGCTCGACGATCAGGTCCACCGCGTCGGGCGGCAGCGTCGTGTCGTCGCGGTGCCGGGTGATGCTGTCCGCGTCGATCTGCCAGTGCGCCAGGGCCAGGACCCGCGCGGCGAACCGGTAGGTGACCGTGCCGTCGTCGCTGCGCACCTCGTACCACTGCCGGTCGTCCGGACCCGGCACCGGCTGCGGGGTGAGCAGCCGCTCGTGGGTGAACTCGGCGAGCGCCTTGCGGACCAGCAGCCGGTTGGCCCGGGCCCAACGCTGGGGGGTGAGATGCCCGACCGGGTCGCCGATGCTGTCATAGGCGGCGGCGGTCTGGGCGGGGACGGCGGTGGCGGTCACGCCGGGGCTCCTTCGGTTCGGGTGGCGGCGGCGCGGTCGGCAGCGGCGCGGTCGGCAGCGGCCTGGAACTGGGCTCGGGTGCAGACGCTGAGCAGCGCGTCCTTCTCGGGCTTGACGATCGGGCCGACGGCGGTGAAGCCGACGGCGGCGTTCAGCGCGTGCACCGCGGTGTTGCGGACGTCCGGCTCGACCACGACCCGACGGGTCGCCGGGTCGGCGAAGAGCCAGGCCATGACGGTGGTGAGCACCGCCCGGGTGAAGCCGTGCACCGGAGTGCCGACCGGCGCGCAGAGGAAGTGCATGCCCACGTCACCGGGCTGGTGGTCGTAGAGGCCGACCAGCTCGACGTGGGCCGGGTCGTAGCGTTCGGCGAGGAACGCGGGACTCCCCCGCCACAGCCCCAGGTACGCGTCGTGGTGCGGGTGCGCGGCGATCTGCCGGTACTCGTCGGCCACCCGGGTCACGTCGGCGTCCTGCATCAGCCAGAACGCCGCCTTCGGGTGGGTCACCCAGGTGTGCAGCAGCGCGGCGTCGGCGTCGGCGTCGAGCGGACGCAGCGCGAACCCACCGAGCCGATCGTCGAGGCGGGTGAAGACGGCGCTCACGACGTCACCCCGAACTCCTGGAAGGTGATGCTCTTCTCGATCGGGTAGTGCTCCCGGCCGAGCAGCTCCCGGATGATCCAGGAGTTGCGGTAGGCGCCCATCCCCAGGTCCGGTGAGGTGATGCTGTGCGTGTGGGTGCCCGCGTTCTGCAGGAAGATGCCCCGCCCGCTGTGGTCGATGCTGTAGTTGCGGGCCACGTCGAAGCGGCCGTGCGCATCCCAGCGGATCCGATCGCGCACCGGCGCGAGGAACTCCGGCACCCGGTAGTGGTAGCCGGTGGCCAGGACGAGGCCCTCCGTACGCAGCGTGAGGTCCCGTTCCTGCTCGACCTGACGCAACCCCAACGTGTACGCGCCGTCCTGGTGCGCGGCGCTGACCAGCTCGGTGTTGGTGAGCAGGCGGGTGTTCACCGGCCCGTTGACGCTCAGCGCGTACAGCAGGTCGAAGATGTCGTTGATCAGGTCGGCGTTGATCCCCTTGAACAGGCCCTTCTGGTCGGACTCCAGCCGGTAGCGGGTCGCCTCGGGCAGGGCGTGGAAGTAGTCCACGTAGTCCGGTGAGGTCATCTCCAGCGTCAGCTTCGTGTATTCCAGCGGGAAGAACCGCGGCGACCGGGTCACCCAGTTGAGTTGGTAGCCGTACCTGTCGATGTCGCCGAGCAGGTCGTGGTAGACCTCGGCGGCGCTCTGTCCGCTGCCCACCACGGTGATGCTGCGCTTGGTGCGCAGCGCCGTCCGTTGCTCCAGGTAGCGGGAGTTGTGCACGGCGTCGCCGGGCAGGTCGGCGACCGCGTCGGGCAGGTGCGGCGGCGTGCCCGTGCCGAGCACCAGGTGCCGGGCGCGATATTCGACGGTCTCCCCCGTGCCGGTGCTGGCCCGCACCACGTACCGCTGGTCGGCGGTGTCGAACTCCACAGTGGTCACGGTCTGACCGAAGCGCAGGTTCGGCAGCTTCGCCGCCGCCCACCGGCAGTACGCGTCGTATTCGCTGCGCAGGGGGTAGAAGCTCTCCCGGATGTAGAACGGGTAGAGCCGGCCGATCTCCTTGAGGTAGTTGAGGAAGGAGTACGGCGAGGTCGGGTCGGCGAGGCTGACCAGGTCGGCGATGAACGGGGTCTGCAACCGGGCCGACTCCAGCAGCATGCCGGGGTGCCAGGCGAGGCTCGGCCGGGCCTCCAGGAACACCCCGTCCAGGTCGTCGATGGGCGCGGTGAGGCAGGCCAGCCCCAGGTTGTACGGGCCCAGCCCGATGGCGATGAAGTCGTGGGTGGACATCCGGGTCTCCAGGCGCGAATTCGGGTTCACCGGCATCAGCCGACGTGGCAGGTCGGTCGGCATCAGCCGACGTGGCAGGTCAGCTCGGCGGCGACGTGGTCGTGCACGTACCGGCCGGCGTGGGTGGCGATCAGGTCCAGCACGTAGCCGACGTCGTCGACGGTGGTGGCCGGGTTGAGCAGGGTGAACTTCAGGAAGTGTCGGCCGTCGACCCGGGTGCCGGCGACCACGGCGAGACCGGACGCCGCGAGGGCCTCCCGGGCGTGCAGGTTGGCGGCGTCGGCGAGGCCCCGGCCCGCCCCGGTGGGGAGGTACCGGAAGACCACGGTGCTCAGGTCGGAGCGGGTCACCACCTCGAATCGGGGGTCCTCGCTGACCAACTGCCACGCGTCGGCGGCCCGGTCGATCACCTCGTCGAAGAGCGCGCCGAGGGCGTCCGGCCCCATCACCCGCAGGGTCAGCCAGAGCTTCAGCGCGTCGAAGCGGCGGGTGGTCTGCAGGCTCTTGTCGACCTGGTTGGGGATGCGCTGCTGCACCATCCGGGCCGGGTTGAGGTAGTCGGCGTGGTAGGTGGCGTGCCGCAGCGCCTGCCGGTCGCGGACCAGCAGCGCGCTGGAGCTGACCGGCTGGAAGAAGGACTTGTGGAAGTCGACGGTCACCGAGTCGGCCCGCTCGATGCCGTCGAGCAGGTGCCGCCGCGTCGGCGAGACGAGCAGCCCACAGCCGTACGCGGCGTCGACGTGCAGCCAGACGCCTGTCGCCGCGCGGATCTCGGCCAGCTCCGGGAGCGGGTCGATGGAGCCGAAGTCGGTGGTGCCGGCGGTGGCCACGACGGCCATCACCACCAGGCCGGCCTGCCGGCACCGCGCGATCTCCTCGCGGACGGCGGCCGGGCGGATCCGCCGCCGGGCGTCGGTGGGCACCGCGATCACGGCGTCCGGGGCGAGGCCGAGCAGCTTGGCCGACTTCTGCACGCTGAAGTGACCGGCGGCGGAGGTGAGTACGCGCAGCCGGGGCAGCAACTCGGCGCGCGCCGCCGGCCCGATCGCGTCGGCGCACGCCTCCTCCCGGGCCAGCAGCAGGGCCTGGAGGTTGGACTGGCTGCCGCCGCTGGTGAAGACACCATCCGCGGTGGGACCGAGGCCGATCCGTTCGGCGGTCCAGTCGATCAGCCGTCGCTCGATCAGTGTCGCTCCGGCGCTCTGGTCCCAGGTGTCCAGCGACGAGTTCACGGCGGTGAGCACCGCCTCGCCGAGCAGCGCCGGGATCGCCACCGGGCAGTTGAGGTGGGCCAGGTAGCGGGGGTGGTGGAACCAGACGGCGTCGCGCAGGTAGACGTCCTCCAGCTCGTCGAGCGCGGCGCTCGCGTCGCCCAGCGGCCGGTCCAGGTTTACCCGGTCCACCAGGGGGGCCAGCTCGGCCGGCGTGATGCCGGTGAGCGGGCGGTCCACCGTGGCCACCCGGCGGGCGACCCGGTCGACGCCCTCGGCGATGGTCCGCCGATACTGCTCGACCGAGCCGTCCTGCAACAGGTGGGCCCGCGCGGCGGCCGGCGCCGGTCGTGGCGCGGTGGTCTCGACGGGGTACGTCGGCACGGTCACTGGATGTCCTTCCACGTTCTCGACGAGGGCAGCCGGAACCACCCCCGGGGCGGTCGCGCGCCTCCCGGGGGCAGTGCTGTCGATCAAGGGGTGGTCGGGTCGACCGAGGCAGCGGGGTTAGGTTAGCCTAACCTCGGTCATTGTCAACAGCGGTTCGCCGTCACACCACTGGGGAGCCCCACACGTGAATGCTCGGCGTTTCCGCGACCCGTGGGGCGTACCGCACCTGCGGGCCGACGACCCCCTCGCGCTGGCGGCGGCGCAGGGCCGGGTGACCGCGTACGACCGGGCGTGGCAGCTCGAGGTGGAACGGCACCGCGCCCAGGGCAGCAGCGCCACCTTCCTCGGCGTCGACGCGCTCGGCTGGGACCGGTTCGCCCGGCAGGTCCGGCTCGACGACACCGCACGCCGCTGCCACGCGACACTCGACCCGGCGACCGCCGAGTGGGTGGGCGCGTACGTGGACGGGGTCAACGAGAGCCTCGCCACCGGGGCGGCACGCGCGCCGGAGTTCGCCAAGACCGGGCTGCGACCGGGCCGGTGGGAGCCGTGGACACCGCTGGCGGTCTGGCTGGGCCACCACATCCTGTTCGCGGGGTTCCCGAGCAAGCTCTGGCGTGAGCACGTGGCGCAGCGGCTCGGCCCGGACGCGGTCGACGCGTTCGCCACCGACGGTCCCGCCGTGGCCGGCAGCAACGGGTGGCTGCTCGCCGCCGCGCGCACCGGCACCGGCGCCGCGCTGCTCGCCGGTGACCCGCACCGGTTCCTGGAGGATCCCGGCGTCTACCAGCAGATCCGGTTGGCCTGCCCGGAGTACGACGTGGTCGGGCTGGCGGTGCCGGGCGTGCCGGGCATCGCGCACTTCGGGCACACCGGCGCGGTGGCCTGGTCGATCACCAACGCGATGGCCGACTACCAGGACCTGTACGTCGAGCAACTGCGCCGCGACGGCGAGCAGGTGCAGGCCCTCGGCCCGGACGGTTGGCGGCCGGTGCACGTCCACGTCGAGACGATCCTGGTGGCCGGGGCCGACCCGGTCCAGGTGGAGGTGGTGGAGACCGACCGGGGTCCGGTGATCAGCGGCGGGCCGGACGACGCGACGGCGATCAGCCTGCGCTACCCGCCCCGGGTCCGCGCCGAGCTGGGCTTCGCGACGCTGCCGGAGCTGCTGCGCGCCCGCACCGTGACCGATGTGGACCACGCGCTGCGGCACTGGGTGGAGCCGGTCAACGTGGTGCAGGCGGCGGACACCGCCGGTGGGCTGCTGCACCGGGTCGCCGGGGCGGTGCCGGTACGGCATCCGGACAACGGCCGGCGGGTGGTCCCCGCCTGGGAGGCCGCGCACGCCTGGCAGGGTTGGTACGCGCCGATGCCCCGGGCCGAGGTGGTCGGCCGGGCGGTGATGGCCAACGAGCGAGGGCTGGCGGCGCCGCTCGGCGTCGAGTTCGCCCCACCGCACCGGGCAGACCGGATCGCCGAACTGCTCGACGCCGGGCACGCCTGGACGGCCGACGCGGTGGCCGCGGTGCACACCGACACACACCTGGGCTCCGCCGGACCGCTGCTGGCGGTGCTGGCCGAGTCGACCGGCCTCGGTCCGACCGCCGCCGCGCTGCGTGAACGGCTGCTGCGCTGGGACCGGCGGATGGCCGCCGACAGCACCGACGCGGCGGAGTTCGCCCTCCTGCGGGCCGCGGTCGTCCGCCGGTTCGCCGCCCACCCGGCGCTGGCCGCGCTGGCCGAGCCGCCCGCGTACCCCGAGGTTTTCGCGCCCTGGTTGGCACTGACCCCGCGCGTCGGTCACGCGCTGGAGCACCTGGTCGGCGCGGCCCCGCTGCCTGGTGTGGACGTGGCCGCGCTGGTGCGCGCCGCGGCCGAGGAGGTCGCCGAAGCGGCGGACTGCCCGGTGCGGTGGGGGGACCTGCACCGGCTCGCGGCGTGGCGGGCGCTGCCCGACCCGGATCTCGGACCCGGCCCCGGACTCGACGGCGACCACGACTGTGTGCTGGCCACCTCCAGCGTGCCCGGGGTCACCCACTGGTGCTTCCGGGGGCCGGCGGCGCGCTTCGTCTGGGACCTGGCCCGGCGCGAGGACAGCCGTTGGGTGGTCCCGCTGGGCGCCAGCGGGGTGCCCGGCGACCCGCACCACGACGACCAGACCGCCGCCTGGCTGGCCGGAAGACTGTTGCCGGTGACCACCTCCTGGGACCAGCTCATCGAGGAGCGGGACTGACACGGCCGCCGGCCGGGATGCCGAGGCACCCGACCGGCGGCCGGTCACACGGGCGTCAGCGCAGACCGAACGCCCGGGTGATGTGCTGACTCACGGTGTTGCCGGCGGCGTCCCGCGCGGTGGTGCGCAGGCTCACGAAGCCGGCCTTCGCCGGTGCGGCGAGCGAGGTACGCCAACCGTCCCCGTGCCGGCTCAAGCGCTGCTTCTGCCAGGTCGCCCCGTCGTCGTAGGACACCTCGACGGTGACCGCGCCGACCGTGCCCGAGACACCGGGCAGGTGGGCGGCGACCACCGTCAACGGTGCCCGCCGCGACGCCGTGCCGGCGGAGTCGAGGGCCACCCGGTAGTCCACCTGGATCATCGGCAGCACCGCCGACGACTCCTCCCCGGTGGCGGCCGAGGTGAAGCCCCACTCGGTGCGGGTCTGCCGGGAGTACGGGTTGGTCCAGGCGGCCCGGTCGTTCTCCACCACCAACCGGTACGGCAGACGCTGCGCCGCCAGGCCGGAGACCTGGAGATACTCGGCGTTGCCCCAGTTCAGCTCCCGGTCACCCTGGTAGAGGGTGGTCCGGTTGACCATGTCGTAGTTGGCGCGCGCCTCACCGATGTGACCACCCCCGTCGCCCCAGCCGGGCGCGGGCAGGTAGAGGGTGTCCAGGTAGCGCACCGGCACGTAACCCCCACCCATCCGGGGTCGCTGGATCGGCCCGAACCACTCGACGGCGCTCGGCCGGCCGGCCGGATAGGTGGCCACCTCCATCAGGTGCTGGCCCGTCTCGCCGACGATGTACGCGTCGTCGATCCACCGCTCGCCGGCGGTCACCCAGTCGGTGCGCCGACCCTGGGCCGGGACGGTCTCCTGGTTGCCCGAGGCCATGCCCTTCCAGACGTCGGTGCGGAACTCCAGCGCCTTGCCCGGCCGGTAGTTGCGGAACTCCACGTCGACCCGGGCCAGGTCCCGCTTGGCCGGCCGGTAGGTGGGGTCGGCCGGCACCGTTCCCGTCCAGTGGTGCGCCACGTCGTACAGGTAGGTGGTCTCCGGGTGCGACTCGGCGGTCAGCCGCACCGGGCCGTGGCCCAGCGCCGCGATGAGCTGGTCGCCCTCGTCGGCGGTCAGCGTCGCCACGGTCACCGGGGCCGGACTCTGCGGGCTCCACGGCGTCTCGTCCCAGGGGTCGAGCCGACCGACGCCGTCGTTGACCACCAGCAGCAGCGTCGCCCCGGCCGCCGCGACGGCCCGCGCCTGGGTGGCGATTTCCACGGTGTCGCTGCGCCGCACCACCACCGCCCGGTCCCGGACCGGACGCTTGGCCAGCCCGGCCGCCGAGGTGTCGGCGACGTAGACCGCGTCCAGCTGGCGACGACCGGCCGGCAGCGCGGGGGTCGCCCGCTTCACCAGCAGATCGTCGTACGCGCGGCCGGCCGCGGAGATCGTCAACGCCGGCTGTTCGAGCCGCCACCGGGCACCGAACTCGAACTCGCCGTCGGTGACCTTGCGGCTCGTCGGCAACGCCCACATGCTGTCGTACGAGTCGTTGGGCAGCACCTGACTCTCGGTGAGGCCGTTAGCGGTGGACCGGTGGATGTCCATCCGCAGCGAGGTGGCTGTGACCTGCTGCGGCACCGTGGCCCGTACCTGCCGGGCGGCCCGCGCGTCCAGGGTGACGGTGCGGTCGCGGTCCAGGTTGACGTCGGTGAAGCTGAGCATCGCCATGCCCTTGGAACGCGGACCGTTCACGCCGCGCACGTCCGCGGTGATCCAGCCGGTCCAACTCGCCACCGGCAGCCGCAGCGTGGCGGTGCCGCTCTCGGGCAGGTCCACGGCGGTGAACAGCCCGTCGGTGGTGAGGATGACCTTGCCGACGAGCGGTTTGCCGTCCCGGTCCTTGGCGACGAGCGTCAGGTTCTGCCGCTGACCCTCCTTGCCGGCGCCGATCAGGGTGCGACCGCGGACCACACCGGCGTCGTCGGTGGCGACGATCATGCCGCTGACCTGCTTCTCCACCGGCAGCTTGTCGTACGCCGCGGTCAGCGTGACCGTGGCGGTGCCGCCGGTGGGCACGGTCACCCGGTCGGCGGAGAGGGCGAAGAGGCCGGTCGGCGCGGTGGTCGCGTCGAGGGCCAGCTTCAGCGTGACCGGCGCGGTGCCGAGGTTCGTGTAGGTGACCGTCCGGTCGACGGTCCTGCCCGGCTGCTGCGGCCAGGCCTGGAAGCCGGAGTACGCGCTCGGGGTGGCGAAGACGGTGGCCCGGGTGGCGGCGACCGCGTCGACGCGGCCGGCACCCGCCTGGTACGGGGTGTACTCCGGAGTGGTCTTGACCGTGCTGACCAGCGCCTCCTTGATGCGCTGACCGGTCCAGTCCGGGTGCGCCGCGGCAACCAGCGCCGCCGTGCCGGCCACGTGCGGGGTGGCCATCGACGTGCCGCTCATCAGCGTGTAGTCCCCCGACCCACCGCGTACGTAGTGGGAGCGGGCCGCCAGGATGTCCACGCCGGGCGCGGTGATCTCGGGCTTGAGCCCGCCGTCGCCGGCCCGGGGTCCCTGGCTGGAGAAGTCGGCGAGGTGGTCGGTGGCGTCGACGGCGCCCACGGTGAGCGCGGAGTCCGCGGCTCCCGGGCTGCCGATGCTGTTCGGCCCGCCATTGCCGGCGGCGATCACGAACAGCGCGCCGGTCTCGGCGCTGAGCCGCTCGACAGCCTGGCTCATCGGGTCACTGCCGTCGGTGGCCTCGCCGCCCAGGCTCATGCTGACGACCCGGGCCTTCTGCTCGCGGGCCGCCCACTCCATGCCGGCGATGATCCAGGAGTCCTGCCCGCTGCCCTCGCTGTTGAGCACCTTGCCGATGTGCAGGCGGGCACCGGGGGCGACGCCCCGCTCGACCCCGCCGGACGCGGCGCCGGTGCCGGCGATCGTCGAGGCGACGTGTGTCCCGTGGCCCTTGTAGTCGAGGATGTCCGGCTCCGTGGGCACGAAGCTACTGGACTCGGCGATCTGACCGGCGAGGTCCGGGTGCTCGGCGTCGGCGCCGGAGTCGAGGACCGCGACGTCGACACCGGTGGCGGTGTTGCCCCCGGCCCAGACCGTCGGGGCGCCGATCTGCGCGGTGGAGTCGGCCAGGTCGGCGTGGACCCGTCCGTCCAGCCAGACCTTGGCGATGCCGTTGGCGAGGGTCGGGGCGGCACCCGTACGCCGGGCGGTGCCGGCGGTGAGAGCGGTCCAGAACCGGTCGGCGGTGGCGCGCTGGCGCGTCAGCGCGGCACCCCGCACGCTGTCGAGCGGGCGGACCAGCTCGGAGCCGTCCACTGTGGGGCGGGTGCGGGCGCGGACCGCCGCGTCGGTCATCGTGACGATCAGCGGCAGCTTGTCCGTGTGGGTGTCGTCGTAGCCGTCGGCGATCAGCTCGGTGACGTTGAACAGCTGCCGGTCCAGCGCGCCGCTGGTGACGTACGGCAGCGCGCTGTCCGGGTAGACGTACGTGTCGCCGTTTTGCACGGTGCGGTGGAAGGTCGGCGTACTGCCGTCCGGGCGGCGCACGGTCGACACGGTGCTGCCGTCCGCCGCGGTGCTCACCGTGACCGTGTCACCGGTGATCAGCGTGACGGTGGACGCGCGTCCGGCGGCGGCCGGAGGAAGGCCGACCGGGCGGTCGGGGGTGGTCGGCGGGGCGGCGGACGCCCCCGCGGCGGGTGGGGTGAACCCGGCCGCCAGGGTGAGGGCGGTGCCGAGGGCGATCAGCCCGGATCGGCGACGCCGGCGAGACAGAGCCAAGATGACCTCTTTGCGTCGAGAAGTGGTACGCCGCACAGCATCGACGCAACACCCACCCCCGACGCCCACCAACCCCCGACGCACTTACGCCATGGCACAAACCCGCCACCCGCCCTGGCGGCCGCGCCCCGCCCCACCGGGTTGATCAAGAGATTTGCGTCAGGATTCCGGCTTCCGGTGACGCAAACTTCTTGATCAACCCGGTCGTGGGTGGGGGTGGGTGGGTTAGCTGGAGGGGCGGGTTAGCAGGGCGGCTAGCCGGTCGAGTTGGGTCGGGTCGGACAGGGCTGAGCCGACCGCCGCCACCCGTACGCCGGCTTGCAGGAACGCCTCGGCGTTGCCCGCGTCCAGGCCGCCGGTCGCGACGAAGCGCAACTGCGGCAGCGGGCCGGCCATGGCCTTGAACCAGGCCGGTCCGAGCGAGATCGCGGGGAACGCCTTGAGCCAGGTGAGCCCGTGCCGCAGCGCCTGCTGGGCCTCGGTGGGGGTGGCCACACCGGGCAGGTGCGGCAGACCACGGGCGGCCGCCGCGTCGGCGATCGCGAGGTCCAGGCCGGGCGCCACGGTGAACCGGGCGCCCGCGTCGGCGGCAGCGGCGACCTGCTCGATGTCGAGCACGGTGCCCGCGCCCACGATCCGGCCCCGCGCGGTGCCCGCCTCGACGGCGGCGCGCAGCGACGCTACGGCGTCCGGGGTGGCCACCGGCACCTCCACCACGTCGATGCCGAGGTCCCAGGCTCGCTCGGCGAGCCGAACGGTCTCGGCGACCGGCAGGCCGCGCAGGATCGCCATCACCCGGGCGCTGCCGAAGATGTGCTCGAAGTCCGCTGTGGTCATGGTGCACTCCATCCGAGATCGCGGTGAATCTGTTGCCTGCTGGCCGGATCGAACGCCGACCTGGCCGGGTCGAACGCCGACCTGGCCGGGTCGAGCGCCGACCTGGCCGGGTCGGACTGCGACGGTATGACTCAGGTCGTCGCCAGGGCGCCGGTCAGGTCGAGCGGCGACCAGGCCTCGACGGGGGCGTCGATCAGCCTCTCGAACCAGGCCCATGCCGGGACCGGGGCGTTGTCGCCGCTGCTGGTCAACGCCTGTGCCGCGACGAGGTGCCCGAGGCGCAGGCGTCGCACGGGATCCAGGCCGCGGAGCAACCCGGCCAGGTAGCCGGCCGCGAACGCGTCTCCGGCGCCGACCGGCTCCACCACCTTCACCAGGGGCGCGGACACGAAGACCGGCTCGGCGTCCCGGCACAGTGCGGTGGCACCCACCGCGCCATCCTTGACCACCACCGTCTCCGGCCCGGGCAACAGCCGGCGTACGGCCATCGGGTCGGCGGTGCCCCACAGCGTCTCCGCCTCGTCCTGCCCGACGAAGACCAGGTCGCTGCGGTCGGCCAGGTCGCGCAGCACCGGCGCGGCCTGCGCGGCGGGCCACAACCGGCCCCGGTGGTTGACGTCGAAGCTGACAAGTGCCCCCGCCAGCGGCCGGTCCGCCACGGCGTGCTCGACAAGCGCCCGGCAGGAGGCGGAGAGCACCGGCGTGATGCCGGACAGGTGCAGCACCCGGGCACCGGTCAGCTCTGGTGCGGCAAGCGTGCCGGGATCCATCCGGGAGGCCGCCGAGCCCGCCCGGTAGTAGTGCACGGCGGTGCCCTCCGGGCTCGGGTCCTTGACGTACAGGCCGGTGGGGGCGGCCGGGTCCACGCTGACCTGGTCGACGTGGACGCCGGTGGCGGCGACGTGCCGGACGACGGCCCGGCCGAAGGGGTCGTCGCCGACCCTGCTCACCCAGGCCGCCCGGTGCCCCAGCCGCGCCAGGTAACCGGCCACGTTGGATTCCGCGCCGCCGACCGACACAGCGACCCGGTCGGCGTGCTCCAACGGCTCGCCCGGCGCGGGGCAGAGCACCACCATCGTCTCCCCGACCGTGGCCACCTCGATCGGCGCGGAGCCCGGGACGGTCGCGTCGTCAGGTGGGGAGTCGGTCGGCATCGGGCACACGTCCTCGCGGCGGGGGTGCTGGGCGTCGCCGAGCCTAGGTGTTGGAACGCGAGGCGAGCAACCCGTCATACGTCACACCCATCGGCGCTCAGGGCAATGTCAACGAGTAAGCGGCGAGCACCTCCCCGATCGGCTGGTAGTAGGTGGTGCCGCCGGAGGTGCAGTTGCCGCTGCCGCCGGAGAGGATGCCGAGGATGGTGCCGGTGGAGGCCACGTAGAGCGGCCCGCCGCTGTCGCCCGGCTCGGCGCAGATGTTGGTGCGGATCAGGCCGTAGATCACGCCGGTGGCGTAGTTGACGGTCTGGTTGAGGCCGGTGACGGTGCCGCACCGCACGCCGGTGGTGACGCCGCTGCGACAGACCGCCTGACCGACGTACGCGGTGCCGGGTCCGTGGATGGTCAGCAGACCCGGGTACGTGTAGACCGCGCTCGGGTGGGCGATCCGCCCGGTGTAGCGGATCAGCCCGTAGTCGTTGGTGGGGTAGCTGGTGGCGGTGCGGGTGCCGAGCACGGTGGTCTGCGCACTGTCGGTGTACCAGGTGGCGGCGGCGGTGGTGCAGTGCCCGGCGGTGATCACGTAGTAGGTGCTGCCGCTGCGCGCGTTCGCGCCGAGCGAGCAGCGCGCGCCACCGCCGTAGATGCCCTGCCCACCGGCGATCAGGGGGCGCAGCGTTCCGGGTTCGCGGCGCAGCGCCACGCCGGCCCGGTCGGTCACCGCCCGCAGTGCGGCCAGCTCGCTCGGGGCCACGGTGTCGTCGACGGTGAGGGTCATCCGGCCGGTGGCGGGGTCGAGGCCCCAGGCGGTGCCGGCGGTGCGTACCCCGGAAAGCACGGCGGCCGCGTCGGCGGCCCGGTGGGGGCCGGCGGCCCGCGCCGTGCTGGGCGTGCCGAGCAGGAGGGTGGTCAGGACGAGGGCGACGAGCGGGGAGCGGCGCATCCGAACCTCCGCGAGGATCGAGCATGATGGATGCCCCCAAGCATCGCCCCGGGTCCGCCGCCGTGGCAACCTCCGGCCGTCCCCTCGCCGACCGGCGGGAATCGCCGATCCGGAGACGGAGCCCACCGACGCCGCCGATAATCCTCGGGAACACGGCGGGAGGCCGGGCATGACCACCGGAGAAGACGCGGCGCTGGTACGCCGGATGGAGGGGTCGACCCGGGCCACGCTGCTGGAGTTGCTCTTCGACGTCGTCTTCGTGGCCGCCCTCGCGTTGCTGTCGACACTGTTGACCGAGGAGCGCACCTGGGCCGGCAGCGCCAAGGTGCTGCTGATGCTGACCGCCATCTGGTGGACCTGGTCGCTCACCGCGACCACCACCGAGTTCTACGATCCGCGGCAGCGCCCGATCCAGGCCGTCCTGATGATCGCCATGGTCGGCTCGGTGGGGATGGCGGTGGCGCTGCCGATGGTCAGCGTCGCCCACCTGCTGCTCTTCGTGATCTCGTACGTCGGCACGCACGTGACGCGCTGCATCATCCTGGTCGTCGCCCTGCACCGGCAGGGGCACCGGACGGCCAGGGAGCGGGCCACCCGTTTTTTGTTCTGGTTCACGGTGTCCGGCGTCTTCTGGTTCGCCGGGGCGCTGTCCCACCGTCCGAACTGGGTGCTCTGGACCATCGCCATCACGATCGACCTGGTGGCCGGGGCAGCGCGCTACCCCACCCCCCGGCTGGGCAAGGTGCCCATCGAGCAGTACAAGCGGATCACCGGGCACCTGGGCGAGCGGTACCAGCAGTTCGTCATCCTGGCCCTCGGCGACATCATCCTGTTGCCGACCCTGCAGGTCAGCCGCGGCGAACTCGAATTTCTCCGGGTCGTCGCCCTGCTCTGCGCATTCGCCACCATGCTGCTGCTCTGGCAGATCTACGTGTTCCGCGCCAGCGAGTTGTTGGTGGCGGCCGAGGCCAGGGCGCCCCGGCCGGTACGGCTGGCTCCGTACACCCACCTGGCGCTGCTCGCCAGTGTGGTCGCCACGGCGGCCTCGTTCGAGATGGTCGTTCGCCATCCGACCGGAACGACACCGGTGCGGTGGCTCGTGTTGATCATCGGCGGCCCGGCGCTGTTCGTGCTCGGTCGCGTCCTGTTCGCCCTGCTGGTGGGCTGGACCGTGCCGTGGCGGCGGGTGGCCTGGCAGCTCACGCCCCTGCTGGTGCTGCCGTGGGCTGGCGGCTGGCCGCCGCTGCTGGTCGCCGCCGTCGTGGCGCTCGCGCTGGCCGGTCACGTCCTCGTCCCCGTCGGAGACCGGGAGACCACGCCGGGGCTGGACGTCCGGCGAACCGACGACTGACCTCGGACGAGGTGCGGGCCGGCCGGCACCGCCCACCTCCCTGACCGGCGGGAATCGCCGATCCGGGGACGGTCTCCACCGGCACCGCCGATAATTCTCGGGAGACACGGCGGGAGGCCGGGCATGACCACCGGAGGCACCGCGGCACTGGTACGCCGGCCGGACGGGTCAACTCGGGCCACGCTGCTGGAACTGCTCTTCGACGTGGTCTTCGTGGCCTCACTCGCGCTGACCTCGACGCTGCTCGCGGAACGCCACACCTGGGCCGGCGCGGCGACGGTGCTGCTGATGTTGACGGCGATCTGGTGGACCTGGTCGGTCACCTCCACCACCACCGAGTTCTACGACCCGCAGCAGCGCCCCATCCAGACCATCCTGATGGTCGCCATGGTCGGGTCGGTGGGGATGGGCGCCTCGCTGCCGAAGGTCACCAGCGGGCACGCGCTGGTCTTCGCCACGGCGTACGTCGGCACGCACGTGATTCGCGGCATCATCCTGATCACGAAGTTGCACCAGCAGCGGCACCGGTCCGCCATGATCCGCGCCACCCGGTTCCTGTTCTGGTTCCTGGTGTCCGGCGTCTTCTGGATCAGCGGCGCGCTGTCCGACACGGCCCTCTGGACCCTCTGGACCATCGCCATCACGATCGACCTGGTCTCCGCGGCGGCCCGCTACCCCACGCCCGGGTTGGGTCGGGTGCCCTTCGACCAGTACGAGCGGACCACGGCGCACCTGGGAGAGCGGTACCAGCAGTTCGTCATCCTGGCCCTCGGCGACATCATCCTGGTGCCCACCCTGCAGGTCAGCCGGGGCGAGTTCGCCGGGCTCCGGGTCGCCGCGCTGTTCTGCGCGTTCGCCATCATGTTGCTGCTCTGGCAGGTCTACGTGTTCCGGGCCGGCGAACTGCTGGAGGCCGGCGCGAGGGCGGGGCGGCCGGCGCGGGTGGCCCCGTACACCCATCTGGTGATGCTGGCCGGCGTGGTCGCCACGGCGGCCTCGTTCGACCGGGTCGTCAGCCGGCCGACGGGCACGACACCGGTGGGGTGGCTCCTGCTGATCCTGGGTGGTCCGGCGCTGTTCGTGCTCGGCCGCGTCCTGTTCACCCTGCTGGTGTCCATGGTCGTGCCGTGGCGGCGAATGCTCTGCCTCCCCCTGCCGCTGCTGACCCTGCCCTGGGCCGGCCGGTGGCCGCCGCTGCTGGTCACCACGACCGTGGCGCTCGGGCTGGCCGCGCACATCCTGATACCGGGAGCGGCCCGGGAGACCACGCCGGGTCTGCGGGTGCGGCAACCCGACGACTGACGCGGCCCGGTCAGCCGAGGTGTTGGCCGGCCCACTCGGCGAGGTCCCGGGCGCACGCGTCCACCGACTCCCGCCAGGTGCGCGCCGCGCCGTCCCCCGCCTCGTCGCTGACCTGCTTGACCAGTCGGCACGGCACACCCGCCTGGGCGGCCGCCCACGCCACCGCGTACCCCTCCATGTCGACCAGGTCGGCGCGCTGCGCCAACCGGTCCCGCGCCGCGTCGTCGGCCACGAACGTGTCACCGGTGGCCAGCACCGCACCCTCGGCGGCCAGGGCCAGCGGCGCCCCGTAGGTCTCGCCGGTGAGCGTCCGCAGCAGGTCGGTGTCCAGGTCGTGCTGGAGCACGGTGGCGACCTCGTGGATGCCGGCCCATCCGGGGCGCAACGCACCCGCCGTACCCAGGTTGAGCAGCAGGCTGGGGCGCGGCCCGGCAGCCAGCACGGCGGCCACCGCGCTGGCGGCGTTCACCTTGCCCATGCCGGTCAGCAGCACCGGTAGCTCGGGCGGGAGGTAGCGGGCCTCCTCCCCGACGGCGAGCACCACCAACGGACGATCGGCGCGGACCGTACCCCGAAGATTCACCGGAGCATCGTACGAGCCGGCTTCGGGGCCGGTGACGTCAGTCCGTGGTGAAGCGGTACACGACGAAGTCCTTCTCCGCGCCGCAGGCGATCACGTGGGTGTTCCACGAACAGGACGAGCTACGGACGTCCTTCAGCTCGCCCAACTCGTCCACCTCCCCGGACTCGGCCCACACACCGGCCAGCACCCGGTTGTCCGCGACGACGCTGGGCGCCTTGGCGAAGACCAGCAGGTTGCCCGCGTCCAGCCGGACCCCCACACCGCTCCGGTCGCGCAACACCGCCTTGCCGGAGGCGTCGAAGAGGGTGAACGCCGGCTCCGGGTACTCCCGCTGGGCGAGCAGTTGCTCCCCCACCGGCACCAGGTCGGTCACACCCGGCGCCGGCCAGTGGTCCGCCTGTTCGCCCTCGGTGGCCGCCACCACCTCGGTGCGCTGGACGTCGCTGTTCGGCACCTGCAACAGGCAGGCCCGCCGCTCACCGCAGGCCACAAGTGCCTTCGGGCGCTGCTCGTCGTTGCCGGAGCGGTAGAGCACCACCGGTTCCGCGGTGGAACCCAGGTCGTACGCCAGCAGCTGGTAACCGCCCTCGTTGGCGGCCACGAACAGGCGGTCCTCGTGGGCGACCACCAGATCGTCGAGGTCGGCGACGTTGCCCCACTGGCGGAGCACCTTGCCGGATGCCAGGTCGAGCACCCGCACCGACCGGTCCGCACCCACCTGGACCAGTCGCCGCCCCTTGCCCGCCCACGGGTGGCGGGGCGTCCCGTCGAGGAAGGCGGGTCCACCCGCCGCCTCGTCGCTGCCCACCGGCCGGACCACGGTGCGACTGCCGTCGTACTGGTCGCGGAGGTTCGGCTGGTTCCACTTCTCGGTGCCGTCGCTCAGGCGCAGCCCGACCAGCCGGGCCGCCCCCCGGTCCACCAGCACCGCCGTGTCGTCCGCGACGTAGATGTCGTCGTCACCGCGCACCGTGCGCTGCCAGCGCTGCGTGCCCGAACGACCGTCCAGGACAGCCAGCGGGCGCGGGGTGCTGTCGCCCGGTGCGTCGCCGAGGACCGCGACCGCCCCGGGGGCGGCGATGATCGCCTTCCAGTCGTCGGCCCGCACGTCGGTCGCCCTGCGCCACAGCTCGTCGCCGGTGCCGGTGTCGACCGCCACCACCTCCAGCCGGTCGTCCGGCAGGGGGAAGCCGAGGTAGGCCCGGTCGCCGAGGACCGCCGTCCACATCTCGGGCGGTCGCTCGCCGCCGGCCGTCGGCCGGGACAGTTCGCGCAGCGACGACGCGAACTCCAGGTCCGGGTAGCGGTCCCGGGTCAGGTACAGCGTCGCGGCGGCGCCCACCCCGAGCAGGGCCAGCACCGCGCCCAGCACCACCCAGCGCGCCCGCCGCCAGCGCGGAGCGCCCGCCGGACCGGCGGGCGGGCCGCCCTTCCAGCCCGGCGGGGGCGGACCGGCCGGTGGGGCGCCCGCCCAGCCCGGTCCCGGCGGCGTGGGCGAGCCCGGCCAGGGCTGCTGCGACGGCACGGCCCCCGCCGGCCCCGCCGGCGCGGGCGGACTCACCGCAGCCGGTGGGGCAAGCTGCGGCCCGGCGTACGCCGGTGTCGGCACCTGTCGGCGCAGCGGGAGGTCGGTCAGCGCACCCTCGGCCACCGGCAGTTCGGGCTGGTCGAGCACCGTCGGCGCCACTCCCAGTTCGGTGTGCACCATGCGGGCCACCAGGGGGATCCGCGACGAGCCACCGACGAGGAACAGCCCGGCGAGCTGGTCGGGGCTGAGCCCGGCGGCGGCGATCACCTCCCGGGCCCGGTCCACCGCGCGGCGCAGCAGCGGCGTGGCCGCCCGCTCGACGTCGGCCCGGGTGAGCTGGACAGCTTCGGCCACCCCCGGCACCGCGACCGGCGCCACCGTCGAGCGGGACAGGGTCTCCTTCGCACCTCGTACCTCGTCCCAGAGCCGCACCTGGTCGCGGCGTTGCGTCGGGTCCTCCGGTCGGATCAGCCGGGACCACTGCGCGGCGTGCCGCTCCCCGACCAGCTCGCCGACCCGCCGCACCAACGCGGCGTCGAGATCCAGGCCGCCCAGGTCCGGCAGGCCACCGTCGGCGACCACGCTGAACCCGGAGTCACCCCAGGGGTCCGCTCCCTCGTTGCGCAGCACCGCGACGTCGAGGGTCCCGCCGCCGAAGTCGAACACCGCTATCGCTTCGCCGACCGGCACCGGACGATGCAGCACCTGCGTGTAGTAGCGGGCGGCGGCCACCGGTTCCCGCAGCAGCCGGGTGCCCGGCGGCGTCGGCCCGGCGAGGGTGTGCTCGGCCACCTGCGGCCAGCCCGCCAGCAGCAGGGCGTCGGCGAGCACCTGCCGCCGCGTCGCGTCCCAGGCGGCCGGGCAGGTGAGCACGGCCGGGGGCAGGAACCCCACGGCGCCCACGGCGGCCCGCGCGACCGCCGCCAGCACCGCGGCGAGCAGGTCGGCCGGTGGGTACGAGCGGTCCCCGAGCACGATCGTCGGCTCGTCCACCCGGCGCTTCGGGTTCGCCTCGAACCGGGCCGGGTCCGTCTGGGCCAACCGGCGGGCGTCCCACCCGGTGTGCAGGGTGCCGTCCGGGTCGGCGTACACGGCGGACGGACTGAGTGGCTGACCGTCCATCAGCAGCGGACGGGTCCGCCCGTCCGGCCAGCGCAGCACCGCGACCGTGTTGGACGTACCGAGGTCGACGCCGAGGGCGAAACCCTCGTGCTGGCCTGCCATCTGCCCGATACCTCCGCCGCGACGAGGGGAACTCGACCCCGCATCGTACGCAGGCCCCGCCGCCCCGCTGATCAGTCGGTCAGGTGCCGTACCCCGACGATCTCGCCGCCGCTGGTCTCCCCGGTGGGGCGAAAGCCGAGCTTCAGGTAGAACCGCTCCGGGCCGTCCGTCCCCGGTTCCCACGTCGTGAACACGCGGTCGTGCCCGCGGTCGCGCGCCTCGGCGCAGACGGCCCGCACCGCGAAACGGCCGTACCCGCGACCCTGGTGCTCGGCGGCGATGTTCAGCCGCCACAGGCCCGAGCGCCTGTCGTCCGGGCTGGCCGGGTCCCACACGATGTCGAAGAAGCCCATCAGGAAGCCGACGATGTCGTCACCCTCGACGATCAGCCGTGGCCACGCGACGTCGGGCTGCGCGTACGCCTCGGCGAGAGACCAGGCGACCGGAGACGAGAACTTCTCCTGCCCCGGTCGCACGCTCACCCGGCAGGCGGCTTCGACGTTGTCCGGGGTGATCTGCACGAGTCGCGGCACGCCGGCCACCCTATCGGGGCGGGCCGGTGCGGGCCTACTGCCAGCTCGGCCGCTCGGCGAGGACGCGGTCCCAGTCGACCGTGCGGACCCACTCCGCGTAACGGTGCCAGGTCACCTCCGGGTACCTGGCGCGCAGCCCGTCGATGTCGACGAAGTCGGTGTTGTCCTCGAACCGCTGGAACATGTCGGCGATCTCGTCGCCGGCCCACTGCCGGACCTGGTCCAACGGCATCTGCTGGTACGGGATCTCACGGCCGAGCACGTCGCTGAGGATGCCGGCCGCCTCGTCGCCGGTGATCCGGTCGGAGGCGACGTCGATCCGTTCGCCGACGAACCGGTCCGGGTGCTCGACGGCGTGCACGGCGAGACCGGCGATGTCGCGGACGGTCACCTGGTCCAGCGGCTTGCCGGCGGTCAGCGGATTGGCCAGGACACCGTCGGTCAGGCGGCTGAACCCGACGTTGAGCGCGTTCTCCATGAAGTACACCGGCCCGAGGACTGTGGCCCGGACCTGCTGATCCCGCAGGTACGCCTCCACGAGTTGCTTGCTGTCGGCATGGTCGAGCTCGGTGGGCACGAACCGGCCGGCACCGCGTACGGACGAGTAGACCAGGTGCGCGTCGACACGCGCCGCGACGTCGACGAGGTGGCGTCCCTGGGCGACCTCCTCGTCCTTCCCGCCGGATCCGAACGGGACGGACAGGCCGAAGATCGCATCGACGTCCTTGGCGGCGTCGGCGAGGCCCTCGGGGTGGGCCAGGTCCCCGGCGACGAGCCGGACTCCGGCGGTGGACAGCGCCACCGCGGCGGGCGAATCGGGCGACCGCACGTAGGCGACGACGTCGTGGCCGTGGTCGAGCAGCAGGTCGGCGACGGCGCCGCCCTGCTTGCCGGTGGCGCCGATGACGAGAACGTGTGCCATGAGGGTGCTCCCTGACTCGCGGTTGTGGACGCCGCCGAGTCTCTGGCCTCAACCTCGATTGAGGTCAAGTCCTAGGCTTGGTCCCATGCCCAGGGCGCGCACCACGTTTCACGAACTCACCGTCGGCCAGGTCGCCGACCGCAGCGGCGTCGCGATCTCCGCGCTGCACTTCTACGAACGCAAGGGCCTGATCAGCAGCAGCCGGACGGCGAGCAACCAGCGCCGGTACGCCCGCGACACGCTGCGCCGGGTGGCATTCATCCGGGCCTCCCAACACGTCGGCATCTCGCTGACGGTGATCCGGGAGGCCCTCGATCAGCTGCCGAGCGAACGCACCCCGACCCGCGACGACTGGGCTCGTCTGTCCGCCGACTGGCGCAACGTCCTCGACGAGCGCATCGAGCACCTGCGGGCGCTGCGGGACGACCTCACCGCGTGCATCGGGTGCGGCTGCCTCTCCCTGCGGGACTGCCACCTGACCAACCCCCGCGACGTGCTGGGCCGCGAGGGTCCCGGCGCCCGCCGCCTACCCACGCCGCAACCCCCGCTCCCCCCGGGTCAGCTTTCCGTGCAGCGGTCGGAGAGGGCGTAGCGCAGGAGCACCACATCGCCGATCTGGCGGGCCTCGACCAGCCGGGCGCGGCGGCCCGGGTGCCAGGGGAAACTCCCCTCGCCGACGAACCGGGGCGCCCGGCCGTCGCCGACGAAGAACGGGGCGACCACCAGGTGCAGTTCGTCGGCGAGACCGGCCGCGAGGAACTGGGCGTGCACCGTCCCGCCGCCCTCCACCATCAGCCGCCGCACGCCCCGCGCGGCCAGGTCGCTCACCAGCCACGCGGGGTCGACCGGCTCCCCCGCGTCGACCACCGTGGCCAGTCGACCGATACGTTCCCGGGTCTTCTCCAGCGCGCCGGTGGCGCAGTAGACGAGCCGGGTCGAGTCGCCGGCGGTGAAGAACCGGGCGGTCGGGTCGAGGTCACCGCGGGCGGTCAGGGTGACCTTGGCGGGCGAGGCGGGCCGACCACCCGCCACCCGTTCGGCCCGGCGGCTCGCGGAACGCACCAGCAGTCGAGGATCGTCACGGCGGACGGTGCCGGCGCCGACCAGGATCGCGTCGCAGCTGGCCCGAACCGCGTCGACCCGGTCCAGGTCGTCGTCGTTGGACAGCAGCAACCGCTTGTCGGACGTGTCGTCGATGTACCCGTCGATCGAGGCGGCGCAACTGAGCAGCACGTACGGCCGCGTCGGCGCCGGGGTGCGGCTCACTTGTCGACGGGCAGGTCGGGCGCGACCGAGACGACCTCCGCCGCCTTGGCGGCCTTGGCGGCCAGGTAGTCGGCGTTGGCCGGCGAGAGGAAGACGCTTGTGGGTACCTGTTCGGTGACGTCCACCCCGAGGCGGGTCAGCTGCACGGCCTTGTCCGGGTTGCTGCTCAGCAGTCGGATCCGCGGCACCCCCAGCGTGCTCAGCATCTGCGCGGCGGCGGTGTAGTCCCGCTCGTCCTCACCCCGGCCCAGCGCGACGTTCGCCTGGTAGGTGTCCAGCCCGGCGTCCTGCAACGCGTACGCGTCGAGCTTGGCGTACAGGCCGATGCCGCGGCCCTCCTGCCGCAGGTAGAGCAGGAAACCGCCGGTCTCGGTGATCCGCTGCACCGCCTCGCGCAACTGCGGCCCGCAGTCGCAACGTTGGCTGCCGAACACGTCGCCGGTCAGGCACTCGCTGTGCGGGCGGACCAGCGGCGGCTCTCCCCCGGCGGCGAGCCGGTCCAGGGCGCCCGCCCAGTCGCCGAGGCCGAGCGCGAGGTGCTCCCGACCGTCCACCAGGCCCTTGAACGAGAACACCCGGACCGTCGTGGTGTAGCCGTCGGGAAACGTCAACGGCACCGTGACCTGCGTACGGATCGTGGCTACCGGCAATGCTTCGGGCATGGGACTCCTCTGTCCGGCGTCACCGGCGCGCGGCGACGCGTGTTCCTCACCACCGACTCAACAACCGCCAACGGGGGCGGCTTCCCGGGCGGCGACCGGATGTCGGTTCCGTCGCACCAGCAGCACCGCGGCCCCGGGCAGGCTCGCGACCAGGATCAGCGCACCGTAGACGGTGGCGGTGGCGACGCCCTCGGCCGCGCTGAGGCCGGCCGCGCCGAACACCCACGCGGCAACTCCCTCGCGCGGTCCGAAACCGGCGACGTTCAGCGGCAGGCCCATGGCGAGGAGTGCGAGCAGCGTCAACGGCAGCAGCCGCGTCAGCGGGGCGTCGGATCCGGCGGTGCGGGCTGCCACCAGGAAGGTTGCCAGGTGACCGGCGACCATCACCGTGGAGGCGATCAGCACGCCGAACCAGGTGCGCCGGGACAGCAGCCCGGACCGCACGTCCGCCCCGGCGGTGCGCAACGCCCGCGCCCAGCGCGAGGGGCCGGCGTTCGGCACGGCCCGGGCCAGCAGCACCGCGACCAGTCCGGCCGCGACCAGCAGCGCGGCGGCGAGCGGCAAATACGTCCGCACCGGGGACGGGAAGGCGGCGAGCACCACGAGCGCGACGCCGACGAGCACCACCTGCCCGGCGGTACGTTCCCAGACCACCGCGCGGATGCCCCGGCTGACGTCCCCGGCGTCGCGGCCGTGGCGGACCGCCCGGTGCACGTCACCGAGCACCCCGCCGGGCAGGGTGGCGTTGAGGAACACGGCCCGGTAGCAGTGCGCCACCGCGGTCGCCAGCGGCAGCCGCACGCCCAGGCCACCGGCGACCAGACTCCACCGCCACGCCGCGCAGACCGTGGTGAGCACCCCGATGACAAGCGCGGCGGCCAGAGCCGGCGCGTCGATCAGCTGGACGCCGGCGACGAACGGGCCGCTGCCCACCTGCCACAGCAGGACGGCGAGCAGACCCACCCCGCCGACCACTCGTGCCCAGGCCCAGAACATCGACGCCGGCCCTCCCCTTGAAGATCGTCCACTTGTTCTAGTGCACGTACCCAGGGTGGGAACGGTTCATCCACCCGCGAGGAGGTCACTGTGTTCGACAAGCACGCCGAGGCGACCGGCCGCCGCGTCGGCCAGCCGCCGCCGGGCGTACGCCTCGGCCGGGCCGGCCAGGTCGGGACGCTGCGCGCAGGCCGCACTCAGCCAGCCCCGGAACCACTCGGCGGCCAGGTCGGCCTGCTCCGGGCCGAGCCGCCACGGGCTGGGCCGTTCCCGCACGTCCACGCCGCGTCGGGCGAACGCGGCGGCGGTGGCGGCGACGGCGTCCGGGCCGAGCAGTCGTCGGCCGTCGACGGTACGCCGTTGGTGGTCGTTGAACGCGGCCTCGACCGCGGCGTCCAACGGGTCGGCCGGGGTGAGTCGAACCCGCCCGGTCACCGAGACGGCGAACAGGGTGGGCCGGCCGACGCAGGCGGCCACCACCCGTTCGACCTCCTCGGCGGTCAGCATGTCCAGCAGGGCGGACGCGGTGACCAGTGACCCGTCGGCCAGGTCGGCGGCGCTGAGCCGGGTGAGGTCGCCGCACCGGGTGTCCACGGTGACCGGGGCGCCGTCGGCGGCGACCACGCCGGTCATGCCCGCGGCGGCACGCGACAGCAGGTCGGCGTCGCGGTCGTGCAGCACCCAGTGCTGCGGGCCGGGCAGCCGGGTGGCCAGCCAGCGGCTCATCGAGCCGGTGCCACTGCCCAGGTCGTGGATCACCGTCGGCGTGCCACCGGTCAGCCGGGGGCGGACGGCGTCCAGCAGGTCCTCGGCCCGCGCCGCCGCGTCGGCCGGCTCCCGCAGCCGCAACCAGTCGGCGAACGGCAGGGTCTCCTCGACGGTCATGCCGCCACCTCCTCCAGTACGGCGGCCAGCGACGCGGTCGTCACCGTCCAGTCGGTCAGGGTGTGCCGCCGGGCGAGAGCCGACCAGCGCAGCCGGGCCCGCAGCAGCTCGTCGCCCAACCACCAGCTCAGCGCGCCGGCCAGGGCGGCCGGATCGTCCGGTGGCACCAGCAGCCCCGGCACGTCACCGTCGGCGGTCCGGCCGAGCGCCTCGGGCAGGCCACCCACCTGGGTGGTCAGCACCGGCAGGCCCCGGGCGAGCGCCTCGGTGACGACCATGCCGTACGTCTCGCCCCGCGACGGCAGCACCAGCAGGTCGGCGGCGGCATACGCGGCGTCGAGCGCGGCGCCGGTCAGCGGCCCGGCGAACCGCACCCGGTCGGCGAGGCCCGCGTCGACGAGCCGGTCGCGCAACCGGTGCACCAGCTCGGGTTCCCGGGTCAGCGTGCCGGCGCAGACAAGCGTCCAGGTCGACTCGGCCCGGATGGTCAACGCGTCGACGAGCACGTCGTGGCCCTTGTGGTGGGTGACCGCGGCCACGCAGAGCAGCCGGTCTCCGGCGGCCGAGCCGGGGGGCGCCAGCGGAGCGGGCGTCACGCCCGGCGGCGCGACCCGGATCCGGTCGCGGCGCAGCGGGTGGCGCAGCAGCAGGCGGCGGCGGGTCCACTCGCTGGTGGTGACGACGGCCCGCGCGGCGGCCAGCGCCCGGCCCTCCGCCTCGTCGTCGAACGGCATGTGCACGAGGACGACCAGGCGCAACCGGTCGGCGTGCGGGGCGAGCAGGTCCGGCACGGTCGAGGCGACCAGACCGTCGAGCAGCACCACGGCGTCGTCCGGGGCGGCGGTGAGCACCGCGGCCAGGGCCGCCCGATCGGCCGGCCCGGGGCTCGGCCAGGCCCCGGGCACCGCGTGTTCGTGCACCGCCCAGCCTCGGTCGGTGAGCCCCGCACAGACGCGCCGGTCGTAGGTGTTGCCGCCACTGGGTGCGGCCGGGTCGTCGATGTCGCCGGGCAGGACGACGTGCACCGTACGGCTGGTGCTACCCGAGCCGGCGGAGAGCGTCGCCCGGCCCGCATCGATCACAGTGACCGCTCGTAGCTGGCCCAGGCGACGTGCGACTCGTGCAGGGTGACGGTGATGCCGGCCAGCTCGCGGGCACCGGCCCCCAACTGGCCGGCGTGCACGCGCTCGGCCAGCCGGTCCGCGACCGTACGGGCCAGCACCTCGGTGGTGGTGTTCACCCCGGCGAAGGCCGGCTCGTCGTCGAGGTTGCGGTAGGTCAGCTCGCCCAGGACGGCCCGCAGCTGCTCGGTGGCCAGGCCGATGTCGACCACGATGCCGTCGGCGTCCAGGTCGGCACGGCGGAACGTCGCGTCCACCACGAACGTCGCCCCGTGCAGGCGTTGGGCGGGACCGAACACCTCGCCCTGGAAACTGTGGGCGATCATCATGTGATCCCGAACGGTCACGCTGAACACGGTCACTCCCCGTCGTCGTAGGTGATGAGGTGGCAGAGGGCGGTCAGGTCGCCCGCGCTCAGTCTGGCGAGGACGTCGGGCAACTCCGCGAACCGGGACGCGCCGGTGATCAGCGCGTCGAAGGCCGGATCGTCGAGCAGGTCCAGGGCGAGCGCCAGCCGGTCGGTGTAGCTGCGCCGTCCCCGCCGGGCGGGAGCGACCATGCCGACCTGGCTGCTGCGTACGGTGAGCCGACCGGAGTGGAACGACCCGCCCAGCGACACCTGCACCGGGCGGTCGCCGTACCAGCTCAGCTCGATGACCGTGCCCTCCGGCGCGAGCAGGTCCAGGGCGTGTTGCAGGCCGGCGCCGGTGGCGCTGGCGTGCACGACCAGGTCGCGGTCGCCGCTCGCGTCGGCCGGTTGGGCGAACCCGACGCCGAGCGCGCCAGCCACCCCGGCCCGGCGAGTGTCGACGTCGACGAGTTCGACCTGCACGCCGGGGAACCGGGCGAGCAGGGCGGCGACGCAGCAGCCCACCATGCCCGCGCCGATCACGGTGACCCGGTCGCCGACCAGCGGCGCGGCGTCCCACAGCGCATTGATCGCGGTCTCCACCGTGCCGGCGAGCACCGCCCGGGCGGGCGGCACCCCGTCCGGCACGGGCACCACGGCGGTGGCCGGCACGACGTACGCGCTCTGGTGCGGGTGCAGGCAGAACACCGTGCGCCCGAGCAGCTCCGGCGGACCCTGTTCGACCTCCCCGACGCTGAGGTAGCCGTACTTGACCGGGCCGGGGAAGTCACCCTCCTGAAAGGGCGCGCGCATCGCGGCGTACTGGTCGGTGGGCACCCGGCCGGCGAAGACGAGCGTCTCGGTGCCCCGGCTTACCCCGGAGTAGCGGGCGCGGACCAGCACCTCGTCGGGGCCGGGCGTCGGCAGCGACACCGGCCGGATCTCCGCCGTGCCGGGCTCGCGCACCCAGCAGGCGTACGCCTCGCGGATCACCGTCGCACACCTCACCTCGTACTCCCGGCCGCACAGCGCGGCCGTCCCCGGTCGGGTCGTCGATCATAAGCACGGAGGTACCGAGTCCACAGTTCGACGGTCTCCGGTGATCGGCCCAGGGCGCTGCCAGCCGTGCTGGCGACGCGTCACCGGTCCCGTGCCTCGACTGTGCTCAGAAGTCCGATGCCGCCCGGGGTGCCATCGCCTGTCCCGATGCGTTGAGCGTGGATCAAGGGGCGTTGGCTTCCGGGCGTTGGCCGCCCTATGGTGGGGGCATGCCGTGGGTGAACTTCCGCTCGCCAGCCGTCACCGACGTGACGGCTGGCAGTGCTGCCCGCGTCGTGACGGCTGCGCGCGGCAAGGCGTGCATGGGGGTTCCGGTCGTCGGTGCCCTCTACATCGTGCCCACGCTCGGGACGTCCAGCCCGGCGCGCACCGGCCGAGGCCCTCCCGCGGAATCGTTGCATCCCAGAACGACCGCAGGGCGAAGCTACTCAGGCTTCGGCCCTTTTTCTTTTTCCTCGTCTTTCTGAAGGGCAGACCATGAGCATCGATCAACGCGCTGTCGAGCACGGTTGGCTGGCTGATCTACGAGCGTCCCTGACGGACGAATTCGCGACGCAGACGGCTCGGCTACGGGAACTGACCGAACTCAACGCCGACACCGGCGACCCGGGCGAGGCCCACAACCAGGCCGCCCTGCTGGTGGCCACCCGCCGCCACATCGAGCAGATCACCGCTGCGCTGAGCCGGATCGCCGATGGCACCTACGGCGCCTGCGAGAGGTGCCGCGCGAGCATCCCGGCCGAGCGCCTCGAAGTCCTCCCGCATGCCCGCTTCTGCGTGCCGTGCCAGGAGAAGCACAAGGGGTGACACCTGGGCTGGTGCGAACTCGCGCGGGCCGGACCGGAGGGGATCCGATCCGGCCCGCGCGGCCCGCGACCCGGGACGATCTCGGCTACGGCCAGCCGCCCGGCTAAACGGACAAAAGCCCATCAAATACTCTTTTACCCCTATACGCTCCCCTGGCACATTCGAACCAACGGGGGCGTGATGAGGATTTCTTCGTGGGGTAGGCGCAGGTCACGGGGCGCGGCGCTGGTCGCCGTCGGCGGCGTGCTGGCAGTCAACACTCTGCTGGCGTTGACGCCGGCCGAACCCCCGCTGGGCCAGGTGCTGGTCGCGGCCGAGGACATCGGACCGGTCAACCCGGTCGCCGAGGCGCTGAGCTTCGGGGTGATGACCGAAGGCAACGCCGGTGTGTTCAGCGACGAGAACGAGGGCACCCTCGCCGTCGGTGGCGACCTCACCTTCGGCGGCTACCAACTGGCCGGGGCCACCGCCGGGTCGTTCGTCGTGCCGGGCGACGCCAACCCGACCGCGCTGGTCGTGGGTGGACGGGTGAACTTCGCCGGCAGCGTCGGCGGCAGCCGGCTCCAGGTGCTCAACGGCGGGTACGCCAAGGTCGGCGACCTGACCGGCACGTTCGTCCGGGACACCGACAACAACGGCGCCCAGGTCAACACCCGGATCCTGCCGTCGGACAACTACGACGCCGCACCTCGCGTCGAGTTGGTCACCCGGCAGCCGGTCGCCAGCGTCGGACCCGCCTCCCCGATCAACTTCGTCGGCGCCTTCGCGAGTTTCCGCGACACCACCGCCGGGCTGGCCACCTGCGACAACACGGTGGTGCTACGCACACCGAACGGTGACGTGCTGCCCCGGCCGATCCCGGCGGGCAGCAACGCCGTGGTCACCCTGACACCCGGTGTGACGAACGTGCTCAACCTCAGCGCGAGCGATCTGAGCAACATCCAGACGCTGACCTTCGCCAGCCAGCCCACCGCGGACACTCCGTTGCTGGTCAACGTGGACACCAGCGGTGTCGGCAACGACTTCGCCTGGACCGCCCCGAACTTCTCCGGCATCGGCGGCCCGCAGGCGCGCTACATCCTCTTCAACTTCCCGACCGCCACCACGCTCACCCTCACCCAGGGAGCGGCCACGGTCGAGGGCACCATCTACGCCCCCAACGCCAGCCTCACCGACCTCTCGGCCAGCAACACCGAGGGCAGCGTCATCACCCGTACGCTGGACCACCGCGGCGGCGAGATCCACTACTTCCCGTTCAGCACCACGCTCGCCTGCGCGGGTGGCACCCCGGCGGACATCGAGCTGGTCAAGTCGTCGACCACCACGGTGATCACCAGCGTCGGCCAGCAGGTCCCGTACTCGTTCCACGTGGTCAACACCGGCGGCGTCCCGCTCACCAACATCTCGGTCAGCGACACGCAGACCCCGCCGTCGTCGAACGGCAACCTGGGTCCGATCAGCTGCGCCGCCACCACCCTCGTCCCCGGGGCGCGGACCGCGTGCACCGCCACCTACACCGTCACCCAGGCCGACCTCGACAACAACGGGGTCACCAACGTGGCCACCGCCCAGGGCACTCCGCCAGGTGGTTCCCCGGTGGTCTCCGAACCGGAGACCCTGACCATCCCGGCGCAGGGGCTCACCGCCGCCGTCACCGTGGTGAAGTCGTCCACCACCGCGTCGATCGGCTCGGTGGGCCAGCAGGTGCCCTACCGCTACCTGGTCGCCAACACCGGCGGCGTGACCCTGACCAACATCGGTATCACCGACGTGCAGGCACCGCCGTCGTCGAACGCGAACCTCGGCCCGATCACCTGCCCGCTCACCACGCTGACTCCCGGCCAGACCACCACCTGCACCGCCACCTACACGGTCACCCAGGCCGACCTCGACAACAACAGGGTCACCGACACCGCCACCGCGCAGGGCACGCCGCCCAGTGGCACCCCGGTCACCTCACCACCCTCGACGCTGACCATTCCCGAGGCGGGTCTGACGCCGTCGATCACGGTGACGAAGACCTCCACCACCGCGTCGATCACCACGGTCGGACAGCAGGTGCCGTACTCGTTCCACGTGGTCAACACCGGCGGGCTCACGTTGACGAACATCAACGTCACGGACGTACAGGCGCCGCCGTCGTCGAACGCCAACCTCGGCCCGATCACCTGCCCCGTCACCACCCTCGCCCCCGGCGCGCGGACCGGGTGCACCGCCACCTACACCGTCACCCAGGCCGACCTCGACAACGACGGCGTCACCAACACCGCCGTCGCCCACGGCACCCCGCCCGGGGGTGGCACACCGGTGGACTCGCCGCCCTCGACGCTGACCCTGCCGGAGACCGGCCTGGTCGCCTCGATCGCGGTGGTGAAGACGTCCACGACCACCACGATCACCACCATCGGGCAGCGGGTGCCGTACTCGTTCCACGTGGTCAACACCGGCGGGTACACCCTGACCAACGTCGGCGTCACCGACGTTCAGACACCGCCGTCGTCCAACGCCAACCTGGGGCCGATCACCTGCGCCGCCACCACCCTCGCCCCCGGAGCGCGGACCGCGTGCACCGCCACGTACCTGGTCACCCAGGCCGACCTGGACGCCGGCTCGGTACGCGACACCGCCACCGCGCACGGCACCCCGCCCGGCGGCCGCCCGCCCGTGCAGTCGCCGCCGTCGACGCTTGTCATCCCGACCGGTGAGGTGGCCCCGGCCATCGCGATCGTGAAGTTCTCCACCACCGAGGCGATCAGGTCGGTGGGTCAACAGGTGCCCTACCAGTTCCTCGTCGCGAACACCGGCGGCCTGACCCTGAACAACGTCAACGTCACGGACGTGCAGGATCCCCCGTCGTCGAACGCGAACCTCGGGCCGATCACCTGCCCGCAGACCACGCTCGGCCCCGGCCAGACCACCACGTGCACCGCCACCTACACCGTCACCCAGGCCGACCTGGACCACGACGAGGTGACCGACATCGCCACCGCGCACGGCACCCCGCCGGGCACGGAGGAGCCGGTCGACTCGGACCAGTCGGTGCTGACCATTCCGGCGGCCGACGTCACCCCGTCGATCGCGGTGGTCAAGTCGTCCACCACCACGTCGATCACGACGGTCGGGCAGCAGGTGCCCTACCAGTTCCTCGTGATCAACAACGGGAACCTCACGCTGACCAACGTAAATGTCACCGACGCGCAGACCCCACCCTCGTCGAACGCGAACCTCGGGCCGATCACCTGCCCGCAGACCACGCTCGCGCCCGGTGCGGTGACCGCCTGCACCGCCACCTACACCGTCACCCAGGCCGACCTGGACAACAACACGGTCGTCGACGTCGCCACCGCGCACGGCAACCCGCCGGGCAGTGACACGCCCATCGACTCGCCACCGTCCACGCTGACGATCCCGGAGACCGGCCTGGTCGCCGCGATCTCGGTGGTCAAGGTCTCCGAGACCGTCATGATCGGCGCGGTCGGGCAGCAGGTGCCCTACCGGTTCCACGTGGTCAACACCGGCGGGCTCACGCTGACCACCGTCAACGTCACCGACGTTCAGGCACCGCCGTCGTCGAACGCCAACCTCGGGCCGATCACCTGCGCGACCACCACGCTCGCGCCGGGCGAGGCCACCGGCTGCACCGCGACGTACACCGTCACACAGGCCGACCTCGACAACGGCGGGGTCACCGACACCGCCACCGCACACGGGACGCCGCCCGGCGCCGCGCCGGTGAACTCGCCGCCCTCGACGCTGACCATCCCCGAGGCGGGGCTCACCGCCGACATCGAGGTGATCAAGTCGTCGACGACGGTGGCGATCACCGCGCCGGGGCAGCAGGTGCCGTTCACCTTCCTGGTGGTCAACACCGGTGGCCTCACCCTCACCGGCGTGACCGTCAACGACACCGTGCTGCCGCCGTCCGTGGGCAACGGGCTCGGGCCGATCACCTGCGGTCCGCAGAACACCCCGAACGGCGAGGTGACGCTGGCTCCGGGCGCTGACATCCAGTGTCGGGCGACCTACACGGTGACCGCGGAGGACTTCGCCGGCACGGCGCTGATCAACGTCGCCACCGCCACGGGCACACCACCGAGCGGAACGCCTCCGGTCTCCCCGCCGTCGTCGCTGGACATTCCGATCCCGCACCCGGAGATCGCCATCACCAAGGCGGTGACGCCAAGCGTGGTGTCCGCGGCCGGTGACACGGTCACGTACCAATTCGTGGTGACCAACACCGGCAACACCTCGCTCAGCGCGGTGACGGTCGACGAGACCGAGTTCTCCGGCACCGGCACACCCGGGGCGATCACCTGCGGCACGCCGCCGGTGGCCAGCGGCGACGTCACCCTGCCGGCCGGAGGAAGCACCACCTGCACGTCGACCTACACCGTCACCGCGGCCGACATCGAGGCCGGCAGGATCACCAACACCGCCGTCGCCGCCGGCACGCCGCCGACCATCCCCGGGCAACAACCACCGGGGCCGGTACGCTCCCAGCCGGCGACCGCCGAGGTCACGGCCACCCGCGGTGCGGCGATCGCCGTGGTGAAGTCCAGCAGCACCGACAAGATCGGTCGGCCGGGCCAGCAGGTGCCGTTCCAGTTCGTGGTCACCAACACCGGGCAGGTGGCCCTGACCGACGTGACGGTCACCGACACCCTCACCGCGCCGGCCGCGCCGACGAACCTCGGCGCGATCACCTGCGGTCCAGACCGGACACCCAACGGGGCCGTGACCCTCGCGGCGGGCGCCGCCGTCACCTGTTCGGCGACCTACACCGTCAGCAAGGCCGACTATCACCACGGGTCGGTGCGCAACACGGCGACCGTGACCGGCACCCCGCCGGACGGTCCGGCACCGGTCTCCCCGGAATCGACCATCACCATCCCGGTGAAGGGCAAGCTCCCGGTGACCGGCGAGTCGTTCCCGATCGGGGGCTGGATGACCGCCGGCCTGCTGGCGGTACTCCTCGGCGCCACGTTGCTGCTGATCGTCCGGCAGCGTAGGGCCCGCGCCTAGCGCGGAACGATCGCGAGGGTCGGACCGGAGGGGAACCGGTCCGGCCCTCGCGCCACGTCACCACCGGCGGACTCTCTCATTCAGCCGGCGCTGTCGTCCCGCAACCAGTCGACGAAGGCGCCCATTCGCTCGGCGCTCCAGCGTCTCCGGGCCGGGTAGCCGTACCGTCGACCTTCTGCCAACTCGAAGCGCAACCGCGTGATGAGCCCGGGTCGATAGGCGGGGAGGCTGATGCCCAACTGCCTCACGTATTCCTCCGCGCCGCTGATCAGCCGATCGAGGTGGCCGGGCTTGAGCTCCAGATCACGCACGGCGGTCATGACCACCACCAACTCCGCGATGCCCGGATGCGCGGATGGGACGTCGTCGTCCGGCACCTCTCCCATCTCCCACAGGATGAGTTGCGACACCTCGTCCGCGGGCACGCCGTACGTCGCGTAGGTGTACCTGGTCACCCGCTCGGCGAACTGGCGAATCTCGGCATGGTTGCGTGGGTCGGGGTCGAGCCATTCGAGCGCGACCCGGAACATCCCCCTCACCACACCCCCCAAGGCTCGTCGGTCCAGGAACGCCCTCGGTTGCAGGCGACGCGCCAGCGAGCGATTTCCGAGCAGGACGGCGTGCCAGTAGTAGCCCTGCGCCGAACTCAGCCCGCTCGCCCGTCCCGTGGTCATGCCCGGAGGGTACGAACAGGCCGCCAAGGTAGATCTGTGGATCAGGCCGGTCGGGCCCGGACGTGCAGCCGCTCGCCCTGCGGCCCGAAGAGGCTGAGGGCCTCGGCGACACCGGGCCCGGGGTTGAGCACGAGGTGCGGGATGCGGGTGTCGAACTCGGCCACCTCGCCCGGGGCCAGGGTCAGGTCGCGGTCGCCGAGCAGCAGGCGCAGCCGGCCGGAGAGCACGTAGAGCCACTCGTACCCCTCGTGGGTCTGCGGGGTCCGCTCCCCCGCCGTCGGATCCGGCGGGAAGATCTGTTTGAACGCCCGCAGGCCACCCGGTCGGCGGGTCAGCGGCAGGAACGTGATGCCGTGGATGACGATCGGCTTGGGGCGGACCCGGGGGTCGCCGGTGGCCGGCGCGTCCACCAGCTCGTCCAACGCCACCTGGTAGGCACGGGCCAGCGGGAGCAGCAGCTCCAGGGTGGGCCGGCGACTGCCGGACTCCAGCCGGGACAGGGTGCTCACGGAGATGCCGGTCAGGTCGGCGAGCTGCGTCAGGGTGGTCCCGCGTTGGTGGCGCAGGGCGCGCAGTCGTGGGCCGACGGCCGCCAGCGCGGCAGTGTCCTCGTTTGCCATAACAGCAAGATTAGTTGCCACCTTGCCGGAGACGACGGATGGTGGGCTCAGCCGACGAGGTCAGAGGGAGATACCGGTGGACGAGACATACGACGTGGTGGTGGTGGGCGGCGGCGCCGCGGGACTCAGCGGAGCCCTGGCGCTGAGCCGGGCGCGACGGTCGGTGCTGCTGATCGACGCCGGCGAGCCGCGCAACGCGCCCGCCGGCCACGTGCACAACTACCTGGGACGGGAGGGAACGCCGCCGGGCGAGCTGCTCGCGGTCGGGCGGGCCGAGGTCGCCGGGTACGGCGGGCAGTTCCGCGCCGGACGGGTGGAGACCGCGACCCGCGACGACGACGGATTCCGGCTCGACCTCGACGACGGGAGTGCGGTGCGGGCCCGTCGGCTGCTGGTGACCACCGGGCTGACCGACGAGCTGCCCGGCGTGCCCGGCGTGGCCGAGCGGTGGGGCCGCGACGTGCTGCACTGCCCGTACTGCCATGGCTGGGAGGTCCGGGACCGGCGCATCGGCGTGCTGGCGACCGGGCCGCTGGCCGTGCACCAGGCCGAGATGTGGCGACAGTGGAGTTCCAGCGTGCTGCTCCTCCTGCACGACGCCCCGGCGCCGGATGCGGAGACCGCCGAACGGCTCGCCGCCCGGAGCATCGCGGTGGTGCCGGGTCCGGTCGCCGCGCTGGAGGTGACCGAGGACAAGCTGACCGGCGTACGGCTGGCCGACGGCCGGGTGGTGGCGCTGGACGCGGTGGTGGTCGCGACCCGGCTGACTCCTCGCGCCAGCCTGCTGGTGGGGCTGGGCCTCGCGCCGGAAGAGCTGATGATGGGCGAGCACGTCATCGGCGCCCAGATCCCTGCCGATCCCACCGGCGCGACGAGCGTCCCGGGCGTCTGGGTGGCCGGCAACGTGGCCGACATCCGTGGCCAGGTGATCACGTCCGCCGCGGCCGGCCTCACCGCCGCCGCGGCGATCAACGCCGATCTCATCGCCGAGGACACCCGTGCGGCGGTGACCGCGTACCGCCAGGTGGTGGCCACGGCGTTCGAGGAGCCGGCGTGGGAGGAGCGCTACCAGTCCCGGCCCTCGGTGTGGAGCGGCCGGCCCAACCCGCAGTTGGTCGCCGAGGTCGCGGACCTGACGCCGGGGCGCGCGCTGGACGTGGGCAGCGGTGAGGGCGGTGACGCGGTGTGGCTGGCCGAGCGGGGCTGGCGGGTGACGGCGGTGGACATCTCCAGCACCGCGTTGAGCCGGGCCGCCACGCACGCCGACACCGTCGGCGTCGGCGACCGGATCGAGTTCACCCATGCCGACCTGCGCGACAAGCCGCCCGCCGAGCAGGCGTACGACCTGGTGTCGTCGCAGTTCATGCACCTGCCCCCGGTGCAGCGGCGGGAGTTGTTCGCCCGGCTGGCCGAGGCGGTGGTGCCGGGAGGCCTTTTGCTGATCGTCGGGCACCACCCGTCGGATCTGTGGACGTCGGCGCGCCGGATGCACATGCCGGACATGATGTTCACCGCGGAGGACGTGGCCGCCACCCTGGACCCGACGGTTTGGGAGGTGCTGACCGCTGAGGCCCGCCCCCGCCCAGCCAACGACCCGGACGGCCAGCCCCTCACCCTGCACGACGCGGTCCTGCTGGCCCGCCGCCGCTAGCCCCACCCGAAACCCGTCGATCATGGAGTGGTGGTGCCGGAATGATGGTGGTCCACCACCTATGTCAGCCACCACAACTCCATGATCGATGCGGGAGCGGGGGACGATACGAGACGTGGTGGGGCGGGACTTCGCATGTGGTGGGCTCGGCGGTAGCGTTGCGCCACACTGACGGCCCGCGGGGCAGGCGACCGCCCACCCGCACGCCCCCGATCGTACGGAGGATGGTGCATGTCCATCGGCGCTGAGCCGCACGCAGCACGCGACGATGCGGCCTCGCGGCCGAGCTTCGAGCTCGCCCTGCGCGGCTATGACAAACGCCAGGTGGACCGGCACCTGGAGCAGCTCGACGGCCAGATCACGATGCTGAGCGGCGAGCACGGCCGCTCCGCGGTCCGGGTCCGGGAGCTGACCGCCGAGGTGCAGCGGTTGCGCACCGAACTGGCCGAGATGCGGGAGCAACCAGTGCAGGTGGACCGCGCCTCGATCCACGATCTGGGTCCGATGGTCGCCGAGATCATGACGCTCGCCGACAAGCAGGCCGCGATGATCATCGAGTCGGCCACCGACCGGGCGAACGAGTTGCGCAGCGAGTCGGAGCGGATCCTCACCGACACCCGGGAGCGGGCCGCGCAGGCACGGCAGGACCTGTCCGAGGAGTTGGCGACGCGACGTTCCGAACAGGAGCAGGCGCACGAGGAGCGGCGCACGCTGGCCGAGGCCGAGTTGACCGCGATCCGCGAGCACGCCGAGCAGTTGCGCGCCGACGGTGAGGCCGCCCACGAGCGCGCCCAGCACGAGGCGAAACGGATCACCGAGCAGAGCGCCCAGCAGCTCAACCAGACCCGGGTCGCCGCCGACGCGCTGATGAAGTCGGCCCGTACCCAGATCCAGCAGGAACTCCAGTCGGCCCGCGCCAAGAACCAGCAGGAGATGGCCCAGTGGCAGGCCAGCGTGGAGCGGGAGGTCAACGAGCGGCGGACCGCCGCCGAGCAGGACATCGCCGAGCAGCAGGCAGCCACCGAGCAGGAGCTCGCCGAGCAGCGCAGCGCCACCGAGCAGCAGATCGCCGCTCTGCTGGCCGAGGCCGAGCAGCACGTCACCGAACTGCGTAACCGGGCCGACGAGCAGGCTGCCAGTCACCAGGAGCAACTCACCGCCCTCCAGCAGGACATCGAGGAGCGCCGGCAGGAGGCCGAGGAGCTGCACGCCGAACTGGACACCGCCCGCCAGCAGCTCGCGGAGATCCAGCAGGAGGGTGAGACGCTGGAGAACGAGCTGTCGCGGATGCAGCAGCGGCTCAGCGAGGTCCGCCGGGACCTCACCGCCGAGAGCGCCCGGCTGGAGGAGGCCCGTCGCGCCGGCGACTCCGCCGAGCGGCACGCCAAGGAGGTACGCGCCCGGGTGCAGCGCGAGGCGAAGCGGGTCGCCGACCTCGCCGCCGCCGCGGTCATGGCGGCGGCAGCCGGTGGTCCGGAGACCGCCGAGTACCCTATGGTCGGCACCCGGTCCCACCTCGACCGGCCGACCGCTGACCGGCCGAGCACCGACCGGCCCTTCGTCGACCGGGACGGGGGCGGGCGGGCCGAGAGCGACCAACCCGGCAACGACCAGTCCGTTACTGATCAGTCGAGGGGCGACCGGTCCGGTGCCGACCCGTCCGACGGTGAGCGCTCCGACCGACCGACCACGGTGGACGAGCCGGTGACCGCGTCCGCCGACCGGGCGACCGGCCCCGACGGGCACGTCCAGGAGCCCGAGCGGATCTTCACCCGACCGGACGCCCCGACGCCCGTGCCGTTCCTCGCCTTCGGACAGCCGGTCAGCGAGAACGGCGCGGCCCGGCACTGACCTCGACCACGGTCGTCCCGGGTCCGCAGCGAACTCGCACGGTCCCGGGACGACAACCCGATCGCCAGCCACCGAACTGAACACGATCAGCCGCGCCGTGGTGGCCGTGTGAATCAGCGCTCGCCCTCCCGGTCGACGCAGGAGAGGTGGATGGCTCTGATTGCCCAGAACAGCGCGGCCGCACCCCGGACTGGTGCCTCGTCGGCCGACGCCCCGCCTCACGAGGGAGGTGGGGCTGACCGAGCCAGATAGCTCCGCAGCTCGGCGACCTCCGCAGCGGTGAGGACGGGGGCGAAGTCGAGGTGCTCGCTGGGGTGGATGGCGGTGCCGGAGCCGGCCACCGTGACGAACCAGGCACCCTCGTGCCCGAACCAGTGCGCCTGCCCCGCCACCCCGAGGTCGGCGAGGTCGTCCGCGGCGGTGGATGCACCGGCCGAGACGATCCGCACCCACTGGCCGTCGCGCCCGTAGGGCGGCTGCGGGATCTCCACGTCCAGGTGCCGCTCGGCGATCCGATCCGTCGGCACGTCGAACAGGCGTGCCGCGCCCTCGCGGGCGAGCGTGCGCACCTCCCTCGTGCTGCGGGTGACGCCGACCTGCACCTCTCCCTCGGGTCCTTCGACAAGCACCGCGTAGGAGCGGTCCGGCTCGTGGCGGACCCGGGCCCGGACCCGAAGCGGGATGTCACCCATCCACGAATGATCCCCTACCAACACTGGCACCGCCCGCCCTGACCAGGTCGAGAGCGGTGCCGACCCGGAAACCTTGACGACCGCCTTCGACGGCGGCGACCTGGGACGATTCTGCGCGGAACGGGGCCGCCGACCTGCTCTCAACTGGCAGGCTGGGCTGGCCGCCGCGCACCAGCGGTGGCCGCCGGCCTGCCCGGTGACCGAGAGGAGCACCCGGTGACCGACCAACCGGAGGAGTTCGACCTGCTCGTCGTCGGCGGCGGCAAGGCCGGGAAGACGTTGAGCATGGACGTCGCCCGCTCCGGGCAACGGGTCGCCATGGTCGAACGCGGCATGATCGGCGGCAGCTGCATCAACGTCGCGTGCATCCCGACGAAGGCGCTGGTGACCAGCGCACGGGCGGCGCGCCTGCTACGTGACGCGTCCGCGCTCGGCCTGACGGTCGACGGCGGCCGGGTCGACGTGGACCTGCTGCGCGCGCACAAGCAGGACGTGGTCGAGGGGATGGTGGCCGCCAACCGGCAGCAGTTCCTCGACTCCGGCCTGCACCTGGTGATCGGCGAGGCCCGGTTCGTCGGCCCCCGGACCGTGCGGGTGTCCCTCGCCGACGGCGGTGAGCGGCTGCTGCGCGGCGACGACGTGGTCATCAACACGGGTACGCGTCCGCATCTGCCCTCGGTGCCCGGGATGGCCGAGGCCGGGGTGCTGACAAGCGACGAGCTGCTGCATCTGGATCGGCTGCCGGCCCGGCTGGTGGTGCTCGGCGGCGGCACCGTCGGGGTGGAGTTCGCGCAGATGTTCGCGTCGTTCGGCAGCGCGGTGACGCTCATCGAGGGCGGCCCGCGGCTGCTCCCCCGGGAGGATCCCGACATGAGCGACGCGGTGCTGCGCGTGTTCCTCGACGACGGCATCGACGTCCGCGTCGGCATCGCCGTCGCCCGCGTCGACCGTGACGTCGACGGCAGGCTCCGGGTGACGCTCGACGACGGCAGCCTGGTGACCGGGGATGACGTGCTGGTGGCGGCCGGCCGGGAACCGGTCACCGACGGACTCGGCCTGGACGTGGCCGGCGTACGCCTCAACGAGCGGGGCTTCGTGCTCGTCGACGAGTACCTGCGCACCAGCGCCGAGCGGACCTGGACGGCCGGCGACGTCGCCGGCAGCCCGCAGTTCACCCACGTCTCGCTGGACGACTACCGGATCATCCGCGCCAACCTCGCGGGTGGGGAACGCAGCACCGCCGACCGGGTGATCCCGTACACCGTCTTCACCACCCCGGAGCTGGCCCGGGTCGGGCTCACCGAGACCGAGGCGAGCCGCGCCGGGTACGACATCCAGGTCGCCCACCTGCCGGTCGCCGCGATCCCCCGGGCGCGCACCCTGCGCCAGACCCAGGGCATGTGGAAGGCGGTCATCGACACCAGCACCGACCGGATCCTCGGCGCGGCGCTGCTCGGCGCCGAGGCCGGTGAGGTGATCACCTCGGTGCAGCTGGCCATGCTCGCCGGGATGCCGTGGACCGCACTGCGCGACGCGATCATCACCCACCCGACCATGACCGAGGGGCTCAACCTGCTCTTCGCCTCGCTCCAGTCCCGCCCGGTCCGCTGAGTGCCGCAAGACCCGCCTACGCGGCGGCGATCTCGTCGCGTACCCGTTGTTGGAAGGCGCGGGCCTGCGCCCCGGTGGGTGGCGGGCCGCCGTGCCGTGCGGCGATCGCCTGACGGATCACCTCGGCCGGGTCGTCGGCGGCGATCAGCCGCTGACCTGCCGCGACCTTGGCCAGCCAGACGCCGTCGCGGTGGCGCACCAGCGACCGGCAGGCGCCGAGCACGGCGTCCTCCGTGCCGGGTGCGGGTTGGTCGTCCGGCGGTGTCGGTAGGGCCAGCCACCAGGTGAGCGCGTCGACGAGCAGGCGGCGCAGGTCGGCGGGGGCGAGGTCGGCGAAGACCTGCCGCGCCGGCGGGCCGAGCAGCGGCAGTCCACTCTGGTGCAGGATGCTGCGGTCGAGGCCGTACCAGAAGCGGCCGTCAGCGGCCGGCCGGTCGGCGGGGTCGAGGGTGCACCGGAACGGCATGCCGGGGCCGGTGTTCAGTTCGACCTCGAAGCCCGGCTCGGGGGTCCCGGAGGCGGCCACCGCACGCCGGTACGCGACCAGCTCCAGCCCGCGCGCCGGGCAGGGCAGGGCTTCGTGCCGCAGCCGGGCCACCAAGGTCCGTTTGGTGGCGTCGCTGAGCGGCCCGGCGCTGACCAACGCCACGTCCACGTCGCTGCGGCCGGCCTGGTACGCGCCGAGCCCCACCGAACCGGCCGCGTACGCGCCGACCAGGTCGGCTCCGAGCACGTCGCGGGCGGCGGCGACCAGGTCGTCGAGGTAGTGCTGAAGATCGGTGTCCACGGGTCATCATGACGCACTGGTCGGAGCCGGACGGGACTACCCCGCGTAGAGCAGCAGCAGACCGCCGACGGTGTACGCGACCATCAGCGCCAGCAGCGGGAGTTGACCGGCCACCGCCCGAGCCCTGGGGAACAGGTACAGGGCGCGGTCGTGGGCGAGCAGCGTGCCGACCAGGTGTCCCAGGATGATGACGGTGATCTGGAGGGTGGCCACCCCGGAGGGCGTGACCAGCCCGGTGTGCGGCTCCCAGCCGGCGGTGCCGAGCCAGTTGGCGCCGGTGCCCAGCGGGTCGGAGAGCAGCGCGACGGTGCGTTGGCCTTCCAGGATCAGCAGCGAGTAGTAGTGCGCCACCACGTAGCCCACCGCGATCGGCACGATCGAGTGGGCGATCTCGCCCGGCACCGCCCGGGCGTCGGCCGGGTCGGCCCGGCCGATGCGCGCCGCC